>CP152408.1:3888333-4536388 GCA_038961845.1 Xylophilus sp. GW821-FHT01B05
ACGCGCCATCGGCACACGCTCCGCCGAATGAGCGGCCACCACCAGCACCGCCACCATCCCAGCCGCGGGGCAAGCCAGTGCCACCAGAAGTCGCCAGGCAGCACATCGAGCGGCTGCACAACCTGCTCGCCAGCAAGTGAGCGGGCCTGCAAGGCGGTGAAGTGGATGCCAGTGGCTTCCAGTAGAGCTATCCCCAGGGGATAGTACCACTGACGGCTACACGTCGAACCGCTGCACGCCAAGCCCCGATCGCCAGCGGCGGGATCGGCCTTGTCCGCGCTTGATCCGGGCGCGCAGCGTTCCTTGGCGCTCCATGGAACTATCCCCTGGGGATAGTTCCACTGACAGCTACGACGTCGAACCGCTGTACGCCAGGCCTCGATCGCCTGCCGCGGGATCGGCCCTGTCCACGCTGATCCAGGCGTGCAGCGTTCCTTGGCGCTCCATGGAACTATCCCCTGGGGATAGTTCCACTGACAGCTACGACGTCGAACCGCTGTACGCCAGGCCTCGATCGCCTGCCGCGGGATCGGCCCTGTCCACGCTGATCCAGGCGTGCAGCGTTCCTTGGCGCTCCATGGAACTATCCCCTGGGGATAGTTCCACTGACAGCTACGACGTCGAACCGCTGTACGCCAGGCCTCGATCGCCTGCCGCGGGATCGGCCCTGTCCACGCTGATCCAGGCGTGCAGCGTTCCTTGGCGCTCCATGGCGCTATCCCCAGGGGATAGCTCGCGACGCATGCACCCGCCGCGCCCTGAACCGGGGATGGGTGGGTTTCGGTTTGTTGACTGACTGCCTTCCGCTTCCTGCCGAAGCTGGCCGCTCTTTTCCAACAACGAGCGGACACCATGGCAACGACCAACGAACCTCTGCAACTTAATCTCGGCCCCTTGCGCAGCGCGATGTCGCTGACGCTGCACACGCACCACGCCTCTCGCATCTGGCACGGCCGCGCTGCCGCCGAGGGGCGCCCGGGCATCGTCGGCTTGAACGGCTACATCGCCCAGATGAACAAGATGCGGCGCGGCTCGGAGCAGGACGACCCGTACAGCGACTTCTGGATGCTGCGCATCGAGGACAAGCTCGAACAGACGAAGGCCACGCTGCAATCGCTGCGCGAGCAGGTGGACCAGGCCCTGGCGAGCGTGCCGCCGGCACTCACCCTGGGCGAGAACCTCAACGTGCAGCCCGTCAAGCTGCCGCTGTTCGTCAATGCGCAGTTGGGCTTTGCTGCGGTGTATCTGCTGGCTGACTACGACGACATCGCCCGCAAGCTGATCCTCGCGCACCACACCGCGCTGATCGATCGCTCGACGCTCGAACGCTGGCTCAACGAGGGCGCGCATGCGCTGCGCAGCCTGTTCTCGTTGGCCCAGCAGTACCGCTATTCGGGCTGCACCCGCGACGACTTCGCGGCGAAAAACGCCGCAGCACGCGCGGCGCTGGAGAAGTTCGGGGAGCTGCCGCAGGACGTGCTGGAAGGCACGCGCCGCTCGAAGTTCGAGCCCCCCATCGTGCGCCGTGGCCTGCAACAGCGCGGTGAGGCTCCTGCCGCAGCCGATGCCCCCACCGACGAGGCCACCACCACCGAGGCACCCGAGACCGCTGCGGGCGAGGACGCGCAGGTATGAGCGACCCGAACTGCGACACCCGCTACTTCCGTCCGCTGCAACAGACCGCCTTCATGCGGCTGGAACACGCCGCCTCTCTAAAAGGCCTTTTAAAGCCCTTTAAAGGTAAAGGGGACTTGGAGGCCTGGGCCAGCCAGTGCTTCGCCACGCGCGACGAGTTGATTGGCTTGGCGCAGCGACAGGTGCTGCCACAGGCCGTCGGGCATCCCTTCCACCTGCTCCCCATCGAGCTGGCCCAGCAGACCACTGGCGCAGGCACGGCGTTTCTTCGCTGGCGCAAGCACGACCGCTCGGCCATGGGCGTCGCCTTGTGGCGTGAACTGATGGCGAGCACCAGCACGCCGGTCAACCTGCTGGCCGACCTGCACGCGATCGAGCTTCAGCGCATCACGCAGAACATGCAGATCAGCCTGTTGCACACCTTGGGCAGGCAGGCCCAGGAGTGCGCCAGCAAGGCCGCCGAGGCGGAAGACGCCTACCTGCGCCGACTCAAGTCCACACCGCCCACCCTGCGCGATCGGTAATCGCGCAAGGCACCCCAGCACGCGCCCGCCGCCAACCAGGTGCGGATATTTCAACCACCACGGAGATTGCAACATGAGCACGCATTTTTCTGGCGAGGGCAACATCGGTTCGCCCCCTGAGTACCGGGAGTTCCCCAACGGCAACGATGAACCCAGCCGCCTTCTGCGCCTGAACGTCTATTTCGACAACCCCATCCCCAAGAAGGATGGCAGCTTCGAGGACCGCGGCGGCTTCTGGGCTCCGGTGGAAATCTGGCACCGCGACGCCGCGCACTGGAAGGACCTGTACCAGAAAGGCATGCGCGTGCTGGTCATCGGCCGCATGGAGCGTGACCCCTGGACGGACAACGAGGATCAGCCGCGCGAGACCTGGCAGATCAACGCGCGCAGCGTCGGCATCCTGCCGTTCCGCATCGAGTCCGTGACCCTCAGCCCCAGGCAACAGGAGACCGCGCAGGACGCGCAGCCGAAACCCCAGCCCGCCCAGGAACCGACCGCACTGAAGGAGCCGAAGCGCAGGAAGTGACCCGGCATGGGGCGGTGGCAGTCGTCGGTCGCCCCATGCCCTCGCGAGCTATCCCCAGGGGATAGCTCCATCAACATCCACCGGCTTCCACTCGCTCCCGAAAATCGCGGCTCCCGGCGCGCACACCGGCGGCCGCATGCCACTCCCGTCCCAGCCATTCCATCCCGTGAAAGTGGTCGCCACCGCATGCAGCTTGTTTGCTGCTGCCCCTGGTGGTGCTCGGCATCCTCGTTTCCAGCGACTCCATGAACCACGGAAATCGGATGGACGGACATGCGGCTGTTCTTGTGCGAGAAGCCCTCCCAGGGCAAAGACATTGGCCGGATTCTCGGCGCCACGCAGCGCGGTGAAGGCTGCCTCATCGGCTCCGGCGTCACCGTCACCTGGTGCATCGGCCACCTCGTCGAAGCGGCAGCGCCCGAGGTCTATGACCCGGCGCTCAAGCGCTGGTCGCTGGAGCAGTTGCCCATCATTCCCCAGCAGTGGCGGGTCGAGGTCAAACCCAAGACCGCCACGCAATTCAAGGTCGTCAAGGCGCTTCTGGCGAAGGCGACCCATCTGGTCATCGCCACCGATGCCGACCGCGAGGGCGAGCTGATCGCCCGCGAAATCATCGACCTGTGCGGCTACCGCGGCCCCATCGAGCGGCTATGGCTGTCGGCGCTCAACGATGCGTCGATCCGCACCGCGCTCGGCAAGCTGCGGCCGTCGTCCGACACGCTGCCGATGTACTACTCGGCACTGGCGCGCTCGCGCGCCGACTGGCTCGTGGGCATGAACCTCAGCCGGCTGTTCACGGTGCTGGGCCGACAGGCCGGCTACGACGGCGTGCTGTCGGTCGGGCGCGTCCAGACGCCGACGCTCAAGCTCGTCGTGGATCGCGACCGCGAGATCGCGGCTTTCAAGTCGGTGCCGTTCTGGGCCATCGACGTGTCCCTGTCCGCAGGCGGTCAGGCTTTCGGCGCGCAGTGGGTTCCGCCCGTTGGCTGCACCGACGACGGCGGGCGCTGCTTGCAGCAGCCCATCGCCCAGCAGGCCGCGCAGCAGATCCGCGCTGCGGGCAACACCCAGGTGGTATCGGTCGAGACCGAGCGCGTGCGCGAAGGCCCGCCGCTGCTGTTCGACCTGGGGACGCTCCAGGAAGTCTGTTCCAAGCAGTTCGGGCTGGACGTTCAAGAGACCCTTGAAATCGCCCAGGCCCTGTACGAGACCCACAAGGCCACGACGTACCCGCGTTCCGATTCGGGCTATCTGCCCGAAAGCATGTTCGCCGAGGTGCCCACGGTCCTGGACAGTCTGCTCAAGACAGATCCGTCACTGCGCCAGATCATGGACCAGCTCGATCGCTCGCAGCGCTCGCGTGCCTGGAACGACGGCAAGGTCACGGCGCACCACGGCATCATCCCGACGCTCGAACCCGCGAACCTCGCTGCGATGAGCGAGCGGGAACTGGCCGTGTACCGCCTCATCCGGGCGCATTACCTGGCGCAATTCCTCCCTCACCACGAGTTCGACCGCACCGTCGCCGAGCTTTCCTGCGGCCAGCAGAAGCTGGTGGCCACCGGAAAGCAGGTGGTCGTCAATGGCTGGCGTCTGGTGCTGGCCGAGCCCCAATCGGACGAGGACGGTGAAGCCACGGCGCGCAGCCAGGTGCTGCCCGCCCTGCGCGAGGGCATGGCGTGCCAAGTAGCCGAGGCAGAGGTCAAGGCGCTCAAGACGATGCCACCCAAGCCCTATACGCAGGGCGAACTGGTCAAGTCGATGAAAGGCGTGGCGCGCTTCGTGACCGACCCGCGCCTGAAACAGAAGTTGAAGGAAACGACGGGCATCGGCACCGAAGCCACGCGCGCCAACATCATCACCGGCCTGCTGACGCGGGGCTATCTCGTGAAGAAAGGACGCTCCATTCGCGCATCGGATGCGGCATTCACGTTGATCGACGCCGTGCCTGCGGCGATTGCCGACCCCGGAACCACCGCCGTGTGGGAGCAGGCGCTCGACATGATCGAGGCCGGACAGCTCACCCTTCAAGTCTTCATCGGCAAGCAGGCCGCCTGGATTTCGCAACTGATCGCGCAGTACGGCAGCACCTCGCTGTCCATCAAGGTTCCCCAGGGACCCGCTTGCCCGCAGTGCGGCGCACCGACGCGCCAGCGCACCGGCAAGACCGGCCCCTTCTGGTCATGCAGTCGCTATCCCGACTGCAAAGGCACGCTGCCGGTCGAAACCGGCGCGTCCAAGCGCGGTGCCTCGCGCCCGCGCAGTAGCGGCCGCAAAGGCTCTTGACCGACCCCGTTCCCCGAGAGCCGTGCCCGCCATCGGCGGCGTGGCCCATGTCCCGCACGCCCTGCGGGATGCCCAGCGCGCAACGCCTTCTCATGTCCGTGTGCGCGTCCCGCCCAGCCGTACCCGGCTGCGGGACCTGAAGGTAGCTTCTCCGCGAACCATGTCCGGGGTCTCCCGGCGCATTCTGTTGATCTGCATTTTTCCGCCCCTGCGAAGGGTCCCCCGATGGCTTGCCAGGCTGCGAGCCACCCGGAGACCCTTCACGGTCAGCGGTATTCGATGCCGTGCCCAACGGCGAAAAACTGGGCTCCTTTTGTGCGCGGATGTGCGCCAGAAGATGCCGGCGCGAACCACGACATGCGCCGGGTGCGATTGCTGACAGCAGACGGTTCTAGCGACGACCAGGCCTGCCAATCAGCCCACGGGTGGTTCTGTCCTCCCGAGCCGAAGGCCGTTCGGCCTTCGGCGCCTTTCTCCTGCCGATCAACGTCCCGGCCCGGCCAAACGGTCCAGGGCCACACGAACAGGAGACACGCCATGAACCCGCAACCTCGCACCCCACGCGGTGCGCCCCAGCCCGCGCCACTGCTGTACGGCAGCGTGTGCAGCGGCATCGAGGCCGTGAGCCTCGCCTGGCAACCCCTCGGCCTCGAAGCCGCATGGTTTGCCGAGATCGAGCCGTTCCCGAGCGCCGTGCTCGCGCACCGTTACCCCCGCGTGCCCAATTTGGGCGACATGACCGCGATCGCCCGCCAGGTGCGTGCCGGCACCGTGCCGGCGCCCGACATCCTGGTCGGCGGCACGCCGTGCCAGTCGTTCAGTGTTGCCGGTGCGCGGCGCGGGCTGGATGACCCGCGCGGTGCCTTGACCCTTGCCTATGTGGAGCTTGCCAATGCCATCGACCAAACTCGCCACCAAGACCGCCGCCCGGCGGCAACGCTCGTCTGGGAAAACGTCCCGGGCGTCCTCAACGACCGCAGCAATGCCTTCGGGCATTTCCTGGGCGCACTGGCCGGAGAAGGCCGTGCGCTCCAGCCGCCAGGGGAAAAATGGGCGCACGCTGGTTGTGTGTTTGGACCCCGCCGCCGCATCGCCTGGCGCGTGCTCGACGCTCAATATTTCGGTGTCGCCCAACGCCGCAAGCGCGTGTTTCTTGTGGCAAGTGGTGGAGATGACCTCGATCCCGCCGAGGTACTTTTTGAGCGCGACGGCCTGCGCGGGGATTCTTCGCCGGGCTTCGCGCCGTGGCAAGACGCTTCCCGCGCTGCTGGACATGGCGCTGCGGCAGCAGGCGGCTTCGCAGGACTGAAGCAGCCCTATGGCAAGGTCACCATGACGTTCGGGTTCGGTGGTGGTAATACCGCGGGGCCCATCGACGTGGCCGCCTGCCTGACCGCCGCGCCCGGCCCGAAGAACGACTTCGAGGTCGAAACCTTCCTCGCGCAGTCCGTCGCGGGCCACATCACCCACACGCTCAGCACCGCCAATGGCGGCAAGGGCAGCAGCGAAGACGGCACCGGCAAGGGTGCTCCGATCATCGCCTTCACCGCCCAGGGCTGCGGCGCTGATGCGGTGATGGACCGGACGCCGACACTGCGCGCAGGCGGGCATCGCAATAGCCACGCGAACGCAGGCGTGGTGCCGGCCGTCGCCTTCGCGCAGAACTCCCGTGGCGAACTGCGGCTCGAATCCGGTCACGGCCAGCTTGCCGGGACGCTTTCCACCGGCGGCGGCAAGCCGGGCCAGGGCCGGCCGATGGTGTTCAGCGTCGCGCTGCGTGGTCGCGCCGAAGGCCTGGCCTTCGAGCTGGGCGGCAACGTAGCGGCCGCGCTACGCACCAGCGGCGGCGGCGCGGACAAGGCCCATGTGCTGGCCCCCGACTTCGAGGCGCATTTCCGCTACGACTGGAACGACCCCGGCCCCGGCGACTGGTCGCATTGGCGCGTGCGGCGGCTGATGCCCGTGGAGTGCGAGCGGCTGCAAGGCATGCCCAACGACTACACGCTGATCCCGTACCGCGGCAAGCCCGCCGCAGACGCGCCGCGCTACAAGGCGATCGGCAACTCCATGGCCGTCCCGTGCATGGCATGGCTGGGCCAGCGGCTGGTGCAGTGCCTGCACAAGACGGGCTCGACCGCTTCGGATTGATCGGCGACGCAGCCTGCGGCCCGCGCCATTCTTCCTCCTGCACTGCCGATGTACCGGCAGCCGCCCGCAGCCAGGGTGTCAAGGCTGCCGCGGGTTCCACCCGCGCCACCCGCCAGTTCGCCTCGGCATCTCACCGGCGAACGCTGCCCACCGGGGCATTGATGCCTCTTTTTTCTCCAACCCACGGGATGGCCGCCACGTCCCGTCAGGGGCATGTCGCCACCCGGTCGATTTCAGGACTTCCCATGGACAACATCACCAAGCAAGACCGCATCACGCTGAAGAACCTCAAGGTGGCCGACTTTGCCAGCGAGGAAACGATGTGCTTCAGCGCCACCGTCGTGATCGACGGTACTCCCATCGCCGAGGCCCGCAACGACGGCCACGGCGGCTCGACGTTCCTGCGCGCGCTCAATGGCAAGGCGGCGCTGCTGGCTCAGGCCGAAACCTTCGCCAAGGGACTGCCGCCTGCGCCGCTCGACCTCGGCCAGGAGGGTGAAGACCCTCACTACATCGACATGACGCTCGACTTCCTGGTCGATGAACTGGCCGATGCCATGCACGCAGAACGCAAGGTGCGAGCCGCGTTCAACCGCGACATCTGCAACAAGGTGCTGTTCATCAAGGACGGCAAGCTGCTGTTCATCAAAGGCATCAAGCTCAAGGCCATCGCCGACCGCAAGGCGTACTTCGCTTCGCTGCGCGCCCGGCAGGCCCAGCCCATCGTCATCCTCGCCGAGCTTCCGCCCGAGCAGGCATTCGACCTGTGGAAGCAGCATGTCCTGGGCGACAAGCCCGACTGACCAAGCGCCGACGCACCCTCCTGACAGCCTCGCACTCGATGCGGGGCTTCATTTTCTCTGTGCGCATCAATCGGGGCTGGGCCGGATGCCATTTTCCAACTGACGCAGCGAGCCCCGCACACGAAGCTGCCCGCATGTTCGCTGATTCGTCAGCACATGCCAGCAGCCAGGGTTTCCAGGCTGCCGCGGGTCTCTCCCGCGTCACCCACCAGTCCGCATCGCATCCATTGCGCGGACGCGCGTCCTTGTGACGCTGATGCTTTTTTGTCCACCGCATGCGGGAGCTGCCATCCCGTGAGGGACAAGGCCCCGCTTTTCCAAGGAGCCCGTCCATGTCCCAGCAAGCCTCTTTTGGCCAATTGGCCTCGACCTACTGCGGCAAGTTCCTGCCGCTCGAAGTCCTGCAAAGCGCCGCCGGTCACTACATCGGCACGCGCGATACCGAAGGCCCCGTTTCGCGGGAATCCCGCGAGTACTTCCGCAGCTATGCCGCGGCTCAACGTGCCCTCGAAAGAGGCGGCTGGTCCCAGCTCGCCATTCCCTGATCCAACTGGAGGAATCACGTCATGAACCAGCTACTGCCCCGGGAAGTCGTCGATCAGATCATGCGGGAAGAGCAGCATTTCGCTGCCGCGCCCCAAGCCTTTTTCGAGGCATGGAAGCGCGGCGTCGAGATCGCTGGCCCCGAATGGTTCGGCGATGGCACCCGTGAAGGTCTGAACCAGGCCAAGAGCAAGTGGGATCTGCGTCCCAACATGCTGCTGCTCAACGATGCCCTCGGCGTCCTGAGCAGCGGGGAACGCATGTTCCTGTCCGCCATGGTCAGCTTCTACAACGCGC
This sequence comes from Xylophilus sp. GW821-FHT01B05, assembly GCA_038961845.1. Taxonomy (NCBI): domain Bacteria; kingdom Pseudomonadati; phylum Pseudomonadota; class Betaproteobacteria; order Burkholderiales; genus Xylophilus; species Xylophilus sp. GW821-FHT01B05. Next base: position 3,897,096 of record CP152408.1, read on the forward strand.
GCGAGGGCGGTGCCATGCTCAAGCGCTGCCATTTCTACGGACTGTCCGACTTCGACGGTCTCGATCTGCAACGCCGCAAGGTCATCGCCGACCTGCTCGTGAACTACAACGGTTGGTGAGCCGGTCCCCGGCACACCACCGTGTCTTCGTTCACTCCCGATGAGGGACATGCGCCCACAAGGCCATGTCTCTCATTTATTTCCCGCCGTCCAGCGCAGTGCTGACACCGTCGTGGTCAGCGTTGTCTGACGCATTTTCTACTTTCAACCCACCGGGTCCAATTCCCGGTGGCGGGAATTGGCTCCACTATTCAATCTGGAGTGTTCCCATGTCCCAGAAACCTAATTCCTTTCTCCGCGGCTACTGGAATCTGAAAATCGTCCGCACGCTGTGCATCAGCTACGACGATGGAAGTCCGCATGTCTGGCGAAACATCCACCCGAGCCAAGAGCACCTCTCCGACGAGGAACTGGTTTCATCGTCCTGCATTGTCACCAGCGATTTCGCGGTGGTCACGAACGGCCCTGAGCCCGTGAGCGCCGGGGTACTGGCCGAATGCGATGCCGGTGAAGGTGGCAGCGGCGAAGGCGTGATCGGGGCCGTGGTCTATGCCATCCATGGTGACGACCTCGACGGCCGCCCAGTCCACGTCGGTGACGCCTATTCGGCCGAGGCTGCGCGGGAAGTCGTGCAGCGCCTGAGTTTCGAGACCGGCTATTACAGCCGGTGCTGGGAGATCAGCCGTGAGCACATCACGGTCGATACCTGGCACTACCTCGCCAACCTGGCGGACCTCGCCACGCCGGAGGCCATGCTGTTCATCGCCTTCCGGGTGCCGTACAGCCCGGCGATCGGCGTCAAGCTGATCTCCACGCCCTGGACGGACCAGAACCTGGAGCACGCCGAGGGCATCACCGCCGAGCAGCTTCGGCAGGAGCACCGCAGCAAGGGCATGCCGGACGACCTGGCGAACATCCTTGAACTGGCCGGCCAGGCCGATGTGCGCATTCTGATCCTCGATGCCGACGCACCCGCGCTGCTGGGCCTGCCACTGGCCGAGTCCTAGCAGCCGCGCGACACGCCGTCCTTCCTCTTTGTCCCCCCATGCCAGCCCGTCTCCCCAGGAGCCGGGCTGGTCCATTTTCATAGGAGCAACCTCATGTTCCCCGACCTCATTTCGCGCACACCGGACTTCGAGCACCAGCTCGGAGCCTGCGTCAACGCCATGAGCCAGGACGACGCCATCGGCCAGATCCTGGTATTCGAGCGCACGCGCGGCACGCTGCACATGCGCCACATCGCCAGCGCCGACCTGGTGGACACCGACATTGAAGACTACGAAATGGTCGTGTTCGACGGCGGCAACACCAGCGGCGACACCTGGAAGCATGTCTTCTTCCCGCGTCAGCGCGAGCACTACTTCGTGTACGCAGCCTGACCTATCCAGCCCCTTTCGAGGGGCTTTTTCTTGCGCCCAGCGCAGGAAACCGGGTGCGGCGAAGTGCCGTTTCATGCGGGCGGGTAGCCCCGCCCAGGGCCATCCTTGCCCCATGTTCGTCGGCGTTGCCGGCACATGCCCAGGCAGCCGAGACCTTCGAGGCTGCAAGCACTGGAAGCCTTGCTGGTCGTTTCTTCCTACGGACGCACCGCGTCCATCCACCCACAAGGGACCTCTCCCTTGCGGGCGAGGAATCCCTTGTTCTTCTTCAAGGAGATTCCCATGGATCGTTCCCTCATCAAATCCATGATGCCTTCGCTTGTCGCAGGCCATGTGCCCCGCAACGTGCGGTCGTTCAAGTACCGCGTGTTCGATGATCAGCCGCAGTCCTCGACCCTGGGCTTCGCTATCGACCCCAAGCCCTTCGACGGCAAGGTGGTCGCGGCCAACGACGAGGCCATCATCGTCAAGCTCAAGCCCAGCGAATTCGCGGTGCTCGATCCCAACCTGGTGACCACCGTTCCCAGCGAAGGCGCCAAGGTGCATGTCCAACCGTATGCCCGCCGCCGCTTCGACGGCCTGCGCGCGGACACCCCGGAAGTGATCACCGAGAAGACCGCGGACGGTGTTCCCTACACCATCACCAGGCACATCCTCGGCTCCGCGCCTGCCAAGCTGCCCATCCCCGAGCCGCAGTGCATGGAACTGGGGCAGCTCATCCAGCAGTTGGAGGAAATGCCGGCTCCCGACGGGTTCCGGCGCATCACCCACATGCTGGTCGATGCGGGCGCCCGCGACTTCACCTGGGTCGATCCGAAGCCGTCCAAAATCATCGAGACACCCCCGGCGATCAGCTTCACGGTTTCGACCGCGAAGTTCGAGGGCCAGGTGACGATCCTCTACGACCGCGGCGGCGACACCTACGTGGTGGAGCTGCGCCGCGACGGCGAGATGGTCGATCGGCACGACGAGGTGTATTTCGACATGCTCGGTGAAGTGCTGGAGCGGCTCATCGACGACGGGCGCTGGCGCCTGATCGACGTGAGCGTGATCGACGCCAAGGCAACCAAGCGGCGCTACGGCTGATCGCAGCCTATCGGCGACTTGCCCAATAGGCCTTCCATCCATTCGGGTGGAGGGCCTTTTTCTTCAGGAGATCAAGCATGTCACTGCGATTCAAAGGCTCCGACCTGCGCCCCGTGCTGGCCGAGGCCGTTGCCAACCAATGCCGCGTCGTCCTCGCCAAGGATCAGGGCGTGTACTTCCTCGCCGAGCACGGAGAGCGCCGTCCCGATGGCCGCGTGAAGCTGCTGGCCTATGCCGTCGGCTGCAACCCGGATACCGACCCGTTTGACGACTGGTGGGAACTGGCGCGCGCCGAGCTGGGTGGCGACGACTTCGGCGAGTTCTTCGACCCGAAGGAAGGCGTCTTTGCACGCATCCTGCACGGCACGGACGATCTGATGCTGTCCGCCACCCCGACGCACCTGTCGCTGGAGGTGGTGCCATCGGTGTAGCGCAACGACTACCACCATCCCCTCACTGCCCCCTTCTTGGGGGCTTTCTTTTTTCCGCACTGCGGCCTTCGCCGCGTGCGTGCTCGTCTCCGGCCGCCATGGCCCGCCGCGTCGGCCCGCCCGCCGACCTACCCACGGAGACGACCGCATGCACGACCCGTTCAAGATCACCCAACCGACCTGCATCAGCTTCTCGGGCGGGCGTACCAGCGCCTACATGCTCTGGCGCGTGTTGCAGGCCAATGGCGGCCTGCCTGCCGACACCGTGGTCTGCTTCGCCAACACCGGCAAGGAGGTGGAAGCGACCCTGCGGTTTGTGCGCGACTGCGCCCAGCACTGGCAGGTGCCGATACGCTGGCTGGAATACCTGCCCATGGAGCCGGGCTTCATGCTGGTCGATTTCGACCGGGCCAGCCGTCAGGGCGAACCGTTCGAGGCGCTGATACGCAAGCGCCAGTACCTGCCCAATCCCGTCGCGCGCGGCTGCACGACCAGCCTGAAGATCCGCCCGATGCACCGCTACCTGCGGCATCTGGGGTGGACAGACTGGGACCAGATGATCGGCATCCGCGCCGACGAGCAGCGCCGCGTCGCCAAGATTCGCGCGCGCGGCCATTCCACCGAATCGACCCACGAGACCATGTGCATGCCGCTGGCGGATGCCGGCGTCACCGTGCGCGACGTGGGCGCGTTCTGGCAGGCGCAAGCGTTCGACCTCGACCTGCTGACGGTGAACGGGCGCACGCTCGAAGGCAACTGCGACCTGTGTTTCCTGAAACCACGCGGGCAGCGCTTGGCCCTCATCAAGGCCCGACCAGAGACCGCCGTGTGGTGGATTCGCATGGAATCGCTGAATCTTGCGAGCAAGCCCAGCGGCGCCCGGTTCCGCGCCGATGGCCCCAGCTACGCCGACCTGGCGCGCTTCGCCGCCGACCAAGGCGACCTGTTCGACGCCGCCGAGGAGTCGATCGCCTGCTTCTGCGGTGATTGACGGCCATGGACAGGCCATCGACCTCGCCATCGCTGCACCTGCTGCCGGTGTCCCTGCGCTGCGCCAATGCCTTCGTGCAGGAACACCACCGCCACCACCGTCCGGTTCAGGGAGCGAAGTTCGCCCTGGCGGTCGCGCTGTCCGCCACCGATAGCATCTGCGGCGTGGCCATCGGACGCTCGAAGTCACCCGGCTCTGCACCAACGGCGCACCGAACACCTGCAGCAAGCTCTATGGCGCCGCATGGAAGGCGGCCAAGGCCCTGGGCTACACGCGGCTGATCACGTACACCTTGCCCGAGGAAGGCGGCGCCAGCCTGCGCGCCGCTGGCTGGCGGCTGGTCGGCGCGCGCGGCGGCGGTGCCTGGGACCGCCCCAGCCGTCCCCGCGCCGACACCCCCGAGCACCTGCGCGGCCCCAAGTGCCTGTGGCAGGCACCAGGCGCGGACAAAGGGAAAGGCCCGGATGCCGATTGATTGCTGTCGCGCGCACGAGGCCCGGCCATGCTGACCCCATGCCTGCTGACGTTGTCAGCGACATGCCAGGCAACCATCGGTCTTCGAGGTTGCGGCGTAGTTCCTACTACGTGACCGAGCCAGCTCGCACCGCATCCGTCCGCGAGCGGCCACCAGTCTCTGGTGGCGGATGCTTTCGCCTTATCAACCCACCGCGGGGTTACGCACCTTTCCCCGCATCGTGGGGCCGGTGTGTCTCCGCTTCATCCCTATGGAGATTCACCATGAGCACCACATCCAACGAGAAATCGTATTTCGACCTCCACACCTCGGGCATCGGCTACATCCAGCGTGTCCGTGAAGTACCGATCCGGGGCGGCCGCCGTGCGCAACCCTTCCTGGCGTGCACCATCGCCGCGCTGGTCGGTCCCGCAAAGGACCCTAGCTCCCGCTATTTCGACGTCAAGGTCTCGGGTGCCGAGGCCAAGAAACTGGTCGAGCGCTACATCGGCGTTGACGATCCCAAGCAGCGCCCGCTGGTGCGCTTTCGCACCGGCGATCTGCGGGCTGATCCCTACATCCGCGACAAAGGTGAAAAGAAGGGTCAGGCCGGCGCGTCCCTCAAGGCACGTCTGCTCAAGTCCGAACTGATGGACCGGGACGAACTGGCTTCGATCAAGCAGTACGAACTGATCACCCGCGGCATCGGCTACCTCAGCCGTGTGAAGGACGTCACCCCCAAAGATGGCGATCCCTTCCTGTCGTGCACCATTGCCGCGCTGTGCGGACCTGTCGATGAGCCGGAATATCGGTACTTCGACACCATCGTCGCCCCCCCTGAAGCCGAGCATCTGGTTCGCCGATGCGTGCAGGCCATCGAAGGGGACTGCAAGGTGCTGATCGCCTTCCGTCTGAACGACATGAAGGTCGATCCGTACATCCGCACCAAGGGCGAGCGCGCCGGGGAACCGGGAGCGAACCTGGAATCGACGCTGGTCCACATCGGTCTCATCAAGATCGACGGCACCCAGGTCTATCCGACGAGCCAGGCGCAAGCCGAGGCGCCGCAGGCCGAGGAAGCATCCGCGCCCGAAGCCGAGGTTGCTGCCGACACCGTTGCCGACCAGCCTGTCGAGCCCGCCGAGCGCGAGCCCGCAGGTGAAGTCGAGGAGCAGGAACCGGCATTGGCTGCTTCGTTCTGATCCGGCACGGCCCCTCACGGGGCCTTGCCTTTTTCCTCTTCTTCAAGGAGAACCATCATGGCAGCCACATCGGCGCCCGAGCAATCGGGACCGCCCATCATCGTTCCAGGCCAACTCACGCTGCGCACCATTCATGGCCGCAACGGAAAGTTCAACGTCGGCAAGCTCGACTGCCAACTCGGCAAGTTCACGATCAAGGACGCTGAATTAGAGCAGTACCCCGAGGGCAAGTACCAAGGGGAATTCGTCCTCCGCTACATCTTCCTCAAAAGCTATCCGATCAGCGACGGCAGCATGCGTTCCGAGATGCGCGCCAACCTGGATGGCATGACGCTTCTCGGGATCGACAAACTGAGCCGTGACGAGGCACGCAGCTTCGGCACCCAGGAAGTCGATCCGCTTGATGAAGAGCAAGGGGCGCAGCCTGCGGCAACGTCGGCCAAGCCCCCCAAGGCATCCAGACCCGCCAAGCTCGCACCCGTGCAGGCGTCCGCGGACCCACTGGTCGATACCACGCCTTTCGGCATGGATGCGCCGACGCCCACTGCGGCGACTGCCCCTGGCAGCACCGAGGATGGCGACGCCGATCTGTTCGGCCTGCTGTGGCCGCTGGGCGAGTCCGTGAAGTTGGATTCCACCATCGACCGCCGCACCCTGCGCGCGCAGATCGCCCGTCTGGGCGAAATGGGCTACGCGCTGGACTTCAAGACGCAGGAGTGGAGCCGCCAGGCCGAACTGCAACCTGCGTGATCGCAGACGCCGCATCCGCGGTGTTCTTCATCCACCCGCCGGGGTTCCTTCCCCATGCGGGGGAGGCCTCGGCTTTCTTCTGGAGGTCTCCATCATGTCCACCATCGCTTGCGATACACCCCGTTCCGCGCTGGACGAAACCGCGTGGCGCGCTGTCTGCAAGACGGCCGCCGAGCACGCCCAGCGTGGTTGCGGTCTGTCCTGGGATCACTGGGTCACGCTTTTCAGTTCGGAGATCGACGCGCAAGCCAGTCGGTTGCCGCATGACCAGCGCACTCAAGCGCTGGAAATCGCCACCCAGGAATGGGACTACGCAACACCTGCCGAACGGCAGGAAACCCAGGACTGGAATGCGGAGCATGGCTATTGCTCGCACGGGATCGAGTTCGGATATTGCCCGGCGGGTTGTGATCGCGACGATGACGACTGGGACTAAGGGCAAAGCATAGGTTCCTTCGCCGCACACGCGGCATTCCATCACCCGCTGGGGGTTCTCCCCCACGGGAGGCCTCCGGCTCCATTCTTCAGGAGGCCTCTCATGGGCTGGCATTTCTCCCCCCAATCGCGGTCTGAACTGATCGCAGAACTGATCGCACCGCAAGAGACCGAGCGCGCCAGCGTGAAGGTCATCGCACACGCGCTGCGCGGCAACGTCCTCTGGTCCGTCGCGGAAGTGACGGCCAAGGCCGAAGGCGTGCATCGTGATCTGGCACCGGGCCAATCGCTGCGCTACATCCGCTGCGATCTGCTCGAACGCAGCGGCAACCAGTGGGGCTACAAGCCACTGGACGAATCCATGCAGCCGTACTACTACTCATGCCCGCTGTCCTATCTGGACCTCGCACCGGAGCAGTCCGCCGACTGGCGTGCAGGCGTTCGCGCCTACCACGCACGGCGGCGTACCCCCACGGCATCTGCGGCACCCGCCGCGGCACTATCGGCCTGAGCCAGGAGGAACCGACATGGACCCGATCCTGGCTGCGCTCCCGCCCGCGCTGTTGAAGCTCGTTGAAGGGAGTTTGTCCAACGACGAAGTGTCTTCCGACGAGGAAATGCAGGAGTACTTCATCAGCAACGGCCTCACCGAGGAACAGGCGCGGCAGGCACTGACCTACCGCGACCAGTACTTCAACAACATCTACCTGGACGGCTTCACGCCGATTGCCGCAGTGGACGAGGCACTTCACTTCAACCCGCACACCCGGCAGTTCGAGCCGGACTGAGCGCTTTTCTTTCACCCCCTGGGGCAGTACTTGCCCCAGCGGGCGGTGCTGTTACCGTTCATCCGAGGACACCACCATGCCCGCAAACACTTCTTCCACCACGCTGTACCGCATCGACGAATGCATGGACGTGATGGCCGACGCTTGCGTCGGCGATGACCAGGGCAACCTGATCTTCCTGTCGATCTGGGCGCGGGACACCGCCGTCCAGCAGTTCCTCGCTCGCCTGACCCTCGGGCGCGACGAGCAGGGACTGGACCAGTTCCACGTCATCACCGACCAGGGCGGCAGCGTCCCGGTCTTCATCGGCAACGTCGATCGCCTGGAAAAGCGCATGACGCGCGCCTACCGGCGAACGCTGTTCGGTTCGCTGTCCAACGTGTGGCTGTTCGACCGCCGCTGCGTCAGGCCCGACAAGGCCAACGCCAGCGCACTGGCATTGCTGCCCAAGGGCAGCGCCCACCGGCTTGACCGCCTGTGGATGCTGGTACGGGACACCTGCCCACTGCCGCTGCTCGACCACTGGCGCGAGACCGTGCTGGAACTGCTGCAAACCCGCGAGATGCTGGCCCGCCTTCCGTTCGCCCTCGGGCCACTGGAAGGCCATCGGCTCGCCATCGACGTGCCGGCGCTGACCCTGGCGCTGGGCTCCCTGATCCGCAGTGACGTGCTCACCGCCTATCCCTATTCGGCCAAGATTTGGACGCCGGAAGCGGTAGCGGCTTGACCCACCCGCGAGAGCACGCCAAGGCGTGCTTTCGCCCTTCATCCCCGCCAACCAGGAGACTTCCATGGCCCTCATGTTCCCGCGGCTCGCCCGCAATTTCGCCAAGAACGGGTATTACCCGACCGACGAACCCACGCTCGAAAGAGCCCTCAACGCACTGATGCCCAGCGATGGGCCGATGTGCATCCTCGATCCCTGCGCCGGTGAAGGCGTGGCGATCGCCGAAGCCGCCCATGCCCTCGGGCGCGAGCAGGCCAAGGCGTTCGCCGTCGAGTTCGACGCAGAGCGGGCACGCCATGCCCGCGGTCTGGTCGATCACTGCCTGCACGCGGACCTGATGGACACGATGATCTCCAAGCAGTCGTTCGGGCTGCTCTGGCTCAACCCACCGTATGGCGACCTGTCCAAGGACGTCAACGGCAACATCGGCTACCAGGGCCAGGGCCGCGCTCGCCTCGAAAAGCTCTTTTACCAGCGCACCCTGTCGCTGTTGCAGTACGGCGGCATCCTGGTCTTCATCGTCCCCAGCTACGTGCTCGACGCGGAGCTGGTCGGCTGGCTGACGCGCCACTATGCCGATCTGCGCATCTACCGAGCGGTCGACAAGCAGTTCCGACAGGTGGTGATCTTCGGCCGCCGGGTGCGCCAGCGCGAGCTGGGACCCGATGGCGTCAAAGCCGTGCGCAATCTGCTGCTGCAGGTCGGGCTTGGCGAAGTCGAAGCCGAGGAGCTGCCGAGCGAATGGCCGTTCCTGCCCTACATCGTCCCCGCCAGTCCGGCCGAGCCGGAGCATTTCTTCCGCGTGACGATGGAGCCGGAGCAGTTCGCCGATGAGGTTGGTCGGCTCCAAGGCCTCTGGCCGTCGCAGGACACGCACCTGGGAGCCGCGCAGCAGTCGCTGCGTCCGCCCGCGCGTGCCTTGTCCCACTGGCATCTCGCCCTGGCTCTGGCCGCGGGTGCGATCTCAGGGGTTGTGCGCTCCAAGACCGGGCGCGTGCTCGTCGTCAAAGGTGACACCCACAAGGACAAGACGCTCCAGCGGGAATTCACCGAACGCGAAGACGGCTCCATCGCCGAGACCCGCATCCTCACCGACAAGTTCGTGCCTGTCATACGCGCGTGGGACATGACGCCCGGCTCCGCTACACGGGGCGAGGTCCTGACCATCCGTTAATCCACCGGGCGCGCTGCCGTCCTGCTGTACCACATCGAAGGAGAAACACCCATGTTCTCAAGCCTGTTCAAGCGGCCCGCGCCGCAGAAGCACCCGTTGTTCGCACCAGGTACGTTGCAGTTGAGCGAGAAGGTGCATTGGCTGGCCCGCAAAGGCCTGGTCGATCCCTTGGCCTATGTCCAGCGCCATGTGCGCGGTGACTGGGGCGAGACCGACGAGGCCACCCGACAAGCCAACGATGTCGCAATCCGCGGGGACGATCCGGTGATCTCCCACTTCAGGATCACGCCCGAACTGGTGTTGATCGTCAAGACCAGCGAAGACCACCGGACCACGGTGATCCAGCTTCCCGAAGAACGGGACATGATCTGACAGCACCATCGTCGTCTTCATCCACCTGCCGGAGCCACTTCACTCCGCCAGGGGTGTCGTGGCTCAATGACTCATCAAGGAGGAACCCATGGCATCACATCGCATTGAAACCTACTGCCACAGGCTGGCGTTCCCCATCGGTGCACTCATCTTCAGCAGAGGCATCGACCGCCTGGTCCGCACGGATCGTCTCGACCCGATCCCGTACTTCAGGCGCCACACCCGTGGCGACTGGGGCGACGTCAACATCCAGCAATGGCAGGCCAACAGCACTGCACTGCAATCGGGTGCATCGCTGGAATCCCGCTACGTGATCCATCCGGGGCTGGCCATCCGCATCGTCACCGATGCGCAGCGCAGCGCCACCGTCATCGTACTGCCGTCCGAAGGCTGAGCACGATTCACCAGCAGGCCGCCACGGCCGGCAACTTCGACCACCTCGGCCAAGCGCCGATTTCCTTCCCACTGCAGGGCATGCCATTGCCCCGCTGGGGGTGGTGCATGCCCCATTTCTCATTGGAGCATCACCATGTCCCTCGATCTCGAAACCACTGCCGCTGAAGCCGCGCCCGTACAGGGCGAACTGCTCGATGCGGAATCTTCCCCTCTGACCCTGAGCCTTCAGGATTTCGTCGGCGAGTTCGGCGACGAACTGCTCGACGCCCTCAACAGCGCCAACCCGCCGGTCTATAGCGGCCAGCCGCAGGCGCACCGACAACTCGTCGTCGCCAGCCTCAAGCGCAAGCTGTTCCCGGCCCAGGCCGAAGTCGTCCACGCCGCCGCCGAGTTGCTGATCGACCGTGGCGAACGCGCCGCGATCGTCAATGGCGAGATGGGCTGCGGCAAGACGACCGTGGGTATTGCCACGGCCGCCGTGCTCAACGCCGAAGGTTACCGCCGCACCCTGGTTCTTTCGCCACCGCACCTCGTTTACAAGTGGCGGCGCGAGATCCAGGAGACCGTGGCGGGCGCCAAGGTGTGGGTGCTCAACGGACCGGACACGCTCGTCAAGCTCATCAAGCTGCGCGAGCAGTTGAACGTCCAGCCCACGGGCCAGGAGTTCTTTGTCCTGGGCCGCGTGCGGATGCGGATGGGCTTCCACTGGAAGCCCGTCTTCACCCAGCGGCGTACCCGTCACGGCAACGTGGCGGCCTGCCCCGATTGCGGCACGGTCATCACCGACCTCGACGGCGAGCCGGTCAACCCGGTCGCGCTCGAAGCCGAGGAGTACCGCAGGAAGTGCAGCCACTGCGCCGCGCCCCTATGGACGCTGATCCGCCCGCGCAGCCTGTCCGGCAGCGACCAGTCCTCGTCCGTGCTGAAAGCCTTGAAGCGCATCCCGACGATCGGAGAAGTCACCGCGCAGAAGCTGATGCAGAAGTTCGGCGACGGGTTCCTGGCGTCGATGCTGGGCGACAACATCCATGAGTTCATCAACCTCATGGACGGCAACGGCGAACTGGTGTTTTCCGACCGTCAGGCCACGCGCATGGAACGTGCGATGGCGAACATGGAGTTTGGCTTCGGCGAAGGGGGATACCAACCCTCAGAGTTTGTGAAGCGCTATCTTCCACAGGGCACGTTCTACTTGCTCATCGCCGACGAGGCGCACGAGTACAAGAACGGTGGCAGTGCCCAGGGTCAGGCGATGGGCGTGCTGGCGGCAAAGGCTCGCAAGACCTTGCTGCTGACCGGAACCCTCATGGGGGGATACGGTGATGATCTCTTTCATCTACTGTTTCGAGCCCTGCCTGGGCGAATGATCGAAGACGGCTACCGCCCGACCACGAGCGGCAGCATGATCTCGGCCGAGATGGCGTTCATGCGCGATCACGGCGTCCTGAAGGACATCTATTCCGAGAGTACCGGCACGGCGCACAAGACGGCCAAGGGCACCAAGGTATCGGTGCGCACGGTCAAGGCCCCGGGCTTCGGCCCCAAGGGCGTGCTGCGCTGCATCCTGCCGTTCACGATCTTCCTCAAGCTCAAAGACATCGGCGGCAACGTCCTGCCGCCGTATGACGAGGAGTTCCGTGAAGTCGCAATGGAAACGGCGCAAGCCGCGGCCTACCGCGATCTGGCGGGTCGGCTGACCGCGGAGCTGAAACAGGCTCTGGCGCGACGCGATACGACGCTGCTGGGTGTGGTGCTCAACGTGCTGCTGGCATGGCCGGACTGCTGCTTCCGGTCGGAAACCGTGGTGCATCCGCGCACGCGCAACACCTTGGCATTCGTCCCGGCTCAGTTCAACGAGTTCGAGGTGACGCCGAAAGAGCGCGAGCTGATCGACATCTGCAAAGAGGAGAAGGCGCAGGGCCGCAAGGTCCTCGCCTACGCGGTCTATACCGGCACGCGCGACACCACGTCACGTCTGAAGGTGTTGCTGGAGCAGGAAGGCTTCAAGGTCGCGGTGCTACGCGCGAGCGTGGACGCCAGCCGCCGCGAGGACTGGATCGCCGAGCAGTTGGACCGTGGCATCGACGTGCTCATCACCAACCCCGAGCTTGTGAAGACGGGACTGGACCTGTTGGAGTTTCCGACGATCGTGTTCATGCAGTCGGGCTACAACGTGTACTCGCTCCAGCAGGCGGCACGCCGCTCCTGGCGCATCGGGCAAAAGCTGTCCGTGCGCGTGATCTACCTCGGCTACGCGGCCACCTCGCAGATGACCTGCCTGGAGCTGATGGCCAAGAAGATCATGGTCTCGCAGTCCACCTCGGGCGATGTACCCGAATCCGGGCTGGATGTGCTTAACCAGGACGGTGATTCCGTCGAAGTGGCGCTGGCCCGGCAACTGGTCGTCGCCTGATCTCCATGCCAACGCCGGCCTAGCGCCGCCGGCTCTTCCTTGTTCCCACCTCGCAGCCACGCCCACGGTATCCGTGGACGTGGCTGTTTTTTTCATGTCGGCAAATCGGGCGCTGCCTGGTTCGCATTGTTTGCTGCCGCTCGTGGCCCGAGCGGCGATGGTGAGGGCTCGATGTTTCAGGACGACGCGCCATGTGCCCCTCTCCACCCTGGTTTCACCATCCCGAGCGCCGCCTGCTGGCGGGTTTTTTCGGCCTGCTTTGGTCGGCGCTGGCTGGCGGCTGCGCGACGACGAGCGCGCCGGTCGCGCCCGACACCATCGAGGAAGTCTCGGCCGCGCCCGTACCCGAGGCGCCCGAGTACATCCCCGTCGTGCGCTATGGCCGCTACACGCTTGTGGTACTGGCACCGACAGCAGCGCAGCGCGACCTGCTGTTGCAGACCATCGACGTGTCGGTCCCCGAGGAGGCCCGCGCCACGGTCGGCGACGGGCTACGGCATGTGCTCAAGCGCAGCGGTTACGGCTTGTGCCAGACGGCGCACGCGGTGATCGAGCTGTACGCACTGCCGCTGCCGGCAGCGCACCTGCACCTCGGCCCCATGACCTTGCGCGATGCACTGCTCACTCTGGCTGGCCCGGCATGGGAGCTGCACGCGGATGACCGCGCACGGCAAATCTGCTTCGAGCGACCCGGCGACAGCATGACCGCCGACAACGCACCCGCGCCGCCCGCCACCGAGGCGGTGCAGACGCTCCCGCTGGCACCCGCGGTTTCAGGAGGCCAGCCATGAACGCTCCGCAACCCGCCCAGCGTTCAACCGCCGCCGAGGTGGTTCAGAGCCTGATGTGGTTCTGGCTGCTTGGCCTCAGTGTTCTCGTGGCCCTGGGCTACCAGGCCATGAACGACCAGGCCGACCAGGAACGACTCGATACCCGGCTGCAACGCCTCGAAGCGCAGGTGACAGGCCAGGCCGAGACCATCGAGGCCATCCAGCAGCGGCCGGCCGTCGCCACGGCGGCGGACCTCAAGGACACCCGCCAAATCCTGGAAGCACGCGCGGCCCAGGTCGAGAAATCGCTGAGCGCCTATGCCGCTGCCGACGACCTTCAGGCACTGCGCGCCGAAGTCGAGCAGGTCAAGGCGCGGCAGACCGCTGCGCGCGCCGCTGCACCCGCCCAGCCGCGCACCAGGAACAAGCCCACCGCCAAGCCCGAACCGCCGCCGCTCTCGTTCCGCATCGTCGGTGCCGAACTGCGTGCCGGCGAGCGCAGCGTGTCCGTCGCGCCGAGCAATGGCGACTTCACGCCCGACCAGCTTCAGGTGCTGCTACCCGGCGATGCGGTCGGCCCGTGGCGCTTGCAAGCCGTCGAGGGCAACACCGCGGTGTTCCAGGCCGGCGACCAGACCCGCCGCGTGGCGATTCCCTGACCGGAGCAGATCGCATGAAGCCATCGATCATCTTTTCCGTTCTCCTGCTGGCGTTCACCCAGTGGCCCGCCTGGGCGCAGCAGCCCGCCACGGCTCCCGCCCGCAATGCGCAAAGCCAGGAGCGCCCGCTGGCCGCCCGCATCCTGGACGACCGGGTGGCGAGCGACTGGGGCCTGCAACCGCAGGAATGGGCGCGCTACCGCGAACTGATGGACGGGCCGCTGGGCATCTACTCGCCCAACCTGGACCCGCTGTCGGCCCTGGGCATCGAGGCCCGCACCGACGAGGAACGGCGCCGCTACGCAGAACTGCAGGTGCAGGTCGAGGCGCGCCGCGTCGAGAAGCTGCTTGCCTATCAGCGCGCCTACGACGAGGCCTGGCAGCGCCTGAACCCCGGCATGCAGCGGGTGAACCTGCCGGACGACAAGCCGGTCGCCGGCGCCACGCGCGGCTCCGGCCGCACGGCAGTGTTCGTCAAGGACGGCTGCGTGGCCTGCGGCCAGCTCGTGCAGCGCCTGCAATCCTCGGGGGCCGAGTTCGACCTGTACATGGTCGGCAGCCGCCAGGACGACGCGCGCATCCGCGACTGGGCCAAGCGCGCGAACGTCGATCCGGCGCGCGTGCGCCGCGGCACCATCACGCTCAACCACGACGGCGGCCGCTGGCTGTCGCTGGGCCTGCCCGGCGACTTGCCCGCGGTCGTGCGCGAGATGAACGGCCAATGGCAGCGCCAGCCATAGCCGCACCCCTGCGCGCACTGGTGCTCACCGCTGGCCTGTGCGCCTGCGTCGCCCAGGCCCAGGAGGTTCCGCCACCGGCCTATCAGCTCGCCGCGCAGCGCGCAGGCATCCCCTCGACCGTGCTCTACGCCGTGGCCTTGCAGGAAAGCGGCATCCGCCGCAACGGGCGCATCGTCCCGTGGCCGTGGTCGCTCAATGTCGCCGGCCAGTCGCGCCGCTATGCGACCCGCGCCGATGCCTGCGCGGGCTTGCAGCAGGTGATGCGCTCCACGCCGCACACGCGCATCGACGCGGGCCTGGGCCAGATCAACCTCGGCTACCACCAACAGCGCTACGCCAGCGCGTGCGACCTGCTGGACCCGTACCGCAACCTCGCCATCGCCGCCGAGATCCTGCGCGAGCAGCACACCCCCGGCGAGGACTGGTTGCTGGCAATCGGCCGCTACCACCGTCCTGCGGGGGGCGAGCCCGCCGCCCGCTATCGCCGCAGCGTGTCGCGCCACCTTGCCCGCGTGCAGGGCGCGCGCCCAACCGTCGCGGTCCTCGCCGCGCGCCAGGAGACATCCCCATGACGAAATCCCATCTGGCCCATTTCTCGGTGAAGGGCCTGCTCGTGCTGCTGGCGGGTCTGCCGCTGGCCTCGCATGCCGGCGAGCCGCTGATCGTGGTCGAAGACCGCGGCGGCGCGTCGGCGCTGCCGTACTACGAAGCCCTGAACCTCCAGCCGCGCGCCAACGCGCCGGCCCGGCCGCCGATCCCGACGCCCCAGGTTCCCGCCACGCCGGCAGACGAGGCCGCGATGCTGCCGGTACGCAGCGCCAAGCTCACGCCCGGCGCCGTCGCGCGGCGGGTCATCGAGGCTCCGGGTCTGCGACCTTTCGTGGTCGTCGGCGACGACGAAACTTCCCGGGCCTGGCTGCGCCGCCAGGCGGCAGCGCTGCGCGAGCGCGGCGCGGTCGGCTTGGTGGTCAACGTCGAGACCGTGCAGGGCCTGGAGCGGCTGCGCGCCCTGGTGCCTGGCGTGCCCCTCGCGCCCGTGTCCGGCGACGACCTGGCTGAGCGTCTGGGCCTGCGGCACTACCCGGCGCTGATCACGGCCACCGGCATCGAGCAATGAACCCATGTCGGGGAAACAGCCGGTCGAGGTTCTGCTTCGCCCAGCGGTGGAGCTATATACCGTCGCGGCGTGTGCAGGCGCCGCGTTTCTGTCCCTGGTGGCCCCGTGGTCGCTCGCGCTGAGCCCCGCCATGGGCGTCGGCAGCGCGCTGGCCTTCGGTGGCTACGGTGTGATCCGCTACCGTGATGCCCGCGTCATCCTGCGCTACCGGCTCAACATCCGCAGGTTGCCTCGGTACGTGATGACCAGCAAGGACGTGCCGGTCAGCCAGCAGCGGCTGTTCGTGGGGCGCGGGTTCCTGTGGGAACAGAAGCACACCCATAGGCTCATGCAGACGTACCGGCCGGAGTTTCGGCGCTACGTCGAGCCGACGCCGGCCTATCGGCTGGCCCGGCGTCTGGAGGAACGGCTGGAGTTCGCGCCGTTCCCGCTGTCCCGGCTGTCGAAACTCACCGGCTGGGACGTGCCTTGCAACCCGGTGCGGCCGCTGCCGCCCGTGGGCGGCCTGCCGCGCCTGCACGGCATCGAACCCGAGGAGGTGGACGTCAGCCTGCCGCTGGGCGAGCGTGTCGGGCACTCGCTGGTACTGGGCACCACGCGCGTGGGCAAGACCCGGTTGGCTGAGTTGTTCGTGACGCAGGACATCCGGCGCAAGAACGCCGCAGGCGAGCATGAGGTCGTGATCGTCATCGACCCTAAAGGAGATGCCGATCTCCTGAAGCGGATGTATGTCGAGGCCAAGCGGGCGGGCCGCGAAGGCGAGTTCTATGTCTTCCATTTGGGCTGGCCGGACATTTCCGCGCGCTACAACGCCGTAGGCCGCTTCGGTCGCATCTCGGAAGTCGCCACCCGCATCGCGGGCCAGCTCTCCGGCGAAGGCAACAGCGCAGCCTTCAGGGAGTTCGCGTGGCGTTTCGTCAACATCATCGCCCGCGCCCTGGTGGAACTGGGTCAGCGCCCGGACTACATGCTGATCCAGCGGCACGTCATCAACATCGACGCGCTGTTCATCGAGTACGCCCAGCACTACTTCGCCAAGACCGAGCCCAAGGCCTGGGAGGTGATCGTTCAGATCGAGGCCAAGCTCAACGAGAAGAACATTCCGCGCAACATGATCGGGCGAGAGAAGCGCGTCGTCGCGCTGGAGCAGTACCTCTCCCAGGCCCGCAACTACGACCCGGTGCTGGACGGCCTGCGCTCTGCCGTCCGCTACGACAAGACGTACTTCGACAAGATCGTCGCCAGCCTGCTGCCGCTGCTGGAGAAGCTCACCAGCGGGAAGATTTCCCAGCTTCTGGCCCCGAACTATTCCGACCTGGCCGACCCGCGCCCGATCTTCGATTGGATGCAGGTCATCCGAAAGCGCGCCGTCGTCTATGTGGGCCTGGACGCGCTGTCCGACGCCGAGGTCGCCGCAGCGGTCGGCAATTCCATGTTCTCTGACCTGGTTTCGGTCGCAGGCCACATCTACAAGCACGGGATTGACGATGGCTTGCCGGGCGCTTCAGCCGGTGCGCGCGTGCCGATCAATGTCCACGCCGACGAGTTCAACGAATTGATGGGCGACGAGTTCATTCCGCTGATCAACAAAGGTGGTGGCGCCGGGCTGCAAGTCACCGCGTACACGCAGACCCTCTCGGACATCGAGGCCCGTATCGGCAATCGCGCGAAGGCCGGTCAGGTGATCGGCAACTTCAACAACCTCTTCATGCTGCGCGTGCGCGAGACGGCCACCGCCGAACTGCTGACCCGGCAACTGCCGAAAGTCGAGGTCTATACCACCACCATCGTCTCCGGCGCGACCGACAGCTCGGACATCCGCGGGGCGACGGATTTCACCAGCAACACGCAGGACCGCATCAGCATGTCCAGCGTGCCGATGATCGAGCCGTCGCACGTCGTCGCCTTACCCAAAGGGCAGTGTTTCGCACTGTTGCAGGGCGGCCAGCTCTGGAAGGTTCGCATGCCGCTGCCGGCAACGGACCCCGATGAGGTCATGCCGCAGGATCTGCAACAACTGGCGGGCTACATGCGCCAGAGCTACAGCGAGGCCACGCAGTGGTGGGAGTTCACCAGTTCCCCGGCGTTACAGGACGGGGCCTTGCCCGACGACCTGCTGGATGATGCCGCTGCGGCCGAACCTGGCCCGGTGGCCACCGACGACAGCGCCGGCAATGAGGCCTCGCAATGAAGGATGCCGCCTCGACCGCGCAGCGGGAGCAGAACCAGCGCCAAGGCCTGATCGTCGGCCCCATCACCTTGCCGTTCCGGCTGCTCGGAGTGCTGATCGGCTCGCTGCTGTTCTCCATCGTCGTGGAATGCGTCGGAATGCACCTGTTCTGGAAGGACCAGGGCTGGCGTCACTCCCAGCAGATGTTGCAGTACGAGCTGGGGCACCTGTCCAACCACTTCACGCGCAGCGTGGTCGTGCAGGAGCCAGGGCGCACGGCGCATGAGCTGGTGGATACCGGTTACGAATGGGTATTCGTGCGCTCAGGACTGCTGGAACGCATGAGCCAGACCGCCGAGCGTGCCCGCGTGCCCAGCCACGAACAGACCCACAACTTCCGCTACTACATCAGCCAGGTCTATGTCTGGACCGAGAGCTACCTGATCGCCGCGGCCTTCACGACGCTCACTTTCCTCGTGCGCCTGCTGGTCCTGGTGCTCACGCTGCCGCTGATCTTCACCGCGGCATTCGTCGGCCTGATCGACGGCCTGGTACGGCGTGACGTGCGCCGGTTCGGGGCGGGCCGGGAGTCCGGTTTCATCTACCACCGCGCGAAGGCGAGCCTGATGCCGCTGGCCGTGTTGCCGTGGGTCACGTACCTGGCCTTGCCGATCTCGGTGCATCCACTGCTGATTTTGCTGCCGAGCGCCGCCTTGCTGGGACTGGCCGTGAGCCTGACGGCGGGCAGCTTCAAGAAGTACCTCTAGGCCATCAATCCGGTCATCCGCGGGTTCCTATTGTTTGCGGCCTGAAACAGCCCTGATCTCCACGATCAACCCATTGCTGATCACACAGGAATGGCGCGATGTTGGCTCCGATCTGGCAGCGCGCCGCGCATCGCGGCGTGCCCATTTTTCTCGTGACGGCCCTCCTGCTGGGCCAGTCCCCGATGGCGTTGGCCGAGTCCTCCGCACAGCGCCAGGAGCTGGTCGCCGCGCTGCGTCAACTCGACGCGCTGGAGCGCACCGTCACCGACAGCGCCGCGCATGCCCCCATCCAGCCGGGCGAGCGCTACCACTTCGATTACCCGCGGCTGCTGGCTGACCTGGCGCGCGTGCGCGCCGGCATCCAGGCCCACCTCACACCGTCGCGTGCCCAGCCGCGCGACCCCGCCGAACTGGCCGGCGACTACCGCACCGAGCGGCCCGCCTCGCCATCGCCGACGACGACTGCGGAGGGCAAGCCATGAACGGCGCCCAGGTCTCGGCATTTCAAGCCAACAGCGGCATCGCGCCTTCGGCGATGGCGACCGTCCTGGTCGGCGTCGTGTTCGCGGTCCTGCTCGTTTGGGGCGTCTGGGCCATCCGAACGGCCTACGTAGGGTGGTCCGAGAGCCGCCTCAACCAGCGCCAGTTCCTCGGCGTCTGCATCCGCTTCGTCGCGATGTACCTCGTCCTGAGTTTCTTCCTCCTCTCCTGACCTGAAAGGCCTGACCATGCAAAACCGCATCCTCACGTCCCGTTTTTCCCAGCGTGCCGCCGTGGCCCTGGGCGCCGCCGCGCTGCCCGCGCTGTCGTTCGCGCAGGGGCTGCCGCAACTGGAGAACCCGACCCGCGGCACCGGCAACGGCATCATGGAAACGATCCGCAACTACGGCTACGACATCATCATGCTCGTGGCCCTGCTGGTCGTGGCGTCGATGTTTATCGGCGTCTGCTACCACGCCTACGGCACCTACGCGGAAATCCACACCGGCCGCAAAACGTGGGGCCAGTTCGGCCTCACGGTCGCCATCGGCGCGGTGCTGCTCGTGATCGGCATCTGGCTGCTCACCGAAGCCACCGGCATCCTGTAAGGCGAGGCCGGTATGTCCGAGCAGCAGCACGTCCGTGCGGACGGGACGGTCACGTTCCTTCCGCACCGGCTCAACCGCCATCCCGTAGTCGTGCGCGGCCTCACCGCCGACGAGCTGTGGATCTGCTGCGGCCTGTCCGGCGCCGCCGGCCTGCTGGTCGGTGCGCCGCTGTCCTGGGTGTTCCGCACGATCGCGCTGGCGCCCACGTTCGTCGTGCTGGGCGTGGCCTTCGGCGTGTTCATCGGGGGCGGCATCCTGCGTCGGCTCAAGCGTGGGCGTCCCGACACCTGGCTGTACCGGCAACTCCAGTGGCGCATCGCCACGCGCTACCCGCTGGTGGCAGGCTGGGTGGGCGGCCACGTGCTGATTTCACGTTCCGGCTTCTGGACCACCCGACGGTCTGCCGCAAGGGGGGCACAATGAGCCGCTTCAAGAACGAGATCACCCATCTGCAGGCGCACATCAAGACGCTTCGCCTGGGTGCTGGCGCGCTGGTCATCGTCGCCTTGGTCATGGGCGGCGGCTGGTGGAGCGCGCCGCGCGACCTGACCATCCACGTCCCGCCCGACCTTCGCTCCGGCAGCACTCGCCCCTGGTGGGACGTGCCACCCGAATCGGTCTATGCGTTCACCTTCTACGTCTTTCAGACGTTGAACCGCTGGCCGACAAATGGCGAAGAGGACTACGCGCGCAACCTCCACACGCTCTCGCCTTACCTCACCCCGTCGTGCCAAGCCTTCCTGCGCGCGGACTACGACTATCGCCGCTCCACGGGCGAGCTGCGCCAACGCGTGCGCGGCATCTACGAAATCCCCGGCCGCGGCTATGGCGACGACCCCACGGCGCGCGTGCGCGTGGTTTCCGACCGCGACTGGGTGGTGACGCTGGACATCACCGCCGACGAGTACTACGGCGCCGAGCAGGTCAAGCGGGCCTTGGTGCGCTACCCCGTGAAAGTCACGCGGGTGGACGTCGATCCCGCACGCAACCCGTTCGGTCTGGCGCTTGACTGCTATGACGGTGCCCCCCAGCGCATCAGCACCCCGGAGCCGACGCGCCCGGCGCCTGGCGGCCTGTCTCCCCAAGCGCCCCAAGGAGGAAACACCCCATGAAGCACCCTGTACTCACACTGCTGGGGCTGCTGGCCGTCGCCGTGGCCCCCGCTCAGGCGGTGGAAATCCTGCGCTGGGAACGCATGCCGCTGGCGGTGCCGCTGAAGGTCGGCCAGGAGCGCATCGTGTTCATCGACCGGAACGTCCGCGTGGGCGTGCCCGCAGGCGTGGGTGAACGCCTGCGTGTCCAAAGCGCGGGCGGTGCGGTGTACCTGCGCGCCAGCGAGCCGATCGAGCCGACGCGGTTGCAATTGCAGGACGCCGACACGGGCGCGCTGATCCTGCTGGACATCGCGGCCGAACCGCCCAAGGACGGCGAAGCCGAGCTGGAGTCGGTGCGCATCGTCGAGGGCAGCAGCACCCCGGCGCGCTACGGCGATCAGGCAGGCGGTGCCGATGAGGCCCCCGCGCGCGCGCAGGACCAAGCAAGTACGCGGGCAACCCGGCGCGAAACCCCCGTGCCGGTCGTCCTGACGCGCTTCGCCGCGCAGAACCTCTATGCGCCGCTGCGCACCGTGGAGCCGCTGCCGGGTGTCATGCGGGTCAACCTGCGCCGTGACCTCGACCTCGGCACGCTGATGCCGACGCTGCCGGTGCGCGCGGTCGCGCTCGCGTCGTGGCGTCTGGAAGACCAGTGGGTCACTGCCGTGCGCTTGACCAACACCGGCGCGGGCTGGATCACGCTCGACCCGCGCGGGCTGCAAGGCGACTTCCTCACCGCCACCTTCCAGCACGAAGCACTCGGCCCGCGCGGGACGCCAGAGGACACGACCGTCCTGTACCTGGTGACGCGGGGGCACGGCCTCGCGCAATCGCTGCTGCCGGCGATCCACCGCTTCGACCCGGCTGCGCACCTGCCACAGCCGGAAGCTGAAGCCGGCGACGGCAAGGAGGCCCGCCATGCGCAGTAACGGCTTGCTCAAGTGGCTGATGATCCCAGTCGCCTTGCTGGTGCTGTTCGTCGCCATCCGGTTGTTTTCGGGTGGAAGCACGTCGGCACCGCCGACCGCAGAGTCCAGCTCCAAGCTCACGCCCGAAGAAATGAAGGCGCTGGGCATCGAAGGCGATACCCCGCGCGACACCGTTGCAACCTTGGTAGCGCAGGTGAAGCAGTTGCGCACCGAGCTTCAGACCGCGCTGACCGACAACAAGTCGCAGCGCGAAGAGAACCAGCGGCTGCGCCAGCGCGAAAACTCCATCGATCAACGCATCAACTCAGCCCTCGAATCCGAGCGCTCCAACCTGCGCCGCGACCAGGAACAAGCTGCCAGTGCGCGCCAGCAGACCGAAGGGCTGCTCGCCGACCTGCAGCGGCGTCTGGATAGCATCGGTGGGCGCGGCGGCGGCCATGCCGATCTGCCCGTGGGCCTGGGCCTGCGCGATGGCGACGAGGCCGGCATGGAAGGCGGCATGCGCTGGGTCGAGCCGGACGACGCGAAGAAGGCCGAGGCACGCAACGGCAGTCGTGGCACGGGCAGTGGCATGAGCTTCCCGACGAGCTTCGGCCCAGCGCAAAGCACGCTGGAAACGACCGCGGAAAACGTGGCGAACGCCGGCGCCCGCGCTGCGGGGGTCAAGACCGCGAAGCCTGTCTATACGGTGCCGACCAATTCGACGCTCATGGGCTCTGTGGCGATGACGGCGCTGATTGGGCGCGTTCCGATCGACGGGACGGTCAACGATCCGTACCCCTTCAAGGTGCTGGTCGGTCCCGACAACCTCACGGCAAACGGCATTGACATTCCCGACGTGGCCGGCGCCGTGTTTTCCGGCACTGCCTCGGGCGACTGGACACTCTCGTGCGTGCGCGGTCAGGTGCGCAGCATCACCTTCGTCTTCCACGATGGCACGGTTCGCACCATCCCCGAGGACCGCGAGGGCAACCAGCAGAACAACCAGCAGCAGAACTCTCAAAGTGGGGGCCTGGGCTGGATCAGCGACCCCTACGGCATTCCGTGCGTCAGCGGTGAGCGGCGCAGCAACGCCCAGCAATACCTCGGCTCGCAGGCCCTGATCACGGCGGCCGGTGCCGGCGTGGCCTCGCTCATCGAAAGCGACAGCGGCCGCATGTCTTATGTCGGCTCGGACGGCTCCATCGGCACCGTGGGCATCACCGGCCAGGAAGCGGTCGGCCAGATTCTCGCGGGCGGCGTCCGGGACATGTCGGCCTGGGTCAACAAGCTCTATGGCCAGGCCTTCGCCGCCGTCTATGTGCAGCCCGGTGCCAAGGTCGCCGTCCACCTCGAAAAACCGCTCGCCATCGACTTCGATCCCGAAGGCCGCAAGGTCGATCACCGCGCAGGAGAAAGCCATGCCCTCGAACTTGAATGACCTGGCCCGTGGCCTGGCGCTGGCCCTCACTGTCGCGGTGCTCGCCGGCTGCGCCACCAGCAAGGAAGAGCTGCTGCCCCACGGCGACAACACGATGATGGACGTCTGGCAGCAGAACGCCGGGGACGGCGGCGGGGGCACCGGCCAGGTCGCACGCCGGCAGTTGCTCGATGCCCGCCAGAGCCTGCGCCGGCCGATGACCGACGCCGACGTGCAGGCCGCGCCCGCCGAGCAGATGCGCTACACGCGCACCGCGCAGAGCGAGGTCTATCGCCAGTTCCAGCGTCTGCCCAATCCCGACCTGGTGATGTACGTGTACCCGCACCTGGCGGGCACCGACCCCGTGCCCGTGCCGGGCTACACGACGGTCTTCCCCTTGTACCAGCGCGTGCAGTACGCCATGCCGGGCGAGCGCGTGGAGGACTACTGATGTGGAAGCTCCCTTGGCCTAAGCCGGCCGCGCCGAAGCTGGCGGCATCCGGCGCTGGCGGTGACGAACAGCCGGACGGCTGGCAGCGCCACGTCGAGACCTTGCGACAGGCCGGCATCCCTGAACCCGGCGCGGCGGTCCAGGACCGCAGGCCGGCGACCGTGGCCGACGAGCAGGCGCTGTACGACGTCGCGCCGTCCTTCACGGAACTGCTGCCTTGGGTGGAGTTTCTGCCCCAATCGAAGTCCATGTTGCTGGAGGACGGGCAATCGGTCGCGGCCTTCTACGAGCTGGTTCCGTTGGGCACCGAGGGCCGGGAACCCGGCTGGCTGGCGCATGCCCGCGATGCGCTCGAAAACGCCCTGCAAGACAGTTTCGATGAACTGGACGAGAACCCGTGGGTACTCCAGCTCTACGCCCAGGACGAGCCCAGCTTCGACCAGTACATGCAGACGCTGCGCGACTACGTGCAGCCGCGCGCCTGCGGCACGGCGTTCACCGAGTTCTACTTGCGCTTCTTCAGCCACCACCTGCGCGCGGTGGCCAAGCCCGGAGGTCTTTTCGAGGACACGGTGGTCACGCGGCTGCGCTGGCGCGGGCAGACGCGGCGCGTGCGCATGGTCGTCTATCGCCGTGCCACCGGGCAGGCGAGCCGCCGTGGCCAGACGCCCGAGCAGATGCTGAACATCGTCTGCGACCGCCTGTGCGGCGGACTCGCGAACGCTGGCATCCAGGCGCGGCGCATGGCGGCGGCCGACATCCACGACTGGCTGCTGCGGTGGTTCAACCCGCGGCCCACGCTGCTCGGGCCTGGGGCCGAGGACCGGGAACGCTTCTACGCACTGGCGCGCTACCCCGACGAGACCGAGGCTGGCGAGATCGAATTGGCGAGCGGACGAGATTTCAGCCAGCGGCTGTTCTTCGGCCAGCCGCGCTCCGACGTGGCGCACGGCACCTGGTACTTCGACGGCATGCCGCACCGTGTGCTGATCACCGACCGGCTGCGCATGCCGCCCGGCACCGGACACCTGACCGGCGAGACCCGCAAAGGGGATGCCATCAACACGCTGTTCGACCAGATGCCGGAAGACACCTTGCTTTGCCTCACGATGATCGCGACGCCGCAGGATGTCCTGGAAGCGGATCTCAACCATCTGGCGAAGAAGGCCGTGGGCGAGACGCTGGCGTCGGAGCAGACGCTCAAGGACGTGCAGGAAGCCCGTTCCCTGATCGGCAGCGCGCACAAGCTCTACCGGGGAACGCTGGCGTTCTATTTGCGCGGCCGGGATGAAGCCGAACTGGACCGGCGCGGCCTGGATCTGGCGAACGTGATGCTCAATGCCGGCTTGCAGCCGGTGCGCGAGGACGACGAGGTGGCGCCGCTGAACAGCTACCTGCGCTGGCTACCATGCTGCTACAACCCCGGCCAGGACCGGCGCAAGTGGTACACGCAACTGATGTTCGCCCAGCACGCGGCGAATCTGTCGCCAGTGTGGGGCCGCGCCCAGGGTACGGGGCACCCCGGCATCACGATGTTCAATCGCGGTGGCGGCCCGATTACGTTTGACCCCTTGAACAGGTTGGACCGGCAAATGAATGCCCACCTGTTTCTGTTCGGCCCCACCGGCTCGGGTAAGTCAGCGACCCTCAATAACCTTTTGAACCAGGTCACGGCCATCTACCGGCCGCGGCTGTTCATCGTGGAAGCGGGGAATTCCTTCGGCCTGTTCGCAGACTTCGCCCGGCGCCTGGGCCTGACCGTGAACCGGGTCAAGCTGGCCCCTGGCTCGGGCATCAGCCTCGCGCCATTCGCCGATGCACGCCGGTTGATCGAAACACCGAGCGACGTGCAGACCCTCGATGCCGACGCGCTGGACGAAGATCTGCCCCCGGATGCCTCGGCCATGGAGGCGGACGAGCAGCGCGACGTGCTGGGCGAACTGGAGATCACGGCGCGGCTGATGATCACCGGCGGCGAAGACAAGGAAGAGGCTCGGATGACGCGGGCCGATCGCTCGCTGATCCGCCAGTGCATCCTCGACGCCGCCGAGCACTGCGTGGCCGAGAAGCGCACGGTGCTCACGCGCGACGTGCGCAACGCACTGCGCACCCGTGGCCAGGACCCGACGCTGCCCGAGATGCGCCGCGTGCGGCTGCTGGAGATGGCCGACGCGATGGACATGTTCTGCCAAGGCACGGACGGCGAGATGTTCGACCGCGACGGCACGCCCTGGCCCGAAGCCGACATCACCCTGGTCGATCTGGCGACCTACGCCCGCGAGGGCTACAACGCCCAGCTCTCGATCGCCTACATCAGCCTGATCAGCACGGTGAACAACATCGCCGAGCGCGACCAGTACCTTGGCCGCCCGATCATCAACGTCACGGATGAGGGGCACATCATCACGAAGAACCCGCTGCTCGCGCCATACGTGGTCAAGATCACGAAGATGTGGCGCAAGTTGGGCGCCTGGTTCTGGCTCGCGACGCAGAACATTGACGACCTGCCACGCGCCGCGGAGCCGATGCTCAACATGATCGAGTGGTGGATCTGCCTGTCGATGCCGCCGGACGAGGTGGAGAAGATCGCCAGGTTCCGCGAACTCTCACCCGCGCAGAAAGCGCTGATGCTGTCGGCGCGCAAAGAAGCGGGCAAGTTCACCGAGGGCGTCATCCTCTCCAAGAGCATGGAAGTGCTGTTCCGCGCCGTGCCGCCGAGCCTATACCTCGCGCTTGCGCAGACCGAACCCGAAGAGAAGGCCGAGCGCTACCAGCTCATGCAGCAATACGGCTGCACCGAACTGGAAGCGGCCTTCAAGGTGGCCGAGAAGATCGACCAGGCACGCGGCATCGAGTCGCCAGCCCTGGAACTGTCGTAAGCCGGAGAACGCCATGGAACAGAAACGTCCTTCCATTCCGATGCAGGTTCAGGCGTTTCGTCGTCGCCGGCAGCACCACTGGCGCTGGGCTTTGGCTGCTGCGCTGGTCGCGCTGCTGCTGATCTGGCTGGTGTCCCGGACGCCCGGCGAGTCCTCACCGCAGTCGTCCACGCCGGTGAACGTGGCGCAGGTGGCCGGGCCGCCCTGGCAGACGGGCAACCCGGAGGGCCGTTTCACGCTGACGCTCTATGCCGACCTGGAGTGCCCGTTCTGCCGGGAGTACTTCCCGCAGCTCAAGCGCTGGGTCGGCAGCAACGCCGATGTCACCCTGCAATGGCACCACCAGCCGCTGGCCGCGCACGAGCCGGCCGCGTCGGCCGAGGCGCGCCTTGTCGAGTGCGCCGCCGAAGCGGGCGGGCATGGCGCGTTCTGGCATGCGGTCGAATGGGTCTATGCCCACACGCGCAGCGACGGCCAGGGATTGCCCGAGGGCCTGCGCTACCCCGAATCGACGCCGGCCGTCGAGCAGTGCATGGCGAGCGAACAGGCCGATGCCGTCATCCGCGCCCAGGCCACGGAGGCCACCAAGAGCGGCGTGACCGCCACGCCATCGCTGCGCCTGCTCGATCGCCAGACGGGCCAAGCCATTCTGCTGCAGGGGCCGATCGAGGGCGATGCGCTGCTGTCGGCCATGGACATGCTGGCGTCCGAGGACACAGCCAGCGACGCGGCGGCTTCGCCCGCCACCCCCACATCCGAAATGCCTGCCGACGTTGTCGGCGACATGCCCAGGTAGCCCTCGGTCTTGGAGGCTACGGCGCGGTTTGCCGCGCTGACCGCTACCCGTTCGCTTTCGCATCCTGGCTGCGAACAATCACCGCTGAGCGGTGGTGGATGCACCTTGTTCCGCTTTTTTCCATCCCCAGGAGGGCTTGCCCTCCCAGGGCGTGCGCCCTCCGATCTCACCCTCCGGAGGTTCACCATGTCTTTCGTTGCCAATGACTCCTGTGTGGAGTCGCTTTCCGCCGTCGCAGCCCAGCATGAGGACTGGATCATCCAGCAGGCCATCGCGCTGCTGGAGCGACGGATCTTCAAAGTCGGACCGTGCCTCAGCCGCCCGGCTGCCGTGCGGGACTACCTGCGTCTGAAACTGGTCGCTGAGCCCAACGAGGTATTCGCAGTCGTGTTCCTGGACAGCATGCACCAGGTGTTGGCCTACGAACCGCTGTTCAGGGGCACGATCAATTCGACTGCGGTCTATCCGCGTGTCGTCGTGCAGCGTGTATTGGAGCTGAAAGCCGCCGCTGTGGTCTTCGCGCACCAGCACCCCTCGGGTATCACTGAGCCATCGAGCGCGGATCGCGCGCTGACCCAGCAACTCCAGGCGGCGCTCGCGCTCATCGATGTTCGGGTACTGGATCACATCATCGTCGGCCTAGGAAATCCGTACTCCTTCGCAGAGCACGGCCTGCTGTAGCACATCGCTTCATTGATCACTGCGGGGGCTTCGGCCTCCGCTTTTCTTTGCGGCGAGACAAGCAGGTATGCGGGGTGCCCGCGATGCGCATTGTTTGTGGGGGCCGCATCGGGTTCGGCGTTTGACTATGGCCCTGATCAACTTCCAGGGGCACGCGACATGCCAGCACCTCTTTCCAGGTTCGCGCCGGGCTGGCGAACCCTCGGCTTGGCCGTAGCGCTGCCGGCAGCCCTGGCCGTTTTCAGCCCAGCCACCTTCGCCGCCGACGTGGTGGTCGTCACCGACAGCCGCCACCCGGTCAAGACCATGGGTGGCGAGCGGCTGATCGATCTGGACGAAGCCCATCGGATTGAAGCGGAGCTTTCAGCGGAACTGCCCACCGATCCCGAACAGGCGACGACCATCGTCAAGCGCCGGCTCTCCGGCGGCGGCCCCGACCTCCAGCGCCGCATCGCTTCCGCATACCAGGGCGTTACCGACGCATGGAGCCTGGGCATCACCAGTATCCCGGCCGTCGTGGTGGACCAGCGCTACGTCGTCTATGGCGAGCCGGACGTGGCGCGTGCCGTGGCCCGAATCGAGCAGCACCGGGGGACACAGCCATGAGCCGCCCGTTCGACCTGCTGCGCCGCCTGCGCGCTGGCGTGGCGTCCGTGCTACTGCTCAGTGCCACCGGCAGCTACGCTCTCAACACCGCCACCATCGTCGGCTCGGTGGCGTCGCCCGACTGCCTCGAATACCGCGTCGTCGGCATCTGCTACTGGCTCTACTGCACCTGGACCGGCTGCACGGTGCGCACGTCCACCAAGGTGCGCCACTACATCCCCGATGCGGTGGTCTCCAGCTACAGCAATACCGGCGAAAACCCCTGGGTCGAAGTCCGGGCAATGAGCACGCCCAACCCATCCGCCCAGGCTGGCGGGGACGGCACCACCAACGAAGACCACGAAAACAACCTCGCCAAATTCAAGAACAGCGATGTCATCGGCCATCCCGGCGGCGAGGTGTTCAACCAATTCGCTTCGTCCTCGGGCTATTTCTGCCAAGGCGCGGGCACGGCGTTCATGCCGTACTTGCTCAGCACCTTGGACACGCTGGCCTGGCGCTACAACGTGCCCGAGATGGCCTACCCGGAAGCGCTGATTCCGGGCCGGCGCGAGGTCGGCGCTCGCACCACGATGAACCTCTGGGGCAACGTGTATCCGCGTGGCGGCTTCCTGCACCAGACCGACGACCACAAGGCCGGCGCAGTGGTGGCCCAGCGTGCGGGCGATGTCGTCACGCGCCGCGGGCAGATCCACGTCTATCAGCCGCTGCTCGCCAACTCCCGCGACGGCTACTGGCCGGCCGGCGCGCTGGTCGAAGGCGATGCCTCCACCGGGAAGTGGCAGGAGCTGACGCCTCGGCTGTCGAGCACCTGCGTGGTCTTTCCTCACAGCGGCACGCTGACCCAGGCCCAGCAAGGCGATTACGCCTGGGCGCTGTGGCGGCCATATGCCTGCTGCGAACGCCGCGGGCAGGTGTTCCTGGGCAGCGTCGATTTCCTCTGAGGTGCCCCGATGAAGCATCCTGAACCAACCTATCTCTCCACCAGGGCATATCGCCGGCTGCGCCCGACGATGCTGGCCGGCGCCCTCGCCCTGGGCTGCGGCTTCGCGTGGGCGCAGACCGGATACCAGACCAGCGGTCCCATCCTAGGCGACGAGGTGATGTATTCGATCGGCGGTGGCAGCGCGGTGTCCATGGGCCGTGCGGCCAGCATGCGCTCGATTGGTGTCGGCGTGGGTTGGAACAGCAACCTCATCTGCGGCGACATGAGCCTCCAGACCACACTGCGCAACCAGCTCAACGGCATCACGAACGGCTTCCAGCAGATCATGAGCAATGTGATCCAGAGCGCGACCAGCGCGGTGGCGTCCCTGCCGGCGCTGATCATCCAGCGCGCCGATCCGGGCCTGTACAACCTGCTGACCAACGGCGTGTTGCAGGCGCGCCTGGACTTCGACCGCTCCAAGCTGACCTGCCGCGCCATGGCCGAGAAGATGGCCGAGACGGCAGGCGGCCAGCTCGGATGGAGCCAGATGGCCGAAGGCATGGCACTGCGCGATGCGGTGTCGAGCACCGACGCCGTGTCGGCAATCGAACAGGCCGAGACACGTCGGGGCAACGACGGCGTGCCTTGGGTGGGCGGCAGCAATGCCGGTGGCGCGGGCCAGTCCGCCATCCGGGTGGTCGGCGACGTCACCCGCGCGGGCTACAACCTGGTCAACGGCCGCGGCGTGACCGACACGTCCTCCATCTCACCCGCCAGTTGCGCGAGCCTGTCCTGCCAGGCCTGGACGTCGCCGCAGCAGGCGACCGAATGGGCGACGCGGGTGCTCGGGGAGCAGGTGCAGCGCACGTGCGACTCTTGCACCAAGACCGAGACCGTGCCCGGCGTCGGGCTGACGCCGCTGATCCAGGAGGAATACGAGACGAAACTGGAGGCCCTGCAGGAGCTGATTTCCGGAGTGCGCAACACGACGTTCGAGAACCTGCGCGAGGCTGGCAGCACGTCGCTGCCCATCACGCGCGGCGTCATCGAGGCGCTGCGCGACGAGCCGGACCAGGACCTGCTGGCACGCCGCCTGGCCTCGGAGGTCGCGCTGTCGTCGGTGCTGGAGAAGGCATTGCTGCTTCAGCGGACCCTGCTGACCGGCAAGAAGGAACCCAATGTGGCGGCGAACCAGTTGGCGGTCGAGGCCGTGAATCATGAGAGCGACACGCTCGACCAGGAGATCCGCAACCTCAAGACCGAACTGGAGCTGCGGCGCGAGCTGGCCAACAACTCGCCCATGGCCATCATCCAGCGCCACGGCACACGCGCGGCCGGCTCGCGCGGCATCTACGAAGGCGATCCGGTGCCCGACCGCCTCGACCAGTTGCAGAAGGGCAATCCGGGAGGCAACCCATGAGCCCGATGCACGCCAGTTGGCTGCGTGCGCGCTGGCTGTTCAGCCGGCGCGCGGCGAAGACCTTGCTGTGGCTTGTACTGGTCGTGGCCGTCGCCGTAGGGGTCAACGTCGCCGGCATCTACCTGGTCGGCAGTGTTGCGGCCTGGGAACGTTGGCTGGCGGCGTCCGCAGGGTATTTCTTCATCTGGCGGCTGTGCTTGTACGGCGCGACAGCATACGGATGGATGTGGATGCGCCGCCGGCTCCTGGCGCGCGAGGCCGACGACGCGCAGGCACGGCGCCGTCTGGTGCGCAGCGAGGTCGCTGGTGTCGTCGCCATCGTGGCGCTGGAAGCCAGCCTGTTGATGCAGGGCTGAGGGGAGGTTCCGGCCATGACGCTTTTCACGACCGACTACCTGGAGTATTACCTGACGCTGGTCTCCTGGATCGTCCACAACGGCATCTGGGCGGTGCTGGTGTCCAGCGGGGTATTCGCGCTGCCTTTCGTCGCCATCGTCGTGCAGGAGTGGCTGAAGGCCCGTGCAGAAGGCGCCGACGAAGGCAACAAGGGGGTGCTCTCGGCTGCGCGCATCGAGAACCGGGTCTTCGTCGCCATCGTGGTGGTGATGTTCGCCGGCATCCCGTTCATCGACGTGGACCTTAGCACCATCCAGTACGACAGCTCGCGCTCGGCGCAGTGCCAAGTCAGCGTTCCGCAGCCCACGGAAACCGGCTGGTCGCAGTCCTTCAGCACCATCAACAACCAGTCGGCGAAGGTGCCGGTCTGGTGGGCCTTCATGCACGCGCTCGCGCGCGCCGTCACAAGCGCCTCGGTGGCGGCGATCCCGTGCGGCACGGACCTTCGGCAAATGCGCATGGAGATCGACGCGACCCGCATCGACGACCCGGTACTGGCTCAGGAGGTAGCGGATTTCTCGCGGGATTGCTATGGGCCTGCGCGGGCCAAACTGTTCATGCAGCGCCCTCAGCTCGATGAGCAGCAGATGCACGACGTGACCTGGATCGGATCGAGGTTTTTCACGGACACGGGCGGCTACTACGACACATACCGCTCCAGCACGCCGCGCGACGACTGGCCCTACGACAGCAACCGCGATGCCGGGCTGGCTCAGGTAGCCAGCGGCGGCGGCTATCCGACCTGCAGGCAGTGGTGGGCCGATGGCAGCAACGGACTGCGCGCGCGGCTGCTGGGCCAGGTGGACCCCAGCTTGTTGAATCGCCTGGCGGGCTGGGCCGGATTCTTGACCCGGGCCGAGGTGGACGACTCGGTGATCCGCACCATTGCGTCACCGCGGCAGCAGAAATTGAATCAGGGCAGCGTCTATACGGACTACGGCGGTCAGATCGACAAGACCCTGCCGAACATCGTGACGCGCGCCACGGGCGACGTCGGCATGGCAGTCGGCGCGATTGCCGCTTTTCCCGCCATGGACGTGGTGCGGCAGGCGCTGCCCATGGTCCTCGCCTTGCTCAAGATGGCGCTCGTCATCTGCATCCCGCTCGTGCTGGTCGTGGGCACCTATGACCTGAAGACGGTCGTTACCGTCAGCGTAGTGCAGTTCGCGCTGTTCTTCACGGACTTCTGGTTCCAGCTCGCACGCTGGATCGATTCGACGATCCTGGACGCGCTCTACGGCTGGGGCTTCGGCTGGAACCGCCCGCACACCAACTTCGATCCGCTGGTGGGGCTGAACAACGCCTTCGGTGACATGCTGCTGAACTTCGTGATGGGAGCGATGTTCATTGTGTTGCCCGCATTCTGGGTTGGGACGCTCGCTTGGGCTGGCGTTCGGGCAGGCAACATTGCACAGATGATGGCGACATCCACCGATGGCGCCAAAGCCGCAGGAAGCAAAGCCGTCAACAAAGTGGTCTAGTCATGGTCCTCTTGACCAGGATCAACGCGAGTTTCACCCCGATATAGACCATAGCCTGACCAACCCATACGCCATTCCGCTTTCTCGTCATCCTCTTCGATAGACGATTTACTGGCAGCTCGAGCAACCATCGCCATGAACACAAGCAGCAGCGCCAGCCAGAATGCGGAATAGAGCAGCACCCCCAGTACCGCCAGCTTGACCACCCATATGAGTGCTGTGGCACCAGCCCGCGGCACACCCTTGGCAACCAACCAGTTCGATGCCCGCCGTTCGCCGCGCACATAGGCGCGCCATCCACGGCCAAAGGCGCGGCCGAGGCGTTCTGTGGTGCTGGTGCGGGTCGTCGTGTTCATGGTCGTCTCCTGCTGTTGAGGAATGCCTATTCCAGTTTGCTCCAATTCATTCGGTTTGAGGCTTCAATGCGCTTTCTTGCTGCTTCAGGACGCTTCGTCCTCCGGCTCCACCGGGCCGGGATCGGGTTCCACGCCGATGCGGTAGGTGGCAACGAACTGCGGCCAGTCCACATGGTCAACCAGGTCGATGTCCTCGACAACGCTGATCTTGGCTCCCGCACGCTCGAACAGGGCGATGCTCTTGGCGGGATAGTTGTTGCGCGACGGGTAGAGCACCCCATCGAACAGCGGCTGGCCGTCATTTCTGCGCATCGCATGCACCTGGGCGGACACCTGCTGCGTGTTCGTGTAGTCGCGGCTGGCCAACTGCTCCAGATTCAGGCCGAAGTAGCCCGCCATGACGCCCGGTGCAGTGAGATCGGCCAGGAACACGTCGTCCATCACGCCTACTGCACGGACCATCCGGGCGCTGACCTCCTTCAGGGCGATGGAGCGCTTCGTTTCTTCAAGCCACTGGTGCCTGTGAAACACCGACTCCATCAGCGCCGTGGGCAGGTCGCGCCCCAGGTAGAGCACGCCATAGTCCCGCGCCGGGTCATCGTAGCGATTCGTGCCGCTGCGGCCATAGTACAGCGAGCTGCCCCGATAGACGACGCGGCTCACGTGCTGGAGCAGTTCACCGGCATCGATCAAGAACGTAGGCAGCTCCCGGCTCATAGCGGTCTCGCTTCAATGCACCTGAACGCCCAGCACGTTGAACACGGCCTCGGCAACGTCGTCGATCGTGCCATGCGTCACCGCATCCACCGGCGAGCGACCGCCCAAGCCTTCGAGCGGTTCGGACAGCGCACGGTAAATCGTCCAGTGGTCGATGCCCTCGACCTCCTGAAGCACGGTTTGGGTCAACTGCTGCTTCACCGGATCGAGCTGCCAGTCGGGCAGCTTCTGGCCGCGCGGCCCCACGTTCAGCGCCAGCAGCCGGCGGGCGAGGATGTCCTTGTAAATCTGCTGGCGCGACTTGTCCGCCAGCTTTGCGAACTCGGGTGGCGTCAGGTTGTGCGGCTGGTTGAAGGTTTCCAGCAGCACGGCGCGGCCTCGCTGGACGTCGGTTTCAGTCGGTGCCCAGCGCGTGTCGGCGCGCAGCGCGGCCGCCTTTCGCTCCAAGGCCTGCGCCACCGTTTCACCTTCCAGGCCGGCGGGCAGCTTCACCGCCTCCACGCGCTCGTGGATAAACGCCTGCAACTCGGCTGCGAAAGCCGGGGCATCCCGGATTTCGACGGTATCGGCGAAGCGTCGCACATCCTCCACCGTGACGCGGGGCAGACGGTCGGCAATGAATTCAATGGCGGTGGGCATGGTCATCTCCCAGGTAGGTTTGAGACAGGGTTCACTCTAGTCGCCTTTGTCGCATTTGTCAACTTAGTCGCATGAGTGAGAGCCTACCTGGCGAGGGTGGCGTCCCGGCAGCATAGGCCGCGGCCAGGGCCTAGTCGCCATCCAATCCATTCGCACGGGTTCCCCATTGACGCTGGAGCCGCAACCCAGGCCCCGCTATACCGAAACGGTTAAAGGCCAAAGGGTCGAAATGGCAAGGGAATGGGGTGCAAGGGGAAAGGCCCTACCTCGAAATGGCCAAAAGGCCTCCCGGTCGGCCCGCCACCAGGACACCCGCATGCTCTCCCTGTTCCAGCGAAAACGGCCCCCGGTCGCTGCCGCGCCGTCGCCAGCACCCGCCACCGACCTCCCGAAAGGGTTGATGCGGCCCGAGGCGGCCGCATCGCTGCTGGCCACGCCGCGCCGGCAGAAGCTGCTGGAACATATCTGGCAGCGCACCTCACTCTCGCGCAAGCAGTTCGCCACCCTGTACCGCACGCCGCTGGAACGCTACGCCGAGCTGGTCCAGCAGTTTCCCGCTTCCGAAAGCCACCACCACGCTTACCCGGGCGGCATGCTGGACCACGGCCTGGAAATCGTCGCCTACAGCCTGAAGCTGCGGCAGTCCCATCTGCTGCCCATCGGTGCCAGCCCCGAGGACCAGGCGGCGCAGTCCGAGGCCTGGACCGCCGCCGTCGCATACGCCGCGCTGCTGCACGACATCGGCAAGATCGCTGTCGATCTGCACGTCGAACTGGTCGATGGCAGCACCTGGCACCCGTGGCACGGCCCGCTGCATCAGCCGTACCGTTTCCGCTACCGCGACGATCGCGAATACCGGCTCCACAGCGCCGCGACAGGCTTGCTCTATCGGCAACTGCTTGATCGTGATCTCCTGGACTGGCTCAGCGGCTATCCCTCTCTGTGGGCGCCGCTACTGTATGTCCTGGCCGGACAGTACGAGCACGCCGGGGTGCTGGGCGAACTGGTGGTACAAGCTGATCGCGCTTCCGTCGCCCAGGAGCTGGGCGGCGATCCAGCACGCGCTATGGCTGCCCCCAAGCACGCGCTGCAACGCAAACTGCTGGACGGGCTGCGGTACCTGCTCAAGGAAGAGTTGAAGCTGAACCAGCCCGAAGCCTCCGATGGCTGGCTCACCGAGGACGCACTATGGCTGGTGAGCAAGACGGTCTCTGACAAGCTACGCGCGCACCTGCTGTCACAAGGTATCGACGGTATCCCTGCGAACAACACCGCGGTATTTAACGTGCTGCAGGACCATGGCATGTTGCAGCCCACGTCCGACGGGAAGGCAGTCTGGCGCGCGACCGTGACCAGTTCCACCGGCTGGTCCCATTCGTTCACTCTGCTGCGGCTGTCACCCGCGCTGATCTGGGAGCCAGGCGATCGGCCGGCGTCGTTTGCTGGCACCGTGGCGATCGAAGCCGCGCCTACCGACAAGGACGCCGACGCGTCGGTCACCACGCCACTGATCTCGGCAAAGGCCGCCACCGAAGATCGGAAATCCCCGCCATGGGAGGAAGGCGGCGGGACTGCAGCTCCAGTTCACTCGCTCGCAGTTCAGGACTCGCATGACGTTGTGGAGGACATGCTGGCGGTGGTGGGCTTAGGCGAATCGACTGGGGCGGAACTGACTGCGGAGGGAATCTCGGGGCAAGTGATCGACGCTCCCAAGCCGGCCACGCCTTCAGCAACACCCCCGTCACCTGCACCTGCACCTGCACCTGCACCCGCGCCCGCGCCCGCGCCCGCGCCCGCGCCCGCGCCCGCGCCCGCGCCCGCGCCCGCGCCCGCATCGGATTCAGCGACAGCGAAGCCATCCGGGGAGCATTTCATGACATGGCTGAAGCGAGGAATCGCATCACGAAGACTCATCATCAACGATGCGAAAGCACTTGTGCATACGGTGAGTGAGACGGCCTATCTGGTCAGCCCAGGCATATTTCAACGCTATGCGCAAGAGCATCCCCAGGTTAGCTCCCTGGCCAGACAGGACGACCTGCAGGACTGGCAGTGGGTGCAGAAGCGCTTCGAGCGGCTACAACTTCATCGCAAGCATCCCAATGGACGGAACATCTGGACTTGCGATGTCAGCGGCCCCAGGAGGTCCCGCCGCCTCCACGGCTACCTTCTGGACGATGTCCATGTTCTGTTCGCAGAGCCCCCACCCAACAATCCCTACCTCTTACTGCCTCAGGAGACGGGCAAAGCAACGACACCTGTTCCTGCTCGCCCAATGATGCAATAGGTCAACCGGGCATGCTCAAGGACCAATGTTCAGGGAACCTCCTTCTGCAACGTCAATCTAGATAGATCATCTCCCACAAGCACTGGATCGTGCACGAGGCAACGGGATCCAGTCCGCGGCTTTCGATACCACTGGCGTATCGGATTTACCGAACCCAGGCACCCGACGCTTGGTCAGCGCACGCGCCTTCAACTCGCCAGCGAACTCACGCATTCCCGCTCCATCCCTCCATCTCGGAGAGTGAAGCAGCTTCCCGCTGCAACGCCTTCGCGAGCATCGGTATGCGCGAAGTGATCCGGTCACTCAAGGCTGCGATGCCGATCGCGGCGACCGGTCGACCATCTGCCCCAAATACCGGGGCGGCGATGCCACCAATCCGCTCCACCACAACGTCCAGCAGCACCGTGTACCCATTGCTCTGTGAACGTTGAACCTCTTCGCGCAGCCTCGCGCTCGTCAATCGCGGAAACCGCGTCTTCAATACAGGTGTCACCAACTCGATGGCCAGATCCCGTTCGACCGACGGAAGCCATGTGAGCAGCGCCAATCCGACGGAGCCCACACCCAGTGGCCTTCGGCTGCCTACATCCAGATGCATGGACCGGATCGGATAGCTGCCGAACTCGCGATCGACGCACACAGCCTCGGTACCCTGTCGAACCGAGAGCAACGCGGTATCGCCGCTAAGGTCAGCGAGTCGCATCAGGGAGGCCTTGGCGCGGTCGCGAATATGTTCTCGGCCCTGCATCGCAATCCCAAGCAGCAACGCCTGATCGCCCAACGTGTAGCGCTTCGGGTTGACATCGTCGCGTCGTACGAACCCTTCTTCGATCAAGGTTTCAAGAATACGTAGCGCCGTTGGTGCGCTCAAACCAGCGCCGGCCGTGATGTCGGACAGCCTCAAGGCGCCCGGGTGGGACAGGACCCTCAGGATTCGGCACACCTTCTGCGGCGCGTTGGTCTCGGAAGCTTGGTACATCGCTAGTGGTTCGAAGTTTGCGCAAGCGTAAACGATATTTCTGTTTAACGGAACATCTATGAATGCAGTGCGAGGCAGAGAGGTCGCAACGGAAAAGCTGCCTTTCTCACTCTTCTCTTCTACACGATCGATCCTCAGTGTTTTCCCTGAGTGATCAAGAAAATTTCCATCAATATCCGTTTAACGGAATACCCACGGATCTCCCTGTCTTCCAATCCACTCATTCGCCACTGATGGCCAGCGTCGCGCCTCTGAGCACAAACCACATCCATGTCCATCGACACCTACGACTTCATCGTCATCGGCTCCGGTTCCGCTGGCGGCGTTCTGGCGAACCGCCTGAGCGAGAACGGTCAATACAAAGTCCTGTGCCTTGAAGCGGGCCGCAAGGGTGCGCACTACATCTGGACCCGCGCACCGCTTGGGGTCGTCTACATGATCGACAACCCAGCCGTGAACTGGCGCTACCAGTCCGAGCCGCACGAGAGCCACGGCGACAGGCCCATCTACGCGCCACGCGGAAAGCTGCTCGGCGGCAGCAGTGCGATCAATGCCATCGTCTACAACCGCGGGCAACTCATCGACTACGACACCTGGGCCGCGCAGGGCTGCTCGGGCTGGAGCTACCGGGACGTGCTTCCGTACTTCAAGAAGATCGAAAGCACCGAGATCGGATCGGACGAATACCGCGGACGGCACGGGCCCGTTCGGGTCGTTCAGGCCACCAAGGTGTGCCCCTTCTACGACATCTTCATCCAGTCCGCTCAGACGCTCGACATTCCGTACAACGCTGACTACGCCGGAGCGACACAGGAAGGCGTGGCGATGGCGCAGCAGACATCGCACCGCGGCCTGCGCCACAGCACCGCCACGCAGTACCTCCACCCGGCCCGCGGGCGTCGCAATCTGACCATCCTGCAAGGCGCCGAAGCGACTGCCCTGATCCTCGAAGGCAAACGCTGCGTCGGCGTACGGTTCCAGCGCGATGGCGTGGAACACGAAGTACGCGCCAGACGCGAGGTCATCGTGTCCTGCGGCACCGCGAACACCCCGAAGCTGCTGGAACTCTCGGGCATCGGCAATCCCGACTACATCCGGCCGCATGGCATTGAGGTGGTCCACGAACTTCGAGGCGTCGGCGAGAACCTGCGCGACCACTACGCCGCGTTGATGAGTTGGCGCTTCAACAGCCCCGGCATCTCCCTGGCCAAGCGGGGGCGCGGCTGGCGGCTGTGGCTGGAGATCCTGCGCTACGGCCTCTTGCGCAAGGGCTTCATTGCGCAGGGTCACGGCACGATGCGCGTGTTCGCCCGCTCGCGCCCTGAACTCCAAGAGCCGGACCTGATGATGGTGGTCAGCCCCTACATCATCGAGTTCAAGGCCGGCAAGAGCCGGCGCATGGCCGCGACCGAGGGCTACTCCATGTACACCCACTTCCAGCGCACAGAGAGCACGGGTTTCATCCACATCCGCTCCGCAGACCCTTTGGCACCACCTTCGATCAACTACCGCTTCCTGGCCACGCCGAC
This sequence comes from Xylophilus sp. GW821-FHT01B05, assembly GCA_038961845.1. Taxonomy (NCBI): domain Bacteria; kingdom Pseudomonadati; phylum Pseudomonadota; class Betaproteobacteria; order Burkholderiales; genus Xylophilus; species Xylophilus sp. GW821-FHT01B05. Next base: position 3,936,631 of record CP152408.1, read on the forward strand.
CGATCGGGAGAAGGCCATCGCGGCGGTGCGCCGCGCACGCGAGATCGCTGCTGCCTCGCCGATCAAGGACCTCATCGCGGAAGAGTTGGAGCCCGGGCGCCACGTGCAGAGCGATGAGCAGATCCTGGAGTACCTCCGCACCACAGGAACGATCACCCAGCACATGGTGGGGACCTGCAAGATGGGCGATGACGCAATGGCGGTGGTAGATGCACGTCTGCGCGTGCATGGAATGAGCGGCTTGCGCATCGCCGATGCGTCGATCATGCCCACCATCATCTCGGGCAACACCAGCATCCCCTGCATGATGATCGGCGAGAAGTGCGCCGACATGGTGCTCGCCGATGCAGCCCAAGCCTCTCGTCCAGTGGCGCAGAGCCCTGCTCGCGAAGCTTATCCAGCTACCGCTTGACCCCATGTGCACTCGGAAGGCGGCCAACACGGACACCAGCCTACCTTGGCGCGCCCGCGGGCGCCGCGACCAGGCTGCAAACCACCCGCGCGCATGCGCACGACATGAGGTACTGCCGGCTTGGGCCCGGCCCCAGGAGCAACGATGAACCATTCCTCCGCAAGACCAACAACCATCTCCCGACGCCGCATGGTCGAGGTCGGCGTCGCTGCCTGTCTCGCCCCTGCGCTGTCCTTGGCCGCCACCTATCCCTCCAAGCCGATCCGCGCGATCGTCGGCTTCGTGCCCGGCGGGTCGACCGATTTCGGCGCGCGCGTCATCGCCGCCGCATTGTCAGATGTCCTGAGCGTTCCGGTCGTGGTCGAGAACAAGCCAGGTGCCACCGGCGTCCTGGCCACGGACTACGTCAGCAAGCAACCCGGGGACGGCTACACCCTGCTGGTCGCCACGCCAACGCCCGTCATCGTCGCGCCGCAGGCGATGGGAACACAGCGCTTCGATCCGCTCACGCAGCTCGCACCGATCAACATGGTGTCGACTACGCCGATGGCGATCTCGGCCGGACCGCGCCTGCGCCTCGAACGCATCAAGGACCTGGTCGCGCTTTCGCGCACGCGGCAGGTGACGATCGGCACCTCCGGATTGGGCGGTTCGTTGCACCTCGTCATCGAGGCCTTGATCCAGTCAACCGGTGCCAATGTCCTCGTGGTCCCATACAAAGGCACGGGACCTACGATCACCGACTGCATCGCCGGCCATATCGATGCCATCGTCTCCGATGTCGGCAATGTGATTCCCTTTCACAAGGAGGGAAAGCTCAAGATCCTCGGCGTCACGTCCCAGCAGCGCATGGAGACACTGTCGGATGTCCCGGCCATCCATGAGGACGTGCCCGGCCTGGTCATGGCGAACTGGCTGGGGGTGTTCACCTCGGGAAAGACGCCCAAAGACCTGGTCGACAAGCTCGACGCCGCCTTGCTGAAGGTGGTGGGGAGGAACGACGTCCGCGAGCAGTTCGCCAAGTCCGGCTACAGCATGGCGTCCATGCCCAATGCGGATGCCTTTCGCAAGTTCGTCGTCGCCGAGCACCAACGCTACGGCGCACTGATCCGCGACCGCGGCGTGGTGATCAAGGAATGAAGCCCGACGCCACCGCCATGTACACCATGCCGGCTGATACGCGTCCGCGCGACTGGATGCGCAGATCCACGATCGAGGGCTTCGCCATGCTCGTGGTTGGCGCGGGGAGCGGCATGGGCGCTGCCTGTGCGAGAGCCATCGAGGCCAACGGCGGCCGTGTCGCGCTAGCAGACCTCAATCTCGATCACGCCCAGTCCGTCGCGACTGAGATCGTCGCCGATGGCGGCGACGCGTTTGCCATCAAGATGGACGTTGCGAGCGATCAAGACTGCCACGAGGCCGTGGCGCAAGTCGTCTCGACCTATGGTTGCCTCGATGCGCTGATCAACACCGCGACGTGGAGCAAGAACGGCATGCTCGAGTCCGTGCAGATGGACGAATGGCGCGAAGCCTTTCAGACCAACGTGCACGGGCCACTCGAACTGGCCCGCGCCTGTCTTCCCCATTTGCGGAACAGCCCATCCCCATCGATCGTGCATGTGGGCTCCCTGGCCGGCGTAAATGGCTTCGCGCGGCACTCGGCCTATGGCACGACCAAGGGAGCGCTGATCACGATGAGTCGACAAATGGCCTTCGAATGGGCCGTGGATGGAATCCGTGTGAACGTCGTCATCCCTGGAACGATCGATTCACCGCTGGCGCAGAAGATGCAGCCGGCTGCCGTGCGCGCCGAGCGCTTCCGGCAGATCCCGCTGGGCCGCCTCGGCCATGCCAGCGAGATGGCCGACCTGGCCCTGTTCTGGCATCGCCAGCGGCGTCCTTCATCACCGGCCAGGTCATCCACTGTTGCGGCGGCTTTCCTATCAACACCTTCGTCGTTCCGAGCGGAATGACCGAAACCCTGCAGGAAGCGCGCAACCGCGGGCATGCGGTGTAGGCCGCCACACCAGTTTCAAACCACTCACGAACCACCATGACCAAGTACGAACTCTTTATCGATGGCCAATGGGTCGCCGAGCCCGGCCAGGAGTACTTTCCGGCTATCAATCCATACACCCGCGAGCCCTGGGCCATGGTTCCCCAAGCCTCGGACGCGCAGGTGGCACAGGCCATTGCCGCAGCACGGCGCAGCTTCGATAGCCATTGGCGCAAGACATCGGGCCTGGAGCGTGCACGGCTGCTGCAGCGGTTGGCCGATCTGCTGGAGGCGGACGCCGACCGAATGGGCACGCTGGAGAGCACCGACAACGGCAAGGTCATCCGCGAAACGCGGTCGCAACAGTTGTTCGCAGCGCGCGCCTACCGCTTCTTTGCGGGCTTTGCCGACAAGCTGTGGGGCAAGAGCATTCCGCTCGACGACCGCGATGTGCTCGACTTCACGCGACGCGAGCCCGTCGGCGTGGTCGTGGCGATCACCGCTTGGAATTCGCCGATGCACCTGCTGTCCAACAAGCTCGCACCTGCCATCGCTGCAGGCAACTGCATCGTGATCAAGCCGTCGGAGCATGCCTCGGTCACGACGCTGGAGTTCGCCAAGCTGTGCGAACGGGCCGGCTTTCCTCCGGGTGTCATCAACGTGGTCACGGGCGACGCGCCTGTCGGCAAGGCGCTGCTAAGCAGCGGGCGGGTCGATCATGTGAGCTTCACAGGCAGTCCAGGCGTCGGCCGGGAGATCTCCGCAGCGGCGGGCCGGTTGCTGGTGCCGGTCACCATGGAGCTGGGTGGCAAATCGCCCAACATCATCTTCGACGACGCTGACATCCGGAAGGCCACGATCGGTGCGCTCGCGGGCATCTTCGGCGGAACGGGCCAGTCGTGCATCGCGGGTTCTCGTCTGCTGGTACAGCGCAAGGTTTACCGCGAGGTGTCCGAAACGCTGGTCGCGCGCGCACGCCTGATCAAGATGGGCAACCCCATCGATCCGGCAACCGAGATGGGCACCGCGGCGAATCAGCCGCAATTCGAGCGGATCATGAGTTCGATCGAAGGCGCGATCCATGCAGGGGCAAAGCTGCTGACCGGCGGCAAGGCGGCGGAAGGTCCTGACCTCGGCCGCGGCTTCTTTATCGAGCCCACCATATTCGGTGACGTCCGCAACGATATGCACGTCGCCCAGGAAGAGATCTTCGGCCCCGTGCTCTCCATCATTCCGTTCGACACGGAGGAGGAGGCGATCGCCATCGGCAACGACACGAAATACGGCCTCGCCGCCGGCATCTGGACCACCAATGTCGCCCGGGCCCTGCGCGTCTCGCGCGAGATTCATGCAGGCATGGTCTGGGTCAACACCTACCGCGCGGCGGCTGTGCAGGCGCCGTTCGGTGGCGTCAAGGACAGCGGCTCCGGACGCGAGCGCGGCGAAGAGGCGCTGGACCCGTACACCGTTACGAAGAACGTCATGGTCAGCTATTCGGACGAGGAGCGCGATCCTTTTGCCATGAAGCTTTGAGGCGGAACGCCTTCGCCGCCATCCGGAACTCCCAGGGTCCGCGTGTCACAAGAAGAGACTGAGACGAAGACATGAATCGAATCATCGACCCGGCCTGCCGGGCTGTGGAGGCGTTGATCGCCGCCTTCCTCGCGGTCATGGTGGTGCTGGTGTTCAGCAACGTGGTGCTGCGCTATGCCCTCAACTCGGGCATCACGGTGTCCGAAGAAGTGTCGCGCTGGTTGTTCATCTGGATCACATTTCTGGGCGCACTGGTGGCGCTGCGCGAACACGCGCACCTCGGCGTGGACATGGTTGTCGCGAGGCTGCCTCCACTCGGCCGCAAGCTGTGCCTGGGGGCAAGCCACCTTCTGATGCTGTACGTGCTGTGGCTGCTGTTCTGGGGCAGCCTGGAGCAAACACGCATCAACTGGGACGTCCAGGCACCCGTCACCGGGGCGTCGATGGCGGTGGTCTATGCCTCGGGCCTGGTGTTCTCGGTGCTGGCAGCAATGCTGCTCGGTCTCGAACTTCTGTGCCTGATCAACGGCCGCATCGCCGACGACCAATTGGTGACGATCCAGGAATCTGAAGAGGCGGCAGCACTCGCGCAGGTGCTTGGCGAAGGCGCTGAGCCACGCGAGGAAGGACAGGGCAGCCGGACATGACGATCGCCGTCTTCCTCGGTTCACTGCTGCTGGCGATGGCCATTGGCATGCCCATTGCCTTCGCGCTCTTGGTCAGCGGCGTGGCGCTGATGTGGCAGCTCGACGTGTTCGATGCGCAAATCCTGGCGCAGAACCTGATCGGCGGCGCCGACAGCTTCCCGCTGCTGGCGGTGCCCTTCTTCATGCTCGCGGGCGAGATCATGAACGCGGGTGGCCTGTCCCGGCGAATCGTTGACCTCGCGCTCACGCTGGTGGGCCATGTGCGTGGTGGCCTGGGCTACGTGACGATCATGGCCGGCTGCCTCCTGTCGGCGCTTTCGGGCTCGGCCGTGGCCGATGCCGCGGCGCTGACCGCACTGCTGTTGCCAATGATGGTGGCGGCCGGCCACGAGAAGGCACGCTCCGGCGGCCTCATCGCGGCCACCGGGATCATCGGCCCGGTGATCCCTCCGAGCATCGGACTGGTGATCTTCGGAGTGGCGGCCAACGTGTCGATCCCCAAGCTCTTCCTCGCAGCGATCGTGCCCGGCCTACTGATCGGCGGTGCACTGTGGGTGACCTGGGACTGGTTGGTGCGGAACGAGAAGATCAAGCCGCCGCCGCGAAAGTCCGGTCGTGAGATTGCGGCAGCAGCCCGCGAAGCGAGCTGGGCGCTGCTTCTTCCGGTGATCATTCTCGTGGGCCTGCGCATGGGGGTGTTCACGCCCACCGAGGCGGCAGTGGTGGCGGCGGTCTACGCGCTCTTCGTGGCAACCGTGATCTACCGCGAACTGCGCTTCGCCGACCTCCAAAGGGTCTTCGTAAGCGCCGCCAAGACCAGCGCGGTCGTGATGTTCCTGATCGCGGCGGCGATGGTCAGTGCCTGGCTGATCACGGTGGCCGACCTGCCCGCGAAGGTGGTGGCGCTGCTCGAACCCTTCATGGGCAACAAGGTGCTGCTGATGATCGCGATCATGCTGCTGGTGATGGCCGTGGGCACCGCCATGGACATGACGCCGACCATCCTGATTCTCACGCCGGTTCTGATGCCGGTGGTGGTGGCGGCCGGCATCGACCCCGTCTACTTTGGCGTGATGTTCATCATCAACAACTCGATCGGCCTGATCACGCCGCCGGTGGGCGTCGTGCTCAACGTAGTGGCCGGTGTCGGGCGCATGCGCATGGACGACGTCACACGCGGCGTGCTGCCCTTCATGGCGGCGGAGTTCGCAATCATGTTCCTCATGGTGCTGTTCCCTCAGCTGGTGACGGTGCCGGCGCGTTGGCTTGGCGGGGGCGGCTAGACCCACGGCATCGGAATGGACGCGCGAGAGCGAAGAGATGGTTGCACTGCCAGCCGCGACTACGACAAACCTCACCACCTGGAGACAACACAAGTGCCACACTTCATTGCCAGCGACAAGACCCGCATCGCGTACTACATCGACGATGCCACCAAGCCCTGGATCCAACCCGACACACTCCTGCTGCTGCACCCAGCGATGGGAAGCGCAAAGCGCTACTTCGCATGGATCCCCCCCCTGTGTGGGCACTACAGGGTTCTGCGCATGGACATGCGCGGCCATGGCGCCTCCGATGTGCCAGGCCCGGAGCGCGAACTGTCGATGCAGCGGCTCATGCAGGACGTGATCGAGTTGCTCGACCACATCGGCTGCGACAGCGCCCACATGGCCGGGACATCGGCGGGCGGCTACATCGCACAGAACCTTGCCCTGGAGCACCCGGAGCGGGTCAGGAGCCTGCTCCTCTTCAGTTCGACGCCGGGTCTGCGCCAGAGCATGTGGCCCTCCTGGCTGCCGCGCGTTGCCGAGATCGGCCTGCGCCAGTTCCTGGCGGAAAACCTCAAGGGGCGGCTTCCCGTGGAGCAGCTCGATCCCAAGCATATCGAGTGGTTTCTCGACGAAGCGGACAAGCTGGACATGGCGTTTGGCGGTCGCTTGGTCACGCTCATGAGCAGCCTGGACTGGAGCGACCGGCTGGGCGAGGTCCGCTGCCCCACTCTGGTCGCCAAGCCGGGCGCTGCCGGCATTGGCAACGAGAACGAGTATGACTTGATGGGCGAGCGCATCCCGAATGTACAGATGGTGACCTATGAAGGGCTCCCACACCATCTGACGGACGCCGTTCCGGAGCGCTGCGTGGCCGACGTCCTCGCCTTTCTGCGCTGGCATTTTGGAGCGCCCGCATGAGCCGCACGCCCCTTGTCCACCCAACCGATGCTGACGGAAGGATTCCTATGCGACACGTCGTACCTCTCACCTTGTCTCGTCGCGCAGTGGTCGCGGCGGGACTCACCAGCCTGTGGGCGCTGCCGTCATTCGCCCAGGACTATCCAGCGAAGCCAATTCGCCTGATCGTTGGCTACGCGAGCGGCGGCGGCGTGGACTACACCGCCCGTGTCATCGCGCCACGTCTGGCTGACGCGCTGTACGTACCCGTGGTCATCGACAACCGGGCCGGTGCCAGTGGCGTGATAGGCAGCGATCACGTTGCCAAGTCCGCGCCCGACGGCTACACCTTGGTCTTCGCGCCGGCCAGCGCGATGGTCACAACCCCTCAGGCCACGGCCAAGCCCCCCTACAACACACTGACCGACTTCGCGCCGGTCAATCTGGTCGGCCAATCGCCACTCCTGATCGCCGTGCATCCGAGCCTCGGCGTTCGCAGTCTCAAGGAGCTGATCAAGCTCTCTCAGACCCGCTCTATCTCGTTCGCATCTGCGGGCGCGGGTGGAATGACGCACTTCGTGATCGAGATGCTGAACCAAGCCTCCAACGGCAATATCGTGCACGTGGCGTACAAGGGCGGCGCGCCCGCCATCGTCGATGCGGTGGCAGGCCACGTGCAAGGCGTGGTCGCCGATTTCCCTCCCCTGCTTCCGATGTTCAAGGACCAGCGCCTGGTCCCCCTTGCCGTCACCAGCGAGGCGCGCGCCGAGTTCCTGCCTGACGTACCGGCCGCCAATGAGGATGTTCCCGGGTTCGTGGCGCAAAGCTGGTACGGCATTTTCGCGCCGGCCAGAACGCCGCACCCCATCATCGACAAGCTCAATGCGGCCCTGGGCACCGTGCTGTCACGCGAAGATGTCCGCGACCAGATCCGCAAGGGGGCCGTCATTCCCACAACCGCCGCCTCGCCCGAGGCCTTCCAGAAGTTCGTTGCCGACGACTACGCGAGGTGGGGCAAGCTGGTACGTGACCGCAATCTGGTCAACGCCAATTGAGATCCGAGGCCTCGCGCCGTACCGCAGCTTTCGCCAAGCCCGCCCTGTGCGGGAATTTCAGACGGAGACCATCATGAAGATTCGCAGCCTGGTTGCATCGGCCATCCTGACAGCCGCTTGTGCGTGTGCGTGGGCGCAACCCATCACGCTCAAGTTTGCCCACGTCTCGCAGCCCACCCATCCGCTCACGGTAGGCGCACAGAAGTTCGCAGAACTGCTGGCCAAGTCGAGCGAGGGTCGCATCCGCGTGCAGGAGTTGGGTGGCGGCACGCTGGGCAGCGAAGCCCAGATCCTGAGCGCGGTGCAGGGTGGCTTCATCGACGTGACCGTGACGGCGACACCGACGCTCTCGGCCGTGGTCAAGGACTTCTCCCTGCTCGACATTCCGTTCACCTTCACCAAGGCCGAGCAGGTCGACGCACTCATGGCTGGCCCATTCGGCGAGCAACTGATGGCCAAGCTCCAGCCCAAGAACCTGATCGGCCTCGGCATCATGGAAACAGGGTTTCGCAACGTCACCAACAGCCGTCGGCCCATTGCCACCGTCGACGACCTCAGGGGCCTGAAGCTGCGCGTCATGCCCAGCCCGCTGTTCATCGAAACCTTTTCGACACTCAAGACCAACCCGGTGCCGATGGCCTTCACCGAGCTGTACGCGGCGCTCGAATCGCGTGCCATGGATGCCCAGGAAAACCCCTACAGCGCCATCCTCGCCGGCCGGTTCTACGAGGTCCAGAAGTACCTCAGCGTAACCAGCCACATCTACACGGCGAATGTCGTGTTGATCGGCAAAAAGAGCTGGGACAGGCTTTCCGGCGCGGATCGCAAGCTGGTCCAGGATGCCGCAGCCGAGGCTTCGGCTTTTCAGCGCAAGTACAGCCGCGAGAACGCTGCGGCCGACCGAAAAGCCCTGGAATCGAAGATGCAGGTGAACGATGTGCCGCCAGAGGTGCTGGCCAAGATGCGCGAGACGACGCGGCATGTTGCGGACAAGTTCGTCGATTCCCACGACAAGAGCATCGTCCAGATCTACCGGTCCGAGATCGAGCGCGTGCGCACCCTCCAGCACTGAACCTCTGGCCGCCCGAACCAGAGCACTTTCTCGCCCGCACACCGGCTGTCCCACGGAATCAACCAAGACAGAAGTCACGTCCATGCATCCAACCAAGCCCCCTCGTGGCGTCACTCCTCTTCATTTCGTCGACCACGAGTGGCTGGCGCTGCGCACCGAAGATGTCATCGACCCTGGTCGTCCCATCGTCGACGCACATCACCACATCTGGGAAGGTCATCACGCCTACCTGGTTCCGGATCTCCTGCAAGACTTGCGCTGCGGTCACCAGATCCGCGGCACGGTGTACGTCGAATGCTCATTCATGTACCGCGCCGATGGCGATCCGCGGTTTGCAAGCATCGGCGAGATCGAGTACGCCAACGGCGTGGCAGCCAGCTTCGCCAGCGGCGCCTACGGCCCGACCCGCGCCGTGGCAGGCATCGTCGGGCATGCCGACCTCATGCTGGGGCCCGAAGTCCGCCCGGTACTGGAGGCTTGCGTCGCCCATGCCCCTGATCGATTTCGTGGCATCCGCCACATGACGGCCTGGGATGCAAGCTCTGAGGTGAACTTGCTGCGCAAGCCGCCCGCGCCGGCGATCATGCGGGATCCCCGATTCCGCGCAGGCTTCGCCGAACTCGGCAGACTGGGGCTGTCGTTCGATGCCTGGTGCTACCACCCGCAGTTGCCCGAGCTTCTCGCGCTCGTTGACGCCAGCCCGGATACCACGGTGATCATCGACCACATGGGCGGGCTCGTAGGGAAAGGACCCTACGCCGAGCACAGGACCGAGGCCTTCCAGCAATGGCAGACGCACATGCGGGACTTGGCGCTCCGGCCGAATGTGTTCGTCAAGCTCGGTGGCCTCAACATGCGCGTTTTCGGTTTCGATTTCATCGACCGCGACATGCCCCCGAGTTCCGAGGAACTGGCGCCCGCATGGGCGCCTGCCATCGAGGCCTGCATCGAAGCATTCGGTCCGGCACGCTGCATGTTCGAAAGCAATTTCCCTCCGGACAAGTGCGGCGTTTCGGCGCGGACCCTTTGGAACGCGTTCAAGCGGGTCGTCGAAAGCTACTCGGAAAGCGAACAGTCCGACCTCTTCGCCGGCACAGCCATCCGAGCGTACAGGCTCCCGGCCGAACTCGGACAAGCTGGCAGGACTTGAGCATATGCGGATAGGCTATGTCGGCCTTGGCGCCATGGGCGGCGCGCTGGCGCGCAGGGTCCTGCGCGCCCACCCACTGGTGGTATGGGACATCAATGCCGGCGCGGTTGCCGCCCTGGAGGCTCATGGCGCAGCGATCGCGCCGTCCGCGCAGGCGCTGGGCCGCGAATGCGATGTCGTGATGCTGTGCCTACCGCGGACTTCCGACGTGCATGATCTCCTGTTCGGAACGGCGAAGCTCGCCGAGGTGCTGGCGCCCGGCACGCTCGTCATCGACCAAACCACGGGTCTGCCCGGAGAAACACGCGAGGTCGCCCTCAAGCTGGCCGCCAGGGGCCTGCGGTTTCTGGAGGCTCCGGTCTCCGGAGGGGTTCCCGCCGCAGACGCAGGCACGATCGCCATCGTCATCTGTGGCTCTGTAGACGATCAGCGCGCCGCGCTTCCACTGCTGTCATGCATCAGCCCCAACATCCTGGCCTGTGGCGAGCGGGTCGGCGACGCGCAGGCCACCAAGCTCGTCAACAACCTTCTCAATGCGGGCTACCGTCTCGCAACGCTCGAGATCGCGGCCCTGGGACGGAAGATGGGCCTTCCCCTTGCCATGGTGGTGGAGACGTTGCAGCAGGGGCTTGCCTGCAACAGCACCTCGGCTCGCGTCCTTCCGTTCCTGTTGTCAGGCGATCGCCTGCCGTTCCGTGCCGCCATATCCCTCCTTCTGAAGGACACCGACCAAGCGATCCAGCTCGCCGCAGACACTGGCGTCCCGACCCCGCTGGCCGGCATCGCGCGCGGGCTGCTGCAGATGGCCGCCAACATGCTCGGGCCGGCCACGCAAGTGGAGCAGCTCCCCGCCGTCATGGCCAGCCTGGCCGGGACGAGCTTCGCCGCCTCCGAGATCAACGAAGCGCCCGATGGCGCCGGGCAGATCCAGAAAGCGCGCCTGCTGAACAACGCGTTGGCAGTCTTCAATGCTGCATTGAGCTGCGAGGCAGCAACGTTGGCGGTCAGCCTGAAGCTGGATCTCGCTGCGGTTGCACAGATGGTTCACATGGGCTCCGGATGGAGTGCTGCAGCCGACCTGATCCTGCCAGCACTGTCGCAGGGCAAGACCTGTGCGGAACTGCCTCTGCCCTCGACGCAATTTGATCTTCGCGAGCTGGTTGGCCTGTCCATCGCGCATGGCGTTCCCATGCTGCTCACGAGCAGTCTCGCCTGCATGCTCGACATCGCATGCCGCTCTTACCCCAGCGCCTCTGGCGTGAGCGCCCTTTCCAGTTGGTATGCGACGACCAGTGGCCTCGCTGACGCCAAGCCATGACTTCTTGAAGAGGACTTCAGATGATCTACGAACTGCGGGTGTACCGCGTCATGCCCGGACGAATGGCCGACGTGCTTGATCGCTTCGAGAAGGTCGTCTTTCCACAGTGGGAGAAGTACGGCATTCGCGCGGCTGGCTTCTGGACCACCGTGATCGGCGAATGTCACCGCGACCTGCACCAGATCCTGGTCTGGGAATCGCTGGCCGAGCGCGAGAGCAAGTTCACCGCGTTCTCGACCGACCCGGAGTTCAAGGCGAAGATGGCCGAGACCGAGAAAAACGGCGTTCTGGTGGAATCCGTGACCAACTCCATCCTCGCACCGACGCGCTTCTCTGCCATGCAGTAGGGTGCGCCTGCACGGCGCAGGCTGGCGCGCCCTCGCTCAGGATACGAGGCCCCTGGAACGCCAGCGTGCGGCTGCGGCAGGTCCAGGGCATCGCGAAGCCGGAGACGCGTGAGCTCAAGCACCCAGGAAGCGCGTGCCCGCCAATTCCTCGTACAGCTTCGCCAGCACATCGAGATCGGCCTGGTCTCCGAACCTGTTGAGGGCCGCCTCCAGCAGGCCTCGCGCGAGATCGCAGACAAGCAGCGGTGTCCCAGATCGCTTGGCCAGGTCGGCCACGAGCCGCAGGTCGGCCAGCGCCTGGGTGAGCTTGCGGCCACTGGCCGGCTGGTCCGCCGACAGTACGGGCAGCACACGCTCTGCTGCACCGGTCCATGCTCCACCCTTGAGGATGACCTTCGCCATCAGTTCCAGCGACAGCCCGTATTTCACGCCCAGCGCAGCGCATTCATATGTCATCAGCAAGTTGGAGACGGCCACCCCCGTGGCAAGCAGGCCGGGAACGGCGTGATCCGGGGCGGCAGGCGGTGATGCCGGCACGTGCAGCAGGTCGGTTCCCGCCATCCGCGCGACCAGGCCGAACAGTTCCTGCAACTGCGCGTCCGGTCCCAGCACGCCCAGGGCCATCGCGTGGTGGCTGCGCACCAGGTTTGCGATCGGCAGGGGGACGCCGCTGCCCATGCCGAGGCTGGTACCCAGGTCCAAGTCCTTGAGCAGCAGCGCGAGCGCGAAAGCATTGACTGGCGGCTGTCCCTTGCCCAAGGACGGGAAGCTGAAGCCGGTGGTCCTGTTGCGGCCGTCGCCCTGGTCCATCGCCGATGCGATCTCGGACAGTGGCAGCCCCAGCTTGCAGCCCAAAGCCGCAAGCTCGACCGTGGCCAACCGTGTCGAGCCGCTCATCGTGTTGTTGACGACCTTCAACGCGTGGGCGTCGCCGACGCGGGGTCCACAGTATTCGACGTTGGGGCTGACGGACCGCAGCACGGGCAGCACCTGTGCATAGCTGTCCTGCGGGCCGGCCACCATGATGGCGATGGTCCCGGCCTCGGCGCCGCTCTGTCCGCCCGAAACCGGGGCATCCAGCAAGATGCCGCCGCGCGATGTCAGTTCACGTGCCATGCGGGCCGTGTCGTGCGGATTGCCGCTGGTCTGGTCGACCACAATGGTCCCGGCCGTGAGGGCCGCTGCCAGCCCGCCGGTGCCGAACAGCAGTTCCTGGACGTTGGCCGAACGCGGCAGGCAGGTGAAGATGAGATCGCACCCGCGCGCCAGGTCGGCTGGCGTCGCGGCGGGTGTGGCACCCAACTTCGCCATCCGGCCGACGGCATCCGGCTGCAGATCCCACACCACCAGCGGCTGCGATTTGAGCAGCCTGCGCGCCAAGGCCCCCCCCATAGCGCCGAGTCCGACATATCCGATCCTCACGGGGTTTCCTTGCGCTCGAAAGCTTCCCGCTGCCTCGCCTCGCGCAGCGTCTCCGTCATGCCGGCCGGCACAACGAAGGCGTTGATCGAGAAGCCACCGCAGCAGGTGATGGCTTGGCCGGTGATGAACGAGGCGGCCGGGGATGCCAGGAACACCGCCAGGTCGCCCATTTCGCTGGGCAAACCCAGCCGCCCCAAGGGAATGGTGCGCTCGCGGTCCGCCAGCACTTCGGGCTTGATCATCTTGCGGGCCAACGGGGTGTCGATCGTGCCCGGGATCACGACGTTGACACGGATGTTGTCGACCGCCCATTCCAGGGCCATTTGACGACTCATCGCGATGAGGGCCGCCTTGGTCGGGCCGTATGCCGACTTGCGGGCGTAACCCACCACGCCCGCCAGCGACGCCACGTGCACGATGGCGGGCGCGGGACTCTTGCGCAGGTAGGGCAGGCAGGCGCGCGCCAGCTGCAGGGGACCGTGCACATTGGTCTGGAACGCATTGCCCCAGTCGTTCATGTCCACGTCTTCGAGCAACGCATTGGCGCTCCAGGTCGCGGAGTTGATCAGCGCATCCAGACGGCCGTAGGTGTCCACGGTCTTTTGCACTGCGGCCGCGATGTCGGCCTCCTTCGAAACGTCCATGGCCACTGCGATCGCCTTCCCCCCCCAAGCGACGATCTCGGCCGCCACCTTCTCGGCGCTTTCCAGACGCAGGTCGGCCACCACCACCAACCCGTCGTTGGCGGCCCACGTGCGCGCGCAGGCAGCGCCCATGCCGCTGCCGCCGCCGACGACCAGGGCCGCGAAGCCATCGATGGTGGACCGCTTCATCCAATCCAGCGGCCTGCGGTCTTCGGGGGCGTGGTTCTTTATCGTCAGGTCGGTCATCTCGTGTTCTCTTGGGTCAATTGGTCGTGGTGGGTAGTCACGGCAGGCGGTAGATGCGCCGGGCCGTGCCGCTGAAGATCAGTTGCTTTTCGTCGTCGGAACAGCCGGCGGTGAGGCGTTTAAAGGTGTTCCACAAAGTGCCGTAGGCCATGCCCGCCTTCTCCACCGGGAAATTTGAGGACGCCATGCACCGCCCGGCGCCGAAGATCTCGATGCATGGCTCGATGTAGGGGCGCCACAGGTCTGCCATCCGTTCCGAGGTCGGCGGCCTTTCGGCCTGGCTGAAGTCGAAATTGCCCAGGCACATCAATAGCCCGCCCATCTTGACCGATACGTTTGGGCAGGTGGCGAGTTCACGCATGCCAGCGAGCCAATGGCGGTGTACCTCGTCTTGCCTGCCGGCGTACGACGAATGCCCGACGGGGCTGCCAGTGTGCACCAGCACGATGCTGGTGCCCGGATGCGCCCGCGCCAGCTCCGTGACCTGCGGCAGCTGCGTGTGGAAGATGCTGGCATCGAACGACAGCCCCATCGCGCCGAGCTGGTCGATCCCACGGCCGAACGCCTCGGCCAAGTAAAGGGCGGGACCCTGTGCGCCGACCGGTCCGTTGACCGCCGGATCCGCGTCCCACTTGCCGCGCTGGCGCACGCCGCGGAAACGCCCGTTGCCCGCCGCGACGTGCGCCTCCAGCGTCTCGCGCAGAGCCTCGCCCAGCGTCAGGTCGGCGAATCCGACGATACCGGCCGCGGCCTGGCAGGAGGTGTACTTGCCGCTGTCCGCCATCGCGGCCATGCCCGCGGCGAACTCGGTCTCGCCGACCCACTTCAAGTGTGCCGGTCCCGTGGCGCGGTACATGGAGTGGCATTCGATGTAAACCGAGGCTTCGATTCTGTGACCCGAATCGGCGACGTCGCGCGCGAAGTCCGGCAGGAAGTAGCTGTAGCCGGACTTGTGGTCCCAGAAGTGGATGTGCGGATCGACGATGGGCAAGCCCGGCTCCAGCACGGGTTCCTCGGTCGCGCGTGCCAGCCACTCCGGCCGGGGCGCCCGCGTGGCGGTGAACGGCGACGGCGTTCCGTCCGGCGAGCCGGCAGGGGTCGTCTTCAGGGTCATACCCCAGGCCCCGGCGAGAGTGACACCGGCCATGGCTTCGCACAAGCCATGCCCACGTTGCGGACCGTCATCATGCCGCTCCCTTGTCCCTGCCGGCGTCGAACAGGCCCAGTGCCGCCTTGCCAGCCGCCAGCCCGGCGGGCCAGCCGGCGTAGAAGGTGACCTGTACCACCAAGCCGCGCAATTCGTCGAGCGTGATGCCGGCCTCGACGCCACGGGCCATCCAAGCCTTCATCTCGTCGATCTTGCCGCCTGCGGCAAGCACGCCGAGGGTGACCAGGATGCGATCGCGGTACGCCAGCTCGGGTTGCTTCCAGACGTCACCCAGCAGCACGTCCTTGCGGATGCGGGCCAGTTCGGGCACGTGTTCGTACACGCGGGCGGAATCGGTCGATGCGTTAGGTAGGGCCAAGATGTTCACCTGATGCTGTTGAGAACTGAGTTGCGGGCGCCAACAGGCGCCTGTGCGATATGGTGACAAGTCTGCGGCAAGCGGCGAGAGCTGGACAGCAAGGACATCCTCACTCCACCCGGATGCCGCCTTGCCGGATGACTCTGGTCCAACGCTCCACGTCCTCCTGTATGAACCTGCCCATCTCCTCGGGAGAGCCCAGGTCCAGCTGCATGCCGAGCATGACCAGGCGGCTCTTCACGTCGGGGTAGTTCATGGCCTTGGCGAACGCAGCGTTGAGCTTCTCCACGATGGGACGCGGCGTGCCGGCAGGCGCGAAGATGCCCTGCCACGGCCGGGCGTCGACGTCGGGGAACCCGCTTTCCTTGAGCGTGGGTACGGTGGGCATCACGGTGGAGCGGGTCTGCGCGGAGACCGCGAGCACCCGCAGGACGCCGGCCTCGACCTGGGGCGCTGCGATCAGCAGGCCCAACGGCGCCATCGCGACGTCGCCAGCGATCAACGCGTTGACGACCTCGCCGCTGCCTTTGTAGGGAATCTGCTGCAGATCCATGCCGGTCTGCTGCTTGAACAGTTCCGTCATCAGGTGCGGCGACGTGCCGATGCCGGTATGGGCGTAGTTTTCCTTGCCGGGATGAGCTTTGACGTAGGAGACGAACTCGCCTATCGTCTTGAAGGGCGACGAGCTCTTCACCGCGATCACGTTAGGAATGGCGCCGGCCAGGATGACCGGCGCGAAACTCTTTACCGGATCCCAGGTGATGCCGCGGTAGAGGCTCTTGGCAGCGGCATGCCCCGGGCTGGTGAGCATCAGCGTGTAGCCGTCGGCCGGTGCGCGCGCCACCGCGGCAGTGCCGATGGTGCCAGCAGCGCCGGGACGATTGTCAATGATGAGCGGCTGGCCCAGCAGTTCCTGCATCGGCGGCGCGAAAAGGCGGGCGATCACGTCGCTGGTGCTGCCAGCCGCGAAGGGAATGATCAGTGTGACCGGCTTGATCGGATAGGTCTGCGCCCCCGCCAGGCCCGCCCCCGTGAGCAGGGACAGGGACAGGGCCCGCAGAAGTCTCCCCCGGCCACGACGGAGGATGCCTGGGTTGCAAGCACCGCCCGTGCGGGACAGCCAAACACCACCGTCATGAAGCGGCGCACCAGGGACGTTTTCGATCTTTGTCGCGTTGACTGCAAGCACATCTGTCTCCTTCAGAACGGAGAGACATGCGTTGCTGCTCTCCTGCTGCCGCGCATTCTGGGCAAGCATCCGGCTTCTCCAAAATACAGCTTTCCGATACGCGCTATAGGATGCACCTATGCCCCACGAGACGGAGTCGACCCCATGGACATGCGGCAACTTAAGTACTTTGCGCGGATTGTCGAAAGCGGAAGCCTGTCGAAGGCATCCCGGCAGTTGTTCATCGCACAGCCATCGCTCAGCCAGCAGATGGCGAGGCTCGAAGAGGAGGTAGGCAAGCCCCTGTTGGTGCGCTCAACGCGCGGCGTGCTTCCCACCGCCAACGGCGAGGCCCTGTACCACCACGCCAAGCTCATGCTGCGCCAACTGGACGAAGCCGTGATCATTGCCCGGCAGGAAAGCACGGACATCCAGGGACGTGTCGTCGTCGGCATGGTGCCATCGACCGAGTACATGGTCGCGCTGCCGCTGTTGCAGGAATTCAAGGAGAAATATCCCCGGCTGGTCCTGAACGTGATCTCGGCACGCCTTCTGCAACTGGAAGACATGGTTCGGCGCAGCGAGCTGGATGTGGCGATCCTTTCGTCCCAGATGGTCTCCACCGAAATGACATCCGAGCCGCTGCTCGACGAACGCGTGTTCGTGATCGTGCCACGCGGCTCCCCACTGGTGCCGCGTGGCAGAGCCTCCCTCACGCTCGCCGAGGTGGCGGCACTGCCCATGGTCCTGTCCTCTCCGCACAATCACCTGCGGCGCCGGTTCATGGCGGAACTCGAGCGCGCCAAGCTCACCCTTAACCTTGCAGCGGAGGTCGATTCCCTCCCCCTGACCATGCGCTTCGTGGCGGAAGGCGGGGGGGCCACGCTGCAGACCATGGCGGCCACCCACATCCTGACGCCGCGCCGCGGCTGGCGCTGTGTTCCGATCGCCGACGTACTGTTGGAGAGGCCAAACTACCTCTACGCGCTTCCTGCGGGCAAACTCTCTAAGAGCGGTGCCCTGGTGTGCGCAGGACTGCGGAGCATCGTTCGGGGCTTGGTGGAGAGCGGGGCCTGGAGCGAAGTGCGGCTGGCTCAGGCCCACCGGCCTCCAGGGAACGCAGACGACAATCGTCGGACTGGGACATCACGCCGAGCAGGCCGCCAATGATCGTCGCAGCAGATCAACCGATCCGTAACGGGTATTAGACCCGGATCGTCGCGCTTCCTACACTCCCGCGCAGATCGAACCACCCCCAGTTCGAGAACACATAGCGGAGACGTGACATGCATCGAATATTCAATCAACTCGCCCTGTCACTGGGATGCGCGGCGGCATTTCTAGGATTGCCGGCTGCGGCACAAGACTACCCGAGCCGCCCGATCAAGCTGCAGGTCCCGTTCGGACCGGGTGGCGCCACGGACGTGCTGGCGCGCCTTGTCGGAGATGAACTCGCCATGCGGCTGGGGCAGCCCGTCATCACCGAAAACCGGCCCGGCGCGAGCACCGGCGTTGCCGCGGCCTACGTGGCCAAGTCCAGGCCCGACGGCTACACCCTTCTGCTGAGCACCCCGACGCATTCCATCAATGCGGCTGCAAGCACGAACCTCGGCTTCGACTCGGTGAAGGACTTCGAGTTCGTAGGCAAGATCGGCCAGATCGGCTTTGTGGTGATGGCCAGCCCCAAGCTCCAGGTCAGCGATCTGAGGAGCCTGATCGCACTCGGCCAGGCCGACCCGCGCCGCTTGCAGTACGCGTCGTCCGGCCTCAATGCCCAAGGCCACCTGTGGACGGACGCCTTCATGCGTGAGGCAAGGATCCAGGCGCTGCACGTGCCCTACAAGGGCGAGACTCAGGCCCTCACCGACCTGCTCGGCGGTCAGGTGAACCTGTTCCTGTGCACCTTCACCGTCTGCGGCCAGCGCATGAACGACGGCACGCTGGTGCCGCTGGCCGTGACTAGCGCAAAGCGCCACCCGCACGCACCCCATGTGCCGACGGTCGCCGAGGCCGGCTTTCCCAAGGCCGAGATGAACTGGTGGGCTTTCCTGGCGGCTCCCCGGGGCACTCCGCCGGCCGTAGTCGACCGCCTGAACAGCGCGATCAACGCGATGCTCGCCGACGAAAAGGTGAAGAGCAAGCTTGCAGGTCTGGGAATCGAGCCCGAAGCCAGGACGACGCCCGCCACCACGCAGGCGCTGGTCGCCTCCGAGATCGAACGATGGCGCTCCTCCATCGTCAAGGTGAGCGCCGAGGCCAACTGAAACCAGGACAGGCCACAGCGCGACGGCTGATCACCGTAGCCGTAGCTGACCCGCCGCTTCCGGCACCCCCCATAAAACAGCCGACGCAAGCGCCCCCCTGACTGGGCGCCTGCGGCGAGCGGCTGCGCGCGCCCTGCGCACGCACTCCATGGATCTCTTTCATCAATCGGAACTTGCGAGCATGACCAAGACCATCATCGAGCAACTGGCCAGCTTTACGGCCAACAGCCATTTCGAATCCCTGCCCGAGAGCGTGGTTCAGGAGAGCAAGCGCATCGTGCTCGACTCGATCGGCTGCGCCATCGCGGCGACCGAACAGACCAAGGGCCGCATCGGCATCGAGTACGGCCGTGTGCTAGGGGGCACGGGTGGCGACGCCACCATCATGGGGTCCGGCGAGCGCGTCTCCATGGTGGGCGCCGCGTTCGCCAACGGCGAACTGATCAACGCGCTGGACATGGACTGCGTGGTGCCCCCCGGCCATGTATCGCCCTACGTGCTGCCCGGTGCGCTGGCCGTGGGCGAGGCCATCGCCGCCGATGGCAGGTCACTGATCGCGGCGGTCGCCGTAGCACACGAGATGAGCCATCGCCTGGGCAAGGCCATGGACAACCTGCGCGACACCAAGGATGGCAAGAGCGCGCCCCCCAAGGTCTTTGGCTATGCCAGCTCGATCTTTGGCGCCACGGCAGCGATCGGCAGGCTCAAGGGCCAGGACGATGCGCGCCTGGCACATGCGCTGAGCATCTCGGGCTGCATCTCGCCCGTCAACTTCCAGATGTCCTGGTACCAGCATCCGCCCTTCTCCACCATCAAATACCTGGTGGGCGGCGTCCTGGCCCAGCAGGCCATGACGGCGGCGCACATGGCCGAGTTCGGCCACACCGGCGACGTGCACATCCTGGACGATCGCGAATGGGGCTACCCGCGCTTCATCGGCACGACCAAGTGGGAGCCGCAGCACATCACCAACGGGCTGGGCGCAGAGTGGCTGTTCCCGGCGCTGACCTCCTACAAGCCGCACGCGCACTGCCGCATCATGCATGCCTCGATCGACTGCGTGATCCAACTGGTCGAAGAGCACAACATCCGGCCTGACGAGATCGACGGCATCAAGGTCTACGTCGAGGGCTTCGCAGAGCAGCCGATCTGGTTGAACCGCACGATCGGCCATGTGAACGACGCCCAGTTCAGCATGGCCCACGGCATCGCCATGGCCGCCCACCGCCCAGGCCACGGACGCGGCTGGATGAACCCCGAACTCGTGTTCGGCAGCTCTGTGCTCGCCCTGATGGACAAGGTTACGACCGAGGTGCACCCGGACTACGTGAAGCTGCTGACCTCGCACAGCGCCAGCAGGCCGGCCTGGGTCGAGCTGCGCGCACGCGGCCAGCGCTTCGTTGCGGAGAAGCGCTACCCCAAGGGCAGCCCATCGCCCGATCCCAGCACCTACATGACCAACGAGGAGTTGATCAACAAGTTTCAGCAGAACGCTGACGGCGTCATCAGCGCCGCGAATACACAGGCCATCGTCGACGCCGTGATGGGTCTGGAACGCCTCAAGGATGTCGGTGCGCTGATGCGGCTGACCGGCAGCGCCTCCACCGCGAAGCAACGCACTCCGGCGCAAGTCGCCTGAGCGCAGCGGCACCACACAACGACAAGGAGGAGACTCTCATGCGCCGCTTGCCTTCACATCGTCTGCGAACCCGCAGGCCAGCGCCATGCTGACCGCGCTGCTCATCACCGGCATCGCCGTGGGCAGCATCTACGCGCTGCTGGGCCTCTCGCTGGTCCTGGTGAACAAAGCCACCGACGTCATCAACTTCGCGCAGGGCGAGATGGCGATGCTGATGGCGTTCGTCGCGCTGTCGATCTCCACGCGCTTCCAGCTCGCGCTGCCCTTGGTGTTCCTGCTGGCGCTGCCTTGCGGCTTCGTACTCGGCGCCATCGTCGAGCGTGTCTGCATCCGTCCGCTGAAGGGTGGTTCCCACCTGAGCCTGCTCATCGTCACGATCGGCCTGTGGTTCATCTTTAACACGCTGGCCGGGCTGATCTGGGGCTACGACCCGTACCGGTTCCCGTCGCTGCTGAGTTCCAACCCGGTGCAGTTCCTGGGCGCCGCGGTGGCGCCCAACAGCCTGGCCATCATTGCCGTGGCGGTGTTGGTCATGGGCCTGCTGTACCTGTTCTTCGAGCACACCAGCGAAGGCACGGCCATGCGGGCCGCCAGCATGAACACCCGGTCGGCCCGGCTCATGGGCATCCGCGTGTCCCGCGTCAGCCTGATCTCCTGGGGCATGGCGGGTTCGCTCGGAATGATCTCGGCCATGCTGATCGCGCCGGTGACCTTCCTGGACCAGCAGATGATGGTGTCGGTCATCCTGAAGGCATTCGCCGGCGCCATCCTGGGCGGCTTTGCCAGCCTGCCGGGCGCGGCGGCGGGCGGTCTGGTCCTGGGCCTGGTCGAGACGCTGGCAGGCGCCTACGTCTCCCACGCGTTTAAGGACGCCCTCGCCTTCATCCTCATCATCCTGGTGCTCATGGTTCGGCCCGCAGGCCTGTTCGGCCGGGCCGCCATCAAGAAAGTCTGACGCCATGGATTCCCAACCCAAACCATTGGTGGCCGGCGCGGTGCTGGCGGTTGCGCTCTGCGCGCCCTTCGCATTCGGCCCCTACGGCCACTACATCCTGTGCATGGTGCTGATCTACGCCATCGTGGGCCTGAGCCTGAACATCGTGCTCGGCATCGGCGGCCAGATCTCCATCGGCCAGGCGGCCTTCTGGGCGATCGGCGCCTATGCAGCCGCTATCTTCGTGGGCCGGATGGGCATGCCGCTCGTGCCCGGCGTGCTGCTGGGCGGTGCCGTGGCGTCGCTGTTCGGCGTGCTGGTGGCCATGCCCGCGCTGCGCGTGCAGGGCCACTACCTGGCCATCGCCACGCTGGGCTTCTCCGTCGTGATCCAGCAGATCCTGTACGAGTGGGACTCGGTAACCGGTGGCCGCCAGGGCATCCTGGTCGAGCGCCCGGTGCTGGTGGGCATCATGGTCGAGACCGACTTCGCGTTCTACTACGTAATCCTGGCCTTCGCGCTGGTGGCGGCCTGGCTCACGGCCAACTTCAAGTCGTCGCTGAACGGGCTGGGTCTGGCCTCGCTGCGGATGAGTCCGCTGGCCGCGCAGACCTGCGGCATCGGACGCGCCCGCCACCTGGTCTCGGCCTTCGCGCTAAGTGCCTTCCTGGCCGGTGTGTCGGGCGGCCTGTACGCCCATGTCATCGGTCAGCTCAGCACCGACTCGTTCACGATCACCACGTCGATGGGCTTCCTGACCATGGCCGTGATCGGCGGCATGAACTCCATTGCCGGGGCTGTGTTGGGCGGCCTGTTCTTCGCGCTGGCGCCGGAGCTCCTGCGCGAACTCAAGGATGCGCAAATGCTGGTCTACGGCGTGCTGCTGGTGCTGTTCATGCATTTCCTACCGCGCGGGCTGGCGGGCATCGGTGCCAGCGTGCGGGCATTCTCATCCCGGAGTCGCGCATGAAGCCGCTGTTGCAGGTCCGCAACCTGAGCCTGTCCTTCCGCGGCCTGAAGGCCGTGGCGGATGTGAGCTTCGATGTGTTGGCCGGCCAGATCGTCGGCCTGATCGGCCCCAACGGCGCCGGCAAGAGTTCGCTGCTCAACTGTCTCAGCCGCATCTACGCGCCCTCCTCCGGCGCTGTCGCGTTCGAGGGCGTCAACCTGTTGTCCAGGCCGATCCATGCGCTGGCGCCGCTGGGCATCGCGCGCACCTTCCAGAACCTGGAGCTGTTCGCCCAGGCCACGGTCATGGAGAACGTGCTGGCCGGCGCCATCCACAAGCACCGCAGCACCGTCTTCGCCGACCTGCTGCGCCTGCCGCATGCCCGCCGCAGCCGCCAGGCCGCCATCGCGCAGGCGCAGGCCCTGGTGGATGAACTCGGCCTCGCACCCTTTGCCGACGCCCCGGTGTCGGGCCTGGCCTACGGCGTGCAGAAGACCGTCGAGCTGGCTCGCGCGCTGGCTGGCGAGCCGCGCCTGCTGCTGCTGGACGAACCGGCTGCGGGCATGAACCCCGAGGAATCCCGCCAACTGGGCAAGACGATCCTGAAGCTGCGGCAGGACCGGGGCATCACCGTGCTGATGGTGGAGCACGACATGCGCCTGGTGATGGGGGTATGCGACAGCATTGTGGTGCTGGTCCAGGGCCGCAAGCTGTGCGAGGGCGTCCCGTCGCAGATCCGCACGGACCCGCGCGTGATCGAGGTCTACCTGGGCGAAGACGAGCAAGACGAAGACGCGCCGGCCACGCGCGATGAACTGGTGGAGGCCGCGTGATGCTCGAGATCCGAAATCTCCAGGTCCACTTCGGCGGCATCAAGGCCCTGATGGGAGTCGATGTCTCTGCCCAACGCGGTGGCATCGTCTCGCTGCTCGGGGCAAACGGCGCCGGCAAGTCTACGCTGCTCGCCAGCATCATGGGTGTCTGCTCCGGCCATGCCACCGGTTCGATCCACTTCGAAGGCGAAGACATTTCGCGCGAATCGACCGAGCGCATCGTGTCGCGCGGCATCGCGCTGTGTCCCGAAGGCCGGCAGCTGTTCCTGGAACTGTCCGTGCAGGAAAACTTGCGCATGGGCGCTTACCTGCGGCGCGATGCGGCCGGCGTGCAGAGCGACCTGGAGCGCATGTACGAACTGTTTCCGCGAGTGCGCGAGCGGCGCGCACAGCTGGCCGGCACCTTGTCGGGCGGCGAGCAGCAGATGGTGGCCATTGCCCGCGGCCTGATGTCCCGGCCGCGCCTGCTGCTGCTCGACGAGCCCTCGCTCGGCCTGTCGCCGCGAATCACGCAGGACATCATGCGGCTGATCCAGCGCATCAACTGGGATGGCGTCACGGTGCTGCTGGTCGAGCAGAACGCTCGGCAGGCGCTGCGCATCTCGTCGCGCGCCTACGTGCTGGAAAAGGGCCGGGTGCAGATGCAGGGCGACGCCCGCAGGCTGGCCAACGACCCCAGCGTGCTTTCTGCCTACCTGGCCGGTGACGACTGAACACGATGCCGCGACCCGCTCGCGCCCTTCCCCTACCCCCCATCGACCGAAGGAGACATCCATGAAGAACGTATTCCGCCTGTTCGCCACCGCTGCGGCCCTGTGCAGTGCCGCGACCATGGCCGCCGATCCCGGCATCTCGGACAAGGAGATCAAGCTCGGCGCCGTGCTGCCGCTGCAAGGCGGCTTCGCAGCCGGTGCCACGCAGTTTCGCGATGGTGTGGACGCGTACTTCAAATGGACCAACGAGCAGGGCGGCATCCACGGCCGCAAGATCGCGTGGAACGCCGAGAACGACTCCTACAACCCGCAGCAGTCGGTCGCGGCCGTCAAGAAGCTGGTCGACCGCGACGGCGTCTTCGCCATCGTCGGCACTCTTGGAACGGCCAACACGCTGGCCATGCTGCCGTTCCTGAAACAGCGCGGTGTGCCCCTGCTCGGCCCGCTGGGCAGCCACCCGCTCATCAACGAGCCGACCGATCGCAACATCTTTCCGATCTCGCCCACCGGCCCGCAGCAGGGCACCTCGCTGGTCCAGTACGCGCACGAATCGCTGCACGCCAAGCGCATCGCAGTGTTCTACCAGGACGACCAGATGGGCAAGGAGCTGCTGTCCGGCGTAAAGCAGTACGCCGCGGCGCACAAGCTGGAGATCGTCGGCGAGGCCTCTTACGTGCCCAGCGACGTCGACGTGAGCGCGCAGGCCCTGGCCCTGCGCCAGTCCAACCCGGATGCGGTGGTCATGGCGGTGATTCCCAAGCAAGGCACGCTGTTCCTGGTTGCGGCGCAGAAGCTCGGCTGGAAGAGCAACTTCCTCGCGCTGCAGGTGATGGGCGACCCCGTCACGCTTCAGCTCGGCGGCGACGCCGTGAACAGGCTCTACACGAACTTGTACGCCGGAGTGGAGACGATGACGACGCCGGAGATCCAGCAGGCCAAGACCGTCCTGGCCAAGTACGCGCCGGGGACGGCACCGGGCTACTGGTCGTTCATCGGCATGTCGGGCGCCAAGCTGTTCGTCGAGGCCGCCAAGGGGGCCGGCAAGGACCTGACGCGCGAGTCGCTGATCGCGTCGCTCGAACGCATGGGCACGCACGCCAGCGGCCTGATCCCTCCCGTCTCCTACCAGCCCGGCAAGCACGCGGGCCCCGGCACCTTCGGCTACGCCCAGTGGCAGGACGGCAAGCTCGTCGTGCTCAAAGGCTGGCAAGACAAATAGCCGCGGCCGGCAACGACATCACCAAGGAAGGCTCTCATGGATCCGTCCCACCAAGAAACGCGCACGGCAACGGCCGCTCCATATCGGTTGGACGGCCGCGTGGCCATGGTCACCGGCGGCGCGCGCGGCATCGGCCTGGCCATCGGCCAGCGGCTCGCCAGCGAGGGCGCCAGCGTCGTGCTGTGCGACCTAGACACGGCAGCGCTCGATGCCGCCCGCTCCGAGCTCTCGGCACAGGGCCACCGCGTCCACACCGTCACCGGCAGCGTGGCGATCTCGGCCGATGTCGCGCGCATGGTGGCCGAGGCCACCGGCAACTTCGGGCGCCTGGACATCCTGTTCAACAACGCAGGCGGGGGTGCCGGCACGCCGCCCACGCTCGACGAGGTGACGGAGGCCGACTACGACAAGGTGATGGACTGGAACATGCGCGGCACCTTCCTGTGCATCAAGGCCGCCGCCGGGGCGCTCAGGGCGTCGCGCGGCGCCGTCATCAACATGGCGTCGACCGCAGGCCAGTTCGGCTGGAGCCATTTCAGCCCGCAGTACAGCGCCGCCAAGGCCGCCATCATCGGCATCACGCGCAACCTGGCCAAGCACCTCGGGCCGGACGGCGTGCGCGTGAACGCCGTGGCCCCCGGCTTCATCCGCAGTGGCCCCCGCTTCGACAAGATCTGGGAAGACACCGACCGCGCCTACGTGATGCGCCAGATCGCGCTTGGCAGGGTCGGCGACACCGCGGAGCTCGCCGACGTCGTGCTGTTCCTCGCGTCCGACCAGTCCCGCTATGTCACCGGCACGGTGATCAACGTCGACGGCGGCCTGCTCGCCATCTGACCCGCTTTGAGAGGAGGGACGCCAGCATGCCAAGCACCATCATCGAGCAACTTGCCGATTTCACCGCCCACACCCGCTTCAGCGAACTGCCGGACAGCGTGGTGCACGAGAGCAAGCGCATCGTGCTCGACTCTATCGGCTGCGCGCTGGCCGGCACCGGCCAGGCCAAGGGCCGCATCGGCATCGACTACGGCCGGCTGATCGGCGGCGCGGGCGGCAACGCCACCATCATCGGCACGGCCGAGCGCGCGTCCATCGTCGGCGCTGCGTTCGCCAACGGTGAACTCATCAACACGCTGGACATGGACTGCGTGGTGCCGCCAGGCCATGTCACGCCCTATGTCCTGCCCGGCGCATTGGCTGTCGGCGAAGCCACCGCAGCCGACGGCAGGTCGCTCATCGAGGCCGTAGCCGTTGCCCATGAGATGAGCCTGCGCATCGGCAAGGCCATGGACAACCTGCGCGACACGCGGGACGGCAAGAGCGAGATCCCGCAGGTGTTCGGGTACGCCAGCGCGATCTTCGGCGGCACGGCCGCCATCGGCAAGCTCAAGCGCCAGGGTTCCAACCGCCTGGCGCACGGGCTGGGCATCGCGGGCTGCATCTCGCCAGTCAATCCCCAGGGCGCGTGGTTCCAGCACCTGCCGAGTTCGACCATCAAGTACCTGGTCGCTGGCGTGATGTCGCAGCAGGCCATGACGGCTGCACATCTGGCCGAGTTCGGCCACAAGGGCGACGTGCAGATTCTGGACGACCGGGAATGGGGCTATCCGCGCTTCATCGGCACCACCAAGTGGGAGCCGCAGCACATCACCAAGGACCTGGGCGCCGAATGGCTGTTCCCGGCGCTGACCTCGTACAAGCCGCACGCGCACTGCCGGATCATGCATGCCTCGATCGACTGCGTGGTGCAGCTGGTCGAAGAGCACGCCATCCGGCCCGACGAGATCGAAGGAATCAAGGTCTACGTCGAAGGCTTCGCCGAGCAGCCGATCTGGCTCAACCGCAGCATCGCACATGTCTACGACGCCCAGTTCAGCATGGCTCACGGCATCGCGATGGCCGCGCACCGGCCGGCCGACGGGCGTGCCTGGATGAACCCGGCGCTGGTCTTCGGCAGCTCGGTCCTCGGGCTGATGGACAAGGTCACGACAGAGGTGCACCCCGACTACGTGAAGCTGCTCACCGCACACGGCGCCAGCCGGCCGGCCTGGGTGGAGCTGCGCGCCCGCGGCCAGAGCTTCGTCGCCGAGAAGCGGTACCCCAAGGGCAGCCCTTCGCCCGACCCGGCGACCCTCATGACCGATGCTGAGCTGGCCGACAAGTTCAGATGCAACGCGCAAGGCGTCATCGCGCCAGCGGTGATCGACGCCATCGTCGGGTGCGTGATGGACCTGCAGGCCCTGTCGGATGTCGGGACGCTCATGCGCTTGACCGGCACCGCTGGCACGCCTGCGCTCACACCGCCCTGAGGCCGACCACCGCCCCAGCACCGCTGCGTAGGCAGCAGGCCGCCCCACCCTTACCGACCTGAGCGAACGGAGACGATATGTTGAGAAGACAGACCCTGGGCCTTGCACTGGCCGTTGGCGCCACGCTGGCCACGCAGCCTGCAGCTGCGCGGGAGTTCCCAACCCGGCCCATCAAGATCGTGGTGGCGTTCAACGCCGGCGGCCTGACCGACGTGCTGGCCCGCATCACGGCCGACTTCCTGTCGCGCCGCCTCGGCCAGCCGGTCGTCGTGGAGAACAAGCCCGGCGCCGCTGGCGCCATCGCGGCAGACTATGTGGCCAAGGCGCCAGCCGACGGCTACACGCTGTACCTGGCCGCAGCCGACCTGGCGGTGCTGCCCGCGGTGCGCAGCAACCTGTCCTACAAGATCGAGAACTTCAGCTACCTCTCCAGGTTCTGGACCACTGTGACGCTGATCGCGGTCGGTCCGAAGTCCAAGTTCACCACCCCGAACGAACTCATCGCCTACATGAAGGCGAACCCGGGCAAGCTCAGCTACGGCACGACGGGCATGGCGTCGCTGAACCACCTGGGCACAGCCATGTTCGAAAGCGCTGCCGGCGTGAAGGGCCTGCACGTTCCCTACGCCGGCAACTCCGCGATCTACACTGCCCTGCTGGCCAGCGACATCGACTTCGCCACGGGCGCCGCAGCACCCTTGCCGGATGGCATCAAGGTACTGGGCCCGGCTGGCACCCGCCGCCACCCCTACTACCCCGATCTGCCGACGCTCGGCGAGCTGGGCTTCAAGGATGCCAGCTACGACGCCTGGTTCGGCTTCTTGGCCCCGCCGAACGTGCCAAAGAACATCTCCGCGCGGCTGATCGAGGAACTGAACGCGGTGTTCAAGGATCCGGATGCCATCGCGCGCTACCGCAACTCGTCCAAGGAGGTCCCCGACCCCTCGCCATTGGTCGGGGAAGACTTCAGGAAGCAGGTGCTGGATGAGAACCGGCGCTGGAAGGCCATCGTCCAGGCCGAGAAGATTAGCATCCAGTGAAGTCCCGGCGGCGGGACCGTCCCGGTTTTGCCTCCATGCCGCGCAAGGCCGCCAGGGTGCAGCAGCAAGACCTTCCAGCCAGCCCTAGTCCCCCTGTCGGCCGCAGCGGAGACAGGAACACCGCGCCGCCGACTTATGCGCTGTGGGTATAAGTCCATACGCTTTTGACCATCCAGTGCATCGCGCTTGCGCAGCCTACATTCAACAGCACGCGATCTAACGACGCGCCGAGTCTGATCGGGTCCCGTCTCGCAGCGTCGTCCGCCGCGCTTCGCCACGGCTCTCCAAGCGTGGCCTGCCGACGCACGCCTTCCGGATGCCCGGGCCGCGATGGCACCGACTCGCGCCCACGCAACCCTATTCCGTGGGCATGCCGGCCCTCGGCACGGAGCCACTCAGCGAACGCCGCATGTGGGGCCTGACGCCGCTGGACCAGTTGATGTGCCGCATCGACTTCCGCCAGGCCCGCTACGAGGGCGAGTTCACGCCGCCCAGCGACCGCTGGACGATCCAGTACCCAGGTTGGATGGGCGGCACGACCTGGGGTTCGGCCTCCATCGCCGAGAACCTGGGCTACCTGGTCGTCAATGACACCCGCATCGCGGTGGTCAACCGCCTGGTGCCGCGCGCGCAATACGATGCCAACGCCAGCGCCGATGCAGCCACACCGGCGGTGCACCGCAGCGCGGCACGCCTTGGGGCATCGAGCAGAAGCGCTTCCTGTCGCCCCTGGGCATGCCCTGCAAGGAACCGCCCTACGGCACGCTCAACGCCATCGACCTGGCCACGCGCCAGATCGTCTGGTCCATGCCGTACGGCACCACCGAGGAGACCGGGCCGCTGGGCATCGCCACGCGGCTGCCCATGCCGATCGGCATGCCCACGCGTGGGGGGCCGATCACGACCTCCTCCGGCCTGGTGTTCATGGCCGGAGCGCAGGATCTCTACTTCCGCGCGATCGACGTGCGCACCGGCCGCGAGCTCTGGCGGCATCGGCTCCCTGTCGGCGCGGAGGCCACACCCATGACCTACGCGGCGCCACGCAGCGGGCGGCAGTTCGTGGTGATCAGCGCTGGAGGGAACGCCTCGACCACAGCCAAGGGCGACTACGTGGTGGCCTACGCGCTGCCCAACTGACGGCCCCGAGCTGGCTTCTCGGAAAGAAGGTTGATCGACGGCGGGCGGCCGGCAGCGCGCCCGGCGGATGTCGTTGGCGAGCACATTGCGCCGGGACACGTGCCGTGGGTGTCCGTCGCGCGCACACGCACAACCGGCCCCACGGCCGCGAAACGTCGCCATTCGCCAATTTGAACGACAAAGTCGGGTGGCATGTCATTTGCCCCACCAGCAGCACAGGCATTTTCTGTCTGCCTGTCGTGCAACCCGGCTTGGCGGCGTCGATGGACACCGCCTGGGGCGCGACAGGGCCTTGTCCGTCTAACCCCTGTCCAGAAGATTGACCATGCCCCTTTTCGGTTGCCTGCGTGTCGCCCTTGCCGCCGTCCCGCTTTGCCTTGCCGCCCTCGCGCCGGCCCACGCAGCCTACCCGGACAAGCCGATCCGGCTGATCGCACCCTACGCGGCCGGCGGCCTGACCGACATCCTGGCGCGTTCGCTGGCGCAGGAACTGTCCAACCGCATCGGCCAGCCTGTCATCGTCGAAAACCGCGCGGGAGCCGGTGGCATCATCGGCGCGGACTTCGTCGCCAAGGCCGCACCGGACGGCTACACCCTGGCCATCCTGAGCCAGGGCCTGGCGAGCGTGAACACCTCGCTCTATCCGAACCTCCCCTACAACACGCAGCGCGACTTCACGCCCATCTCCCTGGTCGCCAAGTTCTCGATGGTGCTGGTCAGCAACCCGGCGCGCCAGCCCGAGTCGGCTGCCCAGATGATCGAGCAGGCGCGCAAGACGCCTGGCGCCCTGACCTACGGTTCCGCCGGCAATGCGTCGACGGCGCACCTGACGATGGCCATGCTGAACGACGTCACCGGCACGAAGATGCTGCACGTGCCGTTCAAGGGCGAATCGCCCGCCTTCACCGAGCTCGTCGGCGGCCGCATCGACAGCATCTTTGCCACCGTGGGCGGCGCGCTGCCCTTGATCGAGGGCGGCAAGCTGCGGGCCATCGCCGTGGCGGACAAGACGCGCAACTCCCAGCTGCCCGATGTCCCCACCCTGCGCGAGGTGGGCGTCAAGGACTTCGAAGTGTTCGGCTGGTATGCCGTGCTCGCACCGGCCAACGTGCCCGCAGATGTCGTCGCACGCCTGAGCAAAGAACTCATGGCCATCGGCAAGGACCCGGCATTCCAGAAATCGACCATGGCACGCGGCATCGAAGCCGTCGGCAGTACGCCCGAAGAGGCCGCCAGGACCATCCGCGAAGAGACGGCGCGCTGGAGCGCCATCATCAAGAAGACCGGCATCACCGTCGATTGAGCCGCCGCCGTCCATCACGACCACAGCACAGGAGACAACATGACCGAGCCACACGACGCACGCAAGGACTACCCCGACTTCGGTGCATTGCTCGGCGTCGAGATCCGGCTGCCCGCCTCGGGCGTGGCCGAACTCGAGCTGCCGCTCGCGCAGTTCCACTGCAACCGGCTGGGCACGGTGCATGGCGGCGTCATCATGACGCTGCTGGACACCGCTGGCATGTGGGCGTGCACGGATGGCGGCAAGGCCCCCGTCTGCCCCACCGTTTCGCTCAGCTGCAGCTTCCTGCGGGCCGTGCGCATCGCAGACACACGCACGCTCAAGGCCCGCGGCGAGGTCGGCCGCAAAGGCCGCTCGATGTACTTCGCCACGGTCTCGGTCCTTGCGGGCGACGCGCTCGTCGCCACCGCACAAGGCGTGTACGCCGCACCGGCCTCCGAACGCACCTGAACCGCCCCACGCCCCGCCACCACCGTGTCCAGACCTGAGATCCTCATGAAACGCCGTCACGTTCTTGCCGCCATTTCTTCCGCACCATTGGTGCTGCCCCACCTTGCGTTCGGTCAGGACTTTCCGGTGAAGCCGATCCGGCTGATCGTGCCATTCGCAGCCGGCGGTCCGACCGACGCACTCGGCCGCGGTTTCGCGCTGCTGTTGTCCGAAGTGCTCAAGCAGCAGGTCATCGTCGACAACAAGGGCGGCGCCGGCGGCAACATCGGCATCGACATGGTGGCCAGGGCCGCACCCGACGGCTACACGATCGGCCTGGGCACCAACGGCCCGCTCGCCGGCAATCTGGCGCTCTTCAAGAGCATGACCTACGACCCGGTCCGCGACCTCGCGCCCATCGCGCGCGTGGCCTTCGTCCCGAACGTCATCGCTGTCCACCCCTCGGTTCCAGCCAAGACCTTGGCCGAGCTGTTGGCGCTGCTCAAGGCCGAGCCCGACCGCTACAGCTTCGGCTCGGGAGGCAACGGCACCACGTCGCACCTTGCCGGCGAATACCTGAAGGTGAAGACCGGCACGCGCATGACGCATGTGCCTTACAAGGGCGACGGCCCGGGACTCAGCGACGCCATCGGCGGCCAGATCCCGGTCATCATCGCCAGCGTGGCCGCCACGGCACCCTACGTGCAGACCGGCAAGCTGCGCGCGCTGGCAGTGACCTCGGCCCAGCGCATGCCGACCCTGCGCGACGTCCCGACGGTCGCCGAAGCGGCCGGGCTGAAGGGCTTCGATTTCTCGGCCTGGTATGCCCTTGTCGCGCCCGCGCGCACGCCACAGGAGATCGTGACCCGCCTCAGCGTCGCAAGCCTGCAGGTGGCCGAATCGCCGCAGATGATCGAGCGCTTGTCCACGCTTGGTGGCCTGCCGGCCCCCATGAACGCGGAGCAACTGGGCCAGTACATCCGTTCCGAGATTCCGCGGATGGCGCAGGTCATCAGGGAGACCGGCGCCAAGGCCGACTGAGCGCTTCCGCACCATAGCCATGCCCCCGATTTGCCTGTTCCCGTTTGCGCGATACCGGACATCGGCAGCGACGTTTTGGCCACTGTCTCCTGCGCACGCACGGTTGTGCGCTCGGCGTACAGATCCACTGCGCTGCCGGCCCTGCGCCACCCGCCCAGGGGCTGCAGCGGCTGGCACAGCGTTTGCACAAGACCCTAGGACTGCCGCATCGTCCGGAGACACCGGTGACGGCAGTCAGCGAACGCCGCCGGACCGCGCTGGGCAGGATGCAACGCACACGCAAGCACCTTGCACCGGTCCGTCTGCTCTCCCGCTCGCGCCTGTGCCCAATTCACCTCTTGCCTGGTAAGCCCATGACCCAATCGACCAACACTGTATCGCCCTCCCCCGCAACGCAAAGCCCCGAGTACCAGAAGGCGCTGGCCTGGCTCGAATCCGGTCCCAAGCGGCTGTTGATCGGCGGCCAATGGGTCGATGCGCAATCCGGCAAGACCTTCGATGTCGTCAATCCGTCGACGGAGAAGGTCCTCACCCGCATCGCCGAAGCCGACAGCGCGGACATCGACCTGGCAGTCATCGCCGCACGCCGCGCGTTCGAGGCGCGCACGTGGACCGGTATCTCGCCGCACCAACGCACCCGGCTGCTGCTGAAGATTGCGGATGCGGTGGAGGCCAACGCGCAGGAGCTTGCCGTCCTCGAAGCGCTCGACATGGGCGCCCCCCTGTCCGCCTGCGTGCCCCGCGCAACGCAGACGGCTGAGATCTTCCGCTATTACGCAGGCTGGCCCACCAAGGTCCATGGCTCCACCAACCCCATGGATGCAGACCGCTTCCAATACATGCTGCGCGAACCGATGGGGGTCTGCGCGCTGATCAATGCCTGGAACATGCCGATGGTCATGGCGGCGAATAAGATCGCGCCCGCCCTGGCCTTCGGTAACACGGCCATCCTCAAGCCTGGCGAGCAGGCCCCACTAACGACGATGCGCCTGGCCGAGATCATCCACGAGGTCGGCATTCCGCCGGGTGTGCTAAACATCGTGCCGGGCTACGGTGCCACCGCCGGCGCAGCCATGGCCGCGCACATGGACGTCGACAAGATCGCGTTCACCGGCTCGACGGCGGTCGGCCGCCAGGTGCTGACCGCGTCGACAGGCAACATGAAGCGCGTGACGCTGGAGCTGGGCGGCAAGTCGCCGAACATCATCTTCCCCGACGCGGACCTCGACAAGGCCGTCCAGAGCGCAGTTGACACCTTCTGCCGCAATTCGGGCCAGATCTGCTCGGCCGGCACGCGGCTCTTCGTCCACGAGAGCCTGCACGACGAAGTGACGGAGCGCGTGACACGCCTCGCTGCGACGTACAAGGTTGGCTCTCCGTTCGACGCGGACACCAAGCTCGGCCCGCTGATCTCCAAGCGCCAGATGGACAGCGTGCTCGGCTACATCGAAGCGGGCCGCGGCTCCGGCGCCGCGCTGTCGCTCGGCGGATCGCGCCGCGGCAACGTCGGCTTCTTCATCGAGCCGACCGTCTTCAGCAGCGTCTCCAACGCCATGAAGATCGCACGCGAGGAAATCTTTGGCCCGGTGCTGTCCGTGATCCCGTTCAAGGACGAGGAAGACGCCATCTTCCAGGGCAACGACAACGAGTACGGGCTGGCCGCAGCGGTCTGGACCAAGGATGTCGGCCGCGCGCACCGCGTGGCACGCGCGCTCAAGGCTGGACGCGTTTGGATCAACACCTACGCCGAAGGCGATCCGGTGATGTCCTTCGGCGGCTACAAGCAATCGGGCTACGGCCGCGAACTCGGCGCCGAATCGATGGAAGCGTTCACGCAGACCAAGTCGGTGCTGCTGCGGCTGTGAGGACGGACACCGCCGCGGCCTGCGCCGCGGCGGGAACGACCTTCATCGCGACCGCGAGGGTTCGTGCCAGGGTGCGACGCATCTGGCCAAGCCGGTGCGCCAGTGAACCAACACACGAGACCCTATGAAGGTCGAAGGCCAATGCCACTGCGGCGCCATTGCATACGAGCCCGACGTGGAGGTCGGCACGGTCATGGTCTGCCACTGCAGAGACTGCCAGATGCAATCGGGCTCGGCGTTTCGGACGAATGTCCCGGCCGCCGCCGACCGGTTCCGCCTGCTGCGCGGGACACCGCGTCGCTACGTCAAGACCGCGGACAGAGGGACACTGCGCGTGCACGCCTTCTGCGAAAACTGCGGCGGTCCGGTCTATGCCTGCGCAGAGGGAAGCCCTGCCAGCTACTCCCTGCGCGTCGGTGCCCTCCAGCAAGGCCACGCGCTCGGCCCGCCTGGCCGGTAGATCTGGACCGCGGCCGGTTCAGCTGGCCGCCAGACCTGCCGCAGGTTCCGGGATGCGCCGGTCAGAGCTGAATCGGTTCAGTCCGGCTTGATTCCCGCGGCCTGGATCACACCACGCCACTTGTCCAGTTCGGCTCGCTGCAAGGCAGCCAGGCGCTCGGGCGCGCCACCCATCGGCACCGCCCCGAGCTCCCTCAGCCGCTGAGCCACGCCTGGGCCCTTGAGCACTGCGTCAACCTCGGCCGACAGCCGCGCGGCAATGTCTGCAGGTGTTCCGGCCGGCGCGTACAGCGCCGCCCACGAGGAAGCCTCGAAGTCCATGAGCCGCAACGCCTCGGCCACGGTCGGCATGTCGGGGTAGTCGGGCAGGCGCTCACGTCCCGTAGTGGCCAGCATGCGCACCTTGCCGCTGCGCACGTGCGGCAGGGTGCTCACGAGCGTGTTGAACATCAGGTCCACCTGGCCCGCCGCGACATCCGCCGCTGCCGGCGCCTCGCCTCGGTAGGGGATGTGTGTCATGGCCGTGCGGGTGCGGTACTTGAAGTATTCCGCGACGAGATGCGACGAACCGCCATTGCCAGCCGATGCGTAGTTAACGCGCCCCGGCTGCTCCTTCGCCTTGGCCACCAGCGCCTGCAGGGTCTGGGGCGATTGCGCCAGCGTGTTCACCATGACCACGATCGGCACGCTGATCAACAGCGACACCGGGCGGAAGTCCCGTAGCGGATCGTAGGGAATGCTCTTGTGCAGCAGCGGATTGATGACCGCGGCGCCGGTGCTGGCCACGAGCAGCGTGTACCCGTCCGCAGGCGCGCGCGCCGCTTCTGCACCGCCGATGAAGCCGTGGGCGCCGGCCTTGTTTTCCACGAACACCGGCGTCTTCAGCGCTTCGCCGAGCGCCTGACCGATCAGCCGCGCTGCGACGTCGGTCTGGCCGCCCGCTGGAAACGGCACGATGATCCGGATCGGCTTGGCGGGCCAGGCGGACTGGGCGCGCGCCGCGCCGTGCGACACCCAAGCGCATGCCGGTGTAGCCAACAGGAGGCGCCGCTTCATGCAGCCTCCCCGCCACTGCCCGACACGCCCGGTACGCCCGGCGCACGGTAGTGCTCCGGCCAGAAGCGCAGCACGATCTCGCGCTCGCGGCTGTAGGCATAGCAGCTGTCGAGCTGCGCCGGCGCGCCGCCGCCACTGCGCTTACGCTCGCTTGCCGGTCGCAGGCCCCGAATGCCCTGCAAGGCCGTCGTCGCCAGCGGGATCAGCACCTCCATCAGATGCGTGCAGCTCGCAGCCCCGCGCAGATGCTGCTTGACCGTTGCCGACCAACCTCGCACCAGACGCTCTCCGACCAGCACCTGCAAGGTGGTTTCTGCCTCCTTGCAGACGGCATAAGGTGTCACGTCGGATGCCGCGCGGATGTCACGCACGGCGTAGTTGCCGTCCACCGTCAGCCGCACCCACAGGTCGTGCAGCGGCTGGCCTGGCGGTACCGGCGCCGGCCGGCCCAGGCTCTCGAACAGGAAGGGCTTGATGTCGACCAGGTGGGCTTCCACGTCGTACAGCCCATCGTCCCGCACATAGGCCTGCATGTCGATGGTGCGCCGGTGGATGCCCCGGCGCGCGGCGGGTGTGGGGAGTGGCATGGAGGCCTTGGAGATGCAAAAAGGCGCAGGACCTGCGAACGGAGTCAGGATGGCAAGAAGCCATCCGCTGCGGACTCGCCCAGCACCGGCGCACCGACACCAGTGTCCGCACGGAATGCGGGCGCGATCGGCAGCGGCAGCGCGGGGATTTCCGCGCCGTCGCCGCTCGACAGGCGCGCTCGGAATACACCACGGGCGTCGAAGTGCGGCGTCGCCACCGCCTCCTGCAAGGACTTGACGAGCGACACGCAGGCGTCGACGCCTTCGAAGCGCCGCAGCCAGTCCTCCGCCGTGCGCGTGAGCAAGATGGCAGCCACTGCCGAGCGCGTGCCAGGCGGATCGACCGCGTCGTCCAGCAGTTCCGGCGCGCCGAGCACCTGCAGAAAGTTCTCCCAGAACTTCTGCTCCAGCGGTGCGACTGCTAGATGTCGCCCGTCCAGCGTTCGGTAGACCTGGTAGCGCGGGGTGCCGCCCGTCACGAGATCGCCGCCGGGGGTTGGCCATTGGCCGGCAGCAAACCCGTTGCCCAGGCCCCAGTACGTGAACGCGAACAAGTTGTCCGCCATGGCGATGTCCAGGTGGCATCCCCGCCCATCGACATCACGCGAGCGCAGCGCCAACAGGACATTCATCATCGCAGGGTAGGCCCCGCCCGCCAGGTCTGCCACGAGGGTGCTGGGCAGGCCTGGCGTGCCGTCCGCGCCGGCCGTCAGTCCGACAAGACCTGCCTCGGCCTGGTAGTTGAGGTCGTGCGCAGCCATCTCCGCCAGCGGCCCGTCCTGCCCCCAGCCCGTGATGGAGCAATACACCAGGCCAGGGTGGATGGCATGCATGGCTTCGAAGCCCAGGCCCAGGCGGTCCATGACGCCCGGGCGGAACTGCTCGATCAGCACGTCCGCGCTGCGGATCAGGGCAATCGCCTGCGCACAGTCGGCCGCCTGCTTAAGGTCGAGCGCCACCGACCGCTTGCCCCGGTTGAGCAACGCAAAGTTCACGCTGTCCGGCCCGAACCGGGGTACGTACGAGCGCATCTCGTCGCCACGCCCGGGCCGCTCGATCTTGATCACCTCGGCACCGGCCTGTGCCATCAGCAAGCTGCACATCGGCCCCGGCAGCAAGGTGCTGAAATCAACGACCCGCACGCCGGCGAGCGGTGCACTCCGTGCGGCAGGCGCGGCCGCGACATCACGTGTTTCCATGTCTTCTCAGTGCAAGCCGCATGCCACTGGCAAGCGGCCATGGCCGCGCTACTGCTTGGGCATTCCCAGATCGGTCACGAAGCGGTTCATCAGCTGGACCTCGTCGCGCACGAAGCTGGAGAACTCGTCCGAGGTCATGGCCATCGCCTCGGCACCGTCGGATGCGATGCGCGCGGCCAGATCCTTGCTCGCGACAGCGGCGCGCAGGGCGTCGGACAGGCGCTGCGCGGCCTCCTTCGGAACACCGGCCGGCGCGAACATGCCGATCCACAGGTAGTAGCTGAAGCCCGGTACACCCTGCTCCGCCAGGGTCGGGACATCGGGAAGCCCGGGAATCCGCTGGTTGGACGTCACGCCCAAGGCCCTCAAACGCCCCTCCCTGACCTTGGCGGCGCCGCTGCCGTAGGCCTCGAAGATCATCGCCACGCGCCCGGCCATCACATCCGGCATGGCCGCACCATTGCCCTTGTAGGGAACGTGCAGCAGTTGAACGCCTGCCTGTTGCAAGTACATGGCCGCGCCGATGTGGGTCGTCGTTCCGACGCCTGCGGACGCATAGCTCAACGCATTGGGCTGCGCCTTTGCACGGGCGAGAAAGTCCTTCGCCGAGCGGTCTGGCTGGTCGGCGCCGACCACCATCATCACCGGCGTGCGCACCACGGGACCGATGGCCGTGAAGTCCTTGATGGGGTCGTACCCTGCATCCTGCTTCACGGCCGGCTGGATGGCGATGGTCCCGGCCGTGGACAGCAAGGTGTAGCCGTCCGCCGGCTGGCTCTTCACGTAACGGATGCCCAGCAGGCCGTCGCCGCCCGCGCGGTTGTCGATGACCACCGACTGCCCCAGGGTCTCGCCCATCTTCTGGGCCACCAGCCGTGTCACGATGTCCACTAGGCCTCCGGGCGCCGTGTTGACCACGATGCGGATGGGCCGGGTCGGGAATGCCGGCTGCGCCGTGGCCGCCGACGCTAGCAGTGCGAGACCGGCCGTGGCCAGGCCTCGCAAGGCCAGGCGCCTGGAAAATGGATGCTTCATGGAATCTCGTCTCCGTTGTGGTGGTTGAGGCGCCGGTGTCTCACGTCGCCGCGGTGGTGGTGAAGTTTGCAAACGCGGTGCCAGCGAGGCATCGACAGGCCGGCCCGAGCGGCGTTGCCAGA
The DNA here is from genome assembly GCA_038961845.1 of Xylophilus sp. GW821-FHT01B05. NCBI lineage: Bacteria > Pseudomonadati > Pseudomonadota > Betaproteobacteria > Burkholderiales > Xylophilus > Xylophilus sp. GW821-FHT01B05. Next base: position 3,975,468 of record CP152408.1, read on the forward strand.
GCGCGCCGAGGTGCCTGTCGAGCGGGCACGCAGCGTCGTTGTCGCGGACACATGTGCGTGCCGCGACCATGCAAGGCAGCAGGCCTTGGGACGGCACGATTCTTGGAACGGCTATGGTGCCGGGCCGGCGACGCCGCCGAGCACGGACCCACGCACAACAGGAGCGGCGACGCCGGAGACACCCCATGGACACCCGCCAACTCAAATACTTCGTCCAGATCGTCGAGAGCGGCAGCCTGTCCAAGGCATCGCGCCAGCTCTTCATCGTGCAGCCGGCCTTGAGTCAGCAGATCGCCCGGCTGGAAGACGAGGTCGGCAAGCCGCTGCTGATCCGCTCGGTGCGCGGGGTGAAGCCCACCGACAACGGGGAGGCGCTCTACCACCATGCCAAATTCGTGCTGCGTCAACTCGATGCCGCGGTACACGTCGCACGCCAGGAATACGCCAGCGTGCAAGGCCGCGTGACGCTCGGCCTGGCCCCCTCCACATCGGCAATGGTGGGGTTGGCACTGCTGCGTCAGTTGAAGGAAAAATATCCGCGGCTGCTGCTCAACGTGGCAGTGGCGCTGCCCTCGCAACTGGAAGAGATGGCGCGCCAAGGCCAGCTCGATGTCGCGATCCTCTTCAGCACAACGGCCGCCAACGACCTCACCTTCGAGCCATTGCTCGACGAAGAGGTGTTCGTGGTGTTGCCCGCCGTCAGCCCGATCGTGCCGCCCGAGCGGACCTCGCTGACCCTCGCCGAGGTGGCGCGCCTGCCTCTGGTGCTCTCCAGCCCCCAGCAGAATCTGCGCCGCCGTTTGATGTTCGAGTTCGAGCGCGTACAGCTTCAGCCCGAGCTCGTCGCCGAGATCGACTCGCTGCAACTGGTCATGCGCTATGTGGCGCAGGGCGGGGGCGCCACCATCCAGTCGATCGCCGGTACGTGCACCGTGGGCACACCCGCAGACTGGCGCTGCCTGCCCATCTCGGACGTGCCGATCCATCGGCCGAGCTACCTCTACGCGTTGCCGGTGCAGCGCCTGTCCCCAGCCGCATCCGTGGTGCGTGCCGAACTGCGGCACATCGTACGCTCGATGGTCGAGGATGGGTCCTGGCAAGGCGTCCAGCTCACGCATGGGGCGCTCAGTCCGGCTTGATGTTGCCATCCCGGATGACCGGTTCCCAACGCGCGATCTCCGCGCGCATCCTGGCTGTCATCAGCTCGGGACCGCCGGCGTGGGCGGAACTGGCGCCGACGCCCAACAGCCGTTCCTGCATTGCCGGCGTCGCCATCGCCTTGGACAGCGCATCCTGCAACTGGCGCACGATGGGCGCCGGGGTCTGCCTGGGAACGAGGTAGCCCCAGCTGACCACTGGCGTGAAGTCCTTGAAGCCCAGCTCGACCATCGTCGGCACCTGCGGCAGCAGGGGGTCGCGCTGCGCCGACGTGACCGCCAGCGCCCGCAACCGTCCGGCCTTGATGTTGGGCAGGACATCGTTGACGGTGGCGAAGTAGTAGTCCAGCCGGTCGCTGATGAGATCGGCCATGGCGGGTGCATTGCCCTTGTAGGCCACCGCCACGGCATCGATGCCTGTCGCCCGTCGGAACATCTCGCCTGACAGATGGCTCATGGAACCGGCACCGCCGTGGCCGAACGAAACGCCATTGGCCCGCTTCTTGGCGAAGGCGAGCAGCTCGGCCAACCTGGTGTTCGGTGAACTGCCAGACGTGAGCAACACCAGCGGTGCCTCGAAGGCGTATGAGAGCGGCGTGAAGTCGCGGAACAGATCGTAGGGAACGCTGGGCTGCAGCACCATGTTGACCGCCAGCGTGTTGGTGTACTGCAGGATGGTGTAGCCGTCAGCAGCAGCCTTGGCCGCGTGCTCGGTACCGGGCATGGCCGCACCGCCGGCCCGGTTCTCCACGATCACGCTCTGGCCCAGGATCTCGCCGAGTTGCTGGGCTAGTGTGCGCGCCACGAGATCGCCGGATCCCCCCGCGCCGAAGGTCACGATGATGCGCAGCGGCCTGGAAGGAAACCGCTCCTGCGCGATAGCCCTCGTTCCCAGTCCCGCGCCAGGCACCGCGAGCAGGCCGGCCTGCATGAAACCCCGTCGTCGAATCATCTTCTCGTCTCCTGTGTTGTGGGTGCGCCTCACACGCCCATCAGCAGGCACTGTGCCAGCGATGCCGACAACTGCGCAGTAGTCAATTCCGACAGGGGCCATAGCGCCAGGTGATCGATTTCGGTTTTCCCCGGGGCATCAGTTGCGGTGATGGGTGCGCACGCAAAAGACTATTTTTCTCAAGCGGCACCCGGTTCCTAAACTGCCGCCGGCATCTGCTGACCGCACCGCAAACCGCAATGCCTGGAGACCCGAACATGACCGAGACAAGCCAGCCGCCCGCTCACCCGTTCCTTGCAAGGCCGGACAAGCAGCACTTCATCGACGGCAGATGGCTGCCCGCAGCCGACGGCCAGAGCATCCCGACCTTCAACCCCGCGACCGGGCGCATCCTGGCCGCACTGGCACGCGGACGGCAGACAGACGTCGATGCCGCCGTCGCAGCGGCGCGCCGTGCCTTCGACAGCCCATGGAGCGGCCTCACGCCCCACGCACGCTACAGCCTGATGCTGCGCGTGTGTGATGTGCTGGAACAGCACTACGAAGAACTCTGCACATTGGAGTCCCTGGACATGGGGGCGCCGCTGGCCCGCACGCGCGCCATGAAGAAGGGTCTGATCCAGACCGTCATGTACTTCGCAAGCCAGGCCATGAACTGGAGCGGCACGACGATCCCGAACTCGCTCGCGGGGAACTACACCACCTTGACGCTCAAGGCACCGGTCGGCGTGGTCGGCGGGATCATTCCCTGGAACGCGCCGTTGATCAGCATGTGGTGGATCATCGGCGGGGTTCTGGCAACCGGCTGCACCTGCGTCATCAAGGCCGCAGAAGACGCATCGCTCACCACGCTGCGGACCGCCGAGCTCCTCATGGAAGCCGGTGTGCCGGCCGGCGTTGTCAACGTCGTGACGGGTCTGGGCTCCGAGGCAGGTGCCGCCTTGGCCGCGCACATGGACGTGGACCGCATCGCTTTCACCGGATCGACGGTCACCGGGCGCGAGGTCATCAAGGCTTCAGCCGGCAACATGAAGCGCGTGCAGCTCGAGTTGGGCGGAAAGTCACCGGACATCGTCTTTGCCGACGCCGACCTGGACAAGGCGGTGCCCGGCGCCGCCATGGGGGTCTTCAACAACTCTGGCCAGATCTGCTCGGCCGGCACGCGGATCTTCGTGCAGCGAAGCATCCACGAGGAGTTCGTCGCACGGATCACCGAATACACGCGCGGCATCCGGGTCGGCGACCCCATGGATCCGCAGGCGCAACTGGGGCCGCTGGTGTCGAGCCGCCAGTTGGAGCGCGTGCTCGATTACGTGGACATCGGTCGCGAGGAAGGCGCGCGGCTGGTCACCGGCGGCGCAAGGCTTGGAGGCCCACTCGCGGCAGGCTACTTCGTCGCTCCCACGGTGTTCAGCGAGGTGGACAACGGGATGCGCATCGCGCGCGAAGAGATCTTCGGGCCCGTGGCGTCGGTCATCCCATTCGACACCGTGGACGAGGCGCTCGCCCTGGGGAACGCGACCGAGTACGGCCTGGGGGGCGCGGTCTGGACCAGCGATGTCAGAACCATGATGAAGGCGATGCACGGCATCCGCGCCGGCAAGATCTGGATCAACTGCTATGGTCTTGCCGACCCCGCCGTCGGCTTCAGCGGCTGCAAACAGAGCGGCTATGGCATGAAGGGCGGCGCCCAGCATCTCGACGGCTTCCTGTACGAGAAGAGCGTCTACATCAATGGCGCTTGACACCATGTCATCGGAACCCTACGACTTCATCGTGGTCGGCTCCGGCTCGGCCGGCGGTGTGGTGGCCAGCCGCCTCAGCGAGGATGGCCGCTACCGCGTCCTGTGCCTCGAAGCCGGGACCAAGGGGCCTGGCTACATCTGGACCAAGCCGCCGCTGGGCCTGCAATTCCTGGTCGACAACCCCCTGGTGGATTGGCGCTACGAGTCGGAGCCCGACCCCAGCCACGGTGACCGCCGGCTTGCAGCGCCGCGCGGCAAGATGCTGGGTGGCAGCAGCTCCATCAACGCCATCGTCTACAACCGAGGCCAAAAGCTGGACTACGACACCTGGAGCGCGCTGGGCTGCAAGGGCTGGAGCTACCGCGAGGTGCTGCCCTACCTCAAGAAGCTCGAAAGCACCGATCTCGGCACGGACGAGTTCCGCGGCCGCAGCGGTCCGATCAAGGTCACGCAGACCAAGAAGCTGTCGCCGTTCTTCGACCTGTTCATCGCGTCCGCAGGCGCGGCCGGTATTCCCTACAACGCCGATTACAGCGGCGCCAGCCAGGAAGGGGTTGCCATGGCGCAGCTCACCGCACACCGCGGCGAACGGCAAAGCACCGCGACGTCCTATCTGCACCCCTCGCGCGGGCGCCCCAACCTCACGGTGCGAACTGGCGCCGAAGTCACCACGCTGCTGTTCGAGGGCAAGCACTGCACGGGCGTGCGCCTGCGGCGCGATGGCAGCACCCACAACGTCCGCGCGCTGCGCGAGGTGATCGTCTGCGCAGGCACCGCCAACAGCCCCAAGCTGCTGGAACTGTCGGGCATCGGCAATCCGGCCGTGCTCGCGGAACATGGCATCGCATTGCGGCACGCACTCGAAGGTGTAGGCGAGAACCTGCGTGACCACTACGCAGCGGTGATGAGCTGGCGCTTCAACCGCCCCGGCATCTCGCTCGCGCCCAGGGGCCGCGGCTGGCGCCTGGCCGTGGAGATACTGCGCTGGGTCGCGCTGCGCAGCGGAATGATCGCGCAGGGCCATGGCGCGATCCGCGTGTTCGCACGCTCGACAGAAGCCGGGCAGGAACCCGACGTGATGATGGTGGTCAGCCCCTACATCGTCGAGCTGAAGGCCGGCAAGGGCCGGCGCATGTCCGAGGTCGAAGGCTTCTTCATGTACACCCACGTGCAGCGGACCGAGAGCACGGGCAGCATCCACATCCGATCGACCGACGCCACTGCGCCGCCACGCATCCGCTACCGCTTCCTCGCCACCGAGCAGGACCGGCGGACGGCCATCGCCGCCGTGCGCCGTGCGCGTGACATCGCGGCCTCGGCACCGCTGCGCGACCTCATCGCGGAAGAGCGCATGCCAGGCCGCCAGATCGAATCGGACGCCGACATCCTGGAGTACATCCGAACCACCGGCCAGACCACCCAGCACATGGTGGGGACCTGCAAGATGGGGTCGGACGCCAAGGCCGTGGTGGACGAACGCCTGCGGGTGCGTGGCATCTCGGGGCTGCGCGTGGCCGATGCATCGGTGATGCCGACCATCATCTCCGGCAACACCAGTGTGCCCTGCATGATGATCGGCGAGCGCTGCGCGGAGATGGTACTGGCGGACGCGCAGCGTGCCCGCCCCTTCCCCTCTTCGATGGCACAGCCGGTCTTTAAATCCGCGCTCCCATGAACAGGCGTCTGGCCTCAGGCCCAAGGCCGCTCGCCAGCGCACGCACCACCGCCTTCAGCGCAGCGAAGCCAGCAGGTGGAGGCTCGCGCAGCGACGCCAAAGGTGTCTTCGACGTGGACCTTCGTGTTCGCAGTGCAGACAGTTTGCCTGGTCTTTGCGTCCTGCGCCTCACCCGCACGCGCGCAGCCTACGAGCGCGACCGTGGCACGTGCTTTGCACGGGAAGTCCCGTCGCACCTCAGGCGCAGCACCGTGGCGAAGACCACGTCCCAGCCAGCGACCGCCGATGGCGGCGGTCATCCTCAGAAAACAACGAAGGAGAGATGAATGGATGAGTCCGTATTCCCGGAACTGTCACCCGAGATCGAAGCGGTGCGCGACATGGTCAACCGCTTCATGGAGGCCGAGGTCAAGCCGGTCATGGACGAGCACGAGAAACGCCGCGAATTCCCGCGCGAGCTGGTGCGCAAGGCCGGCGAGGCCGGGCTGTACGGCGCCGTGTTCCCCGAATCCGTTGGCGGCAGCAACATGGGTTACCTGGCAGCGGCCGTGATTCAGGAGGAGATGGTCCGCAACGACGTGCGCTTCGCCTCCTGCAACAACCAGCAGGGCTCCACCTGCCCCAGCGCCATCTACTTCGGCGGAACCCCGGAGCAGATCCGCAAGTACGTGCCCGATCTGGTGGCCGGCAAGACCATCGGCATGATGTCCCTGACGGAGTCGGGCGGAGGCTCTGACGCCGAGGGCAACATGAAGACCTTCGCGCAGCGCGACGGCGACGTCTACCGCATCACCGGTCAGAAGATGTGGGCCTCCATGGCCAACGAGACCGACGTGGGCATTCTGCTGGCGCGGACCAGCCGCGAGCCTGGCGCCAAGGGTGTCAGCGCCTTCATCGTTCACCCGAAGAAGTACCCCGGCTGGAAGGCCACGCCGATCGACTGCCTGGGCCTATCCAAGTCCATGCGGACCAACGTGGTTTTCCTCGACGACTTCGTGGTGCCGGTCGAGGACCGCCTGGGCGACGAGGGCGAAGGTTTCAAGATCATCATGCGCACGCTGCAACCCGGGCGTGTGGGAGTGGCGGCCAAGGCGCTGGGTGTGGCCCGCCGCTGCTTCGAGGAAGCGGTGCGCTATGCCAACGAGCGCACACTGCGCGGCCAGCCGATCGGGCGCTTCCAGATGATCCAGGCCGACATCGCCGAGATGGCGGTGCAGATCGAGGCCAGCCGCGCGCTGGTCTACAAGGCCGCCATGCTGATGGACGCGAGCATGCCGCACAACCGCTTCGCCGCCATCGCCAAGTTCCACGCCTCGCAGACCGCCAAGTTCTGCGCCGACAAGGCCGTGCAGATCTTCGGCGGCTACGGCCTGGCCGAGGAATACCCGGTGTCCTACTACCGCGCCTACTCCGACATGTTCTTCACCGGCGAGGGCTCGGCCAACGTGCAGAAGATCATGATCGCGGAGGACGCGCTGGGCTACAAGGTCGCCGACCGCCACCACGGCAAGACGGGCCTGCGCGACATCCGCAAGGATGACCCGGCCAAGCAGCGTTGAGAACCACCATGTCCGATCTGCTCAAGTTCGAGGTGGCCGAAGGCATCGCCACCATCACGCTGAACCGGCCCGAGAAGATGAACGCCTTCACCGGCGAGATGATGGAGGACTGGCTTCAAGCACTTGACGAGTGCGAGACGAACGCCGAGGTGCGCGTGATCGTCATGACCGGCACCGGCCGTGCCTTCACCACAGGCGGCGACATCGCCGGCTTCGACACCAGCGCCGGCCGCACGCCCCAGGGCATCCGCGACCATCTGGTCGGTGGCAGCCAGCGGTTGATCCGCAGGATCGCACAGACCGACAAGCCTGTGATCGCCGCCTTGAACGGCTTTGCAACCGGGGGCGGGCTGGACATTGCACTGGCCTGCGACATCCGCTTCGCAGCCGAGGGTGCGCGCTTCGCCGAGACCTACGCCAAGATGGGCCTGATCCCCGGCATGGGAGGGGCCTACCTGCTGCCGCGCGTGGTGGGCGTGGCAAAGGCGCTGGAGCTGTTCTGGAGCACCGACTGGGTGGACGCCCGCGAAGCCGAGCGCATCGGCCTCGTCAACAAGGTGTTCCCGGATGCAGAACTGATGGACGCCACTCTTGCCTTCGCACGCAAGGTAGCCGACGGTGCGCCGCTTGCGGTGCGCACCATTAAGCGGCTGGTGCGCGCAGGCGCCGACCAGGACCTCACCACGGCACTGGACATGGTCGCTGCGGAGATGACCGTTGTGCGTTCCAGCGAAGACCACAAGGAGGCGCTCGCCGCCTTCCAGGACAAGCGCAAACCCACCTTCACCGGCCGGTGACGGCCACCGGAATTCCAAGCGAACCACATGAGCACACCCAACACCTTCGAAAAGTTCCTGCATCCGCGCAGCGTGGCCGTGGTCGGCGCATCGCCGCAGGCGGGCTCACCACGCAATGCACTGGTCAAAAATCTGCTGAAGCACGGCTTCCAGGGCGCCGTCTACCCCGTCACGCCCAGCCATGCGCAGATCGAGGGCCTCGCGGCCTACAAGAGCGTCGGCGAACTGCCGAACGTGCCGGATGTCGCCCTCATCATCACGCCTGCGCAGACGGTGGCCGGCGTGATCGCGGAGTGCGGGCGCAAGGGGATCCGCAACGCCATCGTGTTCAGCTCGGGTTTTGAAGAGGTCGAAGGTGGACAGGAGAACGCGCGCATGCTGGCCGAAGCCGCCCGCGAGCACGGTGTGACCGTGGTCGGTCCGAACTGCAATGGCTTCTGGTCGGTTCGCGAGAAGGCCATCATGAGCTTCAGCGGTGCCGCCTTGGCCATCGAGGAGATCCGGCATGCGCCGATCGCCGTGCTGAGCCAGAGCGGCGCGCTGTCGGGTACCCTCGGCAACTCGCTGAACAGCGCGGGCATGGGCCTGTCGTACATCGTGAGTGTCGGCAACGAGACCTGCACCGACGTGCTCGACGCCGCCAATGCGGTCATCGAGCAGGACGATGTGCGTGTCGTCGTGCTGTACCTCGAAGGACTGGCCAATGCCGGCCGCATGCTGCAGATCGCCGAACGTGCCCGCGCGCGCGGCGTGCAGATCGTTGCGCTCAAGACCGGCCGGTCTGCCGTCGGACTGGACGCGACTGCGTCGCACACGGGCAAGATCGCATCCTCCCACGCGGTGTACGCCGCCGCCTTCGCACAGGCCGGCATCATCGAGGTGGACAGCATCGCCGATCTGCTGGCTGCCGTCGAGGCGCTGGCCTACCTGCGCGACCCGCGCGACAGTGGCGATGAAAAGGGCGGCGTCGCGGTGCTCAGCGCCTCCGGCGGTGCCGGTGCGCTGCTGGCCGACCACAGCCATGAGAAGGGCCTCGTGATGGCGGAGTTCCAGCCCTCCACTGTGGGCAAGCTGGACGCCATCCTGCCCTCCTTCGCACGCAAGACCAACCCGATTGATCTCACCGGGCAGGTGAACACGGTCGCCACGATGTTGCAGGATACCTGTGCCACCGTGGTGGCCGACCTGCGCAGCGAAGCGGTCATCGTGCAGTTCGCCTCCACCGTTCGCCGGCATCTCATGGCGAACAAGGAGGTCTTCAAGGTGCTGGCACGCGAAGTGCCGGTGGTCCTGAGCGTGATGGGCGAGTCCGTGGACCCTGCCCTGCGCGACGAACTGCGCAGCGCAGGTGTGCTGCTCGTGGCCGACCCCTCGGCGGCCATGAACGCCTTGTCGTTCCTCTACCGCCGCCGCACTGCGCTGCGCCTGCCGCCATCGCCGCGGCACCTGCCGTCCGCGGTGCGGGCCACACCCCGGTCCTGGGCCGACATGATGCAGTTCTGCGAAGACAGCAGCGTCACCCCGGCGAAGTGGCTGGTGCTGCAGCCGCAAGACCGTGCCGTCCAGGCTTGTGCGGACCTGCAGTACCCCTTGGTCGTGAAGGCATTGCCCTCGGAGGCCGAGCACAAGACCGAAATGGGCCTGGTCAAGCTGCGCGTGCAGTCGCCCGACGCGGTGGATGCGCTCGCCCGCCAGTTCCGCGAGCGCATGGACAGGCCGCAGGCCGGCGTGCTGGTGCAGGAGATGGTGGGTGATGGCGTGGAGGTGGTGCTGGCCTGCCTGCGCAACGCGGACTTCGGCCCCGTGCTGTCGATCGGCATGGGCGGGGTCGCGATCGAGCTGTTCCGCGACGTGACCTACCTGGCGCTGCCCGTCTCCGAACAGCAGGTGTTGACCGCCTTGCGCCGGCTCAAGCTGTGGACGCTGCTGCAAGGCTTCCGGGGGAAACCGGCCGCCGATGTCGATGCGCTCGCGCGCGCCGCCGTGCGGTTCGGCAACCTGTTCCTCGCAAGCCCCGGCCTGCAGGAGTTCGAGATCAACCCGGTGATCGTCAAGAAGCATGGCGATGGCCTCGCCGCCGTGGATGCACTCGCCACGTGAGCGACCGGTGTGGGTCGACACCGGTGGTTGTGGGGCCGCGCCGCATGGCACAACGCTTGCACCTGGCAGAAGTCCGCCCCAACATGGAGACACAGTAGATCATGCAGCACCACGGAAACTTCTATATCGACGGCAATTGGGTCGATGCATCCAGCGCACCACGCTTCACGCTCATCGGCCCGGCCGATGAGCAGCCGTTCGCCAGCATCAGCCTGGGCGATGCCGGACATGTCGATGCGGCGGTCCAGGCCGCGCGCCGTGCGTTCACGGTATTCAGCAGCACCGACAAGACGGAACGCCTGGCGCTGCTGGAGCGGATCGTCCAGCAGATGGAGGCGCGGGCAGACCGCATCATGGCCGCGGTTTCCCAGGAGATGGGCGCCCCGCGCGGCATGAAGGCCCATGTGGGTACCGGGCTCGACGCCTTCAGGCAGGCCATCGTCACGCTGCGGGAGTACGACTTTGAGACCCGCCTGGGCAACAACACCGTGCGGCGCGAGGCCATCGGCGTCTGCGGCCTGATCACAGCGTGGAACTGGCCGATCCAGCTGATCGCCACCAAGCTTTCCTCCGCGCTGGCGGCTGGCTGCACCGTGGTGTGGAAACCCAGCGAATTCACGCCGCTGAGTGCCCTCGAACTGGCCGAGGTCATGCACGCCGCAGGTGTTCCCCCCGGTGTCTTCAACCTCGTCAACGGCGATGGTCCAACGGTCGGCAACGCGATCTGCCGGCATCCAGACGTCGACATGGTGTCGTTCACAGGATCGACCCGTGCCGGCGTGCTGGTTGCCGAAGCAGCAGCAGCCACCGTCAAGCGCGTCTCGCAGGAGCTGGGCGGCAAGTCCGCCAACATCATCCTGCCGGACGCCGATCTGGCGGCTGTCGCACGCTGGAACGCCGCACGCGCGTTCTCCAACAGCGGCCAGTCCTGCCACTCGCCCACGCGCATCCTCGTGCACGCATCGCAACGCGACGAGCTGCTGGAGCTGCTGCGCCAGGAAGCCGAGAAAGTGAAGGTCGGCGCACCACAAGATCCGTCCACCACGATGGGCCCTGTGGTCAACAAGGCCCAGTACGAACGCATCCAGCACTACATCCAGGCCGGCATCGACGAAGGCGCGCGCACCGTTGCCGGTGGCGTCGGCCGGCCGCAGGGCCTGGACCGGGGCTACTTCATCCGCCCCACCATCTTCGCGGACGTCACGCCCACGATGGTGATCGCGCGGGAAGAGATCTTCGGCCCTGTGGCGGTGGTGCTGACCTACCGCGACGAGGATGAAGCCGTGGCGCTGGCCAACGACTCGCCCTACGGCCTGGGCGGCTACGTCTTCTCCTCCGATCGCCAAAAGGCCATGGCCATCGGTGCCAGGATGCGCGCCGGCCGCATCTTCTACAACGGAGCGCCGAGCAACAACGTTGCCCCGATGGGCGGCTACAAGCAGTCAGGCAACGGCCGCGAGATGGGCGTGTTCGGCCTGGAGGACTACCTGGAGGTCAAGGCCATGATCGGTTTCGACGCCCCTGTGACCGCCTGACACCGCAACGCCCGGCGCGTAGCGCGCCGGGCGTTGCCTTGGTGGCGGATCAGAAGCTGTGCGTCAGACCGCCATCGCAGGCGATGGTCTGGCCCGTGATGAAGGACGATGCGGGGCTGGCCAGGAACATCACCACGCCCACCATGTCGGCCGGCATCTGAACCCGGGGCAGACACTGCGAGCCCACCAGCGCGGCCCGCCTTGCCTGGGTCGGGTCCACCGTGCGCACGACTTCGGTGGCCACGCCGCCCGGCCGCACGCAGTTCACAGTAATGCCCGCGCTGCCGAGTTCGCGCGCCATCGCATTGGTCATGCCGATGACCGCGGACTTCGACGCCACATAGTGCGTGTAGTTCGGAGCGCCGAGCATCACGGCAGCGGACGAGATGTTGATGATGCGCCCCCAGCCCGCCTTTCTCATCAGCGGCGCGACGGCACGTGCGCACAGGAACTTTCCGGTCACGTTGACGCGCATGACCAGATCGAATTCCTTCACCGGAATCTGGTCGAACGGCCTTTTCTCCAGCGTTGCGAAGATCGCGGCGTTGTTCACCAGGACATCGACACCGGCATGCCGCAGCGCGATGGCCTCCATCATGCGTGCCACAGAATCCTCGTCGCTGACATCCACCTGGACGGCCATGGCGCGGCCGCCCGCCTCTTCAATCTCGCGACGGACCGTATCTGCCTTTTCGCCATTGAGGTCGGCAACCACGGCGATGGCGCCTGCCGCCGCGAACTGGCGTGCGTACTCGCGCCCGATGCCCTGGGCGCCGCCCGTGATGAGGACGACACGGTCGGCGACGCCGAAGTCGCGGGCCGCGAACGGCACGCCGGAATCGTCGGGTGCGTGCGTGGGAAGGTTGTCAGACATTCAATAGTTCCTTTCAAAATGCCCTTGCGGGCGCTGCATTACGCGTATCACGCGACACGGTGTGGATAAGCGGGCTCAACCGCCCTACTCCTTGGCCCAGCTCAGATCGGTGCCCAGCTTCTCGATGTCGACCTTGCGCTGGCGGATCAGTTGCGTGAACTGCTCGGGGCTCATGACCACGCGCTCCTCGCCGCCGTCGTCGCGCACACGGCGCTGAACATCGGGATGGGCCGCAGCGTCCTGCATCGCCGCTCCGAGGCGTCGGATCACTTCCTCGGGCACACCGGCCGCGGTCACCAGCCCGAACCATGGGACGTAGTGCAAGTCAGGTGCGCCCTGCTCCATCAGCGTTGGGATGTTCGGCAAGCCGGGAAGCCGCTTGGTCGAGGCCACCCCCAGGGCACGCAGCCTCCCACTGTTGAGCTGGTGCGCCACCGAGAACTTGACGTCGATGCGGCCTGAGGCCACGTCCGGCATCGCTGCCGAATTGCTCTTGTACGGCACATGCAGCATGTTCAGGTTCATCTTGTTCAACAGGATGGCCGATGCCAGATGCGTGGTGGTCGCATTGCCCTCCGTGGCATAAGTCAGCAGGCCGGGCTGGGCCTTCACCGCGGTCACCAGTTCTGGAAAAGTCTTGAACGGCTTGTCTTCCGCCGCAAGCAAGACCAGCGGCACCACGCTCATCACGCCCACACCGACGAAGTCCTTTTCCAGGCTGTAGCCCGGATCGCGTTTGAGTGCCGCACGGATGGCGATCGTGTCGGAAGTGGACAGCAGGGTGTAGCCATCCGCCGGTGCCGACTTGACCGCGTTGAACGCGAGCAGGCCGTCGGCGCCGGGCTTGTTCTCGATCACGATGGGCTGCCCGAGCTTCTCGCTCATCTTGGCAGCGAAGAGCCGCGTCTGTGCATCGAGCAGGCCTCCCGCACCAGACGTCACGACGATGCGGATCGGGCGCGAAGGATAGGCCTCAACGGCCGTGGCGGCTGTGGTGATGGCGAAGCCAAGACTCAGTACGGTGAGCGCGCACCGGATGAAACGCTGCATGAAATATGTCTCCGTGTTCTCGTTCAGGGATGGGGTCGGTGCTGCCAACAGTCCCGCTGCCGGTCGGCACGGGGCTGCGGAAGCGACCACGCTTCGCAAATCAAGTGCCAGCCGGCTTCGTCGGGGAGACCGCTCTTGTCGTTCTCCCCGAACACACAAGAGCAAACACGCAGCGTTCACACATGTGCGACGCATGGTGTGTGGATGCACCGACTACACGGCCATGTCGCCACCATGCACATGTCTGCATGGGGTGAAATACACCGGTTTCATTCAACGGAACCGTGTTTGCACATTGAATCTTGCCGCCACACAATTCTTATGCGACTGCCGATTCATCGACGCAGATCGGCACCAGCCCCACGCGGTTCGAACAAGGAGACAAACATGCCCCGACGCTTCAAGCGCCTTCTACTACTTGCCTTTGCCACGGCCTCTCTGAGCCCGGTGCTGGCGCAGGTCCCATACCCCCAGAAGCCGATCCGCATCATTGCCAGCTCGGCAGTCGGTGGCCTGCTCGACGCCCATGCGCGGCTGTATGCGCTGAAGATGTCGGAGAAGCTGGGACAACCCGTCACCGTGGAGAACCGCCCCGGTGCCAACGGTGCCCTGGCGTACAGCGCAGTGCGCGGCGCCGAGCGCGATGGCTATACGCTGCTGGCAACGTCGGACACGATCGCCATCCGCGCCGCGCGGCAACGCGACCCGGGTTACGACCTGGAGAAGGACTTCACCGGCATCGGCCTGTTCAGCCGCGCGCCGGTCGTGCTGCTGACCGGAAACGGCCAGCGCGAACGCAATTTCTCAGAGCTTGCCGCACGCGCGCGCACTGCACCCGACACGTTGACCTACGCGTCCTCGGGCGAGGGAACGACGACGCACCTGGCGGCAGCACTGTTGCTGCAACAGGCCAGCGTGAGGATGCTGCATGTCCCCTACAAGGGCAACGCCGCTGCCAAGCCGGACGTGATCGGCGGCCGCGTCAACGTGATGCTCGGCGTGCTACAGGACCTTGGCGCCGGCAACATGCGCGCGCTCGGTGTCAGTGCGACAAAGCGCGTGCCCGCGTATCCCGACATTCCCACGCTGGCCGAGCAAGGCGCAGCCGACTTCAGCTGGTACCCGTGGTTCGGATTGGTCGCGCCGTCCGGCGTCCCCAAGGACGTCGTGCAGCGTCTGGCACAGGCCATGCAGTACGCCGCTCAAAGCGATGACATCCGCCGCTACATGGAACGCGAAGGCAGCGAGCTGGTGGCCATGAGCCCGGAGCAGTTCACCGCGTCGATGCGAGAGACCCGCCTGCGGATCGAGAGGCTCGCGGCGGATCTTGACTGGCCCAAGGAATGACAGGAGAGCACAGTGATACTGACAGATGAAGAGAAGTCCATGCTGGACGGCAAGCATGGCTGGCCCAAGCAGAAGTCGATGGAGATCCTCGTCGGCCTGGGGGAATGCTTCGACGCCGAGCGACTGATCCCGATTCGATCGACGCACCTGCCAGGCGGCGCACTCATTGCGACAGGGAGCCAGTCTGGCCGCATGCAGTTCATCAGCGAGTTCGCCGACCGCGGCGGAACGTTTGCCACCTTCGCGGACATGAATACGACATCGGTAGACACCGAGCTCTGGGAGTACCTCGGCATTCCCGAGGAATTCGTGCGCCAGAGCAATGCCTACCTCGCGAAGTTCAGCCAGATGGGCGCGCAGCTGTGCAACACCTGCACGCCGTACCTGATCGGCCACCTGCCTTCGTTCGGCGAGCACGTGGCATGGGGAGAGTCGTCCGCGATCATCTTCGTCAACTCGGTCATCGGCGCCAGGACCAACCGCGAGGGCGCGCCGAGTGCCTATGCCGCAGCCATCACCGGCAGGACACCTGCGTACGGCCTGCACCTCGATGCGGAGCGCCACGGCGAGTTGAAGATCGTGGTCGACGCCAAGTTGGGCGGCCCGGTCGACTTCGGCACACTGGGCTATTTCGCCGGCAAGCTCGCGGGCATGCGCACGCCCGTGTTCACGGGCCTGGCCGGACCGGTGTCCTGGGACGAACACAAGCTGCTCGGCGCCGCCACGGCCAACTCGGGCGGGTCGGCGATGTACCACATCGTCGGCATCACGCCAGAAGCTCCGACCGAGGCCGCGGCGTTCGGACCTCGCGCAGGCGGTGGCATCGAGACCCACGTGTTCGGCGAGCGCGAACTGCGCGAAACGGAGCAGCTGCTGGACAAGTCCCAGACACCGGAGGTCGACATCGTGGTCGTTGGCTGCCCCAACGCGTCCATCGCCGAGATCACCGAAGTGGCGCAGTTGCTGGAGGGCAAGCGCGTGCACGAAAACACGCAGCTGTGGCTGTTCACCTCAAGGCCGATGAAGGCCTACGCCGAGAAGATGGGCTACCTCAAGACCATCGAGTCGGCGGGCGGCAAGATCGTCTGCGAGGCCTGCACCGCGACCATGCCGGCAGGCCTGCTCAAGAAAGGCGGCTTCAAGTCGCCGGCCACCAACTCCGCCAAGATGCTGTACTACCTCGCAGGCCGACAGGATCTGAACTCGCACTACGGTTCGACGCGGCGCGTCGTGCAGTCCGCCATCGACGGCATCTGGAGCTGAGCCATGCAGGACATCATCCTCAAGGGACACAAGGTGTCCAAGGGCAAGGCCGAGGGCGAAGCCCTGGTGACGCGCGACCCGATCGCATTCTTCGGCGGCGTGCGGCCAGAAGACGGTGTGGTCACCGACAAGAGCCACGAGCTGTACGGCATCTCGCTGGCCGGCAAGGTGCTCCTCTTTCCACAAGAGAAGGGCTCGGCCGGCGGCTCGTCGCAGATCTACGAGCTGATGGTCTGCAAGACCGCGCCGCTGGCCATGATCAATCTCAAGGCCGGCTCCATCGTGGCCGTCGGTGCCATCTCCAGCAGCATTCCGATGATGGACAAGCTGGTGCCGGATCCGTTCGACCACATCGAGACGGGCGACTGGGTGTCGCTCGATGCCGACCTCGGCACGGTCACGGTCCGCAAGCGCGGGAGGACGGCATGACCACAAGCGCTGCGCGGCACGACACGGTCGGCTTCGTCGGCCTGGGCCTAATGGGCATGCCCATGGCCCGCAACATCCTCCGAGCTGGCTACCGGCTGGTGGCCCATGACCTCGGCCGCGACAAGCTGGACGAAGTGGAAGCGCTGGGAGCGCTTGCTGCGCACGGTGCAGCGGATGTGGCACGTCAGGCCGCTATCCAGATCTGCATGGTAGAGACGACCGAGCAGGTCCAGTCGGTGGTGCTCGGCGCGGATGGTTTCGCAGCCGGCGCGCACGCCGGCGACATCGTCGTCTGCATGAGCACCATCGACCTGATAGCGGTGCGCGACATCCACGCCCGCCTTGCCGAGCGCGGCATCGATTTCATCGATGCCCCGGTCGCCGGCATGCGCGAGAACGGCGGTGCGGCAACGGCTTCGCTCAAGTGCTTCGCCGGCGGAGCCCCCGCGGTCCTGGAGCGTGCGCGCCCGGTGCTGGCCACCATGACGTCGGAGATCACGCATTTCGGTCCTGCCGGTTGCGGCACCGCCATCAAGCTCATCAACAGCATGGTGATGCAGAGCAACCGTATCGTTGCCTGTGAGGCGCTGGCGCTCGGCGCCAAGGCCGGGCTCGATCCAGCGCAGATGGTCGATCTTCTCGGCCGCACCTACGCCAACAGCGGTGCACTGCAGTACGACGCGCCACGCATCCTCGCACGTAAGTTCGAGACGAATCGCCTCGGTACGACCCTCAAGGACGTGCAACTGCAGGTGGCGCTCGGCAAGGCACTGGGGATGCCGATGCTGATGGCCACGCAGGCCCAGCAGGTCTACCAGATGGCCCATGCGATGGGCATCCGTGACGCCGCGGCCGTCGTCCAGGTCTACGAGAACTGGACCGGCGTGAAGGTCACACCGGTCGCGGCGTCGGTTTCCGCCCAGCAGGGCTGATCGGCATGCACACCCAGGTTGCGGATCCCCTGCGGACGCTTGGCCATCCCGCAGAACCGCCGTCGCCTTTGGTACTGCGTGCCAGAGGCAGCTTCTACGTGGGCGGGGAACGCGTGGCCCAAAGCGCGCTGGAGGCCGGCCGGCCCGGGCTGGCCGGGCATGTCGTCATCCACCAGATGTACGTCGAATACATGGTGCCCGCGTGCGATTGCCTCCTGGCACCTTTGGTGCTGGTGCACGGCACGACCAAGAGCGGCAAGACCTACGACACCACGCCTGACGGCCGGATGGGCTGGTTCGAGCATTTCGTGCGCCGCGGCCACCCGACCTACGTTGTCGACCAGGTCGCACGCGGCCGTTCGGGCTTCGACCAGTCGGCGTTCAACCGCGTTCGCGCGGGCGACGCACCGCCATCAGAGCAGGCCAACATCAGCCGGTTCAACGAAGAGTTCGCGTGGTGCTCGATGCGCTTCGGTCCCTCGTTCGGTGAGGCGTATCCGGACACCAAGTTTCCGGTGCATGCCGCGTTCGCGCTGGCGCAGCAGAACATCCCGGATCTCAACGCCACCCTGCCTTCGCCGAACCCCACCTGGAAGGCACTGTCTGACCTTGCGCGCATGCTCGATGGCGCGGTCCTGGTGGGGCACTCACAATCCGGCGCCTTCCCGCTCGACGCCGCCCTGCTCTGCCCGCACGCGGTGCGGGGCGCCGTCATCGTGGAGCCGGGCAGCCAGGGCTGCAAGTCCACCGTCTACTCGGATGCGCAGATCGCGGCGCTCGCGGCCGTGCCAACGCTGGTCGTCTTCGGCGATCACCTGGACACCGACACCCGGCAGCCGCACGCACCGCATCTGTGGCGCGACGCGTTTGACGACAGCATGCGTTACATCGCCCGCGTGCGGCAGGCCGGCGGCACGGCCAGCATGCTGCATCTGCCGGCCCTGGGACTGCAGGGCAACAGCCACCTGCTCATGCAGGACACCAACAACCTCGAGGTCGCCGACCTGGTCAGCCAATGGATCGCCAAGGAAGTACCGAGCACATGACCGACACGACACCTGAAGCCGCGCTCGAACCGCGCGACTGCCCCCCCCTGGAAGCCGCCGTGGTGCGGTTCATTCAGGAGTTCGACTCCCGGCGTGTGACACCGGAGCTGCGCACCGTGGTCAGCCGCGTGCTGCGCGACCAGTTCAGCGCGCAGATCGGCAACTCGCGGTTGCCCTGGTCGTGTCAAATCCTCGCCATGGCAAACGCGCGCCACGTGCCAGGCAACAGCACCATCCTGAGCACCGGCCTGCGCATGAGCGCGTTGGACGCCGCTTTCGTCAATGCCAGCTTCGCGCATGGCTTCGAGTACGACGAGGGCCACCGCGGCAGCAACAGCCACCCGGGCTGCTGCGTCGTGCCGACCGCCATCGCCGTCGGGGAGGAGACCGGCGCCACACTGGACGAGATGGTCACGGCCGTGCTCATGGGCTACGAGGTGTATGCGCGCATCGGCTGCCTTGCGGCCCCCGACCTGTTGCAGCGCGGGTTCCATCCGGCCACCGTGCTGGCCAGCTTTGGCGCTGCTGCCGTGGCGGTGAAGCTGCGCGGCCTGGACGCCGAGACCACGCTGCATGCATTGGCGATCGCCCTCAGCCACGCGTCCGGCGCCACCGAGTACAGCTCCAGTGGCGGGTCGGTCAAGCGTGTGCATCCCGGCATCGGCGTGCGCGGCGGCATGCTCTCTGCCGAGCTGGCGCAGGCCGGCATCACCGGACCGCGCGCCTTCCTGACTGGGGTCAAAGGCTTCTACCGTACCTTCGTACAGCGCCCAGTCGCAGCCGACGCGGCCCAGCACTTCTCGGCCGGACACCCCTACGAGATCCTGCGCGGCGGCTTCAAGCGCTACTGCTGCTGTGGTTGCAACCACTCGCCCATCGACATCATGGCGGCCTATACCGGCCGGGCCCATGAGATCGAACAGGTTTCCCTGCGCATCCAGCGCCTGTGCAACACGCTGGTCGGCACGGTCAACGCCAACGTCTACGAGCCCTCCAACATCGAGCAGGTGCAGTTCAGCCTGCCGACGCAGGTGGCGTTTGCCATGCTGGGCTACGGCAATGGCTACCAGGTCCACCTGGACTACCTGGAAGGCCGCCTGGACATGGCCCTGGTCCGCAGCACGGCACGCAAGGTGCAGATCAGCGAGGACCCGGACCTGGACCGCCGCTACGCCGGCAAGTTCGTTGCACAGGCCACGGTCACGCTGCGCGATGGCGCCAACGAGACGCACTTCGTCGAAGACTCGGTCGGCACGCCGGACAACCCCATGCCGGAGTCGGCGCACGACGCCAAGTTCATGGAGCTGACCAGGAACGTCCTCGGCGAGCCACAGGCAGCGCAGTTGCTCCGAGCCCTCCATGCGCTGGACCCTGGCACGCGCATCGCCGACCTGACCGCCCTGGCCACCCCCTCCTCGATCTCGAAAGCATCCACATGAATAGCTACACACGCCAACTCGGGGAATTCTCGGCCGGCCTTCGACTCGCGGACGTCCCGCCCGAGGTGCTGACCAGGGCCAAGTCCATCGTCCTGGACGGGCTAGGCTGCGGCCTGTTCGGCGCCAATCTCCCCTGGACACGCACGGTTGCCGGCGTCGCCAGGCGCGTCGACCCGGACGGCGGGACCGCATCGGTTTGGGGCCGTGGCGAGCGGGCCTCGCCGGTCAACGCCACCTTGATCAACGGCACGGCCATCCAGGGCTACGAACTCGACGACGCCAACCCGGCCACCATCCACAGCTGCGCCGCCATCCTGCCTGCGGTGTTCGCCGCGGCGGAGGTGGCCGGCACCGACCGCATTAGCGGCGAGCGCCTGCTGACGGCCATCGTCGCGGGCTTCGAAGTCGGTCCACGGGTCGGCCTGTGCATGAACGGCAACCAGATGCTGATCAAGGGCTGGCACGCACCGGGGCTCTTCGGCGTGTTCCCGGCCGCTGCGAGCTCCGGCGTAGTCCTGAGCCTAAATGCACAGCAGCACTACCAGGCGCTGGGCATCGCGGGGCCACAGGCCGCCGGCACCATGGCCGTGCAGTTCGGCTCGATGGCCAAGCGCATGCTGTCGGGCAAAGCAGCACAGACTGGCCTGTACTCCGCCCTGCTCGCCGCCGACGGCTTCACCGGCGCGCCGGACATCTTCGAACAGGAATACGGCGGGTTCTGCACCACGTTCACCCAGAGCACGGACAAGTTCGACCTCACACAGCTGACCGAGGGGCTCGGCACCCGCTGGGAAACCATGCGCATCTCCATCAAGCGCCATGCCTCGGTCGGGACCAACATGGCGGCACTGGACGCCATCGAGCTCATGGTCGCCGACGCAGCATTGAAGGCCGAAGACATCGAGCACATCACGGTCCAGCTGACCCAAGACGGCGTGCTGCACTCGTTCTGGACACCCTATGTCCCGGTCGATCTGACGGCCGCGCAGATGCACCTGGGCTTCTGCATCGCCATGAAGCTCATCGACGGCGAAGTCTTCGTCGACCAGATGACGGCCGACAACATCGGACGGCCCGAGCTCGTCGCCTTTGCGAACGAGCGTGTCAGCGTCGTGCGCAACGAGGCGCGCGAACGCAAGGGCCGCGCCTTCGCCCGCGGGGCAGACGTGGAGGTCAGACTCAAAGACGGCCGTACGCTGCATAAGACCGTGGACAACTTCCTCGGCAGCTTCCAGCGGCCGATGTCGGACGAGCAGATGGCGCAGAAGTACCGCCGGCTGGCCCGCAAGTCGATCTCGGCGGAGCGGACCGAGGAGATCGAGAACACGGTCAGGCATCTGGAAGCTGCGCCGTCGGTGAGGCGCCTGGTCGAACTCCTGCGCGGTTCCTGAATTCACACACCGACTTGTCGAACCGATCCACAGGAGACTCCATGCATCGCAGAAGAATTCTGGGCGCGGCACTGGCATCGGCCGTCCAGTCCATGGCAGCGCCCACCGTGTACGCGGATGCGGCGTTCCCAAACCGGCCGGTCAGGGTGGTGGTACCGTTCGCCCCGGGTGGCGCCGGCGACGCCATTGCGCGCGTGCTGGGCGACCGCGTTCAGGCCGAACTGGGCCAGAGCATCGTGGTCGAGAACAAGGGCGGCGGCAACACGGTGATCGGCACGCAGGCCGTCGCAAGCGCGCGGCCGGACGGCTACACGCTGCTGCAGACCACCGCGAGCAACGTCATCGTCGCCCAGATGCAGGAAAACCTGCCGTTCGATCCCGACCGTGCGTTCTCCGCCGTCGTCGGCGTCGGAGCCGTTCCGCTGACCTTGGTGGTCAATGCGCGGACTGGCCCCCGATCCATCGAGGAACTGGTGGCACAGGCCAGGTCCAGACCTGGCACCGCGTTTTATTCCTCGGGCGGCACCGGCTCGCAGACGCACGTGGCGCCAGCGTGGTTCGCCCAGTTGGCTGGCATGCCCGCGACCCACGTGGCGTTCCGCGGGGGCGGGCCGGCCGTGCAGGCCGTGCTCGCCGGCCAGGTCCAGTTCACGTTCGCCTCCACGATCGCTGTCCACGAGATGGTCAAGGGCGGGCAGCTTCGGCTGCTCGGCGTTACCAGCGATCGCCGGCTGCCGGCCTACCCCGAGGTGCCCTCGCTCGTGGAGCAGGGTTTCGCCGATTTCACCCCGGCGCTGTGGTACGGTTATGTCGCCCCCGCCGGCACGCCGAAGCCAGTCATCGAGCGGCTTCACGCGGCCTTCCGCCGCTCGGTCGACGACCCAGCCGTTCATGAGCGGCTGGAGACGCTCGGACTGCTCGTCAAGGTGCGCGGGCCCGGCGAATTCGCACGGTTCATGCAGGAGGAATCGGTCCGCTGGGGCCGCGTCGTCCGGGAGAACCGGATCAAGCTCGAATAAGTGCAACGTCGAACCCCATGCGCGCAGTCCACCGGATCCTGTCCATCATCGAATGCTTCACACCCGAGCGCCGCTCGCTGTCGCTGCAGGAAATCGCGGAGCGCATCGCGCTGCCCAAGGCCACCGCCTTCCGCATCGTCCACAGCCTGGAGGAAGCCGGCTACATGGTGCGGCTGGAGAACCAGCAATACTGCTTGTCGTTTCGCTTCATCCGCATCGCAGGGCTGGTCAAGAGCACGCTCGACATCCGGCTGCTGGCACGTCCGCTCATGGAGGAATTAACCGAGCGCACGCAGGAGACCGTCTGCATCTACACGCTGTCGGGCGCGAGTCGGGTGTGCATCGATACCACCACGACGGCATTGCAGCTGCGCAGCGTGACCCAGCCGGGCGACCATGCGCCGCTGCTCAACGGCTCCAGCTCCAAGCTCCTGCTCGCCTACATGTCGCCGACCGAGGCGGCTCCGTTGGTCCCCGCCATGGCCAAGGATGGCCGGCGCTCGCGCCTTGCGGTGACGGCCGAACTCGCGCAGATCCGCCAGCAGGGCTACGCCATCTCCCATGGCGAACGCCATATCGGCCTGTCGGGTCTGGCCGCGCCGATCACCGATGTCAACGAGCAGGTGCGCCATTGCCTCACATTGAGCGGACCGACCGCCCGCATCCAGACACACGAGAAGCAGTTCGTGCAGTTGCTCGTGAAGACTGCAGCCAAGATCTCCCGCCAGTACGGCGGCAAGAGCTGACGGCCCGCGCGCGGCGCAGGCGGGCGTGACTAGGCCTGGCATATCGATTGCTGCTATTTGGCGTCGCCAAGGATCCACCATGACAGAGACAACTTCTCCCACCGCATTCCAGTACGTCGCAGCCGAGCTGCGTCTGCACTGTGGCCCCGACAGCCTGGATGCACTTGCCAGGGAATTGCAACGCCATGGCTGTCGGCGCGCAGTCGTCGTCACAGGACGCTCCGTCGGCAACAGCGAGGCGATGCAGTCGCTGCGCGGCGCGCTGGACCGGACACTGGTCGGTGAAAGCGCCGATGTGCGGCCGAACAGCCCCGTGTCATCCGTCGACAAGGTGGCGCGCCTGCTGGCCGAATGCGAAGCCGACGCGGTGATCGCCATCGGGGGTGGTTCCGCCGCCGTCACGGCGCGGGCGGCCAGCATCCTGCTAGCCGAGGGGAAGACGGCGCAAGCGCTGAGCACCCGCCGCCACCCGGACGGCCGCTTCGAGAGCCCCAGGCTCGCTGCCCCAAAGATTGCCCAGTTCGTGGTCCCCACGACGCCGAGCACGGCCTTCGTCAAGGCTGGCAGCGCGGTACACGACGATGCGACGTCGCAGCGGCTCGCCCTGTTCGATCCCAAGACCCGCGCCAAGGCGCTGTTCCTGCATCCCGCGTTCCTGCGCACCGCGCCGGATGCGCTGGTGCGCAGTGCCGCGCTGAACACTTTGTCGACCGCGATCGAGGCGCTGGAGTCGCCCAGGTGCGACCCCTTGTCCGAAAGCATGCTGGTCCACGCACTGCGCCTGGTCGCGCAGCACCTGAACGCACTATCGCCCGACCATGAGGCCGCCCGCCAGGCGCTCGTGGTCGCCGGAGTGCTGTGCGGCCGGGGTACGGAAGCCGCTGGCGGTGGCCTGGCCTCCGTGCTCGCCCATGCCATCGGCCACCGCGCGCATGCTGCCAATGGCATCGTCAATGCAATCGTGCTGCCTCATACGATGCGCTTCAACGCCCCGGCCACGGCCACGACCAGCCAGCGCATCCTGGGAGCATTGGCACCCCACACCACCGTCCAGAAGGCGCATACGGGCCAGGCCGTGGCCGCACTGCAGGACCTGCTGGCGGGTGCCCGCATCCCGCGGCAGTTGCGTGAGATCGGCGTGCAGGAGTCCGACCTGGGCCCGATTGCGCATGCCGCCATGGCCGACTGGTTCATCGGCCGCAGCGCCCGCCGCGTTGCCGATGCCGATGAGGTGCTGAAAATTCTGCGCGCCGCGCTGTAGGCACGTGACGCCTCGAACGACAGGCGTGTCTTCCCGGCGCACAGCGCTTCGACCCTGACAGCGAAAGCCCTGGCTGTGGGCCACGAGGAGCTGGCCGCTGGCATCGAACTTCCGCCCTCGAGCTTCTGATGCAAGCAGCCCTTCGAACCGCCCCCATCAACGTCGGCTACATCGGCCTGGGTGCCATGGACGGTGCCCTGGCCGGCCGGCTCTGTGCAGACCAAGCGCTGCATGTCTGGTACCTCAACCGCCAGGCGTCGGCGAACTGGCCCGGCAATGCCGGGTGATCCTGCTCTGCCTGCCGCTCAGCGGGGCCCACTCGACCAGCCAGGTGCGCGATCGGCACGCATCGAACGCGTCGCCGATTGATGCGCCGTTGCTAACGCGCTCCCGCGCGGTCCTGCAACACCAAGTCCGCACCCTTCTCGCCGATCATCACGGTCGGCGCATTGGTGTTGCCCGATGTCACCGTTGGCATGATGGACGCGTCGATCACACGCAGGCGCTCCACGCCGCGCACCTTCAAACGCGGGTCAACGACGGCCATATCGTCTACCCCCATCTTGCAGCTGCCTGCCGGATGGAAGGAGCAGTGGCCCTCGCGTCGCATGAAGTCGATCAGCTGCTCATCGGTTTGCACATCCGGGCCTGGCACGCGCTCGGCCATGACGCGCGAGCGCATCGGCTCGGTGTTCAGAATGGCCCGCAGCTTGCGCAATCCGACCAGCGAGGCCTGCACGTCTTCGGGATGCTCCAGGTAGTTCGGCACGAAGGCCGGCGCCTGCATCGGGTCGGCCGACTTCAGAAGCACCTCGCCCCGCGAGGCCGGCCGCACGCGGTAGACCGACGCGCCCATGGCGTGGTAGCTGTCCACGTCGACCCGGCCCGAGTCCTGGTAGGTGAAGGTCATCGGGCGGAAACTGATCTCCAAGTCCGCATACTCGATGTCGGGATGGCTCTTGATGAAGATGGCCGCAGACGACGATGGCAGCGCCAGGTAGCCCTTCTTCGTGACCACGTAGCGGAATCCCTGCCAGTATTTGCGCCAGCCATTCAGCGCGTGGTTGTACGAGCTGTCCGGCGTGCACAGTGCCTGGACCCGCAGCGAGCAATGGTCCTGCAGGTTGCGGCCCACGCCCGGCAGATGGGCGACGGTCTGCACGCCGACCCGCTGCAGGGCCTCGCCGTCGCCGATGCCCGACAGCATGAGCAGGTGCGGCGAGCCCAGGGCACCGGATGAAACGATCACCTCACGACTCGCCCGGTAGGTATGGACGCGTCCATCCTCCAGCACTTCGACGCCCGTGGCCACACGGCCATCAAACACCACCCGGCGCACGTGCACGCCCGTGCGCACGACCAGGTTGGGCCGGTGGCGCACCGGCGCCACAAAGGCGTCGTAGGCGGTCTGGCGGATGCCATCGCGGATGTTGACCTGCACGATGCCCGCGCCCTCGTGTTCCAGCCCCGAAAACACATCGACGCGCGCCACGCCGGTGCGCGTCGCGGCCTCGACGAAATCCTGCACCGAGGGGTGCGTCACCGAGGGATCGCCGACGTACAGAGGGCCTTCGCCGCCGTGGTACGGCCCCGCACCGCGGGAATTGGTTTCCGAGCGCTTAAAGTACGGCAGCACGTCGTCCCAACCCCAACCGGCGGCCCCGAGCCGCTTCCACTGGTCGAAGTCGTCGCGGTTGCCGCGGAAATGCACCATGCCGTTGATGGCACTGCAGCCACCCAGCGTCTTGCCGCGCGGCCAGTACAGGCGCCGGTCGCACATGGAGGGCACCGGCTCGGTGTAGAAGCGCCAGTTGTAGCGTTCCGACTTGAACAGCTTGGCCATGCCGGCGGGCGTGCGGATCCAGAAGTCGTCGGCGGGCGGGCCGGCCTCCAGCAGCAGCACGCGGCAGTCGGGTTGGTCGGTAAGCCGGCGGGCCAGCACGCAGCCGGCTGTCCCGGCTCCGGCGATGATGTAGTCGTAGGTTTCGGTGGTCACGAGGCGTGCTGAGCAATAGCAATGCCAGCACGCAGCACCGCTCGCAAACTCTGCCCTTGCTGGGCGCGCCTCACATCTGAGCCCTGCGTGCCCACGCGCGCATGTCCACCGCGACGACGAAGGACAGCACAGAGTGTCCACCGCAAACACAATGTCAAGCTGCACTGCGCATGAACGCTGGGGAATGCTCCCGGCACAGTAGTTGCACAACACGACCATTGACGCTGACGCACGCCGCCCCACGACCCCATGAGCAAGACCCTGTACGACAAGATCTGGGACGCACACACCATCGCGCAGGGCGACGATGGGCAGACCCTGCTGCACGTGGCGCGCCACATGACGCACGACGGATCCGGACATGCCTTCGACTTCCTGCAGGCCCGCGGCCTTGGCGTGCGCCACCCCGACCAGGTGTTCGCCACCCCCGACCATGGTGTACCGTCCAGCAGCCATGACGTCGCCGCCATGCCTGATGGAGACCAGCGCCGTGTGGTCGAACTGCTCGCGCGCAACACGCGCAAGTTCGGCATCGTCCATTTCGCGCTCGACGACCCCCGGCAAGGCATCGTGCATGTGGTGGGCCCCGAGCAGGGCATCACCCAGCCGGGCATGGTGCTGGTCTGCGGAGATTCGCACACGTCCACGCATGGCGCGCTCGGCGCGCTCGCGTTCGGCCTGGGCACCAGCGACATCCTCCACGTGCTCGCCACACAGGCGACCTGGCAGCAGCGGTCCAAGACCATGCGCATCACCGTGGAGGGCAGCTTGCCTCCGGGTGTCACGGCCAAGGACGTGATCCTGGCCATCATCGCCAAGGTCGGCGCCAACGGCGCCACTGGCCACGTGATCGAGTACGCGGGTTCGACGATCCGTGCCATGTCGATCGAGCAGCGCCTCACGGTGTGCAACATGTCGATCGACGCCGGGGCCCGCGCCGGCATGGTGGCCCCGGACGAAGTGACCTACGCCTACCTGCGCGGACGGCCATTCGCACCCGCGGGCACGGACTGGGACAAGGCCATGGCGTACTGGCAGACGCTGCCCTCCGACCCCGACGCCACGTTCGACCGCGAGGTATCGCTCGATGCGCGCACGCTCGCGCCCATGGTGACCTGGGGCAACAGCCCCGAAGACGCCATCGCCGTCGACGCCCGCGTTCCCGATCCCGACGCCGAAGCCGACCCGCAGCGCCGCGCTGCCATGCGCAAGGCGCTGGACTACATGGACTTGGCACCCGGCACCCCAATGACCGACATCGGCATCGACCAGGTCTTCATCGGCTCGTGCACGAACGCACGGCTGGATGACCTGCGCGCCGCGGCAGCCGTCCTGCGCGGTGGGCATGCCGTGGTGCCCGCACTTGTCGTGCCGGGCTCCACCCAGGTCAAGCTGGCGGCCGAGTCGGAAGGCCTGGACCGCGTCTTCCGCGACGCGGGGTTCGACTGGGGCGAGTCCGGCTGCTCCATGTGCGTCGCGATGAACGGCGACATGGTCGGCCCCGGCAAGCGCTGCGCATCGACCTCGAACCGCAGCACCATCGATCGGCAGGGCAAGGGCAGCCGCACACACCTGGTGAGTCCGGCGATGGCCGCCGCCGCGGCGCTCACCGGCCGCATCACCGACGTACGCACGTTGAAAGGCTGACATGGAGGCGTTCAAGATTCTCGAAGGCATCGCCGCGCCGCTGGAGATGGCCAACGTGGACACCGGCCAGATCCTTCCGGCCCGCTTCCTGCGCAGGCCGCGTCAGGAGGGCTTCCAGGACTTCCTGTTCCGCGACATGCGTTTCGACGAAGCCGGCCAGGAACTGCCGTCCTTCATCCTCAACCGCCCCCCCTACCGAGCAACCTCCATCCTCGTCGCAGACCGCAACTTCGGCGCCGGCTCGAGCCGCGAGCAGGCCGCCTGGGCCCTGGTGGACTTCGGCATCCGCTGCGTGATCGCGAAGGACTTCGGCGACATCTTCCATGCCAATGCCTTCAAGGCTGGACTGTTGCCCGTGCGGCTGGATCTTGCAATCTGCCGCAAGCTCCGTGAACAACTGGCAGCGGTACCCGGCCGCCAGTTGCGCATCGACCTGCCCGCTCAGCACGTGACCGCGCCGGACGGCAGCGTCTACCCGTTCGAGGTCGACGCATTCCGCAAGCGCTGCCTGGTCGAGGGGCTGGACGACATCGGCTTGACCCTGCAGTACGACACCACCATCACCGCCTTCGAGCAGGCCTACCGCCAGCGCTTCGACTGGCTTTTCCGTTCCCATCCAAACGCCCCCACGGGGGGTTGATTCCATGCCATTCTTCAAATCTCTTGCGCCCGACGCAGGCCCGCCCGCCGTCTTTGTCCAGTATCCCGAGCTGTACCGCCCGTGGGCGGACATGAGCCAGAGCATGATGAACGGCCCGTCGCCGTTGAGCCAGGGCGAGCGCGAGATGATCCTCGCCTACGCGGCAGCGGTCGGCGGCTGTCAGTTCGTCTATGTCGCCCACTCCGAGGTCGCCTATGCCTGGGGCATCGAGAATGGTGCCATCGAGCGCCTGCTCGAAGACCCCGCGACCGCACCGCTCAGCGAGCGCCAGAAGGCGTTGCTGGCCTTCGTGCGCAAGCTGATGGCTACGCCCTCCGACATGACGCAGGACGATGCGGACGCGGTGTTCGCTGCGGGCTGGGACGAGCACGCGTTGCACGACGCAATCGCGATCACCGCGCGTGCGGCATTCATGCAGCGCCTAGTCGAAGGTTTTGGCTTCACGCCCATGACGCGCGAGCATGCCGTCAAGCGCGCCGAGCAGCGCAAGGAGCATGGCTACGTGAACCTGTACTCGGCGTTCCGGCAAAAGACCTGACCCGCACCAGCGGGCGGCGCTTCGGCGCCGCCCAGTTGTCGCTGCCGATCACAGCATGTCCGCCACGAGGACAGCGCACACCCCGGAAAAGCACGCTTCCACCAGAAAAACGGCCCGCTCCATCCGGGCACGGCTTTTGCGCAATGGCCTGCAGATCGACTTTCAAGCCAGCAGCCCAGCGTAACCCACCACGACGTGCTCCGCCCTTCGCCGGCCTCCCACCGCAGCCAGGGCCGCGCCGCGGCTGCCCTCATCCTTCCGACTTCACGAAGACCACCATGTCCAGCTCCATCGAAACCGATTTCCCCGTCCATCGCCCGCGCAAGGCCGGCGCAGAACTGGCCCTGCAAGGCTTGCGCGTGGTCGATTTCACACACTTCATCGCTGGGCCCTTCGCCACGATGATGCTAGCGGACATGGGGGCCGACGTCATCAAGATCGAAGCCCCCGGCCGCGGCGACGATTTCCGCCAGTACCCCCCCATGATCCCGGAGTTCGGCGGCGGCGCGCCCTTCGTCTGGACCAACCGCAACAAGCACAGCATCGCGCTGAACCTGAAGTCGTCTGAAGGCCTGGCCATCGCACTGGAGCTGGCGGCCAAAGCCGACGTGGTGGTCGAGAACTTCTCGACCGGCGTGATCGAGCGCCTGGGCCTGGGCTACGAGAAGCTGCGTGCCCTTAATCCGCGGCTGGTGTTCTGCTCGATCTCGGCCTACGGCCGCGAAGGGGCCTACGCCGACCGAACAGGCTTCGACCCCATCGCCCAAGCCGAGAGCGGCTTCATCCGCATGAACGGCTACCCCGACCGCGAAGGCGTGCGCTCGCTGTCGCCGGTGATGGACATCAGCACGGCCATGATGGCCTCCAATGCCATCCTGGGCGCGTTGGTTTCGCGCAGCCGCACCGGCAAGGGCCAGGCGGTGGAGGTGGCGCTGTTCGACAACGCCTTCCAGATGACGGGCTATGCGCCGCTGCAGCAGATCTTCACGGGCAAAGAGCCGGTGCGCCCGGGCACGACCAGCCCGGACACCTGCCCATCGGGTGCCTTCAAGGCGTCTGACCGTGCGTTCCTGATCAACTGCGGCAATACGCAGATCTTCCAACGCCTGATGAGCCAGGTCGTGGAGCTGCCGCAGGTCGCGCAAGACCCGGCCTACGGCACCAACAAGGACCGCGTCGCACGACGCGAGGAGCTGTTCTCCATGCTGCAAGAAGCCTTCGGCAAGCAGCCCTGGTCCCACTGGCAACCCAGGCTGCGCGAGGCCGGAGTGCCCAGCGGCGAGCTGCGCGACGTGGGGGATGCCATCCGCTCGCCCGAAGCGCTGGAGCGCGAAATCGTCACGCGCATCCCGCACCCCGAGCTCGGCTGGATTCCCAACATCGCGCTGCCGATCCGCTACGCAGACACTCCGCTGGCCGATCCCGTGCCGGCGCCACGCGTCGGAGAGCATACCGAGCTGGTGCTCAAGGACTGGCTGGGCTACGACGCCGACCGCATCGGCACGCTGACCCAGGCTGGAGCGTTCAGCGCCGCGCCGCCGCACCTGGCCCGCTGAGTATGGTGCAGGATCCAGCACCGACGGGCCAGGGGGACGCCACCAAGCCGGCAACCGTGTTCGCCGCCATCCACGCACCGCGCGAGGATTGGCTGGCCCGCGCGCCGGTCGAAGAGGTGCTCGATCCTGGGCTGGAGATCATCGACGCGCACCTGCACCTCTGGCAACCGCCCAACGGCTACCGCTACTACATCGAGGAGCACGCCAAGGATCTGGCGAGCTGCGGCCACAACGTGGTGGCCTCGGTCTACGCCGAATGCTTCCACATGTACCGCGCCACCGGACCGGACCATCTCCGCTACGTCGGCGAAACCGAGTTTGCTGTCGGACAGGCCGCCATGGCGGCGAGCGGGCGCTATACCGATTGCCGGGTCGCCTCGGCCATCATCGGCCACGGTGACCTGACGCTTGGCGAGCGCACGCGCGACTTGCTGCTGGCGCACATCGAGGCAGCCAACGGCCGCTTTCGTGGCGTGCGCCAGCTCGGCAAATGGGACGCCGATCCGGCCGTGCGCGGCAAATACTGCGCCGACCGGCCGCACCTGTATCTCGACCCGGAGTTCGGACGCGGCATTGACGTGCTGGCCTCGCTGGACCTGGCTTTCGATGCAAGCATCTTCCACCCGCAACTGTCGGACGTGGCTGGCCTGGCGCGCGCGCATCCGGACGCCCGCATCGTGCTGATCCACTGCGGCAGCCCGGTCGGCCATGGCGCGTACGCCGGCCGGCAGGAGCAGGTGCATGCGGCCTGGCTCGCGGGACTGCAGGAGGTGGCGCAGTGCCCGAACGTGAGCGTGAAGATGGGCGGCATCCTAATCAACATCGGCAATGTTGACTACGCCAGCGCCAAGGCGCCACCCACGTCGCGCGAACTGGCCGACCTGTGGCGCCCGTGGATCGAGCCCTGCATCGAACTTTTCGGTGCAGACCGTTGCATGGTGTCGTCGAACTTCCCGGTCGACAAGGCCGGCTTCGGCTACGGCACGGTGTGGAACATGTTCAAGCACATCACGGCCGGCTGCTCAACCGACGAGAAGCGCATGATCTTCAGTGGCACGGCGCGGCGCGTGTACCGCATGGACTGACGCGCTTGAGCGCACACACCAACTGCGCGCTGATGCAGCACGCAGCGACCGCCCATCCATGAAGCTGCACTACCTCAAATACTTCTGCGTGCTGGCTGAGGAGCTGCACTTCCACCGCGCCGCGAGCCGGTTGGCGATCTCGCAGCCACCGCTGAGCGCTGCCATCAAGTGCATCGAGGAGGAGCTGGGTGCCCAACTGCTGCTGCGCAACAGCAAGATGGTCCAGCTGACGCCCGCTGGTCAAGCCTTCCTGGTGGAGGCCCGCGAGATCTTGGAACGCGTGGACCGCGTCCGCGGCATCGTGCGGGCAGTCGACGAGGGCGTGCACGCCCGCCTGGACATCGGCATGGCAGGCTCTCTCATGTACCGCGAGGTGCCCGACATCCTTGCCCGGTTCCGGTGCGAGGCACCTCACGTCGATGTGGTGTTGCACGAGCTGGCGACGGTCGAGCAGATCGACAAGCTGCTGCGCAAGCAGCTGCACGCTGCCTTTGTGCACGGTGCCGTGATGCCGCCACAGCTGGCTGCCCTGCCGCTGCGTGACGACGTCTTCGTGCTCTGTATGCCCGAAGACCACCCGCATGCCGGGGATGCAGAGGTCGATCTGCGCCACCTGGCCCATGAGCCCTTCGTGATGTTCTCGCGTGAGGGCGCACCCGCGAACCACGACAACGTCATCGCAATCTTCAGCCGCGCCGGCTTCCACCCGCGCACCGTGCACCGAGCCCGGGTGTGGCTCACGATCGTGGCCATGGTGGCCCAAGGCAGCGGCGTGGCGCTGGTGCCCCGCTCGCTCGCCAATGCGCGAGTGGCCGGCGTGCGCTTCGTGCCGTTCAAAGGCGAGACCACGATCGCACCGGCTCGCTTAGCGTGGAATCCAGACGGGGCGCCGCCGGCGTTGCTGCGGTTCCTGGAGACGGCGACGCACACGATCCGACGCCCAGGAAAAGCAGCCATCGAGGTGTGATGCTCGCTGGCTTCTCGTGAATTCCGTGCCCAACCAGAGCGCTGTGCCAGCGGCCAGCGCACCGTCCAGCCCGATCCCTATTCGCGGGGAAGCTGCAGGTCGTTGACCAGCTTGGTCAGGCTGCTCGCTTCATCGCGCACGAAGCGCGTGAACTCGTCGGAGCTCATGGTCATGACCTCCGAACCCTCCTCGCGAAAGCGCTTCTTCAGCTCGGGTTTGGCCATCGCGAAGGCGAGCGCGTCCGAGAGTTTGTGCACGACATCCTTCGGCGTGCCCGCTGGCGCGAACAGACCCATCCACAGGTAGAAGCTATAGCCGGGTGCGCCCTGCTCCGCAATCGTCGGCACATCGGGCAGCAGCTCCAGGCGCGTGGTTCCCGATGAGCCGAGCGCTTTGAGCTGCCCTGATTTCAGCATGGCGGAAGCGCTGCCATAGGCCTCCATGAGCAGGCCGACGCGCCCTGCAATCAGGTCTGGCCAAGCCGCGGAGTTGCCCTTGTAGGGCACGTGCGTCAGGTTGACGCCCGCCCGGTGGGCGAACATCGCTGCCGCGAGGTGGGTGGTACTGCCATTGCCGGCCGACGCGTAGGTCAGGGTCGCCGGGTTGGACCTGGCACGGGCCAGCCATTCGGGCAGGGTCTTGTCGGGGCCACCCGGCGCAGCGATCAACAGAAACTGCGAGCGCGTCATCGGGCCGATGCCGACAAAATCCTTGCCCACGTCGTAGCCCGGATCGCGGCTCACGGCTTGCTGGACAGCGATGGTGTTGACAGACGCGAGCAAGGTGTAGCCGTCGGCGGGCGAGGTCTTTGCCGAGCGGATGCCGACCAGGCCGCCGGCGCCGACGCGGTTCTCCACGATGACAGGCTGGCCCAGCCGGTCGCCCATCTCCTTGGCCACCACGCGCGTGGTCACATCGACGGAGCCGCCTGGTGCGGAGGTCACGATGATGCGGATGGGCTTGTTTGGAAAAGGGTCTGCTGCGCTGGCGACGTTGAAACCGCCAAACGCGACCACCAGTGCCATCGGGATCGCCAGCAGTCGCTTGCGCATGGGAATCTTCATGTCGTCTCCTTCGACGTGTTGGAAGGCCTCCGCCGGTTCAAGGGCATCAGGACTCTTCAGTTCCGGGCGCACGCTGTGTGCCCGCAAACGGGGGTTGCGATGCACTCTCTGTGCAAACCACGTGCCACCGGGAAAACGTGTGTTTGACCGCTGCCCAGCGCTGTTTTTGCTCGCTGCGAGAACACGGCGGTACGCACCGAAGACACTCCTTGCGTCGACTGCGGTTGCTGGCTTTCAGGTCAGAATGCGCGCGGCCCACGGGCGGGTAGTCGACGACTTGAGGAACAAGACATGGAACGCGACAACATTGGAGACCTGCTGGCATTCCTGGCAGTGGCCCGCGAACGCAGCTTCACGCGCGCAGCGACCAAGCTGGGCATGTCGCAGTCGGTGCTGAGCCGCACTGTGCGCAACCTGGAGGCCCGGCTCGGCGTGCGCCTGCTGACGCGCACGACGCGCAGCGTTGCCCCCACGGAAGCCGGCGAGCGGCTGATGCAGACCGTGGCCCCGCGCTTGGACGAGATCGAGTCGGAACTCGCGGCTGTCAGCGAACTGGGGGACGTGGCCAAGGGCACGGTCCGGATCACCGCCATCGACTACGCCATCGACACCGTCCTGTGGCCACGGCTCGCGCCGTTCCTGCGCGAGTACCCAGAGATCAAGGCCGAGGTCAAGATCGACTACGGCCTCTCCGACATCGTGAAGGACCGCTTCGACATCGGCGTACGCTGGGGTGACCAGGTCGCCAAGGACATGATCGCAGTGCGCATCGCACCCGACGTCCGCAGTGTCATCATCGCGGCTCCGTCCTATCTGCAGGACCGCGATGCGCCGCAGACACCGCAGGATCTGATGAACCACAACTGCGTCACACTGCGCTTGGCGAGCGGCGGACTCTACGCCTGGGAGCTCAGCAAGGACGGACGCGAGCTGCAGGTGCGGGTCGAAGGCCAATCCACTTTCAACGGGGTCTACCCGATGCTGAACGCGGCGCTCGATGGCGGCGGCCTGGCCTTTGTTCCGGAGGATCTGGCGCGCCCGCACATCGAGGCGGGTAGGCTGCAGTACGTGCTCGAGGACTGGTTCCCGACCTTCCCCGGCCTGCACGTCTACTACCCCAGCCGCCGGCAGTCCTCCCGCGTGCTCAAGCTCGTGGTCGAAGCACTGCGCTACCGGCGACCCTGACGCCGACGCCGGGCACGCATGTGCTCGGGGTGGACACACCTGTGCCCGCCGCAGACAAAAACCAGTCCTCTCGATGGGCCGCAGCGGGCAGATGTGGCGGGCACACGTCTTGCGCATGCGTTGCCTGCAGGCCGACCGGTCGTGCCCTAGTGCCGGTCGGTTCGTGCCAGCAGGTCCACAACGAACCATCTCATTCGAGACGAAACATGAAGACTGCTTTCATTTCCCGCTGGCTGCGCCCCACCCTGGCCTGCCTCGGCCTGGGCTTCGCGCTGGCATGTGCGCATGCCGCCGACCCCTACCCCAGCAAGCCCGTGCGCATCATCCTTCCCGCGGCAGCGGGCGGCGGCCTGGACATCGTGGCGCGCCTGGTCGCCATCAAGATGGGCGAGAAGCTGGGTCAGCCTGTCATCGTGGAAAACATGGCGGGCGGCGACACCCTGGTCGGTACGCGCAATGCCAGGAATGCCCCGGCCGACGGCTACACCATCCTCGCCCACGCCAACGGCTTCACCATCCTCCCTGAACTCAAGGAAGACCCCGGCTACGACCCGCTCAAGGACTTCACCGGCATCGGCCTCATGAGCCGCGCGCCGTTCGTGATGGAGGTGCCTGCCACTGACCCCAGCCGCGACATCAGGGAGTTCGTGGCGCGCGCCAAGAAGGAGAACCTCACGTTCGCATCGGGCGGCATCGGTGGTCCTCCGCACATGGCTGCCGTGATGTTCCTCAAGAGCCAGGGCCTGGACATGACGATGGTGCCCTACAAGGGCAACGGCGTGGCGCTTCCCGACGTGGCTGCGGGCCGCGTCAGCATGATCTTCGACACCTATGTCAGCAGCCTGTCCTTCATCCAGTCCGGCAAGCTGCGACCGCTGGCCGTGACGTCGACAGCGCGTATCGCCCCGTTGCCCAACGTGCCGACCTTCGTCGAATCCGGCATGAACTACCAATACAACCTCTGGCTGGGTCTGGTGACCCGCAGCAGCACGCCGAAGGACGTGGTGCACAAGCTGTCCGAGGCGCTGCGCTACGCGCTGGAAAGTAAGGACCTCAAGGCTCGTCTGCTCAGCGAAGGGTCCGACCCAAGCTTTGTCACGCCCGAGGAATTCAATGCCTATCTGACCAAGGAAGTCGCCGAGATGAAGGTGCTGGTCAAGGAACTGGGTATTCCCAAGCAGTGATCGATTCGAAACCTTCCACTTCCCTCCGAGGACAAGCTATGCAGAACAAGTCTCCGCGCACCTGGCTCATCACGGGCGCCGACAAGGGCCTTGGCTATTCCACAGCCAAAGCCGCACTCGAGCAGGGAGACCAGGTAGTCGTGACCGTGCTGGCCGCGGACGGCAGGCATGGGCTGCTCGCCGAGTACCCGGACCGCCTGCGCGCCTTCCACCTCGACGCGCGCGACCACGCGCGCTTTCCCGAGGTCGTGGCCCAGGCCGTACAGGCGTTCGGGCGCATCGACGTGCTCGTCAACAACGCAGGCTACGGCTTGCTCGCGGTGGCCGAAGCAACCTCCCCTGAGAAGTACCGCGCGATGTTCGAGGTCAACTTCTTCGGGCTGGCCGAGATGACCCACGCCGTGCTGCCGACCATGCGCAAGCAGCGCTCCGGCCACATCATCAACCTGTCGTCCAAGGCAGGCTTCGGCGCCAGCCCCGGCTTCGCGTTCTACAGCGCGTCAAAGTTCGCCGTAGAGGGTTACTCCGAAGCCGTGGCCAAGGAGGTCAAGCATCTGGGCATCCATGTCACCATCATCGAGCCGGGCGGCTTCCGCAGCGACTTCGCGGGCCCTTCCCTGGTCGTCAGCCAGATCGAAACCGACGACTACGCACCGCTGAACCAGCTGATCGGCGACTACGCCAAGGAGCGGCATGGCCGCCAGCAGAGCGACCCGGCCAAGTTCGGGCCGGCGCTGTGCAAACTGGTCGCATCGGAAACACCGCCCCTGCGGCTGCCGCTGGGCCAGGACAGCCTGGAGATGATCCGCGACGACATCCGCGCCGTGGTGCTGGAGCTGGACCGATGGGAGCCCCTGTCGCTGTCGACCAAGGTCGATGACTGAGGCTTGACTCGGCCGGGCGGCCCGCCACCGGTTTGCGGACGGCTGCACATGGCAGCGCCGTACCGCCGACGGGCCGGTGGCCGCCCGATGGTTCAACACCGCCCAGGCATGGAGCTTCGACACCTGCGCTACTTTGTCGCCGCGGCTGAGGAGGAACACTTCGGCCGGGCGGCAGAGCGGCTGCACGTCACCCGGCCCGCGGTCTCTAAGCTCATCGCCGACCTGGAGCACGAGATCGATGCGACGCTGTTTGAGCGCCTGGCGCATGGCGTGCGGCTCACCGAGGCCGGGCGCGAGCTGTTGCCACGCCTGCAGGCCATAGTCGGCGACCTCGGCGAGGCCTTCCACGCCACCAGGCGTGTCGCGGAAGGCCGGCGCGGATCGATCAGCATCGGCTACGGCTCGTTGACCCTGTTGCATCCCTTGTTCCGCGCAGCGGTGAAGGAGTTCCGGCAGCGGTATCCCGACGTTGCGCTGTCCCTGCTTGAGGCACCCAGCCCGGAGCAGCGCAAGGCCTTGGTGGCGGGTCGGATCACCGCGGGCTTCATGCATGTCGGAGACCGCACCCCAGCTGCCAGCGAGAGGCGCAGCCTGCGGCCGCACGATGACGCGATCCTCGACTGGTGCCCAATCCAGACCCATGGACTCGGCGTGGCCGTGCCGGCCGATCATCCGCTGGCGCGGCGCCGGGCGGTGTCGATGCAGGAACTTGCCCGGGAAGCCTTCATCGTCATGCCGAGGTCCAGCAGCAGCCTCACCTCCGGCCTGTCCCAGGCGCTGTGCCAGCAGGCCGGCTTCGAGCCGCGGATCGTCCAGGATGTCGGCACCGTCACATCCCAGCTGAACCTGGTCTCCGTCGGGATGGGCATTGCCTTAGTGCCCTACAGCGGCAACGTGGACTATCCGGAAGCCGTCACAGTCGTCCCGCTGGAACACGTGGAGCATGCGATCCATTTCGTCTTCGGCTGGCTCAAAGGCGGAATGACGCCCGCACTGTCACGCATGGTGGAGATCGTCGAAACCCTGGCTGCCACGCACTGCCCGCCCGCGGAGACGCCGGCAGGCCCAGCCTGAAACCGCGCCTGTTTATTCCGCTGCCAACAACGCGAAAAGCTGTCGGATGTCGTCAAGCCCCTCCAATGCCATGACCATCACCGCGATGTTGCGGGCCACCTCATCTCCCAGTTCAGGGCGGACGAGGTCCAGGAACTTGGCCTCGATGCCTGATCGGCCAAGCGAGTTCTTGAGCGTGCCCAGGCTGTATCCGGTCGCAGAGAACGACGCGCCGCTCTTCAGCTGGACCGTAACGCGGGCGATGCTGTCCTTGGGGAACTGCCGCACCGACTCGTCGCCCGGCTCGATGCGCACACGGTCGGCGATGGCCGATCGAGCCGCCGTGCACGGGCGCCACCGGATTGACGCCCAGCACGATGGACTCGATGTGCTCCGCTGCGAAGGTATGCTGCGCCACGATGTTGTCGTACGCGGCGAACGGGGCATGCAGACGGCCCACGGTCGCGGACATCTTGATGGCCGCATGCTCTGGAAAGCGCCAGCGCGTGCCGAGGTCGGCATGGAGTAGCGCGCGTCGTGCGTATTGCAGAAGGCCTGCAGGAAACCACGCTTGCCCTCGAAGATCGTCGGGGGACCGCTCAGGCCCATCTGTGCCAGCCGGGTGGAACGGATCCCGTCGACCACACCGATGCCGGCATGGACGCGCTTGACCTCACCACCCGAACGCGCGTATTCCACCGTGCCGCAAGCATGGCTGCCCGCGACGGCCAGTGCATGGGCCGTGGTCGTCGCGTCCAACTGCTCAAGTGCGCAGCAGGCCAGGGCCGATGCGAACGAACCATGGACCGACGTCTCGTGGAAGCCGCGGTCCAACAACAGCGACGGCTGAGTGGCCAGCGCAATGCGCGTGGCTGCCTCGAACCCCACGGCCACCGCACAGAGCACCTGGGCACCGCCGGCCCCGCGCTCTTCGCCGATCGCCAGCGCCGGCGCCACGACCACACAACCCGGATGCGTGAACGCGCCGTACGAGTAGTCGTCGATCTCGAAGCTGTGGCCAGCCGTTCCGTTGGCGAATCCGGCCGACTTCGCAACCAGGCGCAAGGCGGTTCCCACCAAGGTCGGCTTGCCCGGGCGTCCGTACTTGAGCGCGAACGCGCGGGCAATCTTCGGCGCCTGCATGTTGCGGCAGGCGATCTGGGCGCCCAGCTAGTCGAGGATGTGCAGCTTGACCCGCTCGCGCCCCTCGGCGGGTATGACGTCGATCGCCACGCCTGCGCCCCAGGTGACGAGTTTCTGCGCTGCGGTCGGCGAGCTGTCTTGCGATGCCTTCATGTTGACGTCCCCTTCGTTGATGAACCTGCGCGATCAGCCCGCCGGATTCTGACCAGCGTGGCGCCCTGCGCCGGTGGCATTTGCTTGCGGCAGCTCCAGCCTGTCCTACCGGCATCCACGCCGGCTGGCAGGGTTTCCACTGCGTCACGTTTGGTGACCGTGCGGCTACCAAAAACGACCCTCGGTCCCTGTGCAGAACTCCAGAATCGCCGCCAAGTCTGGGGCCAGCGGAGTGCTCCCCATACCGTCTCGAACCATCGGACCCACAAGGAGGAGAGCCATGCGAATCGGCTTCATCGGCGCTGGAAATATGGGGCTACCCATGGCGGAACACCTGCTCGCAGGAGGCCACGAACTCACGGTCTTCGACCTGCGAAAGGAGTCCGCTGAACCACTGCTGCTAAGCGGTGCCCGCTGGGCCGCGCAGCCGCGCGACGTGGCACAGGCTGCAGACCTCGTCATCGCGTCCTTGCCCACGCCGACGGTCGTCGAACAGGTGGTCTGCGGCGACGACGGCATTGCATACGCCATGGTGCCAGGCAGCTGCTTCATCGACACCACGACCAACGATCCGGCGGTTGCCCAGCGTCTGGAGGCCACGCTGAAGGCGCGCGGCATCGACATGCTGGAGGTGCCGGTCACCGGCGGCGTGGTCGCAGCCGGCGCCGGCACGCTGGTCGCGCTCGTTGGCGGCGACAAGTCGACGCTGGAGAGGTACCGCTCCGTGCTGGACCTGTTCTGTGGATCGCTGTTCCACCTCGGCCCCGTGGGCGCGGGCAACACCGCCAAGGTGATTACCAACCTGCTGGCGATGTCGAACATCCTGATCGGGGCGGAGGGCATGATCCTCGGCCGCAAGGCGGGCCTAGACCTGGAGATCTTGTGGAAGGCGATCCAGGCCAGCGTGGGCCGCAGCTTCGCGCTCGAGTTCTTCTTCCCCAACGGCATCCTGGACGGCACCTTTCCGGTGCGCTTCCGCCTTGACCTCATGGCCAAGGATCTCGGCATCGTCAGCCGGCTCGGCCGGGAGATGAATGTGCCGATGGCCATCGCCAACCTGGTCGAGCAATACCTGGTCGCGGCCCGCGCCCAGGGCCTGGGCGCGGCCAGCAACTCCGAAGCCGTCCGCATTCTCGAGCAGGCCGCCGGCGTGGATCTGCGCATAGATGGCTTCAAGCCAGGGCAGTCCTTAAGCGGGCGGTAGCTGCGCACTCGAGCGCCCACGCACCACCAAAAGGAGACAAGGATGAAATTCACACCCCATCGTTCGAGCGACACCGACAGCGCCGACGTCGGCATCGCTGCCGCCTGCACCGCAGGCCTGGTCCGCCCGGTGGTCACCGCCCGCGTGGCCACGGCGGCTGGCGTGCAGGCCTGGGCCACCGAACCCTTCCCTTCGCGGCCCATCCGCATCATCGTTCCCAAGGCTGCGGGCGGCTGGGGCGACAGCACCACACGCCTGGTCGCCCAACGGCTGTTGGACAAGCTCGGGCAACCGGCCTTCACTGAGAACAAACCCGGTGTCGACGGCCTCGTCGGCATCCGCTACACCAAGGCCGCACGGGCCGACGGCTACACCCTCCTCTCCACCGGCCGCAAGATGCTGCTGCAG
This sequence comes from Xylophilus sp. GW821-FHT01B05, assembly GCA_038961845.1. Taxonomy (NCBI): domain Bacteria; kingdom Pseudomonadati; phylum Pseudomonadota; class Betaproteobacteria; order Burkholderiales; genus Xylophilus; species Xylophilus sp. GW821-FHT01B05. The sequence continues at coordinate 4,016,513 of CP152408.1, forward strand.
CCCTTGGTCAAGCGTGACCCCGGGTTCAAACTCATGAAGGACTTCGTCCGCGTCGGCCCCATGGCGCGATCCCTGGTCCTCATGGTCACGGCGGCCACGCGTGCCGACAGGTCGGTGCAGGAGTTCCTGGCGGGCGCCAAGGCAGCACCCCGGTCCCTCAGCTACGGCTCCGCGGGCGTCGGCTCGGCCACGCACATCCCTGTGGAGATGTTTGTCATGCAGACCGGCGTCGAGCTCATGCACGTGCTTTACAAGGGCAACGCCGCCGACATGCCCGACCTGATTGCAGGGCGGATCACCATGATGTTCGATTCGTACAGCAGCAGTGCGGACAACCTGAAGGGCGGACGGTTGAAGGCCCTGGGCGTTGCAGCCGATGCAAGGCTACCGGTCCTGCCCGACGTTCCCACCTTCGCAGAACAGGGCCTGTCCGGGTTCAACTACTACTGCTGGCTAGGCCTCTTCGCGCCTGCGGCAACACCGAAGGATGTGGTGCAACGCCTGTCCACGGCATTGGCCGAAAGCCCTTTCGAGCGCCGAACTCAAGGAGCGCCTGCAGTCGGAGGCGACCGAGCCCATGGTCATGCCCCCGGCGGCCTTCCAGGCGTTCCTTCTCACGGAGGCAGCCCGGCTGTCGACGACGGCCGCCGAGCTGGGCTGGGCCAAGGAATGAAGTACACCACTTGGACAAATGCAGCGCGCAGACGGTCGCCACAAGCCTCGGCCGGCCGATCGATAGCGCGGGTGATGGTTGCCCTCGTCGCCGCAGCCTTGCTTGCCCCGATCGCCTACGCCCAGCGAGCGGTCTCCTATCCGAGCCGGACCGTGAACCTGATCGTCGGCTTCCCTCCCGGCGGCAGCACCGATCTGCTAGCGCGGCTGCTGGCCCGCCGGTTCGCGGAGGAGTATCAGCAGCCCTTCGTCGTGCTCAACAAGCCGGGCGCGAACAGCATCCTTGCCTTCAGCTTCGCGGCCAAGACCGCGCCGGACGGCCACAACCTGCTAATGGCGACGTTCGGACTGCCCGTCAACAAGCATCTGTACAAGGGCCTTGGCTACGCACTGGAAGACTTCGACGCCATCGGCCTGATCGCCAAGGTGCCTAACGTGCTGATTGCCAACAAGAACTTCAAGGCCTCCAGCGTGGGCGAATTGGTGCGCTACTCGATCGAGCACCCCAAGAGCGTCAGCTATGCATCACCGGGCGTTGCATCATCCCAGCATCTCGCCGGCGAACTCTTTCGCATGGAAACCAAGGCCGACCTGCTGCACGTCCCGTTCAATGGCAGCGGGCCGTCGATGACGGCGGTGCGCGCGGGCGAGGTCCAGGTCGGCTTCGACAACCTGTCGTCCGCTGCGGGCTTCATTAAGTCCGGCGAACTCAAGGCGCTGGCGGTGACATCAGACCGCCGCTCGCCGGCGTTCCCCGACGTGCCCACGGTGGCCGAAGCCGGCTATCCGAAGTACGAACTGTCGTCGTACTTCGGACTGGCCGCGCCCGCCGGAACGCCGGCGGCGGTGGTCCACAGCATCAACCAAACGCTCAACAGAATCCTGCAAGAGCCGGCCGTCCGCGAGCAGATCGTCAACCTCGGCCTTCAGATCCAGCCCACGACCCCAGCGGAGTTCAAGACCTTCCTGGCTAACGAGAGCACCCGTTGGGAGCACGTCATCAAGACTTCGGGGATCCAGGCCAACTGATTCACAACCCGGACTGCGCCCCTCGGAGCCCCGGCCCGTCGGTACGTCGCGCGCGATGTGCGTTGCGAGCGGCTACCTACACGGGACGGCAGGTAGGCCATCAAGTCTGCCCGGGAGGCGCAGTGCACGCAAAGCTGGCCCGGCCGGCAAACTGCCCAAACCAGGCCTGCAGCGCAGGCCTGCCATCCCGCCAACCCAGATCGGGCCAGCGTAAGTCCTGCCACCCGAGCGCACAGGCCACCGAGATGGCGCCGATGTCTTCCTGCGTCGGCAGATGCACTTCGAGGAAATCCAGCGCCTGCACGACCTTGCGCATCTGCGCGTCACTCCACTTCGCGTAGCGCATTCCCGCAGGCCGTGCGGCTTCCATGCGGCACAGCTGCGCCGCCTCGAGCAGACCGCCAGCGACAGCATTGCAGCGCAGCGCTTCCCATCGCGTGATGCCAGGCGGCGGAAACCATTGCTCGTCGCCGGCCAGATGGCTCAGGTACTCGCAAGCCACCGTGGAATCGAACAAGGCCACGCCATCGTCCGTAACGAGCACCGGCACCTTACCTAGGGGATTGAGTCGGCCGACATCCGCGGCTGGCTCGTAGGGCGACTGCGCCACGGGCTGCTTCTCGATGCGCGCATCGAGCCCGAGCTCGTGCGCCAGCACCATCACTTTGCGGACGTAGGGCGAGAAGGGGCTGAACTTCAGTTGCATGGATGGGAAGGGGATCGTTCAGGGCAGCAGTTCCTGCAGCCCGTGGGGAGGTTCGTACCTGTCCTGGCGCCAGCACAGGCGCGTGGGGCCGGGCATTGCGCGGCCAGGCTCCGCATGCCGTTCGTCGCCGGGATAGCAGACGAAGTGCACGCCACCTTCCTCAAACACCTCGGGCTGGATGCGGGGTGGAAGGCGCCCGCGCGCCAGCGCCAGCACACTGGCCACATCAGCGTGCTGCGCAAGCTCGGCCAGCGTCATGATCTGGGGCGGTGCCAACTGGATGCGACCGTTCCAATAGTCCTGCAGCGCGCCGGCCGGGCGCAGCCACGCACTGTCGCTTGCCTCGTGCGCGTCGTGCACCGGCGACTGGCCTGGAGGCACCTGCGCCACGAAGAAGCGGACATCGAAGTGCTTGCGCGCCCGGATGCTCGCGGCCGGCGTGATCCAGCGGGACCAGGGCAGCAGGCCGGAGGCCGGCAGAACCACACCGGTCTCCTCCTGCAGCTCGCGGACGCCTGCCGCATGCAGCGCCGCGGCGAAGAGCAGGTCCACATCCGGCTCGCCGAGGGCCGCATGCAGTGCGTCCGCCGGGCCGTCCAGCGCGGCCGCCTGTGCCGCGTCACCGCGGTCGAGCTTGCCGCCAGGGAATACGTAGGCACCGCCGTGCACGTCGGACAGGCCGCTGCGTTCGATCAGGAAGACCTCGATCCCCGCCGGTGCGTCGCGCAGCAACAGCACGGAGGCCGACGCGATCGGTGACCTAGGAGTGCCGTCGCCGAGTTGCATGGCAGCGGTAACCTGGTCGACGCTCAGGCCTGCGGTCGGCGTTTGTACATCAGTGTGGCCTTCATTTCCTGTACCACCGAGCCGTCCTGCTTGACGCACTTGCGCATGAAGCTCACCACGCCGCGGTCGAGCTTGCTGGATTCCTTCTTCTCCACCACGGTGGCGTGCACGCGGATGGTGTCGCCATGCTTGACGGGGGCCAGCATACGCCAGGCGTCGATCTGCAACAGGCCGAGCAAGGTGCCGTCGTTGACGCCACTGGCGTACTGCAGCCCGCCCATAATGCCGTACACAAGCGGGCCATGCGCGACCGGCTCGCCGAACGGCGTGGTCTTGCAGTATTCGAAGTTGGTGTGGACCTCGTTGAAGTCGCCGGTCAGGCAGGCGAAGTTGATGATGTCGGTCGAGGTCACCGTGCGGGCCGGCGTCACGAGCTCCTGGCCGATCTCGAAGTCCTCGAAGTAATGGCCGCGTGGCTTAGCGTCTGTTGTCATGGGGTCTCCCTTTTGCGTCTCATGGATGGTGATGTTGCTCAGCCCTTGGCGTTGGCCAGGATCAGCGTGCAGTGCGAGGACAGGATGCCGCCCTCGTTGTGGACCAGCGCGACCTCGGCGCCCTGGACCTGGCGCTCGCCCAGCCCGCCGCGCAGCTGGCGCACGGCCTCGACGATGCCGAACAGCCCGCCCGCCGCCCCTGCGTGCGCATGCGACAGCATGCCGCCGTGGGTGTTGACGGGCAGCTTGCCGCCGATGCGCGCATGGCCCTCAGCAAAGAAGGCACCGCCCTCGCCCGGCTTGCAGAAGCCCAGTTCCTCCAGCTCGATGATGGGCACGATAGTGAAGCAGTCGTACAGCTCGGCCACGTCGACGTCCTGCGGGCCGAGGCCGGCCATCTCGTAGGCGACGCGGCCGGACTCGGTGGCGCCGAACTCGGTCAGACTGGGCGCGCACATCAGGTGCTCGTGGGTGTGGTACTCGGCGATGCCCTGCAGGTAGATGGGCTTGGCCTTCAGATCGCGCGCACGCTCGGCGGAGGTCACAATGAAGGCGCCACCCGCGTCCGAGATCAAACAGCAGTCCAGCATGCCGAGCGGGTCGGCGATGGGCTTGGCGGACAGCACCTCTTCCAGTGCCAGCGGCTTCTTCATGTGCGCGTTCGGGTGCAACAGCGCGTGCGCCCGGGTGTTGACAGCCACGTGCGCCAACTGCTCGCGTTTGGTGCCGTACTTGTGCATGTGGCGGTTGGCGATCATGGCGTAGTAGCCCGGGATCGAGCCACCATAAGGCTGCTCGAAGTACGGGTGGCCCACGGCGAGCAGCGAGGCGAGCGCGGCGTCGCGCGACTGGCCGGTGGCGCGGTTCTCGCCGGCGCAGACCAGCACCGTCTCGGCCTGGCCGCTGGCGATGGCCTCGGCAGCGTGCTTCAGCATGACCGCCGGGCTGGCGCCGCCGCTGACCACCGAGGCGTTGAAACGCGGTTGGATGCCCAGGTACTCGCAGATCACCGAGCCCAGCATGAAATAGGGTTCGGTGAACGAATAGGCGGTCAGCACGCCGTCGATGTCGGACACCTTGAGGCCCGCGTCGTCCAGCGCGCGTTTGGCGGCCTGGGCGTTGAGCCCCAGGCCCGTCATGTGCGGCACGCGGCCGATGTCGGATTCGCCCACGCCGACGATGGCGACCTTGTTCTTGAGGGATGCAACTGGCTTCATGGTCGATTCGTCCTCAGGCAGGCACGCGTTGAAATTGCGGCACCTTGGCCTCTTCGCCGCGCGCCTCGAAGGTGACCTGCACCCGGTCGCCGATGGCGGACTCGAGCGCGTCGGCGCCCAAGATGTTGGCCATCATGCGCGGCCCTTCGTCCAGGTCGATCAGGGCGACCACATAGGGCACCAAGTGCGCGAAGGCTGGGTCGGACGCCCTGCGCATGACGGTGAAGCTGTGGATGCTCCCCGTGCCCTTGGCGTCGATCCACTCCAACTGGTCGGACCAGCAGTGCGGGCACAGATGGCGCGGCATGAAGTGCAGCTGGCTGCAGGCCTTGCACTTGCGGATCACCAGCCGCCGCTCGCGCGCGGCGGCCCAGTACGGCAGGGAGTCGGCGTTGGCTACCGGCACCGGCAGCGCTTGTTCCGTGGTCATGATGTCGTTCCTGTTGATAGTTCTGAACGTTCGGATGCGCTTCTGTTCACGAAAGCGAGAGGTGGATCTGGCGCTACAGCGCGCTGGCCAGTTCGGGCACGGCGTCGAACAGGTCGGCCACGAGACCGTAGTCGGCAACGCCGAAGATCGGCGCCTCGGCGTCCTTGTTGATCGCCACGATGACCTTGGAATCCTTCATGCCGGCCAGATGCTGGATGGCACCCGAAATGCCGCAGGCCACGTACAGCTGGGGCGCGACGATCTTGCCCGTCTGGCCCACCTGCAGGTCGTTGGGCGCGTAGCCGGAGTCAACGGCCGCCCGGCTGGCGCCGATGGCCGCACCGAGCTTGTCGGCCAGCGGCGTCAGAACCTGCTCAAACTTCTCGCTGGAGCCCAGCGCGCGGCCTCCCGACACGACCACGGCTGCACCCGTCAGTTCGGGGCGGTCGTTGGCGACGGTCACCTGGTCGACGAAGCGGGCCATGCCGGTGTCGAGCACGGCAGGAATGTCCACCACGGCCGCGCTGCCACCGTCTGCCGGGGCCGGTTCGAACCCGGTGGCGCGCACGGTCAGCACCTTGATGCGCTCGGCCGACTGCACGGTGGCGACCGCGTTGCCCGCGTAGATCGGGCGCTCAAAGGTGTCTGCCGAGCAGACCCTGGTGATGTCGCTGATCTGCGCCACGTCCAGCAGGGCCGCCACGCGCGGCGCGACGCTCTTGCCGTTCGCCGTGGCGGGAAACAGCACGTGGCTGTAGTCGGGCGCCAGTGCCAGCACCTGGCCCGTCAGGTTCTCGGCCAGCAGCTGCTCGAACTGCGGGCCGTCCGCGTGCAGCACCTGGGCCACACCGGTGACGCTTGCTGCAGCCGAAGCTACCGCCTGTGCATGGGCGCCGGCAACCAGCAGATGGACGTCGCCGCCGCAGCACAGTGCGGCGCTGACGGCGTTCAGGGTGGCGGCCTTCAGGGCCGTGTTGTCGTGTTCGGCAATGACGAGCACTGGCATCAGATCACCTTCGCTTCTGTCTTGAGCCTGGCGACCAGCGTCGCCACATCCGGAACCTTCACGCCAGCGCTGCGCTGTGCCGGCTCCGTGACCTGCACGGTCTTGAGCCTGGGCGTCACGTCCACGCCCAGGTCGGCTGGTGTGAGGGTCTCTATCGGCTTCTTCTTGGCTTTCATGATGTTGGGCAGCGTCACGTAGCGCGGCTCGTTCAGGCGCAGGTCGGTCGTCACGACCGCCGGCAGCATCAGCGCCAGCGTCTGCAGGCCGCCGTCCACCTCGCGCGTGACGGTTGCCCTGCCATCGGCAAGCTGCAATTTCGATGTGAAGGTGGCCTGCGGCAGGTTGGCCAGCGCGGCCAGCATCTGGCCGGTCTGGTTGCAGTCGTCGTCGATGGCCTGCTTGCCCAGGACCACGAGACCGGGTTGCTCCCGGTCCACCAGCGCCTTCAGCAGCTTGGCGACCGCCAGCGGCTCCAGCTCCACATCGGTATGCACGAGGATCGCGCGGTCCGCACCGATTGCCATCGCCGTGCGTAGCGTCTCTTGGCACGCCTGCAGGCCGCAGGAAACGGCGACGATCTCGCTGGCCGCGCCCTGCTCCTTCAGCCTGACGGCCTCCTCCACAGCGATCTCATCGAAGGGGTTCATCGACATCTTGACGTTCGCGATGTCCACCCCCGTGCGATCGGACTTGACGCGCACCTTCACGTTGTAGTCGACCACCCGCTTGACGCCGACCAGCACTTTCACAGCCATGTTCTCGACCCTGTCGCTGGCTCAGGCTTGCGCCGCGCGGGCCTTGGCCACCTGCGCACGGCGTGCCGGCGCATAGGCATCCTGGCCCAAGGCCACGTACAGGGCCTGGGTCACGTCGTGGTGCTCGGCCAGGCCGGTGCGCTCCAGCAACGAGATCGGCCCTTCCGGGTAGCCCAGGCCGAGGCACAGGGTCTTGTCCATGTCGTCGGCACTGGCCAGGCGCTCGTCCAGGCGGCGCAGTGCGGCGTTCAGGTAGGGGCGGATCAACCGGTCGACAATCCGGCCCGGGAAGTCGCCGCAAACGGCCACTTTGAAGCCAGCCGCTTCGAACGCCGCCTTCGCCGCTGCGACGGCGCTGTCCTGCGTCTGTGGCTGGCGCACCAGCTCGATCAGGGCGGAAGGCTCGGCGTTGCCCATGCGAAAGCGCGCGAAGCCAACCACGTTGGAGCCCTCCTGGCCCTTCTTCTCGCCGGTGTGCTGGCCCAGGCATTCGGTGCCCAGTTCGATGGCGACGAATGGACGCGATGCCAGATCGCCGGCAGCCGCGAAGGCCTTGCCGGCATCCTTGCCGACGAAGACGCGTGCCATGCCATAGAAGTCCTGCTGCTCCAGGAAGGCGTGGTCGGTCGGGAACGAACGGCTGTCGCCGGCGGAAATGACTTGGTAAGTGGTTGCCATGGCTTCAGGCTCCGTACATCTTGCTGTCTTTGTAGACATGGAAACCGTGGCCGGACTTCTTGCCCAGCCAGCCGGCAGCGATCATGCGTTTCACGAGCGGCGGGCAGGCCGCGCGCGGCTCGTTCGTGACACCGTGCATGGCCTCGCACAGCAGCTTCTGCGTGTCCATGCCAACCAAGTCGAGCAGCTCCAACGGGCCCATCGCGTAGCCCATGCCGGTCTTGATGGCCAGGTCGATGTCGGCGGCCTCGGCCACGCCCTGCTCCACCAGGCGGATCGCGTCGTTGTTGAACGGGATCAGGAAGTAGTTCAGCACGAAGCCGGGTGTGTCCTGCGTCTTCACGGGCTTCTGGCCCAGGCTCTCGCAGACGCCCCAGGCGCGCTGGAAAGTCTCCTCGCTGGTCGCCAGGCCTGGCGACATCTCCACCAGCTTCATCAACTGCGCCGGCAGGCAGAAGTGCATGCCGACGAAGCGGTCCGGCCGGCCGCAGCCACCGGCGATCTCGGTGATGCTGATGGTCGAGGTGTTGCTGGCGAAGATGGTCTCGGGCTTGCAGATGGTGTTGAGCTTGCTGAACAAGTCGTGCTTGACCGGCAGGCTCTCGAAGACGGCCTCGATGACGAGGTCGCAGTCAGCAAAGTGTTCGAGATTGGTCGTGCCGCTCCAGGCGGCCATGATCTCGGGCAGCTTGTCGGCGGCCAGCTTGCCCCGCTCCACGCTCTTCTTCAGAAAGCCTTCGGTCTGGCTGCGGGCGCGGTCCACCGCTTCCTGCTTCAGGTCGAACATGCGCGTCTTGAAGCCCGCGCGCGCGCAGACGATGGCGATGCCGGCGCCCATGGTTCCGGCCCCGGCGATGCCGATGGTCTTGATCTCACTCATGTCGTGTCCTTGGAGGGTGGTTCAGCGCTGCAGGAAGCTGCGGCCGATCAGTTGGCGGTGGACCTGGTTCGTGCCTTCCCAGATCTGGGTGATCTTGGCGTCGCGCATCAGGCGCTCGACCCGGTAGTCCTTGCAGTAGCCGTAGCCGCCCAGCAGCTGGACGGCGTCGGTGGTCACGCGCATGGCCAGGTCGGTGGCGCGCATCTTGAGCAGGGAGGCCTCGATGCCGAAGTCCTTGGCACCGTTGTCGACCCAGCCCGCGATTTGCCACAGCCAGCTTTCCACCAGGGCCAGCTCGGAAGCCAGGTCGGCGATCATGAACTGGATGCCCTGGAATTCGATGATCTTGCGGCCAGACTGCTTGCGTTCGTTGATGTACGCCACGGCGTCTTCGAACGCCGCGCGCGCAATGCCTAGCGCATGCGCGGCCACGCTGGGGCGCGACTTGTTCAGCGAGGCGAACAGGATCTTCAGGCCGTCGCCCGGCTTGCCGATCAGGTTGGCGCGCGGCACGCGGCAGTTGTCAAAGGCCAGCGTGGCGGTGCTCGACGCGCGGGTGCCCATCTTGTCTTCCAGCCGCACCACGGACAGGCCTGGCGTGCCCTTCTCCAGGATCAGCACCGAGATGCTTTCCTTGGCACCGGCGATGCCCTCCCACTTGCCGAACAGCAGATACAGGTCGGCCGTGTCGCCGTTGGTGATGAAGGTCTTGCCGCCGTTGACGACGATCTCGTCGCCCTCTTCGCGGAAGGTGGTGCGCATGCCGGTGGCATCCGAGCCAGCGCCCGGCTCGGTGATGGCCAGTGCGCCCAGTCCACCAGTGGCGATCACCGGCAGCAGACGTTGCTTCTGCTCTTCCGTGCCCCAGTCGATCAGGGGCTTCATGCCGTGGTAGTTGGTGGCCCAGACGATGCCGGTGGCCGCACAGGCCTTGCTGATCTCGCGTGCGCAGGCCAGATAGGCCGTGTACGACATCTGGGCGCCGCCGTAGGCTTCGGGAATGAACATCGCGTTCAGGCCGAGTTCGTTGATCGCCTTGACGTTCTCCCAGGGGAACTCGCCGGTGCGGTCGAAGTGCTCGGCGCGCGGCGCGATCTGCTCGCGCGCCAGCGTCTGCACGCTGTCGAACAGCATGCGTTCGTCGTCGTTTAGCGCGATGCGCGCGTCCAGTTGTTCAAGGATGTTCATGCTGGCTCAATGGTTGATGCCCTGGGCACCGTCGATGTAGATGGTCTCGCCGCTCAGGAAGGCGCCGGCCGGCGTGAACAGCGACGCCACCAGGGCGCCCACGTCCGCCGCCTTGCCCGGCTCCTTGCCGGGGATGCGCTTGTCCAGGTAGGCGCGCAGCGGGCCGCCGGGCGCCATGGCGTCGGCGTTCAGGTCCGTCACGATGTAGCCCGGTGCCACGTTCATCACGCGAATGCCTTTGCCGGCCCACTCGACGGCCAGCACGCGGGTGATGGCACCCACGGCCGCCTTGCTGGCGCAGTACGCCAGGTTGCGTTTGACGCCCAGCTTGTCGAAGAAGGAGCCGATGTTCACGATCACGCCACCGCCGGCCTTCACCATGAGCGGATACGCCGCCTGGCAGGCCGTCACGACCGAGGTCGCGTTGATGTCCATGATCTGGTTCCACTGCTCCATCGACACTTCGGCCGACGGGGCGTCGATGTGCATGCCGGCGTTGTTGACGAGGCCGGTGATGCGCCAACCCTCTTGGTCGAGCTGCTGCAGCACGGCTGCCGTGGCCTTCGCGTCCGTCACGTCGGCGCGCATGCCCTTGCAACGCTCGGTGGCACCAGCCGGCAGTGCGCCGGAGCGGGACAGGCAGATCACGTCGCGCCCCTGCTCGGCCAGTGCCAGAGCAATGGCCGCTCCGATGCCGCGGCTGGCCCCTGTGACGACGATGCAGTCGCGGTTCATGTGTGTGTCTCCTCGGGTCGTGTTCATTGGTCGCGGAAGGCGGGCTTGCGCTTTTCGACGAAGGCCTGCATGCCTTCTTCGGCATCCGCGGTGCGGTAGGCCAGCGTGGACAGGTCAGCCTCCAGCCGCAGTCCTTCGTGCAGCGGCAGGTCGGCGGCGCGCTGCACGGCTTCGCGGGCGAACTGCAATGCGCGCAGGCCATGGCCGCTGAACTCGCGCGCATAGGCCTTGGCAGCGTCCAGACCCGGCGCCTGCACGATGCGGTTGACCAGGCCAATGGCCAGGGCCTCCTCGGCCGCCACGGTGCGGCCGGTCATGACCAGCTCCAGTGCGCGGCCGGTGCCCACCAGGCGCGGCAGGCGCTGCGTGCCGCCATAGCCGGGGATGAGGCCGAGCTTGACCTCGGGCAGGCCGAACTTGGCGTTGGGCAAGGCCAGGCGCAACGTGCAGGCCAGCGCCAGCTCGCAGCCACCACCGAAGGCAAAGCCGTTGACGAGTGCGATCGACGGGATCGCCAGCCGGTCGAGCTGCGCGAACACGGCCTGGCCGAGTTCCGCGCCTTCGCGCTGGGCGGCCAACGGGCGGTTCTGCAGTTCCTTGATGTCGGCTCCGGCGCAGAAGGCCTTCTCGCCTTCGCCGGTGATGATCAGCGCACGGGCGTCCGTGCGGCCGGCCTGCTGGATGCAGGCACCGATCTGCGCGATGAGTTCGAAGCTGAGCGCATTCAGCGCCGCAGGGCGCCGGATGGTGAGGACGGCGAATTCCTCTTCGCGGGTGAGTTCGATCATGGGGCGGGGGCGCGGTAGCGCACGGGTTCGGGTTGCAGGCGGCCGTTGGCCACCCATTGCATGAGTTCGCGCTTCAGGATCTTTCCGCTGGGGGTCAGCGGAAATTCCTTCACCACGGCGTAGAACTCGGGCATGTCGAACTTCGACAGGCCTTCGCGGGCCAAGTGCTCCAGCATCTCCTGCGGCACTGGTGCCTGGTCCTGGCAGATGATGGCCAGGCACACCTTCTCGCCTAGCCGCTCGTCGGCCACGCCGAACGCAGCGGCCTTCTTCACGGCCGGGTGACGGTGGGCGTATTCCTCGATGTGGGCCGGATGGATGTTGTGACCGCCGCGGATGATCAGGTCCTTCTTGCGGCCGACGATCTGTAGGTTGCCGTTGGCGTCGAAGCGGCCAAGGTCGCCACTCAGGAACCAGCCGCTGCTGTTGAACGAGGTCTCCGTGGCCGTCTGGTTGTTGAAGTAGCCCAGCATCAGCTCGCCCCCACGGCCGCCAATCTCGCCGACTTCGCCGGGGGCGGCCTCGACATCCGGATACTCCGGATCCCACAGGCGCACCTCGTAGCCTGCGCAGGACTTGCCGCAGGTGCTGGTGATCACCTCGACAGGATCGGAGGGCTTGGTGTACTGGTGCGAGCCGTTTTCGGTCATGCCGTAGACGTTCTGCGGCTTGGCGCCCAGTGAGAGCAGCTTGCGTGCAGTCTCGGTCGGGATTGGCGCACCGGCCATGTAGAACACCTTGACGGCGCCCAGCTTGCTCAGGCCGCGCTTGTCCACCTCCTGCAGCAGGTCCATCGCGTGCGTGGGCACGCCCATCACGTATGTGGCGCCGGTCTGCTCGATCCAGTCGAGCGCGCCGACCCCGGCGGACGCGTCGTGCATGACCAGCTCGCAGCCGGCCGCCAGGATCTGCTCCAGCGCCACGGTGCCGATGTGGTGGCTCATGGGGCTCAGTGTCAGCAGTACGGTGGCGTGGTTCTGGCCCCAGTCCTCGACCATGGCGCGGCCGTTGGTCAGAAGGGTGTTGTCGCTGTGCATGACGCCCTTGGGCGTGCCGGTTGTGCCGCTGGTAAAGGCCAGGTAGACGATCTGGTCGGGATGGGTGCTGGCCGGTGGCAGCGGAACACGGGCGTGCTGGCCGGCCTCGGGCATGGCGTGCGCGCCAGCGGGAATGGGTGCGTCCGGGGTGCGCAGCGGCGGCAACGCGTAGACACGCTTCAGGTGGCGCAGGTCCGCGACGCGGCCGAACAGGTCGGCGGTCGCCGCATCGGCACCGTAGCCAGGCTGCACGAACAGCGCACGGCAGTCGATGCGCGCAAGCAGCGCTTCGATCTCGGCCACCGTGTAGTTCTGGTGCAGCGAAGGGTTGCAGACATAGCCGTTGCGCGAGCAGGCTAGGAACACCACCACGTTCTCCAGCCGGTTCGGCAGCCAGACCGACACGCGGTCGCCGCGCCGCAGGCCGGCGTCGTGCAGGTCGGCGGCCACGGCGTCAACCCACGCCACGAGCGCACTCCAGCTCAGTCGCCGCGCGCCGTCGCGCACGGCATAGGCGCTGCCCCGCTCGGTGGCATGCCTGCGCGCCAGGCTGTACATCGTGTCGGTCTGCCAGACCCCGGAAAGATAGTGCTCGCGCGCCCGGGCCGGGTCGTGCAGGGTCAGAAGGTGGGACATGTCTGCGTCTCCGCTTGGCGAGGTGTCAGTTGCCGAACTCCGTTGCGTCGGGCTTGCGGCGCTCGCTGAAGGATGCAGCCAGTTCGTGGTGTTCCTTGGTGCCCAGGTAGCCGCGCAGCAGCATGTCGTGCGTGATGCGCGACAAGCCGGACACGCCGCCGTGGCGCGCGTTGAACGCACCCTTGATGGCGGCGAGTGCGAACGGGCCGCGATCAGCGATCTCCAGGGCGATCTTGCGCGTGAATTCCTTCAGCTCGGCGTCGGGGACCACGTGGTTCACGAGGCCCCAGTCCAGTGCCTCGCGCGCCGTGAGCTTGGGGTTGCGATACCACATTTCCTTCGCGCGCTTCTTGCCGATCAGGTCTTCGAGGTACCAGGTGCCGTAGCCCGCGTCGAAGCTGCCCATCATCGGACCGACCTGGCGGAACGCGGCGCTTTCCTTGGCGATGGTGATGTCGCACACCACCTGCAGCACGTTGCCGCCACCGACCGCGAAGCCGTTGACCATGGCGATGACGGGCTTTTGCAGCTTGTCGATGGACTCGTACATCTCCAGCGTGGGCAGCACGCCGGCGTACAGCAACGTGTCCTCCATGCCCTCCTTGCGGCCGCCGATGCAGAAGAACTTGTCGCCCGCCCCCGTCAGCACGATGACGCGGGTGCGCGTCTCGCGGCGGATCGCGTCGATGCAGTCACGGATCTCGTGGCACATCTTGGGCGTGAACATGTTGCCGTCGTGCGGCCGGTTGATCGTGATGGTCCCGATGGGGCCGTCTTCTTCGTAGATGATTTCTTCGAACTGCATGGTGTCTTCCTCTTCAGATGGCGCGCTGGGCGCGGAGTTGTTCGATCTGCGCGGCATCGCAAGCGAGCCAGGAGCGCAGGATGTCGTCGGTGTCGGCGCCCAGCTTGGGCGGCGGCACGGCCGTGCCTTCGGTGCGACCGTCAAAGCGAATGCCCAGGCCCACCTGGGGGATGGGGCCATCAGGGCCGTCCATCTGGTAGATGAAGCCGGCGTCGTGCAATGCTGTGTCCTGCGCCAGTTCGTCCAGGCGCTGGATCGGGCCGGCCGGCACGCGCGCAGCGCCCAGCACGGCCAGCCAGTGCGCGCGCGGCTGGGTGGACAGCAGTGCAGCGATGCGCTCCACGATCTGCGCCCGGCCTTCCCGGCGCTGGGCATTGCTAGCGAAGGCGGGATCGGCGGCCACGTCGGGCTGGCCCACGGCCTCCCAGAAGCGCTTCCAGATCGCGTCGTTGCCCAGGCCCAGCGTCATCGGACCGTCCGCGGTCTCAAAGACTTGGTAGATCGCAATCACGCTGTCGCGGCCACCGGTGCGCCGGCTGACTTCACCGGAGCCCAGGTACGGCATCAGGCGCGGTGCCATGAACCGCGACATGCTTTCGACCATCGAGACGTCGATGTCGCAACCCTTGCCCTCGCGTGTGCGGCGCAGCAAAGCGGCCAGCACGGCCATGGCAGCATCGCTGCCGGCCAGCAGATCGGCCGCCGGCGTGCCGACCTTCTGCGGAGGCGTCTCGGCCTCGCCTGTCAGGTCCATGACGCCGGAGTAGCCTTCTGCGATCAGGTCATAGCACGGCAGGTCGGCGCGCGGGCCGCTGACGCCGAAGCCGGTCAGCGACACGTGGATCAGACGGGGATTCAGGGCCCGCAGCGTCGGCGCATCCAGCGCGAGCTTGCGCTGGGCACGTCCGACCAGGTTCAGCAGGATCACATCGCATTCGGCCACCAGGCCGTGCAGCACTTCGCGGCCGGCCGGCGAGGCGATGTCGAGCGCGACGCTCTTCTTGCCGCGGTTGACGCTCATGAACCACAGCGATTCGCCGTGCAGGAACGGAGGCCCCCAGGCGCGGCAGTCGTCGCCGGTACGGGGCTTTTCCACCTTGACGACCGTGGCCCCCATGTCGGCCAGCAACTGGCCGGCATAGGGCCCGGCCACCGAAGTGGTCAGGTCGAGCACCTTCACATCCGCCAACAGGTCGAGCGCGGTTGCCGACTTGGCAGGAAGGCCATGGAACGGGAGTTGGGTTTCGGGCTTGGTCATCGCATGACATTGCGCAAACGCTGTGCCACGCGATCACGAACTTTTTGCAGCGAGCTAAGCTGTTGAATCTCCTTGTTTTTCTTGACGCAACGTTGTCGCTTGACCCTACTTGTGTCTTCGCCGAAGACAAACATTCCAACTACCCAGAAGTATCATGCTTCCGATGGAGACACAACAACCTGACTCGGGCAGCGCAGCGCCCTACGAGCTGCGTGGCGTGATGGTTCTGGGCCACGACGGCAAGCAATTGGCGGCCACCGGCATCGCGGTGCAGCCCGCCATCGCCAGTTGCGTTGCCAATGGCTGGCACGAGGCCCGGCAACGCAAACGCCAGCTGTTTTCGGTGGAAGGCCCGGAAGGCGTTCCCATCGTCGTGGTGGCATTGCCCGTGGATGGCGCGACCGTGCTCGTGGCGATGGAGCGTGAAGGGCGCGATGCGCTGTTCGAGTTTGTCGGCGCCGTCGACTTTGCAGGCGACATCCTGGCCCACTTCCTGACCAACCCGTTCGAGGCCTTGAGCGTGGTGGACCGCGATGCCATCGTGCGCTACATGAGCCCCGTGCACGAGCGCTTCTTTGGGCTGCAGGCCGGCGGCGGCGTCGGTCGGCACACCACGGAGGTGATCGAGAACTCGCGTTTGCACCATGTGGTCGAGTCCGGCAAGGCGGAGATCGGACTCCTCCACGAGATGCGCGCCGTGACGCGCGTGGTCTCGCGCCACCCGATCCGCAACCGCAGCGGCGAGATCGTGGGAGCCATTGGACAGATCATGTTCAAGGGCCCCGAGCAGTTGCAGGCGCTGTCCAGTGAAGTCTCGAAGCTGAAGTCCGAGGTGGCCTACTACCGCCGCGAGTTGAGTGACCTGCGCAACCGCAGCTACGGACTGGACCAGATCCTGGGCGACAGCCCGGCCATGGAGCGGCTCAAGCAGCAGATCATCAAGGTGGCGCCGCTGGACGTGCCAGTGCTGCTCACGGGCGAAAGCGGCACGGGCAAGGAGCTCGCGGCCCACGCCATCCACAAGCTCAGCCCGCGGCGCGACGACACGCTGGTCATGGTCAACGCCGCTGCCCTGCCCTCGACGCTGGTCGAGAGCGAATTGTTCGGCTACGAAGCGGGCTCCTTCACCGGCGCCGAGCGCAAGGGCCGCAAGGGCAAGATCGAGCAGGCCGACGGCGGCTCGCTGTTCTTCGACGAGGTCGGGGACATGCCGGCCGACGTGCAGGTCAAGCTGCTGCGCGTGCTGCAGGATGGAAGTTTCCAGCGCGTGGGCGGCAGCGACCTGCGCCGCTCCAACTTCCGCCTGATCAGCGCCAGCAACCGCAACTTCGAGGCGATGATCGCCGACGGATCGTTCCGCCTCGACCTGTTTTACCGCATCGGTGGCGTGACCATCCGGATGCCGGCCTTGCGCGAACGCATCGAAGACATTCCGCAGCTGGCCGAGCTGGCGCTCAAGCACTTCGCTGAGCGCCATCGGCAGCGGCCCAAGAAGTTGTCGGACGAGGCCTGCGTATTCCTGCAGAGCCAGCGTTGGCCCGGCAACGTGCGCCAGCTCATGCATACGGTCGAACGGGCCGCGATCTTTTGCGAGTCGGAGGTCGTCATGCCCGCCGACTTCGGCATCATCGACGGCGATCCGATCGAAGCCTTCCAGATTCTGCCGAGCGAGGGCAGCGACGCACCGGTGTCCGTCGCCGGCACAGCAGGTGAACCCATGCGCGTCAGCAACGCGGTCGAGCAGGTCGAGGAGCAGATGATCCGCCAAGCCATGGTCAAGCTGCAGGGCAACAAGAAGCGCGTCGCCGCCGAACTGGGCATCTCGCGCTCCTACCTGTACAAGCGCCTTGCGCAAATGGGCCTCGGCGTCGAGACGGAGACCTGAGAAGGGCTTTCAAGGCATCCGGGCCAGCGCGGCGGGATTGGCCTCTCCGAGTGCTGGCACGGTAGCCGCCGCCTGGCGCCGCAGTGACGGCACGATGGGTAAGGGCAACGTGGGCATGCTTGCCCCGCCTTCGGCGGCCAGCGCGGTCGCGAACAGGCCGCGGGCGTTGAAGTGCGGGGACTGCACCGCCTCCTGCAGCGAGTGCACGAGGGTCACGCAGGCATCCACCCCGGCGAAGCGCTGCAGCCACGCTTCGGCGCTGCGCGTTGCGACGATGGCGGAGACAGCAGTGATGACTGCTTGCGGATCCAACCCATCGTCGAGCAGTTGCGGCGCTTCAAGCACCTTCAGGAAGTTCTCCCAGAACCGCTGTTCCAGCGGCGCCACTGCCAGGAAGCGCCCATCGAGCGTTCGGTAGACCTGGTAGCGGGGTGTGCCTCCCGACAACCTGCCGGCGCCCGGATCCGGCCACTGGCCGGCGGCAAAGCCATTGCCCAGCCCCCAGTACATGAAGGTGAACAGGTTGTCGGCCATAGCGATGTCGAGGTGGCGGCCCCGGCCTTCTAACTCCCTGGCATGCAGGGCCAGGAGGATGTTCATCATGGCAGGATAGGCGCCGCCGCCGATGTCGGCGACCAGCGCGCTCGGCAAGCCCGGTACGCCGTTGGCGCCCACCGTCAGGCCAAGCATTCCCGCCTGCGCCTGGTAATTCAAGTCG
This sequence comes from Xylophilus sp. GW821-FHT01B05, assembly GCA_038961845.1. NCBI lineage: Bacteria > Pseudomonadati > Pseudomonadota > Betaproteobacteria > Burkholderiales > Xylophilus > Xylophilus sp. GW821-FHT01B05. The sequence continues at coordinate 4,034,216 of CP152408.1, forward strand.
TGCGCGGCAACATCGGCCAGCGGCCCCTGTTGGCCCCAACCCGTGATCGAGCAATAGATCAGACTGGGGAACATGGCGTGCACAGCCGCAGGCCCCAGCCCCAGCCGTTCCATCACGCCGGGCCGGAACTGCTCCAGCAACACGTCGGCCGTCCCGATCAGCGCTATGGCTTGCGCGCGCCCTTGCGGACTCTTGAGGTCGATGGCGACGGAACGCTTTCCCTGGTTGAGCAGTGCGAAGGCGGCGCTGTCGGCGCCGAACCGCGGAGTGCCGCTGCGCAGCTCGTCTCCATGGCCCGGCCGCTCGATCTTGATGACCTCGGCGCCCGCCTGCGCCAGTAACAGGCTGCACATCGGTCCGGGCAGCAAGGTGCTGAAGTCGATAACTCTGATGCCCGCGAGCGGCAGCCCGGAGTCCTGTGGCGCGAAGCTGTGTTTTGTGTTCATGGGGCCGCTGTGCAAACGATATGCCACGCGGCGTACGGCTTTGGCGGTGTCGCTTGTGTCCGTAGCACACACACCGGTGTCGAACACGCGCACACACAGTGGCCTCCAGGCGTCTCTGCGGCCCCTGCTCGTCGGGCACGTCATTTGCACAACGGATTCCTGCATTCCGCCATCTCAGGAGATCCCATGCTCGCCGTTCAGGTCCGACAACCAGGCACCGCCGACCAACACACCGTGGAGGAAGTTCCCGGCCTTGCGCCTGCGCCCGGCCAGGTGCTCATCGATGTCAAGGCGGCCACCGTCAACTACCCCGACCTGCTCGTCATCAGCGGACGCTACCAGAGCATGCCCACCCTGCCCTTCGCTCCGGGCGTCGATGCGGCTGGTATCGTGCGCGAAGTCGGCAGCGGTGTGCAGCGCGTGCAGCCGGGTGACAGGGTGCTGATCCATGTCGATTCCGGAACCTACGCGACCGAGGCGGTCGCCCGTGAAGACCAGTGCCTGCCGCTGCCAGCAGACATGGGCTTCGTCGATGCGACGGCCCTGGGCCTCGCTGCGCAGACAGCTTGGTTCGCGTTGCTGGAGCGCGGCGGCTTCGAGCCTGGCGACGTGGTGCTGGTCAATGGCGCCAGCGGCGCCGTGGGGCAAGCCGCCGTGCAGATCGCCAGTGCGCTCGGCGCCATCGCGGTGGCGGCGGCGACGTCGGTCGACAAGGCACGCGACCTGCTTCAGGGCTGCACCTGCGGATTCGTCGACCTCGGCGCGCAGGATCTGCGCAACAGCCTGCGAGCCCAGTTGCTGGAGGCCACCGGCGGACGGGCCGCCGATGTCGTCGTCGACACATTGGGCGGCGACGCGTTCGACGCATCGTTGCGGGCCATGGCCTGGTGCGGTCGCATCGTGACCGTGGGCTACGCGTCCGGGCGTGTTCCGGAGATCAAGGCCGGGCATCTGTTGGTGAAGAACATTGCGGCCACCGGCCTGCAATGGACGGACTACCGCGACCGCCAACCGCAACGCGTGGCCCGCGCGCACGACGGGCTGGCCGCGCTCTGGCAGCGTGGCGCATTGCGTCCGCGCATCATGCAGACGCTGCCGCTGCGCGCGTTCGCCGAAGCCCATCGCCTGATCGCGTCGCGCGAGGCGACGGGACGGTTGGTGCTCACCATGGAGTAGGTGCCGCCGGTGATCAGTGGTCCTGCGCGCCTTCGCCGCGGCCGCGCAGGCCGAAGCCCAGGGTACTGCCCAGGCCCAGCACCGATCCCATGGCCCAAAACACCCCTCCCGCGCCGAGCACACCGCCAACAGCGCCGAACATCAGCGGCATCCCGACGCTGGAGAGGTTCACGAGCATCAGGCGCAGCGCCAACGCCTCGCCGTGGCGATGCTTCGGCGTCATCTGGTGCAGCATGCTCATGACCATCGGCTGCACGGTGCCGAGCGTCAAGCCCAGCGCAGCTGCGCAGACCCCCATCGCCGCAGCGCTCGGCGCGAAGGGATACAGAGCGAACAACACGCCGCTGATTCCTGTGGCCGCGGTGATCAGCACCCACTCGCGCAGGCGCTCCGCGAACAGCGGCATTGCCACGCGGACCAAAGCGGCGGAGATCGCAAACGCCCCCAGGATGCCACCGATCACGGACGCAGGCAGCCCACGCTCGTGGCCCAGGACCGGAACCATGAAGGCGTGCAGATCCCAGGACGAGTTCATGAACCAGTTCATCAGCAGCAACCGGCGCATGGCGCTGTCGCGCAGCAAATCCCAGACAGCGGGTCGCGGACCCGCGCGGGCTGGTTCGAGCGGCAATTCGCGCGTGCGCCGCATCAGCGTCCAGGCCAGCAGCGGCAACGCGGCAAGCAGCGCGAATGCCGCACGGAAACCGAACTGGTCGATCATGATGCCGGCGACGAACGGGCCGACGAAGTTCGAAGCAGCCGGCGCGATCGACAGCCACGAGAACACCTGCTTGAGTTCCGCCGGCGTTCGCGCGAGTCGGCCGATGTGCCGCTGCAGCGCGATCGTCGCCGCGCCAATGGCGCCACCGCACATCAGCGCCGCCAGGCACAGCACCCAGTAGACCGGCCATGCCGCGGCCAGCGCCGCACCGGCGCATGCCACGGCCACACTGAGCCCGACTGGCCGCTTCAGGCCGTGCCGATCCGCATAGCGGCCCGCCGGCAACGACAGGAAGACCTGCGTCAGCGCAAACAACGCAACCAGGATGCCGGCAGCGGCCGTGCTCTGGCCTTGGTCCAGCGCCAGCAGCGGCGCCGCCATGCGCGAACCCGCCATCGTGGCATGCAAACACACATGGCCCGCAATCAGCGTGCCCAGATCTGCACGCGGCTCTGCACCGGGCGCCCGGGTGGCTTGCGCGTCTTCTCGATGGCGGGTCACTGGTCAACTCCGTGTCGATGTCCTGCTCGCGGCACGAACCGCCGCAGAGGACACAAAGGATGGGATCACGCAAGTGCGGTGCCAGGCGCGTACGCCGTTTCCTCCGGCGTCCTGCGCGCACGAAGGTCGCCCCCGCCGACATCCGTCCCCCGCAAAGGCAGGCGCCACGCGGCCAGCGAAGGACGCCTCGCGCATCGGCACGTTAGTTGCGCAGTCGCTGCATCGGACACAGGACGCCTGGGCGCTTCGCCACGCGGATCCACAGGCCAAGCAAGGAGACAACCAGATGGAACTGCGCCAACTGCGCTACTACGTGCGCATCGTCGAGCTTGGCGGCATCGGCCGGGCGGCGCGGGAGCTGGACGTGGTCCCGTCAGCACTCAGCCAGCAGATCAGCCGCCTCGAGGCCGAACTCTGCACGCGGCTCCTGCAACGCAACAAGGGCGGCGTGCTCGCCACCGACGCGGGCCTGGCTTTCTACCGCCAGGCGCAACTGGCCTTGCGCCATGTCGACGACGCCACGCGTGCTGCCCAGCAGGCCCGGCTTTCCGGCCATGTCAGTCTGGGCATGCCGCCGTCCGCAGCGGCGGTGCTGGCCGTGCCCTTCCTGCAGGCGATGCACCAGCGCTATCCGGACATCCGGCTGCGGCTCGTCGAAAGCCTCTCCACCAATCTGGCGGCGATGCTGGACGCACGCCAACTGGACCTGTCGGTGTTGTTCGAATCGGGCACACCAAAGAGTAGCAATGTGATCGTGCTGGGCGACGAGCGGCTGTTCCTGATCGGCCCGGCGAACCTGCCGGAGTTGCAGCGCCTGCCGCGCACACGCGTCGGGGTGGAACAGCTGGCGGATGTGCCGCTGGTGCTCGGCTCCCGCGCGCTGCGCGTGGCTGTCGATGCCGCGTTCGAGCGCGTCGGATGCCGGCCACGCATCGTGCTGGAGATCGATGGCTTGGCTGTGCTTCTGGATGCCGTGCGCGCCGGCATGGGCGCAACGGTCCAGCCCGGCTCATCCCTGCTGCGCCTGCCCCGCAATGCACTGCGGCGCATCGAGATCGACGACCCCATGGCACGGCGGCTGAACGTGTTGGCCTGCCTGAACGAAAGTGAACTGTCCACCGCCGCGCTGGCCGCGCGCAGCGTGCTGCGCGAGACGGCCAAAGACATGATCGCGGCAGGACGCTGGCCCGGCGCATGTGTTCACGCAACGTGACGACTTCATCGCGCACGGATGCCTATCGCCCAGGTCCATCCGTTCCTAGACTTTCCAGACGCGCCACACCGAGGGCGCCCATGGCAGTGCACCCGACACGCCCCACCCGAAGGAGACACTCTTGAACCGACTTGCCCGCACCATCGCGGCAGCCCTGTGCACGGCATTGGCCGTCTCGGCTTCCGCTGCCACCCCCTACCCCTCCCAACCCGTGAAGCTCGTCGTCGGCTACGCACCCGGCGGATCGACCGACGTGTTCGCACGCGCACTGGCCGTCCGGCTCGGCGAGCGCTGGAAAAGGGAGGTCATCGTCGACAACAAGCCCGGAGCCTCGGAAATCGTGGGTGCCGCAGCGGTTGCCTCGGCCAAGCCCGATGGCCACACCCTGCTGGTGGCAACGGACCAGGCCCTGCTGAGCAACGAGTTCCTGTTTTCCAAACTGCCCTACAGCCCGACGCAGAGCTTCATCCCCATCGTCCGCGCAATGAATGCGCCCATGGTTCTGGTGGTCCGCACGAGCAGCCCCTACCAGAACCTGGCGCAGTTGATCGAAGCCGCTCGCCAGCAACCGGGCAAGCTCAGCTATTCGTCGAACGGACCCGGCGGCCACATCCACCAGGCGTTGAACTGGCTGGGCGTGAAGAGCGGAGCACAGTTCATCCATGTGCCCTACAAAGGCGGTGCGCAGGCCATCCAGGCGGTGCTCGCCAGCGACGTGGACATGACCACGGTGCCCCTGTCCGTCGCCGAGACGTTCCTGAAAGCCGACACGCTCCGGGCGCTCGCAGTGACCTCGCCCCAACGCATCCCGGTGCTCTCGGCCGTGCCCTCCATGACCGAACTGGGCTACGACGTCGACGTCCAGGCCTTGAGCGCCGTCGCCGCGCCCGCAGGAACGCCAGCAGCGATCGTCGCGCAGATCTCCGAAGACGTCCGCGCGATCCTGGCAGACCCGGCCTTCCGCGCCCGGGAGATCGACCGCTTCGGCTTCTTCGTGGTCGGCGACACGCCATCGGAGTTCGCTGACTACCTGCGCCGCGCCGCCCCCACCTACCGGGCACGCATCGCCGCGGCCAACGTCAAGCTCGACTGACGGCCCGCACGATCTCACCGCCTGCCTCCACCCACCAATGAACCCCTTCCTCATGGCGAACAACACACCCCGCACCTGGCTCATCACGGGCGCAGACAAAGGCCTCGGCCACTCCACGGCCAAGGCCGCGCTCGAGCAAGGCGACAACGTCGTCGTCACGGTCCTGGCGGCCGATGGCAGTCATGACCTGGCCGCGCACTACCCGGACAGACTGCGTTCGATCCACCTCGATGCGCGTGACCAGGGCCGTTGTGCAGAGGTGGCCGCACAGGCCGCTGGCGCCTTCGGCCGCATCGACGTTCTGGTCAACAACGCGGGGTTCGGCGTGATGGCCGTGGCGGAAGCGACACCGCCGGAAAAGTACCGCGCGATGTTCGAAGTCAACCTGTTCGGCCTGGTGGAAATGACGCGCGCCGTGCTCCCGGTCATGCGGCGCCAGCGCAGCGGCCACATCATCAACCTGTCGTCCAAGGCCGGCTTTCTGGGCGTGACCGGCTTTTCCCTGTACTGCGCATCCAAGTTCGCGGTCGAAGGCTTCTCCGAATCCGTTGCAGCCGAAACCCGGGATCTTGGAATCCGCGTGACCATCGTCGAGCCCGGCGGTTTCCGCAGCGACTTTGCGGGTCCTTCGCTGGTCACGGCCGTCAACGACGACGGCGACTACGCCGCGACCAACCAGCGGATCTCGCGCTACGTCGGCGAGCGCCACGGCAAGCAGGAGAGCGACCCCGCCAAGTTCGGCCCCGCCATGTGCCAGCTCGTCGCGGCCGAGAACCCGCCGCTCCGTTTGCCGCTCGGGAAGGACTGCATCGAGGCGCTCCGCACGAAGCTGCGCACCGTTGCCACCGAGTTCGATCGCTGGGAGCACCTGTCGCTGTCGACCATGGCCGACGATTGAACGGCTGCACTACACGTCAGAAAAGGAGACACGATGACCAACCGCTTCAATGCCAGGCGCGCACGTCATGGGCTGGCAGCCGCTGCCATGCTGGCATCCATCGCCACATCCGCTGCAGACTATCCGGCCAGACCGGTCCGCTTTATCGTCCCGTCCGCCGCCGGGGGAACCCAGGACATCGTCACGCGGCTCGTTGCCCAGAAGATGAGCGAGTCGCTGGGGCAGTCGATCATTGTCGAGAACCGCGTCGGCGGCGACACGCTGATCGGCACGCGCTTCGTCAAGGATGCGCCGGCCGACGGCTACACCGTGCTGGCGCAGGCCAATGGCTTCACGATCCTGCCGGAGTTGAACATGTCGCCCGGCTACGACCCGCTGCGCGACTTCACCGGCGTCGGCATGATGACGCGGTCGCCGTACCTGATGGTGGTCGGCGCCGACCAGCCCGACCGGACCGCACGCGACTTCGTCGCGCGCGCGAAGTCGCAACCGCTGACCTTCGCCTCAGGCGGGCTGGGCGGCCCGCCGCACGTCGCGGCGACCCTGTTCATGAAAAGCCAGGGCGTAGCGCTCACCAACGTTCTCTACAAGGGCAACGGCGTGTCCTACGCGGACGTGGTGGCCGGCCGGGTCTCGACGATGTTCGGTGGCTACAACGGCATCCTGCCGTACCTGCAGTCCGGCAAGATGCGCGCGCTGGCGGTGACATCACCCAAGCGCATCGCGCCCCTGCCGGATGTTCCTACCTTCGTCGAACAGGGCATCGACTACCGGTACACGCTGTGGCTGGGCCTGCTGGTGCGCGCGGACACGCCGAAGGACATCGTCGCCCGCTTGTCGCAGTCGCTGCGACAAGCCCTGGACAGCAAGGAGCTGCGCGACCGCTTCGCGGGTGAAGGCGCCGATGCAAGCTTCCTGACGCCCACGGAGTTCAACCAGTTCCTGACGGACGAGGTCAAGGCCATGAAGACCCTTGCGCTGGAGCTCAACCTGCCAAAGCAGTGAGCTACAACGCGGCACTGGCGTCCACGGCGAATGCCTGACCACGCCGGACGCCGGCTTGCCGCACACCCAGTTCGCTGAGTCGGTCCAGCGTGGCCTCGGGGCCGAACTCTGCCTGCGCTGCCTCGTAAAGGCCGAGCACAGCCGTCGACAGGACCATCGGAGCGCCCAGGCGCATGGCCAGCACGGTCGCTCTGCGCAACGCATGCAGACGCGGCGTCAGCGGCACGGGCACCTCGTCGGCACCTCCAGCGAGCGCCGGCAACAGCGTGCGGCCGGCTGCGGTCCAGCCGGAGCTGGCGCTTAGAACATCCCGCATGACCGACCACTCCAGGCCGTGCCTGGCTCCCGCCATCACGCATTCCAGCGTCAAGGAACGGCACAGCGCAGCCACGCAGGCCTGCAGGTCCAACAGCAACCCAGGTTGCGCCGTACCCTCCACGGTTGCGGTTCCCGCAATCCGGGTCGCAGCCATGGAGCCGACCACGCCCACCATGTCCTCCAGACGCGCCTGGTCGCCCAGGTCATTCACGCCGAACTGCAGCAGACTGCGGGTGAGCCCCGACAAGGGCATCGCTGCGCCATGCTGGAGCCCCAGCTCCACGGCCTGGTTCAAGTCCTTCAGCATCAGCGACAGCGCGAAGTTGGTCGACGCCTCGCCGCGCGCGAGTGCCGGCAACATGGTCTCGGTGGTCTGATTGCCGGCGTCCCCGCCATTCAAGGCCTGCGCCAACGCAGGCAATGAAATGCCGGCCTTGCGCCCGAGCGCAGCGATCTCCAGCGTACCGATGCGTGTGCCCGCATTGATGGCGTTGTTGACCAGCTTCACCGCCTGCCCGTCACCCACCCGCGCGCCGCAGCGACGGATGGTCTCGGTGATGCAGCGCAACACCGGCATGGCCTCTTCGACAATCTCGGGCGCGCCGGAGACCATCAAGGTCGCAGCGCCTGCGTGGACGGTCAGAGGGTTCGCCGACACCGCAGCGTCGACCAGTGGAATGCCCAGCGCAGCCAGATCGCATGCGATCGCAGCGGTCTCTGCCGGCACGCCACTGGTCTGGTCGATCACCAGCGTGCCGGGTGCCAGGGCCGCTGCCAGGCCAGTCTTTCCGAATAGCAGTTGTCGCACGTCTACGCTGCGCGGCAGGCACACGAGGAGCACGTCGCAATGCCGACCCAGCGCCGCGGCGGACTCTGCCACGCGCGCACCGCTCCCCTCGAACGCGGCGCACGCGGCGGGGCTCAGGTCCCACACGCCCAAGGAATGTCGAGGCAGAAAGCGCCGTGCAAGTTCGCGCCCCAGGGCACCGAGCCCGACGTATCCAATGTTCATGGTGTTCCAGTCTCGAAGGACGACAGCCGGCGTCACGCACCCAGCAGACGAGGCAGCCAAGTGACGATCGGTGGGAAGACCGCCATCAGCACCATGCCCCAGACGATGATCCAGACGAATGGCCAGGCAGCCTTGAATACCTCTGACATGGGAACGTCCGGCGCGGCACTGTGCAGTGCGAACAGGGTGTAACCAAATGGCGGTGAGATGCCTCCGACCGTGGCGCAGACCAGGAACAGCGTCCAGAACCAGATCTCGTCGAACTGCAGGACGGGCAGCAGCGGCTGGTAGATCGGCACCAGGATCAGCAGCAAGGCCACCGCGTCGAGGAACATGAACAGCACGAATGGCAGCGCCATCATCAGGAGCAACATCACGGACTTGCCGAGTTCCATGGTGACCACATACTCCGCGAGCTGCCTGGCCGCGCCGGTCAGGGTCAGCAACTGGCTGAACATGACTGCGCAGCACATCACCACCAGAAGCAGCGCTGCCACAGTCACCGAAGACATGACTGCGTCCTTCAGCATGGCGAGGGACAGCCCCCCATAGGCCCACGCGAGAATGAACGCGCCGACCACACCGGTCGCCGCAGCCTCTGTTGGTGTGGCGACGCCGAGCATCACCAGGCCCATGACCAGGAAAAACAGGAACAGCGAGGGCAGCATCTTGGCCAGGGCCATCCAGACGGATCCGGTCTTGGCCACCGCCTCCGCATCCACGTCCGGCGCCAGCTCTGGCTTCATGCGCAGACGCACAAGCACGTACAGCAGAAACATCACTGTCAGCATCAACCCCGGGATGATGCCGGCGACCAGCAGCTTGCCTGTGGAGACCTGTGCAATCGTCGCAATCAGGATGGCCAGCACGGACGGCGGGATGATCGGATCCAGGCTGGCGCCCGCCAGGATGGTTCCGGTGGACATGCGCAGGTCGTAGCCGCGCTGGCGCATGACCGGCAGCAGCCCGCGGCCCAGCAAACCGGCAACGGCCATCGCGGCACCGGACAGCGCCCCGAGGATGGCCGAGAGCAGGATGCACAGCACGTACTGGCGGCCACGGAAACGGCCGATCAGCCGATCCATCGCGTCGAACAGCAGTTCCATGGCGCCGGAGCGGAACAGCAACTCGCCCATTAAGATGAACAACGGCACAGCCGAGAGTGCCGAGGTCGTCGCGGTGGTGTAGATGCTGTTGGCGAACATGCCGAAGCCGGATGGGCCGAACAACATCAGCACAGCCACCACGTTCAGGATTAGGAAACCCACGAAGACAGGCAGCCCGAGAACCAGAAGGCCGACCAGCAGCGCAATGCTGCCGCCGAGCGCAAGGTACCAGCTCATGCAACGCTCCCCGCAGCGCAAGCGTGGCCCTCTTCCCGACCCGTCACCTGGCGCAGAAAGTACAGCGCCGAACTCAACATGCCGTAGGGAATGAACAGCGAGACCGTCCATTTGGGGACCGCCAGCGGCGGATTGGTCCACACGTCCTGCTGGTACTGACTCCAGGTCTCGTTGAAGCTGAACCAGGTGGCCAGAAGGCAGGTCACGGCGGCTGCAACCCGCAAGGCCGACAACAGCACGCGGCGCGCCGGCGGCGAGACCTCATCCGTCACGATGTTGATCGCAATGTGCGCGGATTGGCGCGACAGCTCGGGAAATGCCAGGAAGATCATGATGGCCATGGCATACGACACCGTTGGGCTTGCCCATTCGGTGGGCGCGGAGAGCGCGTAGCGCGACACCACTTCGAAGCAGAACGACAGGACGATCACCACCAGCGCAAGGCCAGCCAGGCCGAAACCCAACCGGGTGACTGCGTCGTGCAGGCGTGCGAGAGCATGCATCGGCATCGCCTTCACAGGCCCTTGGCCTTGGCGAGCGCCCGCATCTCCTCGACCTCCTTGCGCGCCTTGGACGCCAGACCCATGTCCCATAACCCGTCGGCCCATGCAGCCTGCAGCTTCTGCTGCTGCACCGGCCCCATCTCGACCACCTTCATGCCCTTGCCGACCAGCGCCTTCTCCTCCTCGGCCATCTGCCGCCCGGCTTCGCGGTACCAGAGGTCCTCGTACTTCTTGCCGACGTCGGTGAGGATCTTCTGCTGCTCGGGCTTCAGCCTGTTCCACGCTTCCAAGTTCATCAGCACGGGGTTGAGGTTGAAGCCGATCGCGGGACGCAGGAGGTACTTGGACACCTCGTACCAACGGTAAGGCAAGGGGCCAGTGACACCCCATGCGGCCCCGTCGACCACGCCCTTGTCCAGCGAGGTGTAGATGTCCGCCGGCGGCAGTTGCACTGGCGTTGCGCCGAGGTGACGGATCAGGCCGTTGTAGGTAGGCGTCGCGCGGATCTTGCGGCCTTGCAGGTCACCATTCGCCGTCGGAGGTTGTCGTAGGATCAGCGCGTAGTTTCCGTTCGGTGTCATGGGCGCGAACACAAGCTTCAAGCCGATCTTGCGGTACTGCTTCTCCAGGAAGTCCACCAGGCCGGCATCACGCCGCGCCTGGGGATCTCCGCCCAGTGCCTCGAACACGGTCGCCAGCGGCATGATCCCGAAATGGTAGGCGCCATGGGTGTAGAGGAAATGGAATGCGCCGGCCGCCACAGGTTGTAGCTGCTCCAGCGGGGGCACCGTTTCCGGCCCGCTGACGTTGATCTTGATGCTGCCGTTGGATGCAGCCTCGACTTCCTTGATGTAAGGCTCGATCAGCGAAGGGATGGCCGCGTAGTTGCGGTCCCAGCTGTTGAGCCAGCGGAACTCTGCGGCGTATGCGGATGCCGACAGCATCAACGCCAGCACAAGGGTGAAACGAACCATGTCATGTCTCCTGTCCGCCGGCTGTCCACCGGCCTGTTGTAGAAATATTGCCGGCCGCGCCGGCCGGCGCGATCAGGGCTTGCCGTTCACCACGTTCACATAGCCCAGTGCGATGCGGCGCTGTGCGTGCTCGGCCGCGATCTCCCTGCCCATCGGCACCAGCCCATAGCCCGCGACGATGCGCTGCATGAAGGCTGCGCGGCCGGCAATGGCGACAACGTCGTTCAATGCCCGCTCGTCCCAGCCGGCCGAGACGATGGCGTCGACATGGGCCTGCGTGACGGCGTGCGGCTGCGTCATCAGCAGCTGGATGTAGTCGACAACGGGGCGCAGGGGCGCGTCGATCCCGGCCGTGGCAGGGTCTTTGAGCAGGGCCTCGACGGTGCCATGCGGTACGCCACGTGCGTAGGCCACCTCGGAATGCGCGACGCAGACGAAATCGCAACCGGCGGCGCCAGCCGCGTACGCGAAGAGCAGTTCGCGCTCGGCTTGGCTGAAGGCCGAATCGCCGTTCATGATGGCCTCGCTCATCTGCGACCATGGACCGTAGATGTCCGGGTAGGCCTTGTAGATCGCGAGCGGACTTGCCCCGGGTGGCAGGGAGGAAATGAAGGGCATGCTGAAGTTCCTTGCTGGAACAGCGGGTAGCGGGTTTGCGAGGGCTCAGCGCTGGAAGTCCGTCACCACGCAGGTGCCGGTCACGGCCGAGCGCGACATCTGCTCGAAGACACCCGGCACCTCGGACAGGCCGATCTCGTGTGTCACCAGCTTGCCCGGCGTCAGGCGGCCATTGGCCACCAGCGGAATCATGGCCGCGTAGCGGTGCGGCGCCATGCCCAGCGTGCCCACGATGGACAGCTCGCGGTAGATGATGAGGTCGATCGGAACGCTGATATGCCCGGCTTCCTTCCTGGTCGTCAAGCCGATCTGCAGGTGCCGCCCGCTCTTGCGCAGGCTGCGGATGCCGTTGACGCAGGTCTCGGTGATACCCAACGCATCGATCGACACATGGGCACCGCCGTGCGTGATGTCCATCACGGCCTGCACGGGGTTGTCGGTCGCGCGACCGTCGATCACGAATTCGGCGCCCATGGCCTTCGCCAGTTCGAGATTGGCAGGGTTGAGGTCGACACCGATCACGCGGGCGCCAAGTGCCGCCGCCACGTTGATCGCCGACAGACCGACGCCGCCGCAGCCGTACACGACCACCCACTCCCCTGCGGTCACACCGGCCCGGTCGATGACGCCGTGGAACGAGGTCATGAAACGGCAGCCCAGCGCGGCGCCGTCGCGGAAGCTGACCTCCTCGGGCAACGGCACCATGTTGCGCTCTGCCAGGGGCACACTGACGTACTCACCATAGCCGCCCCAGTAGTTGCGGCCCGGAATCATGGTGTTCTCGCACAGGTGCGCGCGGCCGGACTGGCAATACTCGCATGTCCCTTCGCTGCCGACGAAAGGCACCACAACACGGTCGCCCTTCTTGTAGCGGGTGACACCGGGCGCCACCTCTTCGACGATACCGGCCATCTCATGCCCGATCACGATCGGAAATGTGCGCGGTATGTCGCCAACCCAGGCATGCCAATCGCTGCGGCACACCCCGTTGGCCACCACACGGATGATGGCGCCGCCAGGCGTGAGCGCCGGCTCGGGGACTTCCTGCACCGACATCTTCTGGATACCTTCGAGAACAAGTGCTTTCATGGGGTGCTCCGCAATGCTTCGACGTTCATCGGGCGACGAACAGCTGGGTGATGTCGCGCACATCACCCACGTGCTCCAGATCCATGATCAGATCCAGCGTGCGCCGCGCCACGTCATCGCCGTAGTCACGCGAGACGAGGCCCAGGTACTTCTGCTCGATGTCTGCACGGCTGACGGGGTTGCCGGGCGATCCAGGCGCAAAGGCGCTGGCGCTCAGCACGCGGCCGTCGCGCATCTTCAGCGTCACACGCCCCAGCGGGTTCTTGAAGGTGCATTCCTCGTCGCTCACCATGCGCACACGCTCGGCCACTGCCAGTACGGCGGAGTCCTGGAAGCTGCCAGCCTCCATGTCCAGGTAGCTGCCCACGTCGTTGCGACCCTTGACGATGCGCATCGCCATGCCGTACTGCGCGCTGAACTGCGCCCCCAGCACATCTGTCGGACGCGGGCCGACATTGCCGGTGTGGACCAGTGCAAGCGGGTCGCAGCCCATCACGACTTCCTCGATGTCCTGCGGCGCGATGGCGCCATCGGCCCGGAGCTTGTCGAACGCCGCGAAATGCGGCTGCATCAGGGCGCAGGAGGCGAACAGCTTGATCGAAGCACGCTCGGGGAAGTGCCAGCGGCTGCCCAGGTCTTCCGTGAGGTGGCGCGGCTCGAAGTCGTTGCAGAACGCCTGCAGAAAGCCACGCTCGCCCTCGAGGATGGTCGGAGGCCCGCTGAGACCGAAGCGTGCGAGCCGCGCTGAGCGGACTCCGGCCGCAGCACTGATGCCGGCATGCACGCGCTTGACCTCGCCGCCGCTGCGCGCGAACTCGGTCGTGCCGCTGGCATGGCTGCCGGCGATGGCCATCGCGTTGACTGCCACGTCCGGCCCATCGCCTTCGAGCATGGCACTTTCCAGCGCCACGGCGAACACGCCGAGCGCACTGGTGTGATGGAAGCCGCGCTCCAGCAAGAGCGACGGCATGCTGGCGAGCGCCAGGCGGATCACCGTCTCGAAACCGATCGCCGCCGCACGCAGGACGTCGGCCCCGGAAGCCGCAAGCGACTCGCCCACGGCGAACGCCGCCGGTACCACCGTGCATCCTGGATGTGAATTGGCGCCCGCGCCGCCGTAGTCATCGATCTCGAACGCACTGCCGAACGTGCCGTTGGCGAACACGGCAGACTCCTGGTCGAGCCGCAGCGCGGTGCCCATGACCGATGCGGTCCCTGGCAGACCGAAGCGCTTGACGTACTCCTGCGTGACGCGGCAGGTGGGCAGGTCGCGGCAGCTCACCTGCGCGCCGATCTGGTCCAGCACATGCAGCTTGACGCGCTCGAGCACGCGCGCATCGATGTCGCTCAGTTGGGTGGACAGGGCCCATTCGGCAAGTTGCCGGGCTGCGGACGGAGTTCTGGAGACTTTCATGGTCGATTCACTGAAAGGGGTTCGCCCGGCGCTCGGGCAACAGCATGCGCATTGCTTGGAACGGAGGGGCGCGCTATTGCGCGGCGAGCTTGGCGGCCTGCGCGGCGCGGCGGTAGTAGTCCAGGTCGGTCGCGACCGCGCGGCGCAACTCCTCCGCTGGGCCACCCACGATGTCGCAAGTCATGGTGTCGACGATGCGCTGCTTGACGTCTGCCATCGAGAGGATGGTGTTGACCTCGCGGTTGATCTTCTGTGCCAGCTCAGGCGCCATGCCGGCCGGCGCCCACAGGCCGAACCACAGCGAGGCGCCTTCGAATCCCGGGAGCGCGCTTTCGGCTACCGTGGGCAGATCCGGCACCAATGCCGAGCGCGTCGGCGAGGTCACAGCCAGCAGCCTCACCCTGCCGGCCATTGCGTTGACACTGCGCACCGAACTCAGAGCGGCCTGCACTTCGTTGGTCGCCAGCGCCGCCACAAGTGGCGCGCCGCCGGCGTAATTGACGATCTCCGCCTCGATGCCAGCGCGTGCCATGAACACCTTCGTGTCCAGAGTAACCGTGCCACCGGTCGAGCCGAAGTTCACCTTGTCGGGGTTGGCCTTGGCATAGGCGATGAACTCTCCGACGGTGCGCACCGGCAGCTGGTCCGGCACAGAGAACACCCACGGCGTGGAGACCAGTTGCGCGATCGGCGTCAGGTCGCGGTTCATGTCCATTTTCACGGCCTTGAACATCACCGGGTTCGCTACCAATGCCGAGTGCGAGAGCAGCAGCGTGTGGCCGTCCGGCGCGGCCCGCGACACGAAGTCGGCACCGATCTGCTGGTTCGCGCCCGGCTTGTTGATGACGATGACGGGATGGCCGATGCGAGGTGCCAGCTTCTCCGCGATCAGGCGTCCCAGGATGTCGGTGGTGGCGCCAGCGGCGGCGGAGACCACGATCTCGACCCGCCGCGTTGCGAATGCTGGCTCCGCCGACCGGGCAGCCGGAGCCGCACTGCACAGGGCCGCCGCCGCCAGCAATCCGCTGAAGATGGGCGCAAGACGGCGCCACTTGTCCTTGGTCGCAATGTGCATGGTTCGTCTCCTGATCGTTGTGGGTGCTGCTCTCGGCAACACTGTTGAGAGCCAGTTTAGGAACGGGTGAGAAGCGCAGGTAGTCATGGCCCCGTGACGCGCACTTCACTTTTTGTGAAGCCACCGCCTGTCTGTCGGCTGGCCCGTGATCGGCTAACGGCGCGACGTGGCGCCGGGCCAAGCCAGGCCGAACATCGCCTTGACCTCCAGGTACTCCTCCAGCCCGAACGCACCGAGTTCGCGGCCGTTGCCGGACTGCTTGTAGCCGCCCATCGGGGCCACCATGTCGCCAGGGTCCCCATTAAAGAAGACGCGGCCGACCTGCAGCTGCTCGCATACATTGCGCCCACGGGCGGAATCGCCCGAAAACACGTAGCCACCCAATCCGTAGTCGGTGCCATTGGCGATGGCGATGGCCTCTTCGTCGGTGGCATACGTCAGCACGGACAGGACCGGACCGAAGATCTCCTGGCGCGCGATCGTCATCTCGGGCGTGACGTCAGAGAAGATCGTGGGCTGCACGAAATAGCCCCTGTCCATTCCATGGGGCCGGCCTGGCCCCCCGCAGACGATTTGCGCGCCTTCGTCGATGCCGGACTGGATCAGGCGCTGAATGCGCTCGTACTGCAGCCCGTTGACCACAGGGCCCAGCGTCGTGGCCGGATCCTGCGGATCGCCGATGCGGGCCCGGGTAGCCTCCTCGCGCAGCAGCGCGACCATGGCGTCCTTCTGGCCTTCATGCACCAGCATGCGCGATGGGGAATGGCAGGATTGGCCCGAGTTGAAGAAGCTGCGCTGCACGTTCCAGCGCGCTGCAGCGCGCAGGTCGGCGTCCGGCAGGACCACGTTGGCGGATTTGCCGCCGAGTTCCTGACACACGCGCTTGACGGTGGCCGCTGCGGCCTCTGCCACGAGGATGCCCGAGCGGGTCGAGCCCGTGAACGACACCATCGCCACGCCGGGATGCCGGCAGATCGCATTGCCGACGGTCGGGCCGTCGCCGATGACGAGGTTGAAGACACCAGGGGGCACACCGGCATCGTGCAGGATCTCGGCAAGGCGGATCGCGCTGACGGGCGTGAATTCACTGGGCTTGACCACCACCGTGCAGCCAGCTGCCAGCGCCGAGGCCAGCTTCAGCATCACCATCTGCACTGGGTAGTTCCAGGCGGCGATGAGCCCGCACACACCGATGGGCTCACGCCGTATCGTGGCGTTTCCCATGCGCGTCTCGAACGGGTACTCCTTCAGCAACTTGACGGCGTCGCGCAGCAGCCCGAGCGAGCCGCGTGTGTGGTCGCGCAGGCCACAAGGCGCGCCGAGTTCCAGCGTCACGCCGGCCATCAACTCCGCTTCGCGCGACTCGTACACCTCGATGATGCGTTCGATCATGGCGACGCGCTCGGCCGGGGAGGTCCGGCTGAACGCTGGGAACGCCTGCCTCGCGGCCTGCACTGCGCGGTCGACATCTTCGGCCGTGCCCAAGGCGACGGTCGCAAACGTTGTCTCCGTCGCCGGATTGATGAGGTGCGCCACCGTGGGCTGCGCCGGTTCGACCCATTGGCCGCCGATGTAGAACTTGCCGTAATGCCGCATGTGCACTTCTCCTGGATCACGGTTGCCGTGCCGAATGAACAGGCCGGAGGAAGGACGACCACGCTGGGCGCCGTCCGCGGATTGACGCGCTGCATGTCACAGCGCAACGCATGTTTCGTTCTCGATGGGGTGAGCGGAGCCCGTGGCAGGCTGCGCTGCGTCCGCCAGCACCATGTCGGCGCACTTCTCGCCGATCATCACGCAGGGGATGCTCGTGTTGCCTGACACCAGCGTGGGCATGATGGAGGCGTCAGCCACACGCAGCCCCCCGATGCCGTGCACACGCAGGCGTTCGTCGACAACGGCCATGGGGTCCCGACCCATGCGGCAGGTGCCGGCCAGGTGGAACGTCGTCGATCCGTGCTGGCGGATGAACTCCAGGATCTGCGCGTCCGTCTCCACCGCGGGACCGGGCAGCACCTCGCGCTCGATGGCATCGGCCAGCGGCGGCTGGGCCACCAGTTCGCGCGCCCGCCGCACGGCCAGCACCGCCAGGCGCCGGTCGTTCTCCGTGGCCAGGAAGCTCACCTCAACCGCTGGATCCTGGAACGGGTCTGCGCTTTGGATGTGCACACTGCCCGTGCTCTCCGGGCGCTGCACCTGCGCCCACATGAAGAAGCCGTTGACGGGCGACATGACGCGCCGCTTGCCCTTGACGTCCACCAGGTACGGGTTAGCGAGCAAAGCGATGTCGGCCTGGGCCACGTCGGGCTGCGATCGGACGAAGGCGCGCATCGTGCACCACCCCTGGGACATGAAGCCGGTGCGGAACATCAGGTAGCGCGCCAGCTCGCGTGCCAGGCGCCAGCCGCTGCCCCGTCCGGCCAGCGAGAGACCTGCATCGCGGAAAGTCCACTGCAGCGGCGGGCCGAAATGGTCACGCAGGTTCCGGCCGACGCCGGGCAGCGCGCGCGCGATGGCAATTCCGTGCCGCGACAGGACCGCCGGGTCACCGATGCCAGACAGCTCCAGCAGCTTCGGCGAACCCACCGCGCCCGCGCAAAGAATCACTTCGCGCGCAGCGCGCAGCTCGTGCATGGCCCCGCCGCGGCGGTAGCGCAGCCCCACGCACCGGCCACGCTCCAGGATGAGCGCGCTGACCTCCGCGCCGGTGATCAGCTGTAGGTTGGAACGCCCGCGTGCCGGCTGCAGGTATTGCGTGGCCGTGCTCTGCCGCATGCCGCGGTGCACGGTCACCTGGGCCATCGCGACGCCGTGTTGCGTCGGACCGGCGTAGTCCGGGTTCAGAGGCCAGCCACAGGCTTGCGCCGACGCGATGAAAAGGTCGAAGAACGGTGAAGTCTTCTCGGCCAGGGTCACGCGCATCGGCCCCGTGCGGCCGCGAAACTCATCGCTGCCGATGTCCGTGCTCTCCAACCGCTTGAAGTACGGCAGCACGTCGGCGTAGGACCATCCCGGGCAACCCATCCGCGCCCAGCCGTCGTAGTCCATGCGCTGGCCGCGGTTGAAGATCATGCCGTTGAGCGCGCTGGTGCCGCCGACCAGCTTGCCCGCCGGCAGGTAGATGCGGCGGCCTGCCAGCCCTGCATTGGCCTGGGCATAGCGGCACCAGTTGACTTCCGGGTTCTCGATCATGTGCCCAACCGCCGCCGGTGCGCGTGTCCACAGGTAGCCAGCCCCGCGTGTGCCGGCTTCCAGGCATGCCACGGTGTGGCTGCCGCTTTCGGACAGCCTGGCCGCCACGACCGCACCGGTCGATCCAGAGCCGATGACCACGTAGTCGTGCACCGCCGCGGCGCCAGATGGAGAGGATTGCAGCGGCATCGTCAGTCGAGCTTCACGTTGGCAGCGCGGGCCACCTCGCCCCACTTGCGGTACTCGTCCAGGTAATAGCCGGCGAACTCGCCCCGGTTCATCGACTGCGTACGCATTGCGAGCTCCTCGGCCTTGGCGCGGTAGGCGGGCGTGGCGACGATCTCCTCGATGGCTGCGGCCAGCCGGGTTGCGGCTCCTGCCGGCGTCCGCGGCGGCGCGAGCACGCCCATCCAGAGCTCCTTCACGAGCGGCAAGCCCTGCTCCTGGAAGGTGGGTACTTCAGCAATGGCAGCGACCCGCTCCGACGCGGTCACACCCAGGAACTTGAGACGGGAGCGGTACTGCGTGGTGCCGCCGACGGCGCAGAACATCACATCGACCTGGCTGCCCATCAAGGCCTGCAAGGCCGGGCTCATCCCAGTGAACGGCACGTGCAGCAGGTTGTCGACCCTGGCAGCGCGGGCGAACTCCAGCGTGGTCATGTGAATGCTGCCGCCAATGCCGGCGTTGGCATAGCTCAGGGATTGCCTGCGTGCCAGCTGGATCAGCTCCTGCAGGTTGCTGGCTGGCAGGTCGGGCCGTGCCAGCAGAACGAACGGTGTCGACCCGATGCTCGCCACGGGCACGAACTTTGTCGCGTCGTAGGTGGTCCGGATCAGGTGAGGGTAGATCGACAGCGGGTCGGACAGCCCGACGAGCAAGGTCATGCCATCGGCCGCGGCGGCATAGACATGGCCGCTGCCGATGGACCCTGTCGCACCACCCTTGTTCTCCACGACCACCGGTTGGCCGAGGCGCTCGCCCAGGCCGGGTGCGATGAGCCGGATCAGGATGTCGGCCGAGCCTCCCGGCGGATAGGGAACCACCAGCTTGACCGGGCCGGTGGGGCGCCACACCTCCTGCGCATCGGCGTGGCCCCATGCGGTTGCGACGCCCAACGCGGCGACGAACTTCCTGCGGTTCAAGCACTGACCTGCATCGGCAGCTTCACATGCCATTTTTTGTCTCCTATCTGTCGTTCGGCACGGCGCGCCCAGAGCGCCGGTTCATGTGCTCTTCGGCCGCCGGGCAGGCGCTTCTGCAGGCGCCGCAGGTGTCACCGTCGACGCGGTACCGAGATCACGCTGGGTAGTCTAGGAAGGCAGGAGGTCCGCAGGTAGCCCGCGAGCCCTGACGCGCCCTTCACTTCTTGTGAAGCTCCGCGCCGGGCCAACGCCCGCTCAGCACCAGGGTTTCCATGGTGTCGCGCAGCACCGCGCGTGCGGCCAGCGCAGCCGGAGACAGTTCTTCTTCGGCAAGGCTGACCAGGGTGTTCATGCGCACGGCATGGGGGCCGGCGATCTCAATGCAGGTGACGGCATCGGCCGGCAGCCGAAGCGTGGCCGCGCCTGGAAGGATGGTGGCACCGACGCCCGCGCGAACAGCATCCATCACGAGCGACAGGCCGTCCGCCTCCAGGACGATACGAGGCACTTGGTTCTCCTGCGCGAAAGCCGTGTCCACGGCGTCGCGCAAGCCGTGCGAGCCGAGCACCAGGGGAATGTGCGCCAGCTCGGCAATGCTCACGGAGCGACCCTGCAGAGCGTGCAGCGGCTGCAGGCTGGTGCAGCCGATCAGGAACAGCCGCTCTCGCACCAGCGGACGCGCACTGCCACGCAGCGCGCCCGGAGCCTGCAGCAGGACGGCAAAGTCCAGCTGTCGCGAGTTGACCATGGTCGCCAGGTTGGTCGACAGGCTCTCGACCAGGCGCAGCCGGATGTCCGGGTAGCGAGCGTGCATCGCCCCGAAGAACGGCATTGACAGCACCGCCGAGGTGGCCGAGCCGATGCCCACGCCGACATGCCCGGTCAGTCGCGCGTGCTGGGCAGCCCGAACAGCCTCATCGGCATGGCGGAGGCTGAGCTGAGCCTGTTTGTGGAACGCGTGGCCCGCGTCGGTCGGACAGACGCCCGTGGCCGAGCGCTGCAGCAATCGCGTGCCCAACTCCGATTCGAGCCGGGTCATCTGCTGGCTCAGCGCCGAGGTGACGATGCCCAGGTCCTTGGCCGCGCGCGTGATGCTGCCCAGCTCGACCAGCCGCACGTAGTAGCGGAGTTGGCGCAGTTCCAATCGTCGGGTCCTCGTCGATCGGGCAACGGGTTGTCGGCGGCGCCAGGCGCCCCGGCTGCTCCGAAGGATCAGGCAGCCTTGGCCGCTGACGAAGGACTGCCGCCCCGGTTGTGCGGCGCATCCGCGGCCACGCCGGTGAAGTCCGCTTCGCGCTTGCCGATCACTGCAGCCAGACCCTCGCGGAACTCCGGATTCGACATCGCCAGCACCTGGCCGAAGCCCTCGAAGGCCAGCATGTCGTGCAGGCTGGTTTCGAAGCTGCGCGCCATCAGCGTCTTCGCGAGGCCCATGACCTCTGCAGGCCCGGCCGCGAGGCGGCTGGCCTCTTCCAGGCCCGCTGCGTCAACTTGCTCGTCGGTCACGACCTTCGCGACCAGTCCAAGAGACAGGGCTTCGGCCGGCAACATGGTGCCGTTGCTGAACAGGAAGTTCTTGGCGCGGGCCATGCCGATCAAACGCGGCAGGTGGTACATCATGGCGATGTCCGGTACCGTGCCCAGCCGGAAGAAGCCGGACATGAACTTGGCGCTCTCGCCCGCGATCACCACGTCGCCGGTCAGCGCCAAGCCCATGCCTCCGCCGACTGCGTGCCCGCGCACGCCGACCACCACAGGCTTGTCCAGCGTGATCAACGGCGTCAGCCAGCGGCTGAAGTTGCGAAACCGCCGGTGCACCGGCCACGGATCGCACTGTGTCTGCAGCATCTTGAAGTCGCCACCAGCACAGAAGCTGGCACCCTCACCCGTCAGATAGACGGCGCGCACAGCGGGGTCGCCGCCGGCCATGTCCACGGCATCGCCAAGCTGCTCGCGCAGCTCCGTGGTGAGGGAGTTGCGGGTCTCGGGGCTGTTCAGGCGCACGACCAGCACCGAACCTTCGCGCGTCGTCGTGACCACCGGTGTATTGCTCATTGTTGATTCCTTGCACCGCATACAGCGCGGCGTCAGGCGCTCTTGTGCAAGGCGCGTGCCACAGCGCGTCACGCCACGCGCCGCCCGGTCGCAGAGGCCCGGCCTTGGTCGCGTGCGCGGGGATGTCCGCAACGAAAACACTTCGGTGTGCAGTGAAGACACGGAACAGCCTTCGTCCCGCCCCGACAGCACGCCGGCAACAGCACGCCGCACAGCCCATTTCACAGGAAGCGCAGGGCGCGGCCCTCCGCCGCCGCGATGCTGGCACAGGGTTTGCGCAAGAGCCTGCAAGCTCACTACGACCACGGAGATTGTTTCGATGTTCACCAAAGACACCCTGAAGGGCCGCACCGCGCTGATCACTGGCGGGGGCAGCGGCATTGGCCTGGAGATCGCCACGGCCTATGCGCGCCTGGGCGCAGCGGTCATGCTGGTCGGCCGCAACCTGGAACGCGTCCAGGAAGCCGCCGCAGCAATCAACCGCGAAGGCGGCCAAGCCGAAGCCAGCAAGTGCGATGTGCGCAACTACGACGAGGTGAAGGCTGCCGTCGAAGACACGGTCGCACGCTTCGGCGGGCTCGACATCCTCGTCAACAACGCGGCGGGCAACTTCGTCTGCCCGAGCGCCGACCTGTCACCGAACGGCTTCCGCACGGTGATCGACATCGACCTGAACGGCACGTTCTACGGCTGCCATGCGGCCTACCCGCACCTGAAGGCCTCCAAGCACGGCGGATCCATCATCAGCATCATCACCATGCTGGGCGTCAGCGGCTGGCCCGGCGCCGTGCATGCCGCGTCCGCCAAGGGCGGCATCCTGTCGCTGTCGCGCACGTTGGCGGTGGAATGGGGGAGCGACGGCATCCGCGTGAACACCATCTCGCCCGGCCCTATCGGCGACACCGAGGGCGTGCAGCGCATGTACATCGACGCGGGCAAGGGCGACCTCGAGGCGAAGAAGACCGCACTGGGGCGCTTCGGCCGCAAGGAAGACATCGCCAATGCCGCCGTCTACCTCGGATCGGATCTGGCCAACTACGTGACCGGCGACAACATCATCGTCGACGGCGGCCGCTGGCTCAAGTACGTCGCCGAGTAAGGCTTCGCCACCACGAACGCATCCCGCATGAACGACAACCAACAGGGCACAGGCTTGGAACTGCAGTTGAACAAAGTGGGCGTCATCGGCGCTGGGGCCATGGGGCGCGGCATCGCACAGGTCTGCGCGGCAGCCGGATGCGAGGTGCAGCTGTACGACAGCGCCAGCGAGGCCGTCGCACGTGCCCGCCAAGCTGTACGCGACGACCTGGACCAGGCGGTGCGCAAAGGCAAGCTCGCACAGGACGAAGCCGAAGCGACGCTGGCGCGCATCCATGCGCAGGCCGATCTGCGCGGCCTGGCCGACTGCCATCTGGTGGTGGAGGCCATCGTCGAGAAGCTGGAGCCCAAGCAGGGACTGTTCAAGGAACTTGAAGCCATCGTTGCACCGGACTGTGTGCTGGCGACCAACACCTCGTCGTTGAGCGTGACGGCGATCGCAGCCGCCTGCCAGCGGCCTGAGCGTGTCGCTGGATGGCATTTCTTCAACCCTGTACCGCGCATGCGGCTGGTCGAAGTCATCCAGGCACCGCGCACCGCACCGCAGGTGGTGCAGGCGCTCGCCGAGCTGTCGAAGCGCGTCGGGCACCGGGCCGTGGTGGCATCGGACTCGCCCGGTTTCGTGGTCAACCATGCCGGCCGCGCCTTCGTCACCGAAGGTCTCAAGCTGCTTGCCGAACGCTGTGCCGAGCACCATGTCATCGACGCGATCCTGCGCAACGCGGGCTTTCGCATGGGTCCGCTGGAACTGCTGGACCTGACCGCGCTCGATGTGTCCGTGCCCGTGATGGAGTCCATCCATGCGCAGTATTACGGGGACGACAGGTACCGGCCCGTGGCACTGGCGCGCACCCGCATGACGGCGGGCCTGCTTGGCCGCAAGACGGGCGAAGGGTTCTACAGCTATGCGTCGGGCGTGCAGCAACGTCCAGCCGTGGCGCCGCAGGCGGTCGCCGAGGCCAGCGTGTGGTGGCCCACCTCCGGGCCTGCGGCTTTGCCGGAGGCACTGGCCGACCTGTTTCCTGCCGGCGCTCGCCGCTACAACCCAACCCAGGCGGATCTGTTGTTGGTGGCCCCTGTGGGTGCAGACCTGTCGACCACCGTGGTGGAGCTGGGCCTGGACGCGTCCAAGACCCTGGCCATCGACCCGTTGTTCAGCTCCCGGACTGGCGTGACCTTGATGGCCTCGCCTGCAAGCTCTGCGGACACCGTTGCCCGAGCCCAGGGCCTTCTCGCCGGGCTGGAGATTCCCAGCTTCCTGGTCAACGACTCGCCAGGCTACGTGGCGCCCCGCGTGGTCGCCTGCGTGGTCAACCTGGCCTGCGAGATGGCCCAGCAGGGTGTCGCCGCACCGGCGGACATCGATGCGGCCGTGCGTCTGGGGTTGGGCTATCCCTGCGGCCCGTTCGAATGGGGCGACCGGCTCGGCGCCAGCGTGGTGCTACAGGTCCTGCAGGGTCTGCATGCGACATTCGGCGACCAGCGCTACCGCCCGTCTCCTTGGCTAGTGCGCCGTGCGCGGCTCGGCCTGTCCTTGTCGGCGCCGGACCGACGCTGATGTTTCTCGAATCACAACAACATCCATGACCCGACACGCCTTCATCTGCGACGCCATCCGCACGCCCTTCGGCCGCTACGGCGGCGCACTAGCCTCCGTGCGCACCGACGACCTCGGCGCCATGCCCCTCAAAGCCCTGATGGCGCGCAACACCAAGGTGGACTGGCAAGCCGTTAGCGACGTTATCTACGGTTGCGCAAACCAGGCCGGCGAAGACAACCGCAACGTAGCGCGCATGGCCGCGCTGCTGGCCGGCTTGCCACTGGAGCTGCCAGGTTCCACCGTGAACCGCCTGTGCGGCTCCGGCCTGGACGCGCTCGGCACGGCCGCACGCGCCATCAAGTCTGGCGAGGCTTCCCTGATGATCGCCGGCGGCGTGGAAAGCATGAGCCGCGCTCCCTTCGTTATGCCCAAGGCCGAAAGCGCCTTCTCCCGCGCCAACGCGGTCTACGACACCACCATCGGCTGGCGCTTCGTCAACAAGCGCATGAAGGAGCTGTACGGCGTCGATGCCATGCCGGAGACGGCCGAGAACGTCGCGACCGACTATAAGATCAAGCGCGAAGCGCAGGACCGCATGGCCCTGGCTTCGCAGCTGAAGGCCGTGGCGGCGCAGAAGGCTGGCGTCTTCGAGGCGGAGATCGTGCCCGTGACGATCGCGCAGAAGAAGGGCGAACCCATCGTCGTGGCCCGGGACGAGCATCCGCGCGAAACCTCACTGGAGGTGCTAGCCAAGCTCCGGGGCGTGGTGCGACCCGACGGCACGGTGACGGCCGGCAACGCCAGTGGCGTCAACGACGGCGCCTGCGCCCTGCTGTTGGCCGACGAGGCTGGCGCGGCGAAGAATAGCTTGACGCCGCGCGCACGCGTCGTTGCCATGGCCACGGCGGGCGTGGCGCCGCGCGTCATGGGCATTGGCCCCGCGCCAGCGACACAGAAGGTGCTCGCGCTGGCCGGTCTCACGTTGGACCAGATGGACGTGATCGAGCTGAACGAGGCCTTCGCCGCGCAGGGCCTGGCGGTGCTGCGCTTGCTGGGCCTGCAGGACGACGATCCACGCGTGAACCCGAACGGCGGCGCCATCGCGCTGGGCCACCCGCTGGGCGCGTCGGGCGCGCGCCTGGCCACCACGGCGGTGAACCAGTTGCACCGCAGCGGCGGCCGCTACGCGCTCTGCACCATGTGCATCGGCGTGGGCCAGGGCATCGCCGTCATTCTCGAACGCGTCTGATGCCGATGCCGACACAGACCAACGGCACCCAGCCGCCGCAACGCATCGGCGTTCCACGGGAGATCTTCCCGGGCGAAAAACGCGTGGCCACCGTGCCCGATGTCGTCGAGAAGCTCATCAAGCTGGGCTTCCAGGTGTCGGTGCAGTCCGGCGCGGGCGAAGCCGCCAACTGCAGCGACGAAGCCTACCGCGCCGCCGGCGCCGAGATCGTGGCCGACGCGGCCACGCTCTGGCGCACGGCGGACATCGTGTTCAAGGTGCGTCCGCCCACGCTCGAGGAAGTGGGGCTGCTGCGCGAAGGCGGTACGCTGATCGATTTCATCTGGCCCGCGCAGAACCCCGAGTTGATGCAGCAACTCGCCGCCCGGCGCGCGACCGTGCTGGCCATCGACTGCCTGCCCCGCACGCTCAGCCGCGCCCAGAAGATGGATGCACTGACCTCGATGGCCGGCGTGTCCGGCTACCGCGCGGTGATCGAGGCCGCCAATGCCTTCGGCCGCTACTTCGCCGGCCAGATCACGGCGGCCGGCAAGGTGCCGCCGGCCAAGGTCTTCATCGCCGGCGCCGGCGTGGCCGGCCTGTCGGCCATCGGCACGGCGGCCAGCCTGGGCGCCATCGTGCGCGCCAACGACACGCGCGCCGAGGTGGCCGACCAGGTCACCTCGCTGGGCGGCGAGTTCGTGAAGGTGGACTACGAGGAAGAGGGCTCGGGTGGCGGCGGCTACGCCAAGGTCATGAGCGAGGGCTTCCAGGCCGCCCAGCGCGCCATGTACGCCCAGCAGGCCAGGGACGTGGACATCATCATCACCACCGCGCTGATCCCGGGCAAGCCCGCGCCCAAGCTGATCACGGCCGAGATGGTGCAGAGCATGAAGCCCGGCAGCGTGATCGTGGACATGGCGGCCGAACAGGGCGGCAACTGCGAGCTCACCGTGCCCGGCGAAGCCGTGGTGCGCCACGACGTGACCATCGTGGGCTACACCGACCTGGCCTCGCGCCTGGCCAAGCAGTCGTCCACGCTGTATGCCACCAACCTGCTGCGCCTGACGGAAGAACTGTGCAAGGCCAAGGACGGCGTCGCCGTGGTGAACATGGAGGACGACGCGATCCGTGGCCTCACGGTGGTCAAGGACGGCACCATCACCTGGCCGGCACCGCCGCTGGCCCAGGCGGCCAAGCCGCCCGCCGCCGCCAAACCGGCCGCTGCGCCCGCCGCCAAGAAGGGCCACGGCCATGGCAGCAGCGGCCCGCTGCCGGCCAAGACGCTGGCCATCGTCTTCGCGGTGGCGGCACTGGCGTTCTGGTTCATCGGCAGCTTCGCGCCCGCCGCGTTCCTGGGCCACTTCACGGTCTTCGTGCTGGCCTGCTTCATCGGCTACATGGTGGTGTGGAACGTTACGCCCGCCTTGCACACGCCGCTCATGAGCGTGACCAACGCCATCTCCAGCATCATCGCCATCGGGGCGCTGGTGCAGATCGCGCCACCCGACGGGGCCGCTGGCGGCCGACCCGACGAGCTGATCCGCTGGCTGGCCTTCGCGGCCCTGGTGCTCACGGCGGTGAACATGTTCGGCGGCTTCGCCGTGACGCGCCGCATGCTGGCCATGTTCCAGAAATAAGAAGAACAAGAAAAGAGACCGACACCATGTCCCAAAGTCTTGCAACGGTGGCCTACCTGGGCGCCGCCATCCTGTTCATCCTGAGCCTGGGCGGCCTGTCCAGCCCCGAGGGCTCGCGCCGCGGCAACCTGTTCGGCATGGTCGGCATGGCGCTGGCCGTGCTGGCCACGGTGTTCGGGCCGCGCGTGAGCAGCAGCGGCATCGCCTGGATCGTGATCGCGCTCGTGATCGGTGGCGGCATCGGCCTGTACGCGGCCAAGGTCGTGAAGATGACGCAGATGCCCGAGCTGGTCGCGCTCATGCACAGCCTGGTGGGCCTTGCGGCCTGCCTGGTGGGCTTTGCCAGCTATGTCGACACCTCGATCCAGTACCAGGGCGCCGAGAAGGTGATCCACGAGGTGGAGATCTACGTCGGCATCCTGATCGGCGCCGTGACCTTCTCCGGCTCGCTGGTCGCCTTCGGCAAGCTCAACGGCAAGATCGGCGGCAAGCCGCTGCTGCTGCCCGCGCGCCACTGGCTCAACCTGGCCGCGCTGTTGATCGTGATCTGGCTCGGCCGCGCGTTCATCCACGCCGACACCGTGGGCGGAGGCATGCTGCCGCTGCTGGTGATGACCATGATCGCGCTGCTGTTCGGCGTGCACATGGTGATGGCCATTGGCGGTGCCGACATGCCGGTGGTGGTGTCCATGCTCAACAGCTACTCGGGCTGGGCCGCCGCGGCCACCGGCTTCATGCTCAGCAACGACCTCTTGATCGTGACGGGCGCGCTGGTGGGCTCTTCGGGCGCCATCCTGTCCTACATCATGTGCCAGGCCATGAACCGCAACTTCATCAGCGTGATCGCGGGCGGCTTCGGCTCCGGCGCGCCGGCCAAGAAGAGCGGCGATGCGGCCGCCGCCGAGCCGCAGGGCGAGGCCGTGCCGATCAGCGCGGCCGAGACCGCCGAGCTGCTGCGCGATGCCAAGAACGTGGTCATCGTGCCCGGGTACGGCATGGCCGTGGCCCAGGCCCAGCACACGGTGAACGAGATCACGCGCACGCTGCGCGACAAGGGCGTGAACGTGCGCTTCGCGATCCACCCGGTGGCCGGCCGCATGCCGGGCCACATGAACGTGCTGCTGGCCGAGGCCAAGCTGCCCTACGACATCGTGATGGAGATGGACGAGATCAACGAGGACTTCCCGGACACGGACGTCGCCATGGTCATCGGCGCCAACGACATCGTGAACCCGGCCGCGCAGGACGACCCCACGAGCCCCATCGCCGGCATGCCGGTGCTGGAAGTCTGGAAGGCCAAGAACTCCATCGTGATGAAGCGCTCCATGGCATCGGGCTATGCCGGCGTGGACAACCCACTCTTCTACAAGGAAAACAACCGCATGCTGTTCGGCGACGCGAAGAAGATGCTGGACGAGGTGCAGACGGCACTCAAGAGCTGACCCATGGCAAGGTACGCCCCTAGGCCTGCGCGACCAAATCAACCGTGCAGAGACCAGACCACTCCCTTGCAACGATGCCCCCTCTCACATCAGCCATCGTGCGCGAGGCGGTGTTCGGCCCCGAAGGTTTAGCTGCAAGCCTGTCGGCGGGCAAGGTGCTGGTCGACCAAACCACCGGCGACCCGGCCGAGACGCGCGCGCTGGACGCCGAACCCGAACGCCTGGGCGTTGCCCTAGTCGACGCACCGGTGTCCGGCAGCCCGTCGGGCGCCAAGCCCGGCACCATCGTCACGCTGTGCGGCGGTGCGGCCGAGGCGTTCGCGCGGTTAGGCCCATCCTGGAGCAGACCGGCCCGGCTGTCGTCTACTTCGACGCGAGCGGCAACGGCCCCATCGCCAAGCTGATCATGAACACGCTGGGCGCCTGCAACCGCCTGACCACCTACGAATCCGTGGCCATGGCGGTCAAAAACGGCCTGAAGCTCGATCAGCTCGCAGCCGCCGTCAGCAAGGGCTCGGGCGGGACCCAGGCCTTCGAACGCATCGTGCCGGTGCTGCGCACGGGCGGCCGCGCGGCCACGCTGCGGCTGGAACTCATGGTCAAGGACCTGGCCCTGGACCTGGCCTCGCAGCCGGCGGCCGGCTGCGGCGCGCCGATGCAGATTGCCAATGCCGTGCGCCACACGGTCGAGGCCGCGGCCAACGAACTGGGCCAGGACGCCAACATCGACGAGATGGCCAGGCTGTTCGAGGCACGTGCGGGCGTGAAGTTCGCCGACGCCTGAGCGCCCTCCCCGACCGAGAGCACCGCATGAAGACGACCGACGAAAAGCGCAGTTCCCAGCGCCTGGCCGCTGTCCATCCGCAGGCCATGGAG
This sequence comes from Xylophilus sp. GW821-FHT01B05, assembly GCA_038961845.1. Classification (NCBI taxonomy): domain Bacteria; kingdom Pseudomonadati; phylum Pseudomonadota; class Betaproteobacteria; order Burkholderiales; genus Xylophilus; species Xylophilus sp. GW821-FHT01B05. Next base: position 4,063,831 of record CP152408.1, read on the forward strand.
CGCTACCAGCGGATGCGTGCCCTGGTGATGCCGGCGCCGGGTGTGGACCCGGCGCAGTGCGAGGTGGTGCTGGCCATGCAGTTGGGCGTGCTGGGCCTGGAGGTGCCGTTCAAGGTGCACGCTATGCGGGCCATGGCGTTGCACGTGACGCATGGGCAATTGCAAGGCTTGTTGCTGCGAGCCTAAGCGTCACGCGGCTGTCTGCGCAGGCCGGCCGCGCATTGGGCTGGCTGGACGAAGCGCGCGACGAGCAACCGCAAGCCGCGGCCTGAACCGTACGGCCGGCCTCGCGGTGGCCGCGCCGCGGCTACTTCTTGACCAGCTTGCAGGTGCTGTCGGCCAACGGCATGAACGCCTCGCCCCCGGGAATGGTCTGCTTGATGCGGATCAGATCCCACTCGCCCCTCGACTCCTCGGGCTTCTTCACTTCGGCCAAGTACATGTCATGCACCATGCGGCCGTCTGCCCGGATGCGCCCATCCTTGGCGAAGAAGTCGTTCACGGGGGTATTGCGCATGCGCTGCAGCACAGCTTCTGTGGCGTCGGTCTTCTGGGCCTCCAGCGCCTTGAGGTAGTGCATTGTGGCGGAGTACGCGCCGGCATGGATCATGGTCGGCATGCCCTTGTGCGCATCGAAGAACTTCTTGGAGAACTCCCGGGTTTCAGCGTTCATGTCCCAGTAAAAACCCGTCGTGAAGAGCAGGCCCTGGGCGGCTTTCAGCCCCAAGCCTTTGACATCGGTGTCGAACACCAGCAACGTGGCCAGCTTCTGGTTGCGGCCGACGCCGAACTCTGCCGCCTGCCGCACTGCGGTCTGCGTATCCTTGCCGGCGTTCGCCAGCCCGACCACGGCCGCCCTCGACGCTTGCGCCTGGAGCAGGAAGGAAGCGAAGTCGGGCGCGTTCAGCGGGTGCTTCGATGTGCCGATCACCTTTCCGCCCATGGACTGCACGACGTTCGTCGTGTCGCGTTCGAGCGATTGGCCGAACGCGTAGTCGGCCGTCACGAAGTACCAGGTCGATCCGCCCTCCTTCATGACAGCGCGCCCGGTTCCCGTGGCCAGTGCATAGGTGTCATAGACCCAGTGCACGCCATAGGGCGAGCACTCGGCATTGGTGAGCGCCGTGCTGGCGGAGCCAGCGAAGATGATAGGTTTCTTCTTCTCGGCAGCGACGCGCTGCATCGCAATAGCGGCCGCCGAATCCGTGGACTCGATCACCAGATCGATCTTGTCGAGGTCGAACCATTCGCGCACCTTGGTGGCCGCGATGTCGACTTTGTTCTGGTAGTCGGCCGAGACCACCTGGATCGGCTTGCCGAGCACCTTGCCGCCGAAGTCCTTGACGGCTAGCTCGACGCCGCGCACCACCCCACGGCCGCCATTGGCAGAGTAGATGCCGCTCATGTCGACGATGACCCCGATCTTCACCACTTCGTCCGACACCTGGGCCGCTACAGACCCCGTTGCCAAGGCCGCCACCGCGGCCGCGATCCACGTCGTCGCCCACACCTGCTGTCCTGCCATCGCCATCTCCAAGTCGTTGTTGCCGCCCAGTGCGTGCAAAACGACTTGCGCAACTCGCGTGCCAAGCCGTAGGCGCTGCACACTCACTACAAGAAGACCCGGATTGGCGTGCAAATGTTCACCGAGGACACACCGCCGAGGACAGCAGTGCATTCACCGGAGGCATACGGGCGGCTCGCAGTCGCCGCGGACTTGCCAGGGCGCTCATCGACGCCGCGACCGGGTCGGCTGGGCTCGCAGACCAAATTACGCCAGATCAACCGACCATGGGCAACGATGCCCCAAGCATTCGGACCCGCAGGTCTTGTCGGCCCGTCGCGGTGCGGACGTTTGGACTCGGTCCGGTGCTCGGCAGCTGCCCCCAGGCATTGCCCCCCGACAAGAAAAACCACGCTTCTCGCCCACCGGCAATCGTTCACCGCCGAACAAGGCGACATCCGAAGTTACGCAGACAACCAATGTGCTGCATGTCACAGCTATAAAGCCGCTGTAATGGCAACTGCAAGTCTAAGCGATGATGCCTCATGTGGGACAACCTTCCTTGGACCTGGACCAACGCGGCTTTCACTGCGGTTTATCCAGACCATCCACCCTCGCCATGGCAGCAAGAAGGCGCGTTCGACGAGATGCCTGAATTTTTGAAAGGCGTGTACGCCGCTCTTGCTCCTTTCGCTCCAGTCCTTGCGCCCGGAGCACGGCCGCCTTTTCTACCATCGCATTTGTCGTAGCTCCACTCACCTGCCGGTAGATCGACGTTGCGGCATTGCACTTCCGATCATGGACTGTTCCGCACTGCGAGCAACGGACTTGTTGAAAGCGGGACCCTTCAACGACATGAAGCGCCTCTTGCCCACACACACAGCAACTGCTGGATGTCGCGCCACTGACATCGAGCAGCACCGTTTTGCATCGCACAGCAGCCCACTTCAAAGCCGCCTCGTACTCGTGCAGCGCAACCGTGAAGCGCCCTGATCGCGCGGTGCGCCCAAGGGTGTTTTTCTTCCCCGTGACCTCATCGACAATGGTTGCAGCGCGAGCAAGATCTGGCACGTCGACTACCAGGCACTCGTAGGCCAAGCACTGCTCGAGCGCGAGCGCCCGATAGAAGTCCCGACGTTGCATTCGCGCGGTACGGGCAATTCCGACATAGGCTTGGTGTGCGAGACGATCTGCGGCACGCCACGCGGAAAAAAAGGCAAGGTCGGCCTTGAGCGCCTCTCCATGGTGAAGAAGCCACCAGATGCGGTGCAGTCTGCTTGGAGCAACGTGCTGCGGCAAAAGGGTGTGCAACGCTGCGAACTCCGCTGCGGCGTTTTCGGGCCACGTGCTTGCCACGCTGACAGCACGAGCCTTCAGTTCGGTGACGACTTGGTCGCGCGCGCGAAACCGCTCTGCCTGCAGTTCTGAGGACCGGCCGAACCTGGATTCAATCTGAGCAGGAAGTTGCAGCACGCGTGCAGCGCCGGGTTCGGGCGAATCGGCACTCGCGCCGACGCGACGGCCTTCGGCGTCAGCCGACCATCCAAGATGAAGCACCGCCAACGGCAAGCGCGGCGATACGATGGGTACCTCTACCGGAACTGGAGTCTTCAGCAAGAAGTGAAGGTGCCATTTGTAGGAGTTGGCCACGCGTTCGCGGACAAGTGAGATGGCGGCAATGTGTACGCCCTTGGGAAACTCTCTGTGAATCTGGCAGGTACCGGTCGCCCACATGTCGTTGCTGGCGGCACCCATGCGCATGGCGTAGCTGGCGTACCTCCGTCGACCGCCTCCTTCTGCAGGCATGGTGAGCTTGAACTCGCGATTCTTGCCAAGAAGCAGGGTTTCAGCAGGCACTCCACCTGCTGCCGTGAACTGAAGTCGCAGTGCGTCGTGCGTTGTTTCATCGGCCTTGGCAAAACGAGGCGCCTGTCCCCGCTTCATTGTTGAGTTGAAGGCGCGAAGCGCCGAGTCAAGCACTCTATTTGCCGTGGCCCAACCAAGGCCTTCAACGACGTAGCGAGTTCTGATTGCATAGGTGGAGCAGTCGGACGACCGGCCGATCCCTGAGAGGTAAGCGTTCAGCTCCGCCTTGTGCGACGCGCGAAGCTGACGCAGCAACGTCGACAACTGGGCCCAAGCGTTCCGTCGTTCGGCAGCCAACGCGGTCATCTTCGATGCGTCGTTGTCGGCTCGAGCAGCTCGAAATTCTTGGGTGAGACGATCTACCTGTTGCTGAAGGGTCCCTCCTTCTGCGCCGGCGAGTTCCATCTCGCGGCCGAACCGCTTGTCGCAAGCCAAACGGATATCAGCAATGAGGTCGTTGTAGAGGCGTCGCGAAAGCAGGATCTGCTTTTCCACCAGTTCGGCGCAGGTCGCGTCGATCCGGCACCCGAACTTGTAGACGAGCACATCGGCGCTTGGTAGATCGACAAGAGTGACGTTCAGAGGCATGGATTGGCCAGCCGACTAGGAAACAGGTGTCGGGAAGAACCTGCCCAGAGAGATCAGGTTCTGTGCACACAGCCCGCTGGTCACGGCACACGCTGTACCTGGAGGACATGAAGGGTCCTTCACCCCTGAGTCCACGCGGCGCGCTTTGTCAAATCCCCTACTTTTCGCGAACGACGTGACAACCTGCTCCTTCCGCTATTGCAACCGACATGCCAACCGCCAGCGCAGAGTCACAACGCCGTCGGCACCTCCAATGGATTCTCCGAAGGCATAGTCGAACTGCCGTGTTCCTCAGAAATACAGCTGGTGTTCACCTGGACGACACTCCGTCGCGACCGAACTTCGCAGGTCTCTCCGTCCGCGTATCGATGGCACCCTGCGCTGTTATGCGAGCCGCACAAGCGCTGCGCCCGGGCCCTGTGCGACAAGACACCAATGCCGCAGCTTCAACGTGTATGGCAAGCCAACATTCAGGTCCATTTTGTCGAGAGGGTGTGGCGCCAACTAACGCGCGGAGGCGTTGCCGTGGCCAGATGCACCTTCGAGCGGTTGATGCCCTGCATGGGCCGCGCGGCGTTATGCGTGAAGGTCGCGCGCAAACCATCAGCGACGCCAAGACCCCATGCCTGCTGGACCAGATCGAGCGCCAGTTCCGTGCCGAGCGGCTGTAGGTCAGCGACTTCTCCTTCATCGACCTCCCACCTTGCAGGGCTGGCTGTACGTGGCCTTCGTCATCGACATGTTCCCCACCATATCGTGGGCTGTCAGGAGCTCGCGCAAGTGCCGGCGGCCGGCATGGGGCATTCGAAGGTGCCGGGACTCACGACCTTGGCGATGTCGCTGAGTGCGCCACATCCAGCCTGCCGGCCCTTGACACCATACTCTTGCCGTTGGCGGTGACTGCGGCCAGCTTGTGACTGTGGTTCGGCGCGACGACCAGCATATCCGGATCGCACGACCGGCGTCCGGGGCAGTCTTCACCGGTGCAAGGCAAACGCCACGACGTAATCTCCCTTTGGCGTCGTCGAGGAGTTACCACCCGCGCTGATGACTACGAATTGGCGGCCACTCGCTGGTGACACATAGGTCATCGGTACAGTTTCCGCGCCCACCGGCAGGCGCTCTTTCCAGAGTTCGCGGCCAGTGCGAACATCCAAGGCGCGGAAGTAATAGTCCTGCGCAGCCGCCAAGAAGATCACACCCGAAGAAGTGGTGATCGGCCCACCCCGTGTGGGCATACCGATCGGCATGGGCAGCCGCGTGGCGATGCCTAGTGGGCCGGTCTCCTCGGTGGTGCCCAGCGGCATGGACCAGACGATCTGGCGCGTGCTCAGGTCGATCGCATTGATCGTGCCGTACGGCGGCTCCTGGCAAGGCACGCCCAGCACCGACAGGAAACGCTGCTGCTCGATGCCCCAAGGAGTACCGCGCTGCGGCGCGCCTCCGGTATGTCCACCGTCCGCGCTGGCTTTGGCGTCGTACTGCGCACGGGAAACCAGCCGGTTCAGAACAGCAACGCGGGTGTCATTGAGGATGAGGTACCCCAGGTTTTCGGCAACCGAGGTAGATCCCCAGGTGGTGCCGCCCATCCAGCCCGGATACTGGATCGTCCACTGTTCGCTCGGCGGCGTGAATTCGCCTTCGTAGCGTGCCTTGCGGAAGTCGATGCGGCACATCAACTGGTCCAGCGGCGTGAGGCCCCACATGCGCTGCTCGCTCAGCGGCTCGGTGCCGATGGCCGGCATGCCCACCGAGTATGGCTGTGTGGCGGCCAGGCGCTCATCCGGGACGCCGCCTTGGGGCACGGGCCGATCCTCCACCTCGGCGATGGACGTGCCGTCGCGCCGGTCGAGCATGAAGATTTGTCCGCGCTTGGTGGTCTGGATCAGGGCTGGCGTCATACCGCCTTTGCCGTCCGGCACGTCGTAGAGCGCAGGCTGCGAGGGCACGTCGTAATCCCAGAGATCGTGGCGCACGGTCTGGAAGCGCCAGCGCTCGCGCCCCGTGGCGATGTCCAGCGCCACGATGGACGATGAATAGCGGTCGTCCGCCTCCGTGCGGTGGCCGCCCCAGAAGTCCGGCGTGGCGTTGCCGGTGGGCAGATAGACGAGGCCGAGGGCTTCGTCGAAGGCCGGCGTGGACCAGACGTTCGGCGTGCCGGGCGTGTAGCTCTGGCCTTCGGGCGGCAGGCCGGTGATGGCCGGATTGCCCAGGTCCCAGGCCCACACCAGCGCGCCGGTGCGCACGTCGAAGGCACGCACAACCCCGGACGGCTCGCCCAGTTCCTGGTTGTCCCAGACGAGGCCGCCGACGATCACGAGGTTGCGCGTCACGGTGGGCGCCGCGGTCGGAAAGTAGAACTCCGGGTTGCCCTTGTCCATGCCGACGCGCAGGCTCACGATGCCGTGGTCGCCGAAGTCCGTGCAGGGCTGGCCGGTGAGCGCGTCCACCGCGACGATACGGGCATCGACGGTCGTCGCGATGATTCGGCGCGTGCAGGCTGCCGTCGGCTGCTCGCCGGCAGGCACGGTCGAGGCGGCGCCGGTTGCCGTGGCGTCGTGATAGCCCACGCCCCGGCAACGGGGGAAGATGCTCTCGCCGGTCTTCGGGTCGAAGGTCCAGCGCTCCTGGCCGGTTTCCGCATCGAGCGCGAACAGGCGGCTCGACTGCGTGCACCCGTACAGCATGCCGTTCACATGCAGGGGCGTCACCACGTGCGTCTGGCTGCCGCTCTTAGGAATCTCGCCCGTCCGGTAGGTCCAGGCGACCTGCAGGCCGGCCACGTTCTCAGGGGTGATCTGGTCCAGTGGGGCATGCCGCGTGCCGGAGGGCGTGCGGCCCCAGTGGCGCCAGTCGCCGCCCGCCGCAGCACCGACCGCGTTGCCCGGAACGGGCGCAGGTGCGCCGTCCGCCGTCTGGACCGGCTGCGGCTGCAAGGCGGTGTAGAGCGTTGCGCCCAAGGCCACGGCGATCAGCCCTGCCAAGACGTAGCCCGGCCGTCGGGATGCCGAAGGTTCACCGCCCCGCAAGGCAGGCATGAGCAAGAGCAGTAGGACTGCAATCGCGGCCAGCGCAAAGAGGCGCGAGAACAGCGGCCAGAACGCCCATCCCGAATCCCATACCGCCCAGACGGCCGTGGCGGCAAGGACCGCCAGATAGACCACCGTGCCCAGCGGCCGCCGCAGCATGGCGAGGATGCCTGCGGCCACGAACCCGATGCCGGCCAGCGCGAAGTACCAGGAGCCGCCGAGGGTGATGAGGCGAACCCCGCCCACGAGCATGAGCAGCCCGAAGGCCACGATCACCAGGCCGAGCGCGATCAGCGCGATGCCTCTGAGTCCAAGGGCTTTCGCCTTGGCACGGCTGGGGGAAGTGGAATCTTCGAGCATGCGGCGTGTCTCCTGATTTGTCTTGGCACGGCTCGCATGAGCGCCGCCATCGGGTTGAAAGAGCAACGGACGAGCGTTCGCCGGCGTGGCAGGAGCGCTCGTCCACGAAGTGCGATCAGCGCATGATGAGCCCGCCGTCCACCGAGATGGATTGGCCGGTCACGTAGCTGGAAGCCGAGCTGCACAGCCACAGCACGGCGTCGGCGATCTCGTCGGCGCGGCCGTGCCGGCGCATGGGGATGCCCTCGACCATGGCGTCCAGCGCCTCCTTCTGGCCCGAGGCGGCCATCTGTTCGGCCATCGGCGTCCAGATCAGGCCCGGGCACACGGCATTGACGCGGATGTTGCGCGTTGCGTATTCCAACGCTGCGCTCTTGGTCAGCCCGAGAACACCATGCTTTGCGGCATGGTAGGTGCCACGCTCGGCACCGCCGACCAGCCCACCCAACGACGAGCAGTTGACGATGGCGCCACTTCCTTGCTGGCGCATGTGCTGCAGCTCGTACTTCATGCAGGCCCAGATGCCGCGCAGATTGACCGAATTCACCCGGTCGAAGTCCTCGACCGTGGCGTCGGCGGTCTCCGCGAGAGCGTTCTGGATGCCGGCATTGTTGAAGGCCACGTCCAGGCGGCCGAAGGTGGAGACGGTTTCCTTGACCATCGCCTCGACCTCGCCCAGATCGGCCACGTTGCAGCGGATGCCGATGGCCTTGAATCCAGCCGCGACCAGCTCGTCGGCGGCGGCGCGTGCGCCGTCACCGTTCACGTCCGCCAACGCAACAGACGCACCCGACTGCGCGAAGGCCTTGGCGGTCGCCAGGCCGATGCCCGACGCCGCGCCGGTGACAAGTGCCACTTGGTTTTCGAAGGAGATTTTCATGATGTCAGATCCTCTGTTGGAGATGTGTTCTGGATAAAGATGGGGCGACGAAATGGCCCCGGCACCTGGGTGCGCTGCGTTTGCGGCTGCTCCCTGGAGCCTTGCCCCTGGGCCTACGTGCTTGGAGCCTTCCCGGCCTGTGCAACCGGCACGCGCATGCGATAGACCTTCGCGGCCGTGCCGTGGAACAGTGCAGCCTTCTCATCGGCCGAAGCCGACCGGACGATGTACTTCAGTGCGTTCCACAGGGGAACGAAGCCTGCGGATCGGCCATCCGGCGGATAGTTGCTTTCCATCAGGCAACGGTCGGCGCCGAACGCCTCGATGGTGGTTTCCACATAGGGGCGCCAGGCCGCCGCCAGCTCGCGGTATCCGATGGGGTCCTTGCGCTCCTCGAACCGGAAGCCCCAGAAAGGCATGCCCAGGCCACCCACCTTGCAGTGGATGTTCGGGCGCCGGGCCGCCTCGGTCATCAGCCGGCGGTACTCCCGAAACACTTGTTCCCGTGCCGGCGCGTCCAGGTCCATCGCCATCGCATGGCCGCAGTGGTTCAGCACGATGGTGGTGTCGGGGAACGCATCCGCCAGCTCGATCACCTCCGGCAACTGGTGATGGAAGACCGCCGCGTCGAAGCTCAGACCGCGCTTGGCGAGGTGGGCGAAGGCCGGGCGAAAGCCCGCGCTCTTCATCACGCCGCTCGGCGGCCGGGTCGGAATAAAGCGGTATGGCGCCTCGGACGGGTCTTCGATGGTGACCTGGCGCACACCCCGGAAACGGTCCGGTGCGCGCTCCATCGCCCGGTCCAGCAGTTCGGCCACCTGGTCGCCCAGCCGCAGGTCGGCGTGGCCCACGATGGCGGCGCAGACGCGGCAGCCGTAGCGGCCGCTGTCGCACATCGCGCCGATGCCGTTGGCGAATTCGATCTCGCCGAGCGGGCGCAGCACTTCGGGGCCGTCCGTCCTCGCAAAAGCCAAGGTCTCCACGTACACCGAAGCGACAACCCGATGGCCGGCGCGCGTGTCCGCCAGATAGTCGTCGATCATGTAGCGCAGCCCGGGCCGATCGACCAGGTGGTGGTGCGCGTCGATGATGGGGAGATCCGGCTCCAGGATGGGTTCGTCACGCCCCGCCTGCATCTGGCGGTAGTCGCCGGACGACAGCGTTTGAGCGCGTGCCACGGAGAAGGCCACAGGACTGGCGAGCGCGAGTGCGAGCAGATTTCGGCGATTCATGTCATGGCCTCGGCGACAGTCGCAACAATCGGTCCTTCGAGGGGCCTTCCCCTCTTGGGGACCGATTCGTCGTGATCACGTAGAGGTCGCGTCCCATGGGCAGCACGCCCCGGATGCGGTCGCCGGAGCTGAACACGGGCTTGAGCGCCTTGGCCTCTTCGTCCACGACGAACAGCCCCCGTGCGCCGAGCGCTGCGACCAACAGCTCGTTGCCGGCGAACGCGGCGCCTGCAGGTGCCCAAGTGCTGCGGCCGGATTCGATCCAGGCCGGTTCCATGCCGCTGCGCCGCTCGGCGCCTTCGGCAAGCGGCCAGCCATAGTTCGCGCCCGGCCTGATCCGGTTGATCTCGTCATGGCCGAACTCGCCATGCTCGACCACGAACAACTCGCCGGCCGGATTCCAGGCCATGCCCTGCGGATTGCGATGGCCGTAGGAATAGACCAGTGAACCCGGGAAGGGGTTGTCCTGCGGCGCCCGGCCGTCCGGCGTCATGCGCAGCACCTTGCCAGCGAGGTTGCCCCGGTCCTGCGGCCGCTCGCGGTTAGCCGTCCAGCCGGTGGTCACGTACAGGTGTCCGTCCGGCCCGATGGCGATAGCCCCGCCGTTGTAGAGCCGGTGGCCGGGGATGCCCGCCAGCAACGCGCGGGTTTCGCGCCAGGCGGTGCCGTCGAACCGCGCCTGGATGACCTTGTTGGTCAGGCCCGCATCGGAGCGGTACGAGTGGTAGAAATAGGCGACGCCGCTTTGCGCAAAGTCGCGCGACAGCGCCATGCCGAGCAGGCCCGCGCCGCCTTCATGAACGATGGGGTCGGAGGTCTGGAGCGGGTAGCGCTGCTGCCGGCCGTTCTCGATCACGACGATGTTGCCCGCCTTCTCGGTCAGCACGAACCGGTCTCCGGCCCGCGCGATGTCCCAGGGATAGTCGAGGCCGTCGCTCACCACCTGCATGGCCCAGTCGCCGGGCGCGGTGGCTTGAATGCGCACGGTGCCGGCCGCGTCCTGCGCCAGGGCCGCCGGGGCGGCACACACCGACAGCGCCTGGATACACAGGGCGATGAGCAATGGCCTCATGTCAGTGACTCCCTGTCATTCGTTGTTCACAGGTGCTTGCCGAAGAACTCGGCCATCTTGTCCACGGCAGGCGTCACGTACTGCGGCTTGTCGTACAGGTCGAAGTGCGAGGCGCCGGGGACGATCATCAGTTCCTTGGGTTGCTGGGCCTTGGCATACGCCGCTTCGCTGAACTTGCGCGTCTCGGCGCGCTCGCCCGCGATCAGCAGCACCGGCCTGGGCGAGATCAGTTCCATGTGTTCCAGCGGGTAGTACGCCATGTGCAAGCCGGGGCTGGTCACGACGAAGCGGTTGCGGGCATTCGGATGCGCGCCGCGCGGCGTCAGGTAGTACTCGGTCGCCTCGCGGGTGAAGTTGTCGGTGCTGGCATTCACCTGATCGCGCGACGGCAGCAGTTGCTGCACCAGCACGGGCGCGCCGGCGGCTTCCTTGTTCAATTGCTCGTCCACGCTCTGCAGCAGCTTCTGACGATCCTCGGCCGTGACAGGGAGTCCCTGGATGCCGGTGCGGGTCGCATCCCCGATATCGTAGGCAACCACGCTGGCCACCGCCTTCACGCGCAGATCGGTCTGGGCCTCGTGCAGCGTGTAACCACCGCCGGCGCAGACGCCGACCGCACCGATGCGGTTCGCATCGACCTGCGGCAGGCTGGCCAGGTAGCCCACGGCGCTGCGGATGTCCTGCACACGGTCGGCCGGGTCTTCCAGGTCACGCTGCTCGCCGCCGCTTTCGCCGTAGTGCGAGGCATCGTAGGCCAGCGTGATAAAGCCCTTGCGGGCCAGTTGCTGCGCGTACAGGCCGGAGGTCTGCTCCTTCACGCCGCCCCAGGGGTGCGCCACGACGATCGCCGGGTACGTCTTGCTGCTGTCGTAGTTGGCGGGCAGGTACAGGTTGCCAGCCATCTGGACACCGCTATTGTTGAATGTGACCTTCTGGGAGCCGACCACGTTGACGCCTTGTGCCACGGTGGTCGGTTCGGCGGCGTGCGCAAACGTGGGTATCGCGAACAGGATCGCGGCGGACATCAATGAGTTTTTCAAGATAGACATTTCGATTCCTTCACTGCTTGGCGTCGCGGGGAATGATCCGCACCGTCGCGGCGCGCGAGCGCTCGCTGATCATGGGTTGCAGGTACTGGCTGCCCGAATACTTCGCCCGGTAGGCATCGTCGATGCAGTCGTTGATCGGCCCTGCGACCGGCTCGAAGGAAACCTCCCTTGTCATGCCGGCTGCGACGATTCGGCCCGCCTTCTCGCGTATCGCGGCCTGATGCCACCGGGAGTTGACCCCGTTGTAGGCGCGCACGTAGAGATCGCCATCGACGGCCACGCACCAGATCCACGTGGGCGTGCCATAGGTCACGCCATCCTCGCGGAACGGCGCGATGTGAAGATCGTCGGCTTTGACGATCTTGCTGAGTTCTTCACTTGACCAGTTCATTCGTGATTCTCCTGAAGCCTGTGCGGTGGCAGCCTTGCTCGACGGGGGAGCAGCCAGCAGCGCGCTGCCGACCAGCACCGCGGCGGCGCCGAATCCCACAAGACTCGTTCTGCTCGTCAGCATGTTCGTGACTCCGGGTTGGCGAAGGGTCGGAAATGCGCGGCTACCTTTCACCATCAGCTTTCGACCTGTTTCTGCTGCGAGGCCGGATAGCGATCACCCACGATCTGGATCTTCGAGACGGCGGTCTCCAGTTCCTGCACTTCCGCCGGGGTCAGCGTCACTTCGGCGGTGCGCAGGTTCTCGTCCAGGTGGGCCAGCTTGGTGGCGCCGGGAATCGGCACGATCCAGGGGGCCTTCGCCATCATCCAGGCCAGTGCCACCTGCGCGGAGGTGAGCCCCCGGGTTCTGCCGAAGGTGTTGAGCACTTCCACCACCGCCAGATTCGCCCGGATGGCTTCCGGCGTGAAACGCGGCAGCGTGTTGCGGTTGTCGTTGCCGGAATCAAAGCGCGTGTACTCGGTGATGCCGCCGCCGAGGAAGCCCCGGTTCAGCGGGCTGTAGGGCACGAAGCCGATGCCGAGTTCCTGGAGCACCGGAAACACTTCCCTTTCCTGGCCCCTCCACATCAGGTGGTATTCGCTCTGCACGGCGGTCACCGGCTGCACGGCATGAGCACGGCGGATGGTCTGCGCATTGACCTCGCAAAGACCGAAGCGCCTGACCTTGCCTTCCTGGATCAAATCCTTGACGGTGCCCGCGACGTCCTCGATCGGCACAGCGGGGTCGAGACGGTGCTGATAAAGAAGCTCGATGGTTTCGACCCGCAGACGCTGGAGCGATTCCTCCACGACACGCCGGATGTTCTGGGGCGTACTGTCCAGTTCGCCCTCAAAGTACTTACCGTTGACGATGCGGTGCCCGAACTTGGTCGTCACGTTCACCTTGCCCCGGAACGGGTACAGCCCTTCACCGGCCAGTTCTTCGTTGACCAGAGGACCATAGATTTGCGCCGTGTCGAACAGCGTGACGCCGCGCTCGGCCGCTTGATGCAGCAGCCCGATCATGGCCTTGCGATCGGGATGGACGCCACGGTTGTAGTTCATGCCCATGACGCCGAAACCCAGGGCGGACACCTCCATGCGGACGTCGCCTGAACCAAGGGCCCGGCGCTTGGTGATGGTGGGCAGATCCATGGCATTGCTCCTCGATGAAGTTGAGCGTGCATGCTGCGCGGCGGCTGCGCCCAGCGTGAGCGGCGTGGCACACACGGCAGCGCCGACCGTCGCGCCTGCCTTCATCAGGTCGCGTCTACTGGAGGAATTCTGCTCATTCATGCGCTCTGCTCCTTCGATGCTCAAACAACAACGGGCGCCGTCCTGCAACACGGTGATCTAGCTGCGAATGGCGGCTCCCGCCTCAACCGATAGTGACTGCAGGCTGCATGCGCCACCTAAGTTGCGACCCATGCGATGGCTTACGAAGGCCTTGTGCAGCGATTGCTGACGCTTCAATGCTGGCCTGCAAGCCTCATCCGTCGAGTCGAGGATGCAAAGCCGGTCCTGCGCTGCCGAAGATGAACTTTAGATCGCACGCGCCGCGCGGAGTAGACGGCAGAATTCGCATACCCCCATAAATTAACTTCATGAATAGACAAGTCGATTGGCAGAGCGCAACGGCGATATTCAGTAGTATCGATGCAGTCCTATCAAGGGAATTCATCCATGTCGCGTGACAACTTCGGCGACCTGCTGGCCTTCATTGCCGTAGCGCGCGCTCGCAGCTTCACGCGCGCGGCAGCCCAGCTTCGGGTCACACAGCCCGCCTTGAGCTACACCATCCGGACGTTGGAGGAGAAGCTGGGCATTCGCCTTCTCACGCGCAGCACGAGGGGCGTGTCTCCTACCGAGGCGGGCCAGCGGCTGCTGGATCGCCTCGCGCCTGAGTTCGACGAGATCGAGGCCGAGATCCAGTCGCTCGGCGAGCTTCGAGACGAGCCTATGGGAACGATCCGCATCACTGCCATCGACTACGCCATCCGAAGCACGCTGTGGCCCAAGCTGGCGAAGTTCCTGCCGAAGTACCCCAAGATCAAGGTCGAGCTGGTCAACGAGTACGAGAGCGTCGATATCGTTGCGCGCGGCTACGACGCTGGCGTGAGGTTCGGCCAGGAACTGGCCCAGGACATGATTTCAGTGCGGATCGGCCCGGACGTCCGCAACATGGTGGTGGGATCGAAGTCCTATTTCGCGGGGCGCCGCCCTCCCAAGACACCGCGCGACCTCACCGATCACGTTTGTGTCAACCTGCGCACGTCCACGTATGGTGGCCTCTACGAATGGGAGTTCGCTAAGGGAAAGCGCACCGTGAATGCACGGGTGGATGGAGCGGTCACCTTCAATAACGCCTATGACGTTTTCGAGGCGGCCAAGGCTGGCTTCGGGCTGGCTTACCTGCCGGAAGACATGGTTCGTCCCTTGGTGTCAAAGGGGCAACTCGTCTCGGTACTGGAGGACTGGTGCCCGGTGTGGCCCGGGTTCCATCTCTACTACCCAAACCGGCGCCAGCCTTCGCGTGCGATGACCTTGCTGGTCGAAGCCTTGCGTTACCGGCAATAGCAGCGGAGTTCCTCGTATGTCTGGTGAAAATTTTCGCGACATCCTGGCTTTTCTCGCTGTTGCGCGGGAGCGGAGCTTTACCCGCGCGGCGGCTCAGTTGGGCGTGTCTCAGTCGGCGCTCAGCCACACCATTCGCGCATTGGAAGCGCGGCTGGGGCTGCGTTTGCTGACCCGCACGACCCGCAGCGTATCGCCGACGGAGGCAGGCGAACGGCTGATCCAACGAGTGGCCCCCCGGTTCAAGGCGATCACCGACGAGCTGGCTGCATTCGAGGAGCTTCGCGACAGGCCCGCGGGAACCGTGCGCATCACCGCGTCTGATTTCGCGGCGAACACGATCCTCTGGCCCAAGCTCTCCAAGCTCCAGCCGAAGTATCCCGACGTCAAGATCGAGATCGCGATCGAACCGGGACTGACCGACATCGTGGCGGAGCGCTTCGACGCCGGTGTTCGTTTCGGCGACCAGATCGCCAAGGACATGACGGCGGTTCGGATTTCGAAGGACATCCGCATGGTGATCGTTGGGGCACCGTCCTATCTGGAAGGACGACCTTTGCCCAAGACCCCATCGGACCTGACCGAGCATGAGTGCATCAACATGCGCTTCTCCATGCGTGGCGGGGTGTATGCCTGGGAACTCAGGAAGGGCCAACGAAACCTGCAGGTACGGGTCGAGGGTTCGTGGACATTCAATTGCATCTACCCGGTTATCGACGCCGCGCTGGCGGGATTCGGCCTGGCGTACATGCCAGAAGAATTGGCACGCCCACATATCAAGAGCGGCCGACTTCAAACCGTGCTCAAGGACTGGTGCCCTACCTTTCCTGGGCTCCACATCTTCTTCGCCAGCCGGCGCCAATCGTCGCCCGCACTGTCGCTGATCGTCGAGGCATTGCGCTACCGCCGCTAGGCTGCTCCGATTGCGGGCGGAGCGATTGGATTCATGAATTCCATTTATAGCCGCATGTAGTTTCTGGCGTCTAGTCGCGCGAAGTCGTTCCAACTAAATTCGATAGGAACGCTCATTCGATTGAATGAGCGCTCGCGACGTCCTTTCGTCAATCCCGCTCCTCCAGACGCCCCTGTCAGGTGTTCCTGGCACGCGACTCGCCCAAGGGGCTCAGCGGCGTGTCACCTGCGAGGATTGATGCGCCGGCCCATGCGGTCGGCCCAGCGAGAGGGGCCTGACTTTTTTTGAAAGGAGCCACCCATGGAACTCAAACGCGCTGGATCTCAGCCTTCCGTCAAAGGGCCTGCCGAATGGTTCACTGGCACGGTGCGTATCGACCCTCTGAACAACCCGCCTGCGCCTGCCAGAGTGTCGTGTGCCGCTGTCACCTTCGAACCGGGGGCCCGCTCAGCCTGGCACACCCATCCGCTCGGCCAAACGCTTGTTGTGACGGCAGGCTGCGGCTGGACGCAATGCGAGGGAGAGCCCATCGTCGAGATCCGAGCAGGCGATGTCATCTGGTGCCCGCCTGGGCATAAGCACTGGCATGGCGCCACGCCAACCACCGCCATGACCCACATCGCGATCCAGGAAGCCCTCGATGGAAAGAACGTCGATTGGCTGGAGCACGTGACCGACGAGCAATACCTGGCAGGTCCGCCGCGCAGCGCTGGCGAGAACGGCTGAACAGCCGCCGATAGGCCTCTCTCTACAAGGAAAGTTCCTTTATGCGAATCCCATTCTTCAACCTTCTCTTGACCGCCGCCGCGCTACAGGCCGCCACCGCTGCTGTTGCCGCCCCCCAGGCCGAGAGCGCCGCATCGGCGCCCGCCCAGCAGGAGATCGTGCTTGCAGGAAGCCAAGCCTCGATCGCCGGTCCCGCCGAGACGTTCACCGGCCGAGCCCGGATTGACCCGCTGTGGTCACCCAACAAGGACATCAACGCCGCGGGCGCCATGGTCACTTTCGAGCCCGGCGCGCGCTCGGCCTGGCACACCCATCCCTACGGGCAGCGTCTGGTGGTGAGTTCGGGCGTCGGGCTCGTCCAGGAATGGGGCAAGCCTGTTCAGATCGTGCGCCCCGGCGATGCGATCTGGTGCCCGCCTGGCGTCAAACACTGGCACGGCGCTGCGCCGAAGACCGCCGTGACTTACCTGACGGTCACGGGCACCGTGGATGGCAAGAATGTGGACTGGATGGAGAAAGTCACGGATGACCAATACGAGGGCAAACATGCGCGATAAAAAGAGCCCCATGGCCAAGGTACTGGCCATCATCGCCCTGGGCATGACGACAGCGCTGTGCCAGGCCGCCCCGAATACGCAGGAGTCCAAAGATATGGTCAGTGCATCCACCGCATCTGCAACCCTGTCGGCCCGGCAGCAGGCCATCGTTCCCATCGGGGCCTTCGCTGCAGCGGGCGACATCGCCAAACTGAATATGGCCCTGAATCAAGGTCTGGACGCCGGTCTGACGATCAGTGACACGAAGGAGATCCTCGTGCAGCTTTACGCCTACGCGGGCTTCCCGCGCAGCCTCAATGCGCTGGGCGAACTGATGAAGGTACTGGAAGCGCGCAAGCAGCGCGGCATCCAGGACGCCCCCGGTCATCTGCCCAGCCGCGCCATTCCGAAGGGTGACGCGCTGCTCGCCGCGGGCACGGCCAACCAGACCAAGCTGGCGGGCGCGCCGGTCAAGGGACCGCTCTTCGACTTCGCTCCCGCCATCGATGACTACCTCAAGACGCATCTGTTCGGTGACATCTTTGAGCGCGACAACCTCGACTGGCAAAGCCGCGAGCTGGCCACGGTGGGCATGCTGTCGGCGCTCCCGGGCGCCGAGTCGCAACTGCAATCCCATATGGGCATCAGCTTGAACACCGGCCTGACGGCCGATCAACTGCGCCAACTCACCCAGGTGCTGGCCGACCGCGTGGATGCCGAGCATGCCCGCCGTGCGCGCGAGGCGCTGGACCGTCAACTGGCCACCAAGTCGGGAGCAAAATAACCATGCAAGCCACCATGCTCTACGGTCCGCGGGACATCCGCTTCGAGGATCGACCCGACCCACAGATTCTCAAGCCCACGGACGCCATCGTGCGCATCGCCGCAGCCTGCGTGTGCGGCTCGGATTTGTGGCCGTACCGTGGCATCCAGCCCATCACCGAGCCCATGCCGATGGGGCACGAATACTGTGGCGTGGTGGAAGACGTCGGCAGCGAGGTGCGCCACATCAAGCCGGGCCAGTTCGTCATCGGCTCGTTCTTCGCCTCGGACAATGCCTGCCCGGTCTGCCAGCACGGCTACCAATCCTCCTGCCAACAGGCGGAGTTTGTCGGCGGCGCCCAGGCACCGCTGCTGCGTGTCCCTCTCGCCGACGGTACTTTGGTTGCCACGCCGGGCACTCCCTCGAAGGAGTTGATTCCAAGCCTGCTGGCCACGTCCGATGTATTGGGCACAGGCTGGTATGCGGCCGTGGCGGCGAACGTCAAGCCAGGCGTAACAGCCGTGGTCGTCGGTGATGGTGCGGTGGGGCTCCTCGGCGTGCTGTCGGCCAAGCAGATGGGCGCCGAACGGATCATCGCGATGAGCCGGCATGCCTCCCGTCAGAAGCTCGCTCTCGAATTCGGCGCGACCGACATCGTGATCGAGCGTGGAAAAGACGGCGTGGCACGCATCATGGAAATGACCAATGGCCTCGGAGCCGACTCCGTTCTGGAGTGCGTTGGCACCCAGGAATCCATGATGCAAGCGATTCATTCCGCTCGGCAAGGCGGATATGTTGGCTATGTCGGCGTTCCACATGGCGTCGAACTCAACGGCGAAGAATTGTTCTTCGAGCACGTTCATCTCCATGGTGGCCCGGCACCAGTTCGCCAGTTCCTTCCCGAGTTGATCGACTTGGTTTGGCAGGAGAGGATCAATCCCGGCAAAGTGTTTGATCTGACGCTACCGTTGGATCAAGTGGCGGAAGGTTATCGGGCGATGGACGAACGTCGCGCGATCAAGACCTTGTTGATTCCTTGATGCTCCAACGAGCACGAAGCGGACACGTTTCAGGCGTTGCTGCTTCGTGAGATAGCTAGAAGAGACTCAACGAGGCGCTCTGCGCACACCGTGCCAGCCATTCAGGGGTCGCCCCGTTTGGCTTGCACCGGGCTTAGAGCGAGCGATGGCTGAGACTGGATATTGCACGCTGGTCGAGTCATGAGATTTGCTGGAGGGCCGGTGGTAGTTAGGGTGCAAGCCTGCGAAACAAGCGCATAAAAGGACGTTCTTACTCAAGGAGGCTCACCTGTGGAATTGCGACATCTTCGCTTTTTTGTCGTCCTGGCCGAGGAGTTGCATTTCACACGCGCTGCCGAGCGCTTGCATATTGAACAGCCGCCTCTGTCGCGAGCCATCAAAGAGCTTGAGGAAGAACTGGGTGTGCTGCTTTTCGCTCGGAACCGCCGAGGAACTGTGCTGACCGCAGCAGGCGCGACGTTCTTGCCGGACGTTCGTAGGCTGTTCACCATCCTTGAGCAGGCGCGAGAAAATGCCAAGGCCGTCGGCTCTGGCTTGCGAGGGAGTATCCGCATCGCAGTCTCTGACGGGGCGATCGATCCTCGGTTTTCGGCGTTGCTGGCCCGTTGTCGCGCGGAGGAGCCGGAGATTGAGATCCGCCTCTCCGAACTACCCTTGGCTGAGCAACTGCGTGGCCTGCGGGCTGGCGACTTTACGATAGGGTTCGCGCACACTGCCGATGTTGGTGATGGCATTGTTGCCGAACCCATCTGGCAAGATCCGCTGGTCATCGCGGTTCCTGCGCGGCACGAATTGCTCGCCCACAAGGAAGTCCCTCTTCATGAATTGGGCGGCCACCCACTCGTCTTATGTGATCCGCATGTGTGCGAGGGCTATTGCCGCGAACTTGCGCGCCTGCTTCGGCCACTGGAACACGAGCCTAATATTGTTGAACATGTGTCGTCACTGGACATGATGCTTACTCTTGTCGGCGCAGGCTTCGGCCTCGGTTTCACAACGGAAACCAGAATCGCAGCGTGCCAACGACCGGATGTGGTCATCCGCCCATTGGCGGCGGATTCCGCAGTGATCACGACCTACCTGCTTCGGCCCGACAATGACGGCCTGCCGGCTCCGCTGGAGCGATTTATCATTCGCCTACGCACCCATTTCGGTGGCTAACAAAGCTGCCCGCCGGTAATCTGCTCAAGAATCTGGGCCGAGACCGATATTGCGCTCTGTTGCAGTCATCAATTCAGCAGAACTTATCCTGAGTGCAGCGGCTACTTTCAGTATCAGGGCCAGCGTGGGCATATGCTCTCCACGCTCGATTTTTCCCATGTGCGAGCGCTCAATACCGGCCAAAGAGGCAAGCTCTTCTTGAGCGATCCCTTGGTCCATACGAGCGGCACGCACCGCTTGACCGAAAGCCTGTGCCGGCTCGGCTTCATAGGTGGTTGTACCAGGGGGGCGGCCCCGTTGAACGCTACGCTTCTGCATTACCAGAAGCGTCAAACAATCAATGGAACTTAACCACGTTAAACTTAACTCTTTTGGCTATCATGTTGGCTCGCCTTTTTAACCCGATTGCTTTTTGGGGGCTCTTATGCACGACGCCACCAGCCAGTTATCCCGATTCAGGCTCGCTATAGCGCCTGGCGTACCCTCATCGCATCTATCGGCACTGCTCGCGCTGCAACGCGCGGAAGAGCCGGACATCGCCATCGCGTTTTTTGAGGTCACAGTTGAGAACCTGCATACGGGCCTCCACGAAGGTCGCTACGACGCAGGTCTCTCGCTTCGGGAAGTAAGCGACCCGTTCCTGAAAAGCCAACCGCTGTGGAGCGAAGACATGGCCGTTGCGCTTCCATTGCGCTTCCCGTTGCTGGACAAGGGGAAGCTCACGGTCGCCGATCTGCTGAACCGCCCACTGTTTCGCTGGCAGGCAGAGGCCTGCCCCTTG
This sequence comes from Xylophilus sp. GW821-FHT01B05, assembly GCA_038961845.1. Taxonomy (NCBI): domain Bacteria; kingdom Pseudomonadati; phylum Pseudomonadota; class Betaproteobacteria; order Burkholderiales; genus Xylophilus; species Xylophilus sp. GW821-FHT01B05. The sequence goes on from CP152408.1 coordinate 4,084,337, forward strand.
TTGGATCAGCGGCTGTCTGCCCTTATACCTGCGGACGAGCGAGACATTCAGCACGTGACGTCCTTCGAGATGATGGCGCTATGGGTCGCGGCCGGTTATGGAATCGGCGTATCTGCGGGATCACGCATTGAGCATGCTCATAGGTGGGGAATCGCCATGCGTCCGCTTGGCGACGGCCCTTACAAGATCGTGACGCACCTGCAGCAGCCCAACGAACCTGCTAACGCCATTTCAGAGCGGTTCGAGCGTAGAGCCCTGCAGGTCGCCAAGTATGCTGCAGCTTAGTTGCGCCCGATGGGCTGCCTACGCCGATCAAATCCTCGGAGACGCGACTCCCCACATTCACAATCGGTGGAAGATGCAGGCGGCGCCGATTTAGCGTGGGGGCACAAGGCCCCCACGCTAGCTTTGGCCCTTACGCACCGTCGAGCACCACCACGCCGTCAACCAACCGGCGAACGCTCTGCCGCACCTCCTCGGGAATGGGGCGAGACGAGACGGTCTCCGGGACGTCCACATGCTGCTTACCGGCTGCGATAACCTGGACCACCGTGCCCAGATTGCTTGGCGTCACCAAATCGATGGCCGCGCGATCGCCCAGGTCCGGGTGTGGCCGGGTCAACATGCGGTAAAGCTCCCACGGATCCGCTTGCGGACACTGGCGCATGAGTACCTGGGCCAGCTTGTGCTTGAGCGGCACCAGTTGCCAATCGGGAACTCGTTGCCCCCGGTTGCCCAAGCTGATGGACAGCAGTTTGCCGGCCTTCAACTCGCGGTTGATCTGGTCTTTGGACTTCCCTGCCAGCTTGCCGAACAGCGGCACCGGCAGGCAGCTCGGCGACTCGTAGATGGCCAGCATCTCTTCGCGCTCGCGCTGGATTGCGGACACTTCCGGTTCCGGGGGCCGCGTGGGTGGTGGAGGCACCTGGGACAGCCGCTGAAACCTAATGCCTGCATCGTTCGGCATCATGACGATGGGAGCTGCCACCACAGGCGGCACAGAGGCTTCAGGGGGCACAGCGACGGTGGCAGCAGGCTCTTCCTCTTCTGCCATCGCCGGCACCCCCTCGATACGAATGGTGAGGTGAGCGCTGGCCGCTTCCACCTGGCCCTGTTCAAGCAGGTCGAGGCGGTCGGCCCAGTCCTGCATCATCCTGCGGCGCGGTTCCACATACTTGGCGTGGTTGTAGGCCGAACTTACCTTGTTCGGGTCCGAGTGCGAAAGCTGCGCATCCACCCAAATCTTGGGGTAGCCAATCTCGTTGAGCGCCGTCGAAATCGTTCCGCGGATGCCGTGGCCGGTAAGTTGGTCCTCGTAGCCCATCCGCTTCAAGGCGGCATTGAGGGTGTTCTCGCTGATGCGCTTCTTGAGTTCGCTGCGATGCGCCAGCAGGTGGCGCTGGGCCGGCCGCATCACCCCCAGAAGGTAGCTCACGATCTCGATGGCTTGAAGGGACAGCGGCACGATGTAGGGCGGCACATCCTGGGGACGCTTGCCGGCCTTGCGCATCTCGTCCTGAAGCTGTTTGACGATCTGGGGCGGGATGATCCAGAGGCCGCGGTCCAGGTCGAACTGATCCGGGGTCGCCAGCCGCAGCTCGCCGGTTCGCACCCCGGTGAGGAACAGCAGCCGGATGCCGAGCTGGGTCTGCCAGCCACGCGGGTTGTAGAGCCGGAGCTTCTGGAGGAATTCGGGCAGCTCGGGCAGATGCAAGTACGGGTTGTGGGTCACCGGAGGCTTGGGCTCCGCCACCACATCCAGGTCAGAAGCCGGATTGGCCTCCAGCCCCTCGACTATCACGAGGGCATAGCGGAACAACTGGCTCAACCAGGTGCGAACCTTTTCTGCCGTGGTGAAGGCCTTGCGTTCCTCGATCCTTGCCAGGACGCCCAGAAGCTGGGGCCGGCGAATGTCGTAGATCGACATCTTCCCGAAGGTGGGCAGCACATCCTTGCCGAAAATCCGCAGGAGCTGCGAGAGGGTGCTTTGACGACCCTCCTTGAGTTCCTTGCGCCGATGCTCGACCCAGGCATCGAAGACTGCCTTGAACGTGTAGTCGGCCGCCAGCTTCACGGCATGGCGCTTCTGCTTGCGGTCGGTGTGAGGGTTGATGCCCTTGGCCAGGAGTGCTCGGGCTTCGTCGCGCAAGGTACGCGCTTCGCGCAGGCCGATCTCGGGGTAGTTGCCCAGGGAGATGCGCTTTTGCTTGCCGAGCCAGTAGTAGCGCAGGTGCCACGATTTGCCGCCGGTAGGGGCAACCACCAGGCCGAGGCCATCGGTATCGGGGAGGCTGTAGGTTTTGTCAGCGGCCTTGGCTTGCCGCACAGTCAGATCAGAAAGTGCCATCATCGAAGCTCCTAAGTCTTGGACTTAGGCCCGATGCTGCTGGTCATCCCGATCCAACCCCAGCAACAACCCGGAACCGGAACCACCCGCATTCTTTGGCCTTGTTTTTGGCCTCAAAAACGCTGGCTGTCGGTGGATTCCAGTGGCTTTTGCTGGAATGAAAAAAGGAGCCGAAGCTCCTCTTTTCAACGACTTACAGCCCCCAGTGGAAGTCTGTAGATCTTAAATTGGAGCGGGAAAAGAGTCTCGAACTCTCGACCTCAACCTTGGCAAGGTTGCGCTCTACCAACTGAGCTATTCCCGCATCTGCTGCATTCAACTTTTTAACGTCGTTTGCTGCAACGAATCGAATTCTAGCGTACTTTTTGGCCGTTTTCAGACCCCATGCCATACGCCTTTAAAAAAGTGGCCTCAATGCTTGACGGAGGTAGGTTTGGCAGCGGTATCCGGGGCAGCAGGCACCGGCGCAGCGGCGGCCGCCGCCACCTCTTCGTCAGACAAAGGATCAGGCAAGCGCTCAAGCGCCACTTCCAACACCTTGTCGATCCAGCGGGCCGGGACGATCTCCAGTCCATCGCGCACGTTGTCCGGGATTTCCTGCAGGTCCTTGACGTTCTCTTCGGGAATCAGCACGGTCTTGATGCCGCCGCGCAGTGCGGCCAGCAGCTTTTCCTTCAGCCCGCCGATAGCCGTCACTTCGCCACGCAAGGTGATCTCGCCCGTCATTGCCACGTCGGCACGCACCGGGATACCCGTCAACGCCGACACCAGCGCCGTCGTCATCGCCGCGCCCGCACTCGGACCGTCCTTGGGCGTGGCGCCGTCCGGCACGTGGATGTGGATGTCGCGCTTCTCGAACACGTCATCACGGATGCCCAGGCGGCGCGAGCGGCTGCGCACCACGGTGCGCGCGGCCTCGACCGATTCCTTCATCACATCGCCCAGCGACCCGGTACGCGTGATCACGCCCTTACCGGGCATGACGGTTGCCTCGATGGTGAGCAGATCGCCCCCGACCTCGGTCCAAGCCAGCCCGGCCACTTGGCCCACCTGGTTCTTCTGCTCAGCACGGCCGTAGGTGTACTTGCGCACACCCAGGAAGTCGTTCAAATTCTCGGCCGACACCACCACCTGCGGCTCCATCTTCTTGAGCAACAAGGCCTTGACCACCTTGCGGCAGATCTTGGAGAGCTCGCGCTCCAGCGAGCGCACGCCGGCTTCTCGGGTGTAGTAGCGCACGATGTCACGCACGGCATCTTCGGTGACCAGCAACTCTTCGTCCTTGACCCCGTTGTTCTTCAACTGCTTGGGCAGCAGGTACTTCATCGCGATGTTGGTCTTCTCATCTTCGGTGTAGCCCGACAGACGGATGACTTCCATCCGGTCCAGCAAGGCCGACGGGATGTTCATCGAATTGGAAGTAGCCACGAACATCACGTCCGATAGATCGAAGTCGACCTCGACATAGTGATCGCCGAAGGTATGGTTCTGCTCAGGATCCAGCACCTCCAGCAGGGCACTGGATGGGTCGCCACGGAAGTCCGTACCCAGCTTGTCGATCTCGTCGAGCAGGAACAACGGATTGCGCGTGCCGACCTTGTTCAGGCTCTGCAGCACCTTGCCCGGCAAGGCGCCGATGTAGGTGCGGCGGTGGCCGCGGATCTCGGCCTCGTCGCGCATGCCGCCCAGCGCCATGCGCACGTACTTGCGCCCGGTAGCCTTGGCGATCGACTGGCCGAGCGAGGTCTTGCCCACACCCGGAGGACCGACCAGGCACAGGATAGGCGCCTTGACCTTTTCCACGCGCTGTTGCACTGCAAGATATTCAAGGATGCGGTCCTTGACCTTATCCAGGCCGTAGTGGTCTTCGTTGAGCACTTCCTCGGCGTTAGCAAGATCGTGCTTGATCTTGGTCTTCTTGCTCCAGGGCAGCGCCGTGAGCACGTCGATGTAGTTGCGCACCACGGTGGCTTCCGCCGACATGGGCGACATCAGCTTGAGCTTCTTCAGCTCGCCCTCGGCCTTCTTGAGCGCTTCCTTGGGCATCTTGGCGAGCTTGATCTTTTTCTCGATCTCCTCGATGTCCGCGCCCTCTTCGCCCTCGCCCAGCTCCTTCTGGATGGCCTTGACCTGTTCGTTGAGGTAGAAGTCGCGCTGGTTCTTCTCCATCTGCCGCTTCACGCGGCCACGGATCTTCTTGTCGACATTGAGGATGTCGACCTCGCGCTCGAGCTGCTCGAACAGGTTTTCCAGCCGCAGCTTGATGTCGGCCAGATCCAGCACCGTCTGCTTGTTGTCCACCTTGAGTGGCAGGTGGGCAGCGATGGTGTCGGCCAGACGACCCGGATCATCGATGCTGGAGATCGAGGTCAGGATCTCGGGCGGAATCTTCTTGTTGAGTTTGACGTACTGGTCAAACTGCTGCATCACGGCACGGCGCAAGGCCTCGACCTCGCTACTGCTCTGCGCAGTCTCGGCTTCCTGCACGGGCGTGACCGTAGCGACGAAATGGGTTTCAGAATCCTGAATCTGCGTCACGCCGGCACGTTGCTGGCCTTCGACCAGCACCTTCACCGTGCCGTCGGGCAGCTTGAGCATCTGCAGGATGGTGGAGACGCAGCCCACCTCGAACATGTCCTGAACAGAGGGCTCATCCTTGGCCGCCGTCTTCTGTGCGACCAGCATGATGCGCCGCTCGGCCTCCATGGCCAGCTCCAGCGCCTTGATGCTCTTGGGCCGGCCCACGAACAGCGGGATGACCATGTGGGGGAAAACGACGACGTCGCGCAGCGGCAAGAGCGGCAGCTCGATCGGGTCGGCGGGAAGGAGTGTATGACCGGACATGAAAATCCTTTGATTGACCCGCTCCATATGGCCGGAGTGGCGAGGTTTTCAATACGCCAGCGACCAGAAGAGCAGAGGAAACATCGCGGCCCCCGCAACGCAGCCCAATCAAGGGCTGCAGCTACGGAGCAGCGTCAGGCTTTCTTCGCCGACTCTCGGTACAACAGCAATGGCGGCTTGTTTTCGTCGATGGTCGACTCGTCTACCACCACCTTGTCGACATTGTGGGTGTGGGGCAACTCATACATCGTATCGAGCAGTGACTGCTCCAGGATGGAGCGCAGCCCACGCGCGCCAGTCTTGCGGGCCAGCGCCTTTTTGGCAATGGCCTTGAGTGCGGCTGGCCGCACCTCCAGGTCCACGCCTTCCATGGAAAACAGCTTGCTGTACTGCTTCACCAGCGCGTTCTTGGGTTCGGTAAGGATCTGGACCAGGGCGTCTTCGCTCAGCTCGGCCAGAGTCGCCACCACAGGCATGCGGCCGACCAGTTCCGGGATCAAGCCGAACTTGATCAGATCTTCCGGCTCGACCTCCTTGAACACCTCGGTCAGCGCCCGCTGCTGCTTGCTGCGGACCGAAGCGCCAAAACCGATGCCCGAGGCCTCTGTGCGGCCTTCGATCACCTTTTCCAGGCCAGAGAAGGCACCGCCGCAGATGAACAAGATGTTGGTCGTGTCGATCTGCAGGAAGTCCTGGTTCGGGTGCTTGCGCCCGCCTTGCGGCGGAATGCTGGCCATGGTGCCTTCGATCAGCTTCAGCAGGGCCTGCTGCACCCCTTCCCCGGACACGTCACGGGTGATGGAAGGGTTGTCCGACTTGCGCGAAATCTTGTCGATCTCGTCGATATACACGATGCCGCGCTGGGCGCGCTCAACCTCATAGTTGCAGCTTTGCAGCAGCTTCTGGACGATGTTTTCGACATCCTCGCCAACATAGCCGGCTTCGGTCAGCGTGGTGGCGTCGGCCATCACGAACGGCACATCAAGCATGCGCGCCAGCGTCTGCGCGAGTAGTGTCTTGCCAGAGCCGGTCGGGCCGATCAGCAAGATGTTGCTCTTGGCAAGCTCGACATCTTCCTTCTTCGACTTTTCCTTGTGCCGCAGCCGCTTGTAGTGGTTGTACACCGCCACCGCCAGCGTGCGCTTGGCGACTTCTTGACCAATGACGTAGTTGTCGAGATTGGTCTTGATTTCGATAGGCGTCGGCAGGTCGCTGCGCGGCTCCTTGGTGACATCGGCGTCAGGCAACTCATCACGAATGATTTCATTGCAGAGGTCTATGCACTCATCGCAGATGAAAACAGAAGGACCGGCGATCAGCTTCTTCACCTCGTGCTGGCTTTTGCCGCAAAAGGAGCAGTAAAGGGTTTTCTCGCTGGAGGAGCCTTTTTTCTCGGCCATGGACGCTATGCCTGAAGAGGGGATGGGGACATGATAACGAAATAAAAAACGGCGCTTTCCAGAGGGAAAACGCCGTTTGGACGCCTGCGGCGGTATTTCAGCTGCGCTTGGAGATCACTTGATCGACGATGCCGTAGTCCTTGGCTTCGTCAGCGGTGAGGAAGTAGTCGCGCTCGGTGTCGGACTTGACCTTCTCCAGCGGCTGGCCGGTGCGCTCAGCCAGGATGCGGTTCATCTGGTCCTTGGTGCGCAGGATGTCGCGCGCATGGATTTCGATGTCGGTGGCCTGGCCTCGTGCGCCGCCCAGCACCTGGTGAATCATGACCTTCGAATTGGGCAGCGAGAAGCGCTTGCCCTTTTCACCAGCCGCCAGCAGGAAGGCGCCCATGCTGGCCGCAAAGCCGATGCACAGCGTAGACACGGCTGGTTTGATGAACTGCATGGTGTCGTAGATCGCCATGCCAGCGCTCACACTGCCGCCCGGGGAGTTGATATAGAAGGAGATGTCCTTGTCGGGATTCTCGCTCTCCAGGAACAACAGCTGCGCCACCACGAGGTTGGCCGTCTGGTCGTTGACTTCACCAACCAGGAAGATCACCCGCTCTTTGAGCAGGCGGGAATAGATGTCGTAAGAACGCTCGCCACGGCCGGACTGCTCGATCACCATCGGCACCATGCCGAGGCCTTGGGTTTCCAGTGCACTCATGATTTCTCCTGGGAAAGGAATACTGTAGCGAAAATGACGTGGGGCTTGTGCCGCAAAGCACAAGCCCCACGCAGCATCCGGTCAAGCCGGATTGCAGAAAATCAGCCCTGCTGACCCATCAGCTCGTCAAACGCCACGGTCTTTTCGCTGACCTTGGCCTTGCCCAGCACGAAATCGGTGACGTTGTTTTCGATCACAACAGCTTCGACTTCAGCCAGGCGCTGGCGGTCGCCCTGGTACCAGCGCACGACATCAGCCGGCTTTTCGTAGCTGGCGGCCAGCTCATCGATGTGCGCCTTGATCTGCTCGGGCTTGGCCTGCAGGCTGTTGGCACGCACCAGCTCAGCCACAACCAGGCCCAGGCGCACGCGGCGCTCGGCTTGGGGGCGGAACACTTCGTCAGGGATCGGGGCCTTGTCGGCGTCCTTGATGCCGCGCTGCTTCAGGTCGGCGCGAGCGCCTTCGATCATGCGCTCGACTTCAGCCTGCACGCTGGCCTTGGGCAAGTCCAGCTCAGCCTTGGCGACCAGTGCGTCCATCACGGACTGCTTGTTGCGGGCCAGCACGCGGAACTTCACTTCGCGCTCAAGATTTTTCTTGATGTCAGCACGCAGGCCGTCGACCGTGCCGTCGGCAATGCCCAGCGACTTGGCCAGCAGGTCATTGATTTCAGGCAGATGGGCGGCTTCGATCTTGTTGACGGTCACTAGGAAGTCAGCCTGCTTACCGGCCACGTCCTTGCCGTGATAGTCCTCAGGGAAAGCCAGCGGGAAAGTCTTGCTTTCGCCGGCCTTCAGGCCGCGCACGGCTTCTTCGAATTCCTTGAGCATCTGGCCTTCGCCAACCAGGAACTGGAAGGCTTCAGCCTTGCCGCCCTGGAAGGTTTCGCCATCGATCTTGCCTTCGAAGTCAACGGTCACGCGGTCGCCGTCTTGCGCACCTGCATCTTGGGCACGCTGGGCGAAGCTGCGGCGCTGCTTGCGCAGGATGTCCAGGGTACGGTCGATGGCGCTGTCGTCCACTTCGGCGTTGAGCTTTTCAACTTCAGCATCAGACAGGTCGGCGATCTTGACTTCCGGATAGACCTCGAACACCGCGTCGAAAGTCAGTTCGCCCTCGGGCGCGCCGTCCTTTTCGGTGATGGTGGGCTGGCCGGCCACGCGCAGTTGCGCTTCGTTGGCAGCAGCGGCGAAAGCCTGACCGACCTTGTCGTTCATGACTTCGTATTGCACCGAGTAGCCATAGCGCTGGGCCACGACGTTCATCGGCACCTTGCCTGGACGGAAACCGTCCATCTTGATGGTGCGGGCGAGGCGCTTCAGGCGCACATCAACTTCGGACTGGATCGTGGCGACGGGCAGCGTCAGCGTGATCTTGCGCTCCAGCTTTTCGAGGGTTTCCACATTGACGGCCATGTTCTGCTCCTTTGAGATCGGCGGCAGGCCATCTCGCCTACCTATCTGGAATATTGCTTGGTGCGCGGGGGGGGACTCGAACCCCCACACCATTGCTGGCGTCAGGACCTAAACCTGGTGCGTCTACCAATTTCGCCACCCGCGCAATGTTCCCAAGGCACGCGGCAGCCGGTCAGGCCGCGCGCATGCAATTTGGTCAACCCGCTATTTTAGCCCGATGTGAGAGCTGTTTCCGCGGAAGGGGGTTCGCGCTTGATACGAAACCATGCCGCATACATCGCCGGCAGGGCCAGCAAGGTGAGCACGGTGGCCACAATCAGCCCGCCCATGATGGCCACGGCCATGGGGCCCCAGAACACGCTGCGCGAGAGCGGAATCATGGCCAGGACCGCCGCAGCGGCAGTCAGCACGATGGGCCGCAGCCGGCGCACAGCGGATTCGACGATGGCATCCCAGGCCGGCACGCCGCGGGCGCGTTCTTGCTCGATCTGGTCAATCAGGATCACCGAATTGCGCTGGATCATGCCCATCAGCGCGATCACCCCAAGCAGCGCGACAAAGCCAAACGGGCGATTCAGCAACAGCAGCGCAGCTGCAACGCCGGCAATACCCAGCGGCCCGGTCAGGAACACCAGTACGGCGCGACTGAAGCTGTGCAACTGCAGCATCAGCAGAGTGAACACGACGAACAGCATGACGGGCGCACCCGCCACGATGGACGCCGAGCCCTTGCTGCTTTCCTCCACCGCGCCGGCGACCTCGATGCGGTAGCCGGTGCGGCCCTCGGCATGCCATTGCGCTTCCAGCTTGCGCAGGGCGGGCAGCAGTTCGTTGGTGACGGTGGCGCCCTGCATGCCCTCCACCGTATCGGCCTGCACGGTGATGCCGTACTCGCGGTTCTCGCGCCACATCACGCCGTATTCCCAGCCCAGTACCGGCTTGGCGATCTGCGCCAGCGGAATGGCACGGCCCGAGGCCGAGGTGACGTAGGCGCTCTGCAGGTCGGTAATGGCGTCGCGCTCGGACGCGGGCTGGCGCAGCACGATGTCGATCAGTCGGTCGCCCTCGCGGTACTGGCCGACGGTGCTGCCGCTGAGCAGCATGCGCGTGGCCTGGGCAATGGACTGGCTGGTCACGCCCAGCGCGCGCGCCTTGTCCTGGTCCACCTCCAGGCGGACCGCCTTTACCGGTTCATTCCAGTTGTCGTTTGTGCCCAGCGCGTGAGGGTTGGCGCGCAGGATGGCGGTCACCTCGTCGGCGCGCGCGCGCAACGCGGCCGGATCATCGCCGATCACGCGGAACTGCACCGGATACGGCACCGGCGGCCCGCTAGGCAGCAGCTTGACACGGCCACGCACCTCGGGGAATTCCTTGGCCAGCAACGCCGGCAGGCGCAGGCGCAAGGTTTCGCGCACGGCCAAATCCTTGGGCATCAAAATCAGTTGCGACACATTGGTCTGGGGGAAGACCTGATCCAGCGGCAGATAGAAGCGCGGCACGCCCGAACCGATCCAGGTGGTGACGCTCTCGACGCCGGGCTCTTCGCGCAGCCGGGCCTCCACGCGACGGGCAATGGTCTCGCTCACGGCAAACGGCGTGCCCTCGGCAGACCACAGGTCCACCATGATTTCCGGCCGGCTCGAATCCGGGAAGAACTGCTGCTGCACCCGCCCCATGCCCACCAGGCCGAGGGCAAAGATCGCCAGCGTGGCGCCGATGGTGATCCAGCGGTGCGCCACGCACCAGCCCACGGTACGGCGAAAGCCGTTGTAGAAGCGGCTGTCGAACATTTCGTGCGACTGATCGTGCCCGGCCTCCTGCACATGGCGCGGGACCTTCAGCAGCAACATGCCCAGGTAGGGCACGAAGTAGACCGAGACAAACCAGCTCAGCAGCAGCGCAATCACGGTCACGGCGAAGATGGCGAAGGTGTATTCGCCGGTGACCGATTTGGCGATGCCGATCGGCAAGAAGCCAGCGGCCGTGATCAAAGTGCCGGTCAGCATGGGCATGGCCGTTGCGTCATAGGCAAAGGTGGCGGCGCGGGCCTTGTCGTAGCCCTCTTCCATCTTGCGCACCATCATCTCGACCGCAATGATGGCGTCGTCCACCAGCAAGCCCAGCGCGATGATCAACGAGCCGAGCGAGATCTTGTGCAAGCCGATGTTCCAGTAGTCCATGGCCAGGAAGGTCATGGCCAGCACCAACGGGATGGTGATGCCCACCACCAGCCCGGGCCGCACGTCCAGCGTGTAGCGCTGCCACCAGCGCTGCGCACCCGTGCGCCGGTGCAGGCCGAGGCTGATGAAGCTCACGGCCAGCACGATCACCACGGCCTCGGTCAGCACGTGCAGAAACTCGCTAACCGAATCGGTCACCGCGGCCGGTTGGTCCTGCACCTGCGCCAGGCGCGCGCCGGCCGGCAGGGTGCGGCCAAGCTCGCTCACCGTGGCGTGCAGTGCCTTGCCCAGCGCCACGATGTCGCCGCCCTTGGCCATGGAGATGCCCAGGGCGATCACGTCGCGTCCCTGGAACAGCACCTTGGTGACGGGTGGATCGATCGTGCCGCGCCGGATTTCGGCGATATCGCCCAGGCGCAACTGGTTGCCCGAGCTGCCACGGATCGGCATGTCGCGCAACTGCGCCACCGCCTCGAAAGCGCCATCGACGCGCACCTGCACCACGTCGCGCGGCGACTGCACGGCGCCGGCACTCTCCACCGCGTTCTGCTGACCGAGTTGGTTCAGCACGTCGTTGAGGTTGAGCCCCAACTGCGCCAGGCGCTGGCGCGGGATCTCGATGAAGACCTTCTCGTCCTGCGCCCCAAACAATTCGACCTTGGCGACATCCTTCACGCGCAACAGGCGCTGGCGCACGTCCTCGGCCAGCTGCCGGCTCTCTGCCGTGTCGAAGCCGTCGGTTTCCAGCGCGTAGATGACACCGTAGACATCACCGAAGTCGTCGTTGAAGAACGGCCCCTGGATGCCCGCCGGCAACGTATAGCGCATGTCGCCGATCTTCTTGCGCACCGTGTACCAAAGATTGGGCACGTCGCCCGGGCGAGAGTCGTCGCGCACCTGGAAGATGATCTGCGACTCGCCTGGCTTGGAGTAGCTGCGGATCTTGTCGGCGTAAGGCACCTCTTGCAGCGAGCGCTCCAGTTTGCTGGTGACCTGGTCGGCCACCTGCTGCGCGGTCGCGCCCGGCCAGTAGGTACGCACCACCATCACACGGAAGGTGAAGGGTGGATCCTCGTCCTGGCCCAACTGGAAGTAGGCGGCAAAGCCCAGCACCATCAGCGCCACCAACAGGTAGCGGGTCAGGGACGCATGTTCCAGCGCCCAACGGGAAAGATTGAAGCCGGACTTGGGCTGCGCGTCTTCGGGCGCGTGTGGCGCTTGCTGCGTCATACGAGCCTCACTTCGCTGCGGGAGCAACGGGAATGGCAGGCACCACCGCCGGCGGCGGCGTGGCGGATGCTATTGAATCAATAGCTTCACCCCGGCCAGCAGCCTTGCCTTCAGGGTATTTTCCTTCATAAACGCTGACCTTCTGCCCTTCGGCCAGCACATGCACGCCGGCGGCCACCACACGCATACCGGGGCTCAGGCCTTGCGTCACCACGACATCGCTGCCGTCGACACCGCTAATGGCGATAGGTTGTGAACGCACCGTCATGTTCTTCTCATCCAGCACCCAGACCGCCGTGGCGCCGGCCTCCTGCCGCAGCGCGGAAGTCGGCAGTTTGAGCACTGCCGGCGCCGCATTGGGCCCGGGTTGCGGCAGTACCGATACCGTAGTGCCAAGCGGTGGCGCGGCGCCCTCGAGAGCGACCTTGACGGTGAAGGTACGGGTGGCCCGATCGGCACTGGCGCCGACCTCGCGCACCCGCCCAGCCAACGACGTGCTGCCAGCCCAGGTGCGCACCTGCACCGGTTGGCCGGCGGCAAAGCTGGCCACCTGGTCTTCCGGCACGGCGAAGACGGCGTCGCGTACGCCGTCCTGCGCCAGCCGCACCACCGGCGTGCCGGCAGAGACGACCTGGCCGGGCTCGGCGTCGATCGAGGTGATTACACCGGCCGCATCGGCCAGCAGGTTGGCGTATTCGGCCTGGTTGCCCTGCGCCGACAACTGGGCCTGGGCCTGGTCCAGGCTGGCCTTGGCCGAACGCAGCGTGGCATCGCGCCGCTCCAGCTCGGCGCTGCTGATGAAGTTCTGCTCTTTCAGGGCGGAATAGCGCTTGAAATCGGCAGCCGCCAGCTCGTGGTTGGTACGTGCGGCTGCTACCTGGGCACGCGCCGCGTCTGCGGCCAGACGCAGGTCCTGCGGATCGAGTTGCGCCAGCAACTGGCCGGCCTGCACGCGCTGGCCAACCTCTGCCTGGCGCTTGAGGATCTTGCCGCCTACGCGGAAGCCCAGTTGCGACTCGATGCGGGCCCGCACCTCACCGGCAAACACCTGGTCGGAGCCTTCGCTGGTGGCGGTGACGGTCACCAGCTTCACGGCCCGCACCGGCTCTTCGGGCACCGCCTGCTTCGAGCAGCCGGCCAGTACCAGGGACACGAGCAGCAGGACGGCAAAAACGCCCGGCGGACGCGAGACAGAGGGGGAGCGAAGAGGATGCATGAGCGCGGACGGACTCAACCGTGAATTGAATTAATGACTGACTGGTTAGTAATCTAGTAAAGCCACCCAAGGCTGTCAAGTTGAATTCGCCGAAGAGTAGCCCCGACAATGCCCGGGTGTCGACCCCCTCCTTCCCCACTGCCGATTCCACGGCGCCTGCGCCCGACCATTACGAGAACTTCCCGGTGGCCTCGTGGCTCTGCCCGCCAGCGCTGCGGCCGCCGATTGCAGCGCTCTACGCCTTTGCCCGCACTGCGGACGATCTGGCCGATGAGGGCGATGCACCGGCCGAAGCGCGGCTGGCCGACCTCGCGGCCTACCGTGCAGATCTGCAGGCGGTCGCAGCAGGGCAAGCGCCGTCGCCGCGCTGGACCGCCGTTTTCAGCCCTCTGGCAGTCGCCATCGCCCACTGGAAATTGCCAGTACCGCTGCTGGAAGACCTGCTCGACGCCTTCGCCCAAGACGTTCGCAAGACCCATGAGGGCAGCGGCTATGCCGACCGCGCCGAGCTGCTGGACTACTGCCGCCGCTCGGCCAACCCGGTCGGCCGGCTGCTGTTGCACCTCTACGGCGTCACCGGTGCGGCGGCACTGGCCGAGAGCGACGCCATCTGCAGCGCACTGCAACTGGTCAACTTCTGGCAGGACCTGTCGGTAGACATTCCGCGGGGCCGCTTCTACCTGACCGAGGCTGACCGCCACGCGCACGGCGTGCCGCAAGATGATGTGCTGGCACGGCGGCAAACGCCCGCTGCCACCGCTCTGGTAGCAGACTGCTGCGCCTGGGCGCGCACCAGCATGCGGGCCGGCGCGCCGCTGGTGCACCGCATTCCCGGCCGAGCCGGCTGGGAACTGCGCCTGGTGGTGCAAGGCGGCCTGCGTATCCTTGACCGCATCGCGGCGCTGGACCACGCCACACTGCTGCAGCGCCCAACGGTAGGCGCCCGCGACCTGCCGGTGATGCTCTGGCGCGCCGCCTGGATGTAGCGTGTCAGCGCGCCCAAAGGATGGCAAGAACGCCCAGGGCCAGCAGGATCAGCACGGCACCGGAGATTCTTTCCAGCCAGGGCAATGCGCGCGCAAAACGCCTCAGCACCGCCTGATTGCCGATCATGATGGCGACCAGCCCGTCCCACAGCAGGACGACACTGAACATCCATATACCGTAGGCAGTTTTCCAGCCTTGGCTGGCATGCGGCCCGGTCAGCATTGCGGCCAGGCTGGCATAGAACAGCGCGTTCTTCGGGTTGAGGATGCCCGACAGAAAGCCCATGCCGGCTGCGCGTTGCCAGGCGCCGAGCCGATGCACGGGCTGACTTGCGGGACTGATCTGCCGCGATGTGTTTTCCAGGGGACTGGCGCCTGCATAGCGAATGAACAAGACGCCGAGATAGAGCAGATAGGCGCAGCCGGCCAGTTGCAGGCCCACAAAAAGCATGCTGTCCGGGCGCAGCGCGGCCGTGCCGGCGAATGCAGCGACGATGAACACGCCATTGGCGACGGCGATGCCAAGGCAGGCGCCGCTGGCAAGCTTCCAGCCGGAAGACAGCGAAGTTCGAGCGATCAGGAAAAAGTCAGGGCCGGGCGACAGCAGCGCCAGGAAATGCGCTGCGGCGATAAGGAGAAATTGCTGCATTCAAAGGCATACGTTCGGGCTCTTCCCCGAAGAGTGCCCGCCTTGGCCCGATATGTATTGAACAAAATTGCAGTAACGCCTAGGCCCGGAAACATCCCGGCGTGACGCCAGCATGGGCTTTGAAGACACGCTGGAAGTGCGCCTGATCCGCAAAGCCCAGATCGTGCGCAACATCCGCGATACCGTCGCCCGCCCGCATCCGCTCCCTTGCAAGATTGACACGCTGGTTCAACTGCCAGGCATGGGGCGTGAAGCCTGTTGCCGAACGAAAGGCGCGGATCAGTTGGTAGCGGCTCATACCAACCAGGCGCGCCAGACGCTCCAAGGGCGCGTTCGCGGTCGGCTCGCCGCGCAAAAGCTCCAGGGCCGGGGCAAGCCGTTTGGAGAGGCCAGGTGATCGAGGTGGCGTGTCGATGTCCGCCCACTGCGCCCATTGCGCCGATTGCTCACGATCGCAATCCCCGATGAACTCGATGAGTGCCGCCTCTTTGTCCTGCGGATCAGCGTCGGAAAACAAGCCTGCATTGAGCCGGCAGAATTTGGCATAGATGGCGGGCGCGGCCACGACCCGGGCCGGCTCATCGTCATCACGCCTTGCTTCTGCCATGGCGTACTCCTGTCGAACTGCCTGGAGCCATTGCGCGTCCAGGTGCAGCATTTGGTAGCTCCACGCAGAGTCAGGCACAGGGTTACAGGCATGAACCCTGGCCGCGGGGACGAATACGAGCGTCCCGGCACGCAGAAGAACTGGACTCTCGCTCGCACCGGTGAACAGGCTGCACCCCCGATCGACTGCGCCAATGGAGAAGGTGGGATGGCTGTGCGGCTTGTAGCAGGCCCGGCTGTGGCAGGCGCGGCGGCTCTCGGCATAGGGCAGGGCCGGATCGCGCCAGAACTGAGTGGTGGCATTCATGGGTCAATCGTCACACTGGCATAAAAGCTGCGTAAAGCAGTGCAAACGTTGTCGCGGTCGTTTTCATGCACATGTAATAAGCATCTTGCACCATTTACGTCTAATTAGCCGGTAGCCCATGCTCCATATTGACGAAATTCCTCTGCGCAAGGTCCCATCGTGATCATTCCGATGGTCCGCACGATGGCGCTCCTGCTCGCCAAATGCATGGCTGCGGCTCTGGCGCTGGGCGCTCTGCGCGCGCAAGGCTTGAGAAGTTGCTGCTGTCGCCAACCAGAGGGATGGCGGCTGACGCTCCATTGGTACTGCCACCGCTACCGCCTGGTCCGCCGTATCAGCATTGCGCCGGCCGCCACTGGCCAAAACCCTGACCCACCACGCTCGCAAATCGCCTCGGCATTTTTGCCTGTTTGTGCGCAAACGTTTGCTTTTTTACAAGTATCCCACCATTCCACTGCTCGCCAGCACCACGGAGTCCAGAGGAGCGAGCTGCGCCGCCTCCCGCAGTTTGAGTTTTTGAGCGCGCAAACGTTTGCCTTCACAAACACAGCATGGGCAAGCTCAAGCCCGGCTGCACTGGTAGCTGAGCTTTTTTCTTTGCTTTCCCGTTTCCCCACGTTCTTTGACCACAACGCACTAGAGGTATCGATGAGCAGCAACGTATTCCGGCTACCCCCTTTAGCCCTGGCCGCGCTATTGGCCACCTCGGGGGCCTGGGCCCAGGTGTCCTTCACTGGCAACCCCTATACGCAGAATTTCGACACGCTGGCCGCGTCGGGCACCAACATCGCGTGGGCGAATGACAGCACGCTGCCTGGCTGGTTTCTGTTCAACAAGGACATGGCGGCGATCACCACCTATGTCGCGAGCACCGGCAGCAGCAGTACGGGCAGCTTCCACAGCATGGGAACGTCCGGCTCCACGGACCGCGCCCTGGGCAGCGTGACCTCCGGTGGCGCGTACTTCGGCTCCCCCGCGTCTGGCGAGCTGGCCGGCTGGATCGCACTGGCCGCGCGCAATGACACCGCAGCAGCGATCGACGGCGTGACCCTCACGTTCAACGGCGAGCAATGGCGCAATGGCGGCAACACCAGCGCGCAGAAAATGCGACTGGAGTACGGCCTGGGCGATACCTTCGACACCGTGACCACCTGGGCTGCTGCGGGTGACAGGCTCGACTGGACCTCGCCAATCACGGGCGCCACGGCCGCCGCCGTGGACGGCAACGCGGCAGGCCGGGTCAACAACGTGGGCGGCGACCTACGCGGCCTGGACTGGGCCCCTGGCGCCACGCTGTGGCTGCGCTGGGTGGCCAACAACAACCCCGGCAACGACCACGGTCTGGCAATCGACGATGTCTCGCTGAGCATCGCCGGCCCCGACACGACGCCGCCCGAGCTGCAGTCCAGCACGCCGGCGGACGCCGCGACGGGCGTGTCGCTCAGCACCGACATTACGCTGCGGTTCGATGAAGCGGTGCGCGCCGGCAGCGGCAGCTTCGAACTGCGCCAGGGCACCGACGTGGTGGCGACGCTGCCGGTGACCGACAACGCCAGGGTCGTGTTCAGCAGCAGCAGCATCACCATCAAGCCCGGCGTGAGCCTGAACCCGAACACGGCCTACAGCCTGGTGCCCATGGGCACACCGGTGACCGATACCTCGGGCAACGCCTGGGCGGGCGCCGCGCTCGCCTTCACCACAGGTGAGCGCCCCATACCCACGCTGATCTCTGCCATACAGGGCTCTGGCGACCAGTCGCCCATGCTGGGCCAGAGCCGCACCGTGAGCGCCGTCATGACCGCCTACATGCCCGGGCTCAGCGGCTTCTTCCTGCAAGAGGAAGCGGCCGACTCGGACGGCGACGACACCACCTCGGAAGGCATCTTCGTCTACTACGGCACCACCAACCCGGGCGTGGACGACAGCACCGTGGGCCAGCTCGTCCAGCTGACGGCCAACGTGAGCGAGTTCTACAGCCAGACCCAGCTCTCGGGCAACATCACGAACTTCCAGATCATGGGCCCGGCCGCCGTGCCCGCGCCGGTACGCATCACGCTTCCCATCAGCAGCATGGCGCAGTGGGAACGCTACGAAGGCATGCGCGTGGAAGTGGCGTCGGCCACGGCGGGCGGCCAGCTCGTGGTGAGCGACAACTACACGCTGGGTCGCTATGGCGACGTCACCCTGGCGGCAGACCGCCTGCTGCCTCAGTTCAGCGAGCTCAACGCGCCCAGCACTGCCGGCTACAGCGCCTATGTGCAGGCCACGCAGCGCAGCCAGGTCATCCTCGACGACGGCTCCAGCACGTCAAACCCCGATCCCGTGCGGGGCCGCAACGGCCAGCCGCTGTCTGCAACGAACACGCTGCGTGCCGGCGACAGCGTGGGCAGCATCGTCGGCGTGCTCGACCAGTACTACAACGCGGCTACCGCAGCGGCCTACCAGACCAGCTACCGCGTGCAGCCCACCCAGGCGCCGAACTTCACCGGCCCTGCCCGCCCCACATCGGCCGACCTGCAGCAGGCCGTGGGCGCGGCCACGGTGAAGATCGCGTCGGCCAACGTGCTCAATTTCTTCAGCGTCACGGGCGCCACGAGCGTGACCTTCACCACGCCGCTGGGCAACTCGATCGCCATTCGCGGCGCCAACAACGCCACCGAGCTGGAGCGCCAGCGCGCCAAGGTGGTCGCCAACCTGATCGGCCTCGGCGCTGACGTGTATGGCCTGATGGAAGTCCAGAACAACGGCTATGGCGACAACAGCGCCATCAAGATGCTGGTGGACACGATGAACGTGAGCGCCGATAGACCCACGGGCGCGGTGTACGACTACGTCAAGGCGCCGCTGCGCGAGGCCGCCGGCACCGTCGCGGGCGCAGGCACCGACGCCATCACCGTGGCCATCATCTACCGCAGTGACCGCGTCACGCCCGTGGGCGCAGCAGCCGTGCCGAACGTCGGGACCTATGACGCGTTTACCCCGAACGTCGGCGGAGCGCGCGTACCCATCGCGCAGACCTTCTCTGTGATGGCGGCAAGTGGTGCCGAGCAATTCACGCTCGTGGTGAACCACTTCAAATCCAAGGGCAGCGTGCTCAGCGGCGCCGCCAATGCCGACCTGCTTGACGGCCAGGGCGCCAACAACGCCGCCCGCGTTCGCACGGCCGAGCAGCTCAAGACCTGGCTCGCCACGGACCCCACGGGCGCCGGGACCTCGAACGTGGTGCTGGTGGGCGACTTCAATGCCTATGCCAAGGAAGACCCCATCACCTACCTGGAGACCAATGGCTTCACCAAGGTAACGCAGGGCTATTCGTACTCGTTCGATGGCCTGTGGGGTTCACTCGACCACATCCTCGTGAGCCAGAGCCTGGCCGCCAAGGTCGGCCGCGCGGTGAAGTGGGCCATCAATGCCGAAGAGCCGGTGGTGCTGGACTACAACACCGAGTTCAAGACTGCGGCCCAGGTGTCGGGCTATTACGCGCCCACGGCTTACCGGTCGAGCGACCACAACCCCATCCTGATGGGCCTGACCTTCGGCAACCAGGCACCCACCATCAGCGGCGTGCCTACATCCACACAGACGGTGACCGTGGGACAGGCAGCAGATCTTGCCGACGTGACCGTGGCCGGCGGCAGCAGCGACAGCCTGACCCTTACCGTCACAAGCACCAACGGCCAGGTACTGGGCCTGGTGGATGCCAATACCAGCCTGCCAGGCATACAGCTGGTGGGCACGCCCGCGCAGATCAACAGCCAGTTCAGCACCGCGGTGTTCATTGCCACGGCGCCGGGCTCAGCCAGCGTGAACCTGAGCGTGAGCGACGGCGTCAACCCATCGGTCACGGCCAGCTATGCGCTCAATGCGGTGGCCGCTGCGGCAGCCGATCCCGCCAAGCAGTTCAGCGTCGCGCCCACGGCCCAGATCGCCGTGGCGGGCGAAGTGACCGGCGGTGGCGCCACCTGCCGCCTCACAGCGGCCCCACAGTTGCTCAGCATGGCCGCGGTTGGCGCTTCGGGGCTGCCGCGCCCCAATGTGAGTCTTCCGCACGGGCTGCTGAACCTGAACACCGACGGCTGCGACACTGGCGCCGTGGTGACGGTAAAGCTCACCTACCCGAGCCCGCTGCCGGCCGGCGCGGAGTACTGGAAGTGGGGCCCCACCACCGACAACGTGGCGCCGCACTGGTACCGCATCCCTGCCACGCTGGATGGCAACGTAATCACCTTCGTGCTGCGCGACGGCGGCCTGGGGGACGATGACATGAGCGCCAACGGCCGCATCGTGGACCCGTCCGCGCTGGTGGTGCCGGCGGCTGCGGCAGTCGGCGGCGGCACAGCGACGGCGGTGCCCACGCTGAGCGAGTGGGGCCTGATCCTGCTCTCGCTGTCTGTGGGCCTGCTGGCGTATCGGCGCCAGGGTGGCTGGCGCCGGCGCGCCTGACGGCCCATGCGGCCGGCTCGAAAGTACCGGTCGCACCGCTGATCGAACAAACGCGAAGAGGCCCTGCTGGGCCTCTTCGCGTTTGTGCAGTCAAAAAATGCCATGCGACAGATGCAACAATCGCGGGGCAATTACCCACGACATGACGCCTGAAGACTACGTCCAGCAAAAAGCCGCCGCCTCGGGCAGCAGCTTCTATTACGCCTTTTTGTTTCTGCCGCGCTCGCGCCGCGCCGCGATCACCGCCTTCTATGCCTTCTGCCGCGAGGTGGACGACGTGGTGGACGAGGTGCACGACCCCGGCGTGGCCGCCACCAAGCTCGCCTGGTGGCAGACCGAGGTGGCGCGCGCCTATACAGGCCAGCCCAGCCACCCGGTGATGAAGGCGCTGATGCCCCATACCGCCGACTACCGCATCGAAGAGCGCCACCTGCAGGCGGTGATCCAGGGCTGCCAGATGGACCTGGAGCAGACCCGCTACCTCGACTTTGCCGGGCTGCAGCGCTACTGCCACCTGGTGGCGGGCGTGGTGGGCGAGGTTGCGGCCGGCATCTTTGGCCAGACCGATGCGCGCACCACCGAGTACGCGCACCGCCTGGGCCAGGCCTTTCAGCTGACCAACATCATCCGCGACGTGGGCGAAGACGCCCTGCGCGGGCGCATCTACCTGCCGGTGAATGAGCTGCAGCAGTTTGACGTGAAGGCGCACGAGGTGCTCAACCGCGTCTACTCGGACCGCTTTGTGGCGCTGATGCGCTTTCAGTCCGAACGGGCGCGCCGCCTGTATGACGAGGCGCTGGCGCTGCTGCCGGCCGCCGACCGGCGCACGCAGAAGCCGGGCCTGATGATGGCCAGCATCTACCGCACGCTGCTGGCGGAGATCGAGCGCGACGGCTTCCAGGTGCTGAACCAGCGGGTGAGCCTGACGCCGCTGCGCAAGTTCTGGCTGGCTTGGAAAGTTCAGGCTTTAGGCAGACTGTGAAACTAGAGCCCCCCGGCTTCTCATTGCGCTTCGCTCCATGTAGTTCGCCCCCCCCCAAGGGGGAGGCGCGGCCGCCTTGGGGCGGCCCGGCGGCGGCATCGCTTGTTGAGCCCCCCGGCTTCTCATGGCGCTTCGCTCCATGTAGTTCGCCACCCCCCAAGGGGGAGGCGCGGCCGCCTTGGGGCGGCCCGGCGGCGGCATCGCTTGTTGAGCCCCCCGGCTTCTCATGGCGCTTCGCTCCATGTAGTTCGCCACCCCCCAAGGGGGAGGCGCGGCCGCCTTGGGGCGGCCCGGCGGCGGCCTCATGAAACTCGCCATCGTCGGCGCAGGCTGGGCCGGCCTCGCCGCAGCGGTAGAGGCCGTACGCGCCGGCCACCAGGTCACGCTCTTTGAAGCCACACGCACCGCCGGCGGCCGCGCGCGGACGGTGGAAGGCCCAGGCGCGCTGGACAACGGCCAGCACATCCTCATTGGCGCCTATACCGAGACGCTGCGGCTGATGGCCGCCGTGGGTGTGCGGCCTGAGGATGTGCTGCTGCGCCAGCCACTGTCGCTGCGCTTTCCGGATGGCGGCGGGTTGGCGCTGCCGCGCTGGCCGGCGCCGCTGGATTTGCTGGCGGGCGTGTTCACGGCGCGCGGGTGGACTTGGCGCGACCGGCTGTCGCTGCTGGCGGCCTCGCTGCGCTGGCAGCGGGCGGGCTTTCGCTGTGCACCTCAGCAAACCGTAGCCGAGCTGTGCGCCGGCATGGCGCCGCGGGTGCTGGCGGAGCTGATTGATCCGCTGTGCGTGTCGGCTCTCAATACCCCGGCAGCGGAGGCGAGCGGGCAGGTCTTTTTGCGCGTGCTGCAGGATGCGCTGTTTGGCGTGCCCCGTGGCGGTGACCTGCTGTTGCCGCGTGCCGATCTGGGCGCCCTCTTCCCCGCACCTGCGCTGCAATGGCTGACAGCCAATGGTGCCGAGCTGCGCATGCCCTGCCGGGTGCAGGCCATCACGGCGGATGGCACCGGCTGGCGGGTGGATGGCGAGGCCTTTGATGGCGTGCTGCTGGCCTGCCCGCCGACCGAGGCAGCGCGGCTGGCCGAGGAGACACCCGCTTGGTGTGCGCAGGCGCGGGCGCTGCGCTTCGAGGCGATTGCAACGGTCTATGCGCAAGCGCCGCAAGGCCTCGGCCAAGCGATGCTGGCGCTGCGCAGCAGCCCTGCCGCACCCGCCCAATTTGTGTTTGACCGTGCCCGCCTGGGTGGCCCAACCGGGCTGCTGGCGTTTGTGGTGAGCGCCAGCGGCACGGACCGCGCGCAGTTGGAGGCTGCCGTGGTGGCGCAGGCCTTGTCGCAACTGGGCCTGGCAGTGACGCCGCTGCAGACGATTGTGGAGAAGCGCGCCACCTTTGCCTGCACGCCCGCCTTGCAGCGCCCTGCCCTGCAGATTGCGCCCGGCCTGCTGGCCTGCGGCGACTATGCCGAGGGGCCTTACCCCGCCACGCTGGAAGGCGCGGTGCGCAGCGGCGTGGCGGCGGTCAGGCTTTTGGCAGCGCCGCGCAGCCCAGCAAATCGCACAGGGTCGTAAGTTCTGTGACTTCCACCTGCGGGCGCAGCGGGTGTTCCCAGGCCAATCCATTGCGGTTGAGCCAGACGGCCTGCATGCCGGCCTCTAGCGCGCCGACCACGTCCATGGCGGCATCGTCGCCCACGTGCAGCACGGATTCCAGCGGCACGCCGGCGGCGTCTGCCGCGGCCTGGAAGATGCGCGCGTCGGGCTTGGCAAAGCCGCATTCGCGGGCGCCGACCTTGGCGTGGAAATGGTGGCCTATGCCCACCACATGCACATCGGCGTTGCCGTTGGACAGGGCCACCAGCGGCCAGCGCGCGGCCAGGCGGGCCAGGGCGGCGAGCGTGTCGTCGTAGAACTCGACGCGCTGGCGCTCGGCAAAGAAGACGTCGAAGGCGGGGTGGGCCAGCTCGGGATCGTCACCCGCCTGCTGCAGCGCGCGGCGGATGGATTCGCGGCGCAGCGCGCTCAGGTCGTGGCGCAGGTGCGGCAGCTCGTGGTCCATCTGTTGGCGAATCGCGCGCAGCGCGGCCGGGTCGGCAAACAGGGTGGCCGTGGCCGGCGCATGCTGCCCCAGCCAGGCGTGCAGCACCTGCTCGGCACGCCCGATGGCGGGCCAGACCGGCCACAGCGTGTCGTCCAGATCGAGGCTGACGGCACGGATTTTCGATACATCTAGAGTCGAGGTGATGGGCATGGCTGGTCGAAAATAGCGGACGCACCATTTTGCAGCCCACGTTGCACCTTTTCCGCGCTCCCAGGATTTCTCTTGCCTCCTTTCGCCCCCGAACCCACCTTCGCCCACGGCCAGGCGCCCCGCATTGGCGTGCTGCTGTGCAATCTTGGCACCCCGGATGCCCCCACGCCAGCCGCCGTGCGCCGCTATCTGGCGCAGTTTCTGTCCGACCGGCGTGTGGTGGAAATCCCGCCGCTGCTGTGGAAGCCGATCCTGCATGGCCTGATCCTGCGCACCCGGCCGGCCAAGTCCGCCGCCAAGTACCAGAGCGTGTGGATGCCCGAGGGCTCGCCGCTCAAGGTCTGGACCGAGAAGCAGGCGCTGATGCTGCGCGGCTGGCTGGGCGAGGCCGGGCACCAGGTGGCCGTGCGCTATGCCATGCGCTATGGCAACCCTTCGATCGCCGAGCAGCTTGACGCCTTCAAGGCCGAGGGCGTGACCCGCATCCTGGTGCTGCCGGCCTACCCGCAGTACTCGGGCACGACCACGGCCAGCGTGGCCGATGCGGTCAACGCCTGGAGCGCACGCCAGCGCCATCTGCCAGAGCTGCGCTTTGTCAACCGCTACCACGACGACCCGGGCTACATCGCCGCGCTGGCCGCGCGGGTGGAGGCCTATTGGCGCACCGAAGGCCGGGGCGAGCTGCTGGTGATGAGCTTTCACGGCGTGCCCGAGCGCACCCGCGACCTGGGCGACCCGTACCACTGCGAGGCGCTGAAGACCGCGCGCCTGCTGTCCTCTGAACTGGGCCTGCACGAGCACGAGGTGAAGGTCACCTTCCAGTCGCGCTTTGGCAAGGCCAAGTGGCTGGAGCCCTATACCGAGCCGACGCTGGTGCAGCTGGCGCAATCTGGCGTGAAGCGGGTGGACGTGGTCTGCCCGGGCTTTACCAGCGACTGCCTGGAGACGCTGGAAGAGATCAACATGGAAGCGCGCCACGCCTTCATGAATGCGGGCGGCGAGCAGTTCCACTACATCCCCTGCCTGAACGACAGCCACCCGTGGATTGCGGCGCTCTCAGGCATTGCGCAGCAGCACCTGGCCGGCTGGCCGACGCGGCAGGTGCCGCATGCGCGCGCGCTGGAGGACTCCGAGGCACGCGCCAGGGAACTGGGCGCGGCGGCCTGAGCGCCCTTCCTCCGGGAAGACCATCCCACCGCCGCCAGGCGCCTGGGTTATAAATTGGCGGTTCCGCTGATGGATGGCCCATCAGGAACCTGCCGCCCGGCCCTGCATGGCTTGCGGCATGGGTGGGCTCCCCGCTTCTCTCTGCCATTCAGGACCTCCATGGGCGCGCGCACCACCGTTTCCGAGTTGTCCTCTCATGGGCTGCAACGCAGCGCCGACGCCGGCAGCAGGCTGGCACATGGCGCGTTCTGGATCATGTCGCGCCGGGTGACCGTGGTGGCCGCCGCCGTCGATGCCGCCTTCCTGGTGCTGTTCCTGTACTTTGGCTCGCCTCTGCTGGCCTGGCTCAACATTGCCAGCATTGCCATGTACGGCAGCGCCTACTGGCTGCTGCTCAAGCGCTTCAACACGCCGGCGCTGCTGCTGATCTGGCTGGAGGTGCTGGGGCACGCAGCCATCGGCTCCCTGCTGGTGGGCTGGGACAGCGGCTTTCACTACTACCTGCTGATGTTCATCCCGGCCATCGTGGTGAGCGGCTCCAGGCGCGCGACCTTGCCGCTGCTGTTGCTGCTGTTCCTGTTCTACATGGGCCTGCATGCCGTCTCGCACGCCGCCGGGGTGCGGGTGTCGCTGAGCAACGTCGGGCTCTGGACGCTGCGCAGCTTCAACGTGGCCACGGTGTTTGCCATGGCGGCCTACACGGCGCGCTTCTACTACCTCACGGTGCGCCGCGCCGAGCGCAAGCTGATGGAGCTGGCCACGACCGACCCGCTGACCGGCCTGTCCAACCGGCGCAACCTGTTGGCCATGGCGGGCCAGGCGGTCGCCCAGGCGCGTCGCCTGGGCCAGCCGACCGCCCTGGTGATTGCCGACATCGACCACTTCAAGCTGGTCAACGACCGCTACGGCCATGAGGCCGGTGACCACGTGCTGTCGCAGATCGGTGCGCTGTTTGCAGCGCTGTGCCGCGAGCAGGACATGGTGGCGCGCTGGGGCGGGGAAGAGTTTCTGTTCCTGCTGCCGGCCACCGACGTGGCGGCGGCCCAGACGCTGGCCGAGCGCATGCGGTCTGCGGTGGCGGCCACGACGATCAGCTACGGCGATACGGTGATCGCCTGCACGGTGTCGCTGGGCGTTGCGCAACTGGCGGCAGACGAGCCGCTGAACGAGGCCATCGCGCGTGCCGACCGTGGCCTGTACCAGAGCAAGGCGCAGGGGCGTGACCGGGTGTCGGTGGCTGGCTGATGCCGGCCCTTCCTGCCAAGAGCTGGGCGGGATTGGCGCTACATAAAAAATAGCTTATAGCCGGCGTCCACCCTGCATTTCAGGTCGTTTTATACCTGAAATGCAGATAGCACCTGGGCATATAGCTATCTATTCAATAGCTGGAGTTGCGGGCTCAGAACTGGCCCAGATAGTCGGCCTTGCCCACCGGCACGCCCTTGTGGCGCAGCACGCCGTAGGCGGTGGTCACGTGGAAGAAGAAGTTGGGCAGCGCGAACTGCAGCAGGTAGCGCTGCGCGGTGAAGGTCGCCTCGCCTTCGCGCGTCCGGATGACGACGGGGCGCTCTTCCTGGCCGTCGATCAGCGTGCGGTCCACGCTGGCAAGAAAGTCTTGCGTCTTGGCGATGCGCGCCAGCAGGTCATCCCAGGTTTTTTCCTCGTCGGGGAAGCTGGGCGCGGTGATGCCGGCGATGCGGGCCGTGCCCAGCTTGGAGGCATCGCTGGCGCGCTGGATCTGGCCGGCCAGGGTGAGCATGTCGGGCGCCAGGCGTGCCTCGACCAGCGTGGCTGGATCGATGCCGCTGGCCTGGGCGTGCGCCAGGCCCTTGTCGAGGATATGGGTGAGCTGACCCAGGCCGCGGGTGAAAACGGGCACGGACAGGTCGTAGAGCGAGAGCGCCATGGAAGGTGTGCCTTGTGTGGATGGAGTCGGCGGCGATTGTCTCGCCGCCGTGGCTTCAGCGACTGGCCGCGCGGATAAACCCTTCGATCGGCTCCAGTTGCTCGGGCACGTTGAGCGCCGGCGCGTGGCCGCAGGCAGGCACTTCGATCACCTGCAGCCGGCCGGCCGCGCCGGGGCCGCGGCGCCGCATCTCTTCCACCACGCCGGGCAGCACCAGATCTGATTCAGCGCCGCGCAGGCACAGCACCGGCACCTCGATGGCGTCGTAGTGCGGCCAGACCAGGTAGTCGTTGTCGTGCGCGCTGAACTGGCGGACCATGGCCGGGTCGTAGTGCGGCGTGACGCGGCCATCAGGCAGGCGGCGCGTGGAGCTTTCGGTCAGGCGGCGCCACTGCGCATCGCTGAGCCAGCCGTAGGGCTTGTAGACGCTGCGGAAGAAGGCCTCCAGCTCAACCACCGTGTCAAACGCCGGCGGCTGGCCGGCGTAGGCGCGAATGCGTTCAATGGCGGGCGCGGCCAGCTCGGGCGCGTTGTCGTTGAGCACCAGGCTCGCTATGCGCGCCTTCATGCGCGGCTCGAACAGGCCGGAGGCGCAGACCATACCGATGGCCCCGCCCATCGAGGTGCCGACCCAGTGCGCGCGCTCGATTTGCAGCGCATCGCACAGGGCGTTGGCGATGTGGGCGTAGAAGGAGAGCTGGTATTCCTCATCAGGCGCCGGGCTCCACTGGCTCAGGCCGCGACCGATGGTGTCGGGGCAGATCACGCGAAAGCCGCGCGCCGCGAAATGCTGGGCCAGCTCATCCATGTCGCGCCCGGTGCGTGCCAGGCCGTGCCAGGCGATGACCACGGGCGCGCCCTGCTCGCCCCAGGCGGTGTAGTGGATCTCGCGGCCGGCGCAGCTTGCGTAGTGCGAAGAAGGCTGAATGCTCATCGCGCGCCCCTCGCCCGCAAGCGCCCCACCACGCCGGTGGGAAAGTAGTAGACCGACAGCACAAACAACACGCCCAGCCACAGCAGCCAGCGGTCGGGCGACAGCAGCGCGGCCAGCCAGGCAAGGCCAGAGACCGAGGCCACCGCCTCGCTGCCCAAACGCAGCAGATCCTGCAAATAACTCTGCGCCACCACGAACAGCACCGAGCCCACCACCGCGCCGTAGATGGTGCCCATGCCGCCGATGACGACGATCAGCAGCACGTCCAGCATGATCTCGAAGGACAGCGAGGTCTCCGGCCCGTTGTAGCGCAGCCAGAGCGCCAGCATGGCGCCGGCCACGCAGGCGAACAGGGCCGACAACACGCTGGCAATGGTGCGATACACCACCACGCGGTAGCCGATGGCCTCAGCGCGAAACTCGTTCTCGCGGATGGCCTGCAGCACACGGCCGAAGGGTGAGTTGACGATGCGCAGCAGCGCCAACACCATCACTACCGCCAACACAAACAGCAGGTAGTAGCAGAGCAGCCGGCCATCGAGCGACACGCCCAAAAACGGATCGTCGGCAAACTCGAACGCGGGCGACAGCACGGCCGGCACCTTGAAGGTCAGGCCGTCTTCGCCGCCAGTGAAATCCGACAACTGCGAGGCCAGCGTCTGGAAGGCCGAGGCCACGGCCAGCGTGATCATGGCGAAGAAGATGGCCCGCACCCGCAGCGAGAACAGCCCCACCGCCAACGCCAGCACCAGCGACAAAGCCAACGCGCCACCCAGGCCCACGGCCAGCGCGCCCCAGGTGGCGCCCATGCGCGTGGTGGCAATCGCGATGCCGTAGGCGCCTATGCCAAAGAACATGGTGTGGGCAAAGCTCACGATGCCGGTGTAGCCCAGCAACAGGTCAAAGCCCGCCACCAGCACCACGAACACCAGCACCTTGGCCGCCACGTTCAGCGCCTTGACGCCGGGGAAGATGAAGGGCGCAAAGGCCAGCGCTATCAGGAGCGCGATCAGCAGCACCGCCAGCACGCGGCTGCGCGGCATGTCGCCGGAGAGAAGTCGGTTCAACATGGAAGGCTCCGGTTCAGCGGTTAGTCACCGGATAGACACCTTGCGGCCGCCACAGCAGCACGGCCACCATCAGCGCAATGTTGGAGAACAGCGCCACCTTGGGCACCAGAAAGCCGGTGTAGTTGGCCATCAGGCCGACCAGCAGCGCACCGATCAGCGCGCCGCCGGTGGAGCCCAGGCCGCCAATGATGATGACGATGAAGATCAGCACATTGACCTGCGCGCCCATCTGCGGCACCACGCTCTGCTGGTACAGGCCCCACATCACACCGCCCAGCCCGGCCAGCGCGCTGCCGACCACGAACACACCGACAAACAGGCGCCGGATGCGGTAGCCCAGCGACTCGACCATCTCGCGGTCTTGCACGCCGGCGCGGATCAGCAGGCCGACCTTGGTGCGGCTGAGCGTCCAGGCCAGCAGGCCGAACACCAGCAGGCCCACCACCACGGCGATGAGGCGGTACTTCTCTACCGCCGCATCGCCGATCAGCACCGCGCCGCGCATGGCTGCGGGCAGCGGCAGCGGGATCTGCTGCGGGCCCCAGATGACCTTGATGAGTTCTTCGCCAATGATCATGCCGCCCATGGTGATCAGGATCTGCTTCAGGTGCTGGCCATAGACCGGCCGCACGATGAAGCGCTCAAACGCCAGCCCCACCGCGCCCGCCACCAGCATGGCCACGACCATGGCCGGCAGCACGGCCACCAGGTTGCGCCAGAGCTGGTCAGAGCCGGTCCAGTCGCTCATGCTGCCGAGCACGCTGGTGGCTACAAAAGCGCCCAGCGCAATGAACACGCCGTGGCCAAAGTTGAGCACGTCCATCAGCCCGAACACCAGCGTCAGGCCCGAGGCAATGATGAACACGATCATGCCCATGGCCAGCCCCGCCACGGTGAGCGTGAGCCAGGTCGAAGGCGAGCCGATCAGCGGCAGCGCCAGCAAGGCCAGCACCGGCACCAAGGCCAGCGGCTTCCAGTCGAAGTCGATGGTCTTCATGTGCGGGGTACTCCTTTATTGATAGCTATATGCCCAGGCGGCACCTTGGCTACAGGCACTTTTCTTCTAAAAATACAACTACTCCTCCCGTTCGCCCTGCGCCCGTCGAAGGGCTCGGCGATGAGTGGCATGGCTTCGACAAGCTCAGCCCGAACGGTGCGGGTAGCTGCGTAGTTACTAAAAAAAGGGGGTTGCCGCGTCATAGCGCCAGCCCCAGCAGCGACTGCTGCAATGCCGCATCTG
Source organism: Xylophilus sp. GW821-FHT01B05 (assembly GCA_038961845.1). Taxonomy (NCBI): domain Bacteria; kingdom Pseudomonadati; phylum Pseudomonadota; class Betaproteobacteria; order Burkholderiales; genus Xylophilus; species Xylophilus sp. GW821-FHT01B05. The sequence continues at coordinate 4,114,211 of CP152408.1, forward strand.
CCGCCAGCGCCTGCATGGCGCCGGCATGCACCACGCGGCCGTTGTCCATCACCGCCACGCGGTCGCCCAGGCGCTCGGCAAAGCTCAGGTTCTGCTCCACCAGCAGGATGGTCACGCCCTGCGCCTTGAGCTGCGCAAAGGCGTCGATCATGTTGTTGATGATGGAAGGCGCCAGGCCCTTGCTGGGCTCGTCCACGATCAGCAGCTCGCGCGGCTCGACGATGGCGCGCGACACCGCCAGCATCTGCTTTTGCCCGCCAGACAGCTTGCCGGCGGGGTGGTTCCAGAACTTCTCCACCGCGGGGAACAGCGAGAAGATCCACTGCAGCCGCGTGCTGTCGATCTGCTGCACGGTGCGCGCGCCGCGCGCGGCCAGCAGCATGTTCTCTTTCACAGTCAGGTCGGCAAAGATGCCCATGTTCTCGGGCACATAGGCAATGCCCAGCTCGGCGATGCGCGGTGTCGACCACTGGGTGATGTCTGCGTTGGCGAAGCTCACCGTGCCTTGCGACGCGCGCCACAGGCCCATGATGGTTCGCAGCGTGGTCGTCTTGCCGGCGCCGTTGCGGCCCAGCAGCATGGTGACTTGGCCGCGGGGGATTGTTAGGTTTACGCCGTGGAGGATGTGGTAGGCGGCTATGTGGGTGTGGACGCCGGTTAGTTGGAGCAGCGTTGTGGTCATCGTTGCGCCTCCTGCAGAGGGCGGGTGCCGGGAGTTCGCCCCGGCGGGCGAGTAACTTTCTTTCGCGTCGCCGAAAGAAAGTCACCAAAGAAAGGGCGACCCCACGTGCTGCGTCCCCTGCGCTTCGCTCCGGGGCAACCTGTGGTGCTCGCGTCAGGCGGGGTATCGCCCAAACTCGCCTGCGGCTCAAACAAGGGCGATCCCTTATCCGCCTGCCGCTGCGCTCCTCGGCGCATCCCGAGGGGACCCGGGACAGCCAGTCGGGCCATCGCTGCGCTCGGCCCCTGGCGCCCCCACCCCTGCCCTCCCCCAAAGGGGGAGGGAGTGGGGAAGTTGGCCGTTGGATGTTCGGTATTGCTCCCTCCCCCGCTGGGGGAGGGCTGGGGTGGGGGCCGGCTGTTCGGCTGTCCAACGCCGTTGGCAGGGCCGAGCAGCGCAGCGACGGGCGGATCAGGGATCGCCCTTGTTTGAGCGAAGCGAGTTTGGGCGATACCCCGCCCGGCGCGAGCAGCGCAGGGGAGCTCGAAGAGCCCCTGACTCCGGCTCGCCTTTCTTTTGCCTACTTTTCTTTGGCGAAGCAAAGACAAAGTAGGTCGCCCGCCGGGGCGAGTCCCGGCACCCGCCGCCAGCAAGGCAAAGAACGCATGCACAAACAAGGACCTCATGCCCGCTCCTTCGAGGCAACACCCAAATAAGCCTCTTGCACCACCGGCGACGCAATCACCTCAGCAGGCAACCCATCCGCCACCAACGCCCCGTTGTGCAGCACGATGATCCGATCCGCCAACTCCCGCACCACATCCATCTTGTGCTCCACCAACAGAATCGTCTTGCGCTTGTCCTGCTTGAGCCTGCGGATCAAATCCAGGATCACAGGCGCCTCGGCCGCGTTCATGCCGGCCGTGGGTTCGTCGAACATGAAGACCTGCGGCTCCAGCGCCATCAGCAGGGCGACTTCGAGCTTGCGCTGGTCGCCGTGCGGCAGGCTGGCGACGGCCGCTTCCGCCTTGGGCAGCATGGCCACGTCGGCCAGGATCTCGTCGGCGCGATCCGTCACGGCGCGGTGGTCGCTCCAGATGCTCCACAGGTTCAGGCCGCGGCGGTGCGCGCCCTCACGCGTGGCCTGCACCGCCAGGCGCACGTTCTCGCGCACGCTCAGGTGCGGGAACAGATTGGTCAGCTGGAACGCGCGGCCCAGGCCAGCACGTGTGCGGGCCGAGGCCGACAGGCGCGACAAGTCCTGCCCGCCCAGCAGCACTTGCCCTTCGCTGGCGCGCAGTTGGCCCGAGATCAGGTTGAAGTAGGTGGTCTTGCCCGCGCCATTGGGGCCGACGATGGCGGTCAACGTGCCCGGCGCAAAGGCGCAGCTCACGGCATTGACCGCCACGTGGCCGCCAAAGCGGATGGTCAGGTTCTTGGTTTCGAGCATGGGTTCCAGCAAGAGGAAGAACGATGGATGTCTTCGTAGCGCATGACACGACACCGTTCGGTGAGCAGCCGAGCGCGCCCCTTCAACGTTGGTTACGCACCGGAATATTCATTTCGTCCGGCTTGATCTCATGCACCAGCTCCGGCACGCCCCAGGCAAAAGCCGGGTCCACCTTGATCTTGAAGTGGTACATGCTTTGCAGGGCCTGGTGGTCTTGCTTGCGGAAAGTCATGGTGCCCTTGGGCGTGTCAAAACTCATGCCTTCCATGGTGGAGATGAGCTTGTTGGTGCCGGTGTCGCCGCCGGTCTTCTTCAGCGCGGTGACGATGGCCATGGCGGCAGAGAAACCGCCTGCCGTGAAGAAGTCTGGCGGTGCCTTGAACTGCTTGTAGTGGGCCGCCACCATGGCCTCGTTCACCGGGTTCTTGGGGATGCCGAAGTAGTAATACGTGGCGCCTTCCATGCCGGGGAAGTTCTTGTAGCTGGCCATGGCCGGCAGGATGTTGCCGCCGGTGGCCACCTCGATGCCGTAGCGCTTCAGGTCCAGGTCGGCGATCTTGAAAGGGTTGCCGGCGCCGGCCCAGACGATCCAGATCACCTTGCGGCCGGGCTTGTCTTTGAGTGCGTCGATCAGGCGCTGCGCGCCGGCGGTGAAGTCTGTCGTGTTGGTGGGCAGGTATTCCTCATGTACCACCTTGGCGGTCTTGAGCGCTTCCTTGAAGGCCTTTACGCCGTCACGGCCAAAAGCGTAGTCCTGCGCCAGCGTGGCGACGGTGACGCCGGGCTTGTCCAGTGCCACGGCGTTGCTGATGGCGTCCTGGCTGCTGTTGCGGCCGGTGCGGAAGATGTATTTGTTCCACTTGTCGCCGGTGATCGAATCGGCCACGGCGGGCTCGACCAGCAGGATCTTCTTGTACTCCTCGGCCACCGGCAGCATGGCCAGCGCCACGCCTGAAGACGTAGGGCCCACGGCCAGGTCGGCCTTGTCGTCGGAATAGGCGGTGGCCAGCAGCGACTTGCCCAGATCCGGCTTGCCCTGGTCGTCTTTCTCGATCACCACGATCTTGCGACCGTTGACCGTCATGGTGCCGCCGGTGGCGTAGTCCAGCCCCATCAGCAGGCCGGTCTGCGTCTGCTTGCCATAGGCTTCGAGCGGGCCGGTCTTGCTGTAGACGTGGGCAATGACGATGTCCTTGGCCTGGGCCCAGGCGGGAGCGGCGGCGCAAGTGGCGAGCGCGGCCAGGGCGACGAGGTGGCGACGGTTCATTCTTTGTCTCCTGAAAGTGGTGACTGAATATTGCACAGTTCATGCCACCTCCCAAGCCATTGATAACAAACGCTTCCTTATTCGATGAGAAGGCCGTTCGACTGAATCCAGAACACTGGAACTGTCTTTTCTTCAGACAGATGTCTGTTTAGCGGTCAGGGTTTTGCCGGAGCCTGCGCCCGTCATGCGTCATGTGGGCGTGTCGATGTCGTCCCAGCCGTGGTCCTCGAAGCGCACCAGCCAGTTCAGCGCACGGTGCCGCTCCAGCACGACGCCAGCGTCGACTCCCGGCGCAAGCGCCTCTTCCTTCCGGCGCGCCTCGCGTATGAGCCAGTGCAGGCGGTAGTGCAGGTCCAGCGCATCGAGGATCTCGCCTTCCGTGCGCATCTTCAGCGCCTGCATCACGCCAGCCACGTCGCCGGCATTCAGCATCGTGCGCGTGGCAAGCGGCACGTCGCAGATCGCGGCGGGAAACGGCAGCGCATCGACCAGGCCCAAGGCCCACTCGAGCACGAAGAGACACTCGTAGCGCCAGCCGAACTGCGCCACCGTCGACCCGTCGGGCACATCGTCAGAAAGAAAGGCCTGCTCATGGGGCGTCAGGTTCGCCTGCGCGGACGGCAGCCGCGCAAACAGCTCGCCCATCGACAGCAGCTCACCACTCGCAACCGACTCGGCGCGGGCCGATACGGCCAGCAGCGCAAACGCCCTGCCGGCCAGTTCCTGCGGCGCGCGCGAGCGCAACTCGAGCTCCGACACGACGGGTGGCAGGCGCTGCGGCACCGGCATGCCGCGCGACGCCAGCAACGCCTCGGTCCGCGCCTTTCGTTGCCAGGCCTCGGGGGGATAGGGCAGCGCGGCCTCCTGGTCGGGCTCCTCCCCTGCCGCAGACAGCAACACCCGTCCGTTGGGGTCGCGAATGCCGCCGTCGGGCAAGAACACGATGGCGTTCGCGCGCTCTGCCCATGCCGAAAACGCGTCGAGCTGCGACTCATCGACAGACAGGCTCAGATGCTGCCGCACCCGCTGGATATGGCGCATCACGTGGTAGCGCTTGCGCGACATTTCGCCGTTGCCACGGCCCAGCACATAGCCCACGAACCCCGAAAGATGCGTTGCCAGTTCCGGATCGGAGCAATCGCGGCGCGCATGAAGGGTGTGCGCAAAGTCGGGCGCCGGGGCGTCGGCGCGCGTGCAGTAGGCATTGATCAGCACAGCTTCGCGTTCTTGCTCGGCGGGCGCTGCCGTGGGCTTGGCTGGCGCACCGCCCAAGGCCTTCAGCCGTGTCAACAAACCCTTCATTGGAATCACCTCCCGGATCGATTGAAGTTCGCCCGCCGTTGGCTACTGCCTGGCCGCTACTGGTTCGCCATGCGCTCGTACAGGGTCGCACGCGAAATCCCGAGCAGCCGCGCGGTCGCCAGCTTGTTGCCACCCGTGGATGCCAGCGCCGCCGCGATCGCCTTGCGCTCCAGCTCGGCCACCTGCTGCGCCAGCGGCCGCAGCAAGCTTGCTTCCTCGGCGGCGTCGTGCGCGCTCTGCAGCGTGGCGGGCAGCTCGATCTGCTCCAGCCCCGCCTCGCGCAGGATGCGTTCGAGCTGCACGGCATCGATGCGCTGAGAGTCGCTGCGCATCGTCACCTGCTCCAGCACGTTGCGCAGCTCGCGGATGTTGCCGCGCCAGTGCTGGCCGGCCAACAGCGCGAGCGCGTCGGGCGTGAGTTCGGGCGGTGCTTCGCCGCTGCGCAGTGCCATGTCCTCGCCCAGCGCCTCGACCAGCGCGGGGATGTCGGCGCGCCGCTCGCGCAGCGGCGGCACACGCAGCGGCAGCACGTTGAGGCGGTAGTACAGGTCTTCGCGGAACTGGCCGCGCCGCACCAGCTCGGGCAGGTCGCGCGAGGTGGCGGCGATCACGCGCGCATCGAAGGGCACGAGCTTGTTGGAGCCCAGCGGCTCGATCTCGCCCTCCTGCAGCGCGCGCAGCAGCTTGGCCTGCAGGCCCAGCGGCATGTCGCCGATTTCGTCGAGGAACAGGCTGCCGCCGTCGGCCAGCTTGAACTTGCCCTCGCGGCCCCTGCGGTCGGCGCCGGTGAAGGCGCCGGGCGCGAAGCCGAAGAACTCGGCCTCGAGCAGCGTGTCGGGTACGGCCGCGATGTTGACGCTGACAAACTGCCCCTTGGCGCGCGCGGAAGACGCATGAATGGCATGCGCCAGCAGCTCCTTGCCGGTGCCGGTCTCGCCCAGCAACAGCACCGGGCTGATCGACTGTGCGGCGCGGCGTGCGTGGCGCTTGATCTCCACCGCCGCCGGGCTGCTGCCGATGAAGCTGGCAAAGGTGTACTTGGAGCGCCGCTGGCCGTCGCCCACCTGCTGGTAGAGCGGGTTGTTGCGCTGGCTCGCCAGCTCGCGCCGGGCGTCGTCCAGCTCGCGCTGCAGCAGCGCAAACTTGCTGATGAGCGGCTGCAGCGTGGCCTCGGGGTGGTCGAACAGCACGATGCCTATGGCACCTATCACCTGGCCGGCCTCGTCGCGCAGCGGGATGCGGCTGACCACGAAGGTGCCGGCCTTGTTGGTGAGCAGGTCGATCAGGATCGGCTCGCCGGTCTCCAGCACGTGGCGCATCTGGGTGTTGGGGATCACCTCTTCCACCACGTGGCCCAGGAACTGGTCGATGGACGAAAAACCCAATGCCGGCAGAAAGCGCCGGTAGCCCTCATTCACCCAGACGATGCGCGCGTCGCGGTCCACCAGGAACATGCCCTGGCTGACGCTGGAGAACAGGTGGAACATGGAGCGCGCCGCCAGCTCCAGGATGCCCTGGGCGTCAGCGGGCAGCGCGGTGGTGGCAGTGGTGGCGGGCGGCATGCGGCGATGGTAGCCGTGCGCGCCCGTCAGTCCGCCCTGCGTGGGCTCAACCCGCGAGCGCCGGGTAGTCCGTGTAGCCCTTGGCGCCGGGCGTGTAGAACGTGTCCGGGGCAGGCGCGCTCAAGGGTGCGTCCTGGCGCATGCGCTCGACCAGGTCAGGGTTGGCGATGAAAGGCCTGCCCATGGCTGCCAGGTCTGCGCGGCCTTCGCTCAGCGCCTGTTGGGCGCTGGCTTTATCGAGTCCGCCGGCGAGGATGAAGGGGCCATCGAACGCCGCCTTCAAATCGGCCTTCAGCTTTGCCGGAACAGGCGGGGCGCCCATGGCCGAATGGTCCAGGACGTGCACGTACATAAGGCCGAGCGCGGAGAGTTGCTTGACAAGCGCCAGGTACTGTTCGTCAACACCTTCGAATGCGCTGGTGCTATTGACCACGCCGTGCGGCGACAGGCGGATGCCGACGCGCTCAGCGCCGATCTCTTTCACTGCAGCACGGGCGACCTCAAGCACCAGCCGGTTGCGCCCTTCGGCCGTGCCGCCGTAGCCATCGGTGCGGCGATTGACGTTGGCGTTCAGGAACTGCTCGAGCAGGTAACCGTTGGCCGCGTGCAATTCAATGCCGTCGAAGCCTGCCTCGATGGCAAGGCGCGCAGCCGTTGCGTACTCGGCGATCACGGCCTGGATGTCGGCCTCGGCCATGGCGCGCGGCGGCGTGTGCGGCTGGCTGCCTTGCGTATCGGTCCACATCTCGCCAGGGCAGACCTCGGGTGAAGGCCCAAGCACCTCGGCGCCGGCCGGCAGGTTGGCCTGCTGGGACACGCGGCCGGTATGCATCAACTGCACGACGATCTTGCCGCCCTTGGCATGGACTGCGTCGGTCACCAGCTTCCAGCCTTGCACCTGGGCGTCATTGAAGAGGCCGGGGATCCGGGCGTAGCCCAAGCCGTTGGGGGACGGTGAGGTTCCTTCCGTGATGATGAGCCCGGCGCTCGCGCGCTGGGCGTAGTAGGTGGCCATCAGGCTATTGGCGGTGTTGTTGTCGCTCGCGCGGCTGCGCGTGAGCGGCGACATCACGGCGCGATTGCTGAGCGTGGTGGCACGCAGGGAGAAGGCGTCGAAAAGCATGGAGTTGTCCTGGCGGAATTGGAAAGAAGAAAAAGAGAGCCGGGGCCGGAGGGCTCAGCCGACCAGGTAGCGAGGCGCCGGCGCTCCGGCCTGGGAGCCCGCGAATAGTCCGGAGCGCGCGGCCTCGTACTTCTCCCACAGACTGGCATCGGCGACTGACGGCCAGGTGATCGTCTCGCCCTGGTCCAGGCCCGCGAGCGCTGCATCGACCATGTGCTCGGTCGTCATCAAGGCGTCCTGGTTGAGGGCCGCCAGCGGGACACCCGACAGGTCCCAGATCTCGGTGGCGGTCGATGCCGGCAAGACCAGTTGCACCTTCACGCCGGTGCCGGCCAACTCTTCCTGCAGGCCCCGGCTGTATTGCAGCACGAAGGCCTTGGTGCCGCTGTAGATGGCGCTGATGGGCAGCGAGTGGACGGCCAGCACGGACGCGATGTTGACGATCACCCCCTCGTTTCTTGCAATGAAGGCAGGCAGCACCGCTTGCGTCAGGCGCGTCAGTGCGGTGATGTTGAGGGCGATCTGGGAGCCCACGTCGTTTGCAGGCATCTGGGCAGCCGGCGCCAGGCGCGCAAGGCCGGCGTTGTTCACCAGGACACGCAGGTCGCCATTGGTCGACAACACTGCCTCGACCCGCGCCAGGTCTTGGGCGTTGGTCAGGTCGGCCACGATAGCTTCGGCTTTGATGCCGTGCGCCTTCGAGACTGCTGCGGCGAGGGCTTCCAGGCGGTCGGCGCGTCGGGCGACAAGAATGAGGTCGTAGCCACGCGCGGCGAGGCGATCCGCATAGACGGCGCCAATGCCGGAGGAAGCCCCGGTGACAAGAGCGACTTTCCTGGAGCTGGGATTGGTCATTGATGGTTTTCCAATAAAATTGAGGGCTCAACCAAAAAGGTTGAGGGCTCAAATGTAAGATTGGTCAGCCACCTCTTGCTGATAGTGCAGCACTCAACCATTTTTAAAACATGGGAATCACCACAGCACCCGTTGCAGCCCAAAACAGCCCGGATAAGCCGGCCGCAGATGAGCCGGACATCCTGGGTGGGCGTGTCTGCACCAACACTGCGCTGCGCCTCGCGGCCCGCAGGCTTGGCCAGTTGTACGACGAAGCGCTGGCGCCGTTGGAGCTCAAAGCGACGCAGCTCGCGCTGATGGCGGAAATAGACAAGCTCACGGGTGCCGATCAGCAAGGCCCGACGCTGCAGGAGCTGGCGGCCCGGCTTGCGATCCAGCTGTCGGCGCTTACCCATGCGCTCAGGCCGCTGGTGCGCGATGGGTTCGTCGAGTTGCGCCCGGACGCGAAAGACCGGCGGACCAAGCACAGTGTGCTCACTCCGCTTGGCAAGACTCGGCTCTCAGACGCAACGGTGCGCTGGATCGCAACCAACGACCGGGTGGAAGCCGTTCTGGGCCCGGCCTCGGCTGCGAACTTGAGGGCCTTGGCCGATCAGGTGGCGTCCGACGCGTTTCTGGCCGCATACAAATCGGCGAGTTGACGCGCGCGGCGCCCTGCTCAGCCTCCTGTTGGGTCCCGGCTGGGAGATGCGCGTAGGGATGCCACGCGCCCCATTCACTCGGGCATGTCGTGGCGGATCGACTCGCGGTCGCGGTGGTCGCCGCGCCGGTCCAGCGCGCTCTCCAGCGAATGCTTGAGCTTGCGCGCCGCACCGCGAAAGGCCTCGTCCACGCCCGTCGCGTGGTGGCTGACCGTCACGGCCTGGTGGCGTGTCAGGCGCGCCTCCATCACGCAGCGTGTGTCTTCGGTGCCGGACTTGCCATGGTGCTCGTCGCTCAGGTGCACCTCGATGCGGGTGACGTCCTCGCGGAAGCGGGCCAGCCCCTGGTTCAGTTCGTCGGAGGCCCAGCGCTCGGTGGCCTCGCGTGCTTCTATGCCGCTGTGGGTGTGGACTTGTACTTGCATGGTGTCCGTTCCTTTTGATGTGGCCGGTCAGAAAAACACGGCTCCAGTGTGCGCGCTGGCCGCGATGGCGCCAAGTGTTGCCCCTTGGTTACGCGGTTTGCGCACAAGGCATGCGGGCCACGCTGGAAGCGCTGCTGGAGCGGCAACGCATAACTATCAAATAGATAGCTAATAGCCCAGGCAGGGTCTGGGCTAGAGGCACTTTTCCTTCAGATTTTCCCCGCTCACCCCGCCGATGGCGCAGGCGCCGCCACCTCCCGCAGCACCATCTGCGGCTTGCTGGACGACATGGGCAGCCCGGCCTCGCGCAGCCCGCGCAGGATCTCGTACAGCAGCGCGCTCTTCACGCCGTAGCTCTGCCGTGGCGAGCTGACCGAGCCGGTGGCGTTGAACACCAGCATGCCGCCTTCGATACCGTCCAGGAACACGCTGGGGCCGGGGTTGTCCAGCACGCCTTCGTGGGCGTTGAAGGCGTTCAGCACGATCTCGCGCACTCGCTCCACGTCGGTGTCCAGCGGCATCGGGAACTTGATCGTGACCTGGCCCAGCGGGCTGCCCAGGGTCACGTTGCGTACTGTCTTGGTAATGAATTCGGAGTTAGGCACGATCACGGTGGAGCGGTCGCCCATCTGGATCTCGGTGGCGCGCACGTTGATGCGGCGGATGTCGCCCTCGACCCCGCCCAGCGACACCCAGTCGCCGACCTTCACCGGCCGCTCGGCCAGCAGGATCAGGCCCGAGACAAAGTTGGACACCACCGCCTGCAGGCCAAAGCCAATGCCGACCGACAGCGCGCTGGCCACCCAGGCAATGCGCTCCAAGCCCAGCCCGATGGCCGACAGCGCCAGCGCAAACGCGCCAATGCTGCCGACATAGCCCAGCAGCGTGGTGGCTGAATCGCGCATGGCCGGGTCCAGGCCGGTGGTGGGCAGGAAGCGGTCGCGCAGCCAGCGCTGCAGCAGCCGCACCACCACCACGCCAATGACGAACACTGCCAGCGCCTGCAGCACGGTGCCGGGCTGCAGGTGCACCTCGCCAATGGCGATGCCGTCGCGCAGTTGCACGGCGCGCTGCGCCAGGTCCAACGGCCCTTGGCCAAAGGGCGCCAGCACCAACACCAAGGCCACCAACAGCACCGCCAGCCGCCCCAGCGCCGACAGCAGCACCGCGCCCTGGGCGCGCATGCGCGTGGCGGTGTCCTCGCCGCCCAGGTCGGCGGTGCCGCGCGGGCTGCCGAGCCAGGCCACGAACACGTCGTCGATCAGCGCATTGATCAGGTAGACCGAGGCCACCACGGTGGCAATCCAGGCGATCTGCTTGACCACAAAGCTGCCAATGGCCACGTAGCCCACCAGCAGGCAGGCCAGGCTCAGCCCCAGCACCACCCAGACCAGCGTGGCGCCCAGCGTGGCCCAGGGCACGCTGCCGGGCGCCACGGCGGCGGGCACTGCGGGCGTGGGCTGGGCCGCGATCAGCTCGGCGCGGTGCCGCTGCTCTGCGCGGCGCATGCCATGGGCCAGCAAAAAGCCCATCAGCAGCGCCGACATGCATTCAAAAGCCACCGCCGTGGCCAGGCCGGTATTGAGCAGCACGGTGAGCTGCTCCATCACCCAGCCCGCCACCAAAACGATGGCCAGCAGCGGCGGATACGGCGCCAGCACGCTCGCCACGCCATCAGACAGGGGCGGCAGGCGCCACGAGGGCCGCCGCGTGGACAGCAGCGCATCACCCAGGCCCGCCACATAGGCGCCAAAGCACACCAGGCCGACACCACCCAGCAGGAACTGGTCCAGCGCCTCCGACAGCTTGCCCTCCCAGGTAAAGCCGGCGCGCAGCAGCAGCGCCGCCGCGGTCGGCGCGGCCACGTTCAGCAGCGTCAGCACCAGGGCCATCAGCGAGCGCCGCAAGCGGCCGGCGGGCACGCGCGCGGCCGTGAAGCGCAGCAGCAGGTGCACCACCCAGAAGCGCAGCGCGATCACCGCCACCACCCCCGCCAGCAGCACGGCCCAGACACCCGGCGCGGTGGCGCGTGCGGCATCGGCCAGCGCCTGCTCCAACTGCTGCAGCCGCCCCAGGTCGCGCGGCCGGTTGGCGCGCAGCTCACGCCAGAACGGCGGCGCCAGGATGGAGGCGGTGCGCTCGCCGATCTGCGCGGTGAACTGCGCACGCCGCCGCTCGGCCAACTGGTCTGCGGCCTGTGCCCCTTCCACCGACAGCAGGCGCGCGAGCTTGAGTTGCGCATCCAGCTGCTGCTGGTCCTTTGCCATGCTGGCGCGCTGGTCGGCGATGTCGGCGGCCTCCACCACGCCCTTGGCCGTAGGTGCCGGCCCGAGTTCGGTCAGGCGCGCCTGCACCTTGGCCAGGGCCGGCGCCAGGTCGGCGGCCACCTGCTCGGCCTGCGCCTGCACCTGCAGGGCATTGGTGCGCAGCTCTACCAGGGCATCGTCGGTGGTGTCGCCATCCAGCTGCTTCTGGATGTCGGCCAAGGTCTGGCGGGCGCTGGTCAGCACGTCGTCGGCGGAGGCTGCGGTGGCGCTCGCATCGGCCCAGGCGGGAGCCTCCCCGGCTAGCGCCAGGCACAGTGCCAGCAGGCATGCGCGCGCCAGCGGCAAAGATGAGAAAAGGCGCATCAAAACGGGCATCCGGCAGATCCTTCGGGGGAGACGAGCGTGGCGGGCAAAAGGGCGCACCATTGTCTGGTGCCGGGCGCGGGCGCCGTCACAATTCGTTCGGCGGCGCGATGGCACGCAACGATGCAGGTAGCATGCCGCTTTCCCCGCTCGGCCTTCGGCCCCCCTGCCCATGACCTCTCCGCGGCTTGAACAAAAGACTTTTATCCTGCTGCTGATAGGCATCACGGTGGCTTTCGGCTGGATCCTGTGGCCGTTCTACGGCGCGGTGTTCTGGGCTGCCATCCTGGCGCTGATGTTTGCGCCGCTGCGCCGGCGCATCCTGGCCCGCATGCCGCAGCGGCCCAACCTGGCGACCTTTGCCACGCTGGCGATCTGCCTGGTGATCGTGATCATCCCGGTGGCGCTGATCACCGTGTCGCTGGTGCAAGAGATCGCCAACGTGGTGCAGCGCATGCAGTCGGGCGAGCTCAACTTTGGCCGCTATGCGCAGCAGGTGCTGGGCTCCCTGCCGCAGTGGCTGACCGATCTGCTGGCGCGCTTTGGCATATCCGACCTGGGCGGCCTGCAGGAGAAGCTCACCTCCAACCTCACCTCAGGCAGCCAGGCCATTGCCAGCAAGGCGCTGAACATCGGGCAGAACACCTTCGACTTCATCGTCAACTTCTTCGTGATGCTGTATTTGCTGTACTTCCTGCTGCGCGACGGCACCGCGCTGTCGCTGCGCATCAAGGAAGCGATCCCGCTGGACGCAGAGCACAAGCAGCAGTTGCTGGAGAAATTTGCCACCGTGATCCGCGCCGTGGTCAAGGGCAACATCGTGGTGGCCCTGGTGCAGGGCGCGCTGGGCGGCGCGGCGCTGTGGTTCCTGGGCATACACGGCGCCATGCTGTGGGCGGTGCTGATGGCCTTTTTGTCGCTGCTGCCCGCCGTGGGTGCGAGCCTGGTCTGGGGCCCGGTGGCCATCTACTTCCTGGCCACCGGCGCCATTGCCAAGGGCGTGGGCCTGGTGGTCTGGGGCGTGGTGGTGATCGGGCTGGTGGACAACGCGCTGCGCCCATTGCTGGTGGGCAAGGACACCAAGATGCCCGACTACGTGGTGCTGATCTCCACCCTGGGTGGCATGGCGCTGTTTGGGCTGAACGGCTTTGTCATCGGCCCGGTGATTGCGGCCATGTTCATTGCGGTGTGGGATCTGTTTTCTTCCTCGCGCGAAGCACCGGCGGTGGCACCCGCCAAGGCCGCCAGTGCGATCCCGCCCAAATTGCCCAAGCCACCGGCAGGCTGACAACACTTACATCTGCTGCCCCCGCGCCAGCGGCCCTGGCCCAAGATGGGCCATGCCCCGGCGCCCTGCCCTCCACTTTCTTCGCATATTGGCCCACGGCTGTGCCGCCGGGGCCTTGGGCCTGGCCGGGCTGCTGGCACATGCAGCCGGCCCGGGCGCCGCCGCCCTGCAGGCGCGCTACGCGGAGCTGGGCCCGGCCTTGCAGCGCAGCCCCTTTGGCCGTCCGCTGCTGCTGGACTCGACCGAGGCCGCAGGCCAACTCAGCGGCCGTGTCCAGGCCGTGGTGGACCACCCCTTCGACACCGTGAGCGCAGCGCTGCAAGCACCGCAGAGCTGGTGCGAGGTGCTGATGCTGCACCTCAACGTCAAGCAGTGCCAAGTGCGCCAGGGCAGCGCCGGCCCGGTGCTGGCGGTGTACCTCGGCCGCAAGCACGGCCAGCCGCTGGTGCAGGCGCAGCGGGTGGAGTTGGCCTTTGCGTCGCCCACGGCCAGCGCCGACTACCTGGACCTGCGCCTGCGCGCCGAGCGCGGGCCCCTGGCCACCTCGGACTACCGCATCAGCCTGCAGGCCGTGCCGCTGCCGGGCGGCAAGACCTTCCTGGCGATGGACTATTCCTACGCCTACGGCATCGCGGCGCAACTGGCCATGAAGGGCTACCTGGCCACCGTAGGCAGCGGCAAGCGCGGCTTCACCACCACCGGCAGCGCGGCCGATGGCAAGCCGGCCTACATCGGCGGCGTGCGCGCCGTGGTCGAGCGCAACACCATGCGCTACTACCTGGCCATCGACGCCTACCTCGACTCCCTGGCCGGCAGCAGCCTGGCGCAGCAGCGCGAGCAGCGCCTGGCCGCCTGGTTTGACGCCACCGAACGCTACGCGCAGCAACTGCACGAGATCGATCGCGACGAATACTTGGTGATGAAGCGCGACGAGTTCCGGCAGTTGCCGGCCGGGCGCTAAGAACCATCCCTTTCAGGGTCTTGCGATCTGCTCGGCTCCATCAACGGTGTGGGACAGCCGAACAGCCAGCCCCCCCCCAACCCGCCCCCAGCGGGGGCGGGAGTAATACAAAGGCCGAGCGCAGCGATGGCCCGTGCGGCTATCCCGGGTCCCCTCGGGATGCGCCGAGGAGCGCAGCGGCAGGCGGATCAGGGATCGCCCTTGTTTGAGCCGAAGGCGAGTTTGGGCGATACCCCGCCTGACGCGAGTACCACAGGTTGCCCCGGAGCGCCAGCGCAGGGGACGCAGCACGTGGGGTCGCCTTTTGGTCTCCGCATAACTTCGCTTTGCAAAGTGAGCGGAGCCCCGCTTCGCGACCTTTGGTGACTTTCTTTCGGCGACGCGAAAGAAAGTTACTCGCCCGCCGCGGCGAACTCCCGGCTCCCGCCGCCTGCAAGGCACAGCGCAGTACAGATCGCAAACACGTTTTAACGCTCGCCCGGGAGCGCCGGCGCCTGTGGAATGACAGAGTTCTCTCGCGGGAAATCGGGACCAATGCACGCGAAGAAGACTTCATACGTGCCTACCGCTTTTTCGCTGGGGCGATAGGGTTCCCGGGTGTCTACCGCGCGCGTGCTGGCCACCAGAAGGCCCCGCATCTCGCACCACCTGGCAGCGCGCATGAACACCGCGTTCTTTGCATGCTCCAGCCCGCCGCTAGCGGGCCAGTACGGGGTTGCAGTCCAGAACCTGTTCTTGCCAAGCGCCACCACCTGGTCTTCGTCCGCCGTTGCCAAAGCCGCCGCGGGCGCGAGGGCAAGCAGGAGGCTCAGCAGTGAAGTAGTGCTGCGCATGGTGAGCAGGGACCTTCGTAGCGATGCCTGATCGGCAACGGCCTCACCCCAGCGGCAACTCTATGCAGCCCGCCAGCGGCACCCGGTCGATCCGATCGGTGCTGGCGATGACGATGGCGCGCCCCGGCTGGCTGGCCAGGTCGGTGAGCGCGCTCCACAGGCAGCGCACCGATGCGGCGTCCAGGCCTGCGGTGGGCTCATCCAGCAGGATCAGCGCGCGGCCCGAGGCCAGCACGGCGGCCAGCCAGACCTTGTGCCTGGAGCCGGTCGAGAGCATGTACAGGGGCTTGTCGATATGCGGGGCCAGCGCAAAGCCGTCGACCAGCGCCTGCCACCGGTCCTGGCGAAAGCCGGCATCGTCTGCGCCAAGCGATGCCGTGCAGGCGCGTGCGCTCACCTGGTCGAACGCGTCGCTTGCGCGGTCGCAAAGAAACACCTGGCGCCGATAGGCCTTGGGGTCGTCGCCCAGGCATGTGCCTGCCAGCGTCAGCCGGCCAGTTGCGGGCAAGGCGCCGGCCAGCACGCGCAGCAGCGTGGACTTGCCGCTGCCGATGTCGCCGTGCAGCAGCGTCACGCCGGCATTGATGGAGGCCGACCAGCCGGCCGCGATCGCCGGCTGCCCCGGGTAGGCAAAGTGCAGGTCTTGCAGATGCAGCACGCCGGTGCGGGTCAGGCTGCTCAGCGCTGGCATTGGTACACCCCGCATTCGCGATGGGCATTGTCGAGCGCGTCCAGCAGCTCGCGCTCCTGCGCGTTGCAGCGCTCGGCGATGGTGGTGAACATGCCCGGCGGCACCACGGTGCCGGATTGCTCGGCGGCCTCGCCCATGGTTTCCAGATAGGTTTCACGGGCCGGGTCGGCGTCGGCCTGCTCTTGCGCGCACTGCGCACGCTGGGCCGCCAGCGCGGCCTCGGCGTTGGGGACGACGCGCTCCTCCAGCTCGCGCCGGCGGCGCTCGCGCTCGCTCTCTGCGCTCAAGTCGTTGAGCCGATCGGCCTCGCTCTGGCCCGGCGTGCTGCCTTGCACCTTGGTTGGCGGAAGCGAGAGCAGCGGCGCAGACACATCGACCTGCGAGGCCTTTGCGCTCTTGGGACATGCGGCGTCCTGGTAGCTGACCTTGCCGTCTGCCCCCACGCATTTGTAGATGGCCCAGGCCGGCGAGGCCGCGAGGCTTGCAAGCACCATGGCAGCGGCGCGCCACAGGATGGTCATTACGGTTCTCCGTTGCAGTTCGCGCCATCGTAACGTGGCCGTGCGCGGAAGACGCGGCGTCGCGCGCAACGCCACGCAGTGCCACTCATTTGGGCAGCGCCCGCAAAGCCAATGCTGGCGCGGCTTTTGCGGCTTATACCGGGGGCTATCCACAGGGTGGCGCACAGCGCGCGGGCATAACTTGGACGGCGCGCGTGCCCTGCGCGGCAGGCATCGCAGGCAGTGGCTGCGGGCCATTACATGCAATCAAATGAACTTGACTCCACCCTGTGCATGCGGCAGGCATTGGGCACTTTTCAGCCCTTCTTCCAGGCCAGAAAAGCCACTGCCAACCATTTAGGCAGCGCGTGCAAAGCCAATGCTGGCGCGGGTTTCAGCGCTTGTGCAGGTGCTTATCCACAGAGTGGCGCACAGTGCGCGGGCATAACTTGATGGGGCTGGTGCAGCATGCGCGCACACGCCATTGCACGCGCTGCGCGCTGGCTGGATCGGCGTGGCGACATGAGGCCACCGCCCCGCCACGGCAAAAGCACTTTTTGCGCGGCCCGTCAACACGCATTTGCAGCCGCCGCAGCCACTGCCGCCCATTTAGGCAGCGCGTGCAAAGCCAGTGCTGGCGCGGGTTTCAGCGCTTGTGCAGGCGCTTATCCACAGAGTGGCACACAGCACGCGGGCATAACTCTGCGCACAAATTACTTCAGTGTTTCCGCCAGCCAGGCGACGAAGGCCTGCGCAGCGGGCAGCGCGGCGCGCGCCGACGTGGGAATGGCAGCCAGGCCGTCAGGAAAAGGGGTGAAACCGCAAGGCGCCAGCAGGCGGCCGGTGGCCAGGTCGTCGGCCACCAGGCGCTGCTCGACCAGGGCCACGCCCAGGCCGGCCACCGCCGCTTCTATGCACAAGTGGGTGTGTGGAAAGCGCAGCTCTTCCTTCCACTCTGCCTGCAGGCCAGAGCGCTCGCGCCAGCTGTCCCAGGCGCGCGAGGTGTACTCATGCGTGATGCCGGTGCGGCAGCGCAGCGTGCCCTTGGCCACGCGCGCGGCATAGCCCGGCGCATGCACCGGGCCGAAGGCGACCTCGCCCAGGCGAATGGCGCGCGCCTCGTCCTGCGGCGGGAAGCCGCTGCGGTCCCAGGCGATCACCAGGTCTGCGCCCTGGTAGCGAATCTCACGTGCCGAGGTCATCGACAAGCGCACGCGTACCGACGGATAGCGCCGATAAAAACCACCCAGCCGTGGCACCAGCCAGCGCATGGCAAAGGTGGCACTGCAGGCCACGTGCAGGGCCGGCGCACGCGCCTCGTCCAGCAGGTCGCGCCAGCCTTGTTCCAGCACGTCGAGCGACTGCGCCGCAACCAGTTGCAGCGCCGTGCCCGCAGCATTGGGCCGCAGGCCGGTGCCAACCTTGTCGAACAGCGGCACGCCGGCCTGCTCTTGCAAGGTGCGCAACTGGCGGCTGACCGCGCCGTGGGTGCGCGCCAGCTCTTGCGCGGCCAGCGTGACCGAGCCCAACCGGGCGACCGCCTCGAAGGCCCGCAGCGCTGACAGGGACGGAAGCAGACGCGCCATGGACGCACTCCTTTTATGTGATTTTAACTCAACTATTTATGCAAACAACTCGATTGAAGCCCAATCCCAGTTTGGGAATGATTACTCTCATAGGCACAAATTAGTGCAATTTACTCACATTTCCAAGGAAACAGCCATGGCCATCATCCAGACCGTGGAGCAGCTCACCGCCCTGTATGGGGAGCCGGGCGAGGCATCGTTGGTGAAAGAGGCAGACCACATCACGCCGGCCTATGCGGCGCTGATTGCGGCGTCGCCCTTTGCCGCGCTGGCCACGGTCGGGCCCGAGGGCCTGGACTGCTCACCGCGCGGCGACCTGCCGGGCTTTGTGCGCATGCAAGACGCGCGCACCCTGCTGCTGCCCGACCGGCGCGGCAACAACCGCGTGGACAGCCTGCGCAACGTGGTGCGCGACCCGCGTGCGGCGCTGCTGTTTCTGCTGCCGGGCCTGGGCACCACGCTGCGCGTGAATGGCCGCGCGCACCTGGATACGGATGCGGATTTGTGCCAGAGCTTTGCGGTGGACGACAAGCCGCCGCGCTCGGTGCTGGTGCTGTCGGTAGAGGCGGTCTACTTCCAGTGCGCCCGCGCCATCGTGCGCGCCGAGCTATGGAACCCGGCACGCCATATCGACCCCAAGAGCCTACCCAGCCCGGGCGAGCTGCTGGCCGGCATGAGCCGCATCGACGGTGCTGCCTACGACCAGGGCTGGGCCGAGCGTGCGCGGCAGACGATGTGGTGAATCAGATGCATGCTTTTCAAGGTCTTTGAGATATCCCTGCGCTGTTTGCCTTGCGGGCGGCGGGTGCCGGGAGTTCGCCCCGGCGGGCGACCTACTGTTCTTTTGCTTCGCCAAAAGAAAGTAGGCAAAGAAAAGGCGACCCCGCTGTGGCGGTCTGCTGCGCAGACTGCTCTGCGGTGCTCGAAGTCGGCAGGCGGCTGCGGAACTCGCTTCGCTCAAACAGTCCTCGCCGTCCCTTCGCTGCGCTGCGGGCAACCTGCCGACTCCTCCGCTCCTCGACGCCCCAGAGGGGACCCCAGGACTGCCAGCCGGGCCGTCGCTGCGCTCGGCCTTTGCATGACTCCCGCCCCCGCTGGGGGCGGGTTGGGGTGGGGGCCGGCTGTTCGGCTGTCCCACACCGCTGATGGAACCCAACAGATCACAAGACCTTGAGAAGGATGCCCCTCAGACCCGACGCAGCGCGCTCAACAACCGGTCCACTTCTGCCTCGGTCGTCAGGTAGCTGACCGAGGCCCGCGCCACCTGGCGCAGGCCGCGCGCGTTCATGTCCAGCGGCGTGTAGGCCACGCCATTGCTGCCAATCGATATGCCCTGCGCCGCCAGGCTGCGCTGCACGGCTGCCGCGTCGTGACCCGCCAGGTTGAAGGACACCAGGCCGGAATGTTCACGGCCCTGGTCCAGCACCGTGATGCCGGGGATCTGCGCCAACTGCGCGCGCAGCGCCTGCGCCGTGCTGTTGATGCGCGCGCGGATGTTGTCCACGCCAATCTCCAGCGCCTCCTGCAAGGCATTGGCCAGCCCGCAGCGCAGTGCCAGCGAGGCCTCTGAGGGCTCCAGGCGCGAGGCGTCGTCGCGCAACACCGGCTCGCCGTCATCGCCCAGCGGCGCCGAGCGCGTATCGACAAAAGCCGGCGTCAGCCGCGGCAAGAAGCCCTGCCGCACATACAGCAGGCCCGTGCCCTTGGGGCCGCGCAGCGCCTTGCGGCCCACGCCCGTCAGCACATCGCAGCCCAGTTGGGCCACGTCGATCGGCACCTGGCCCACGGCCTGCGCAGCGTCGATGAAGTAGGCAATGCCATGGCGCCGCGCCACCTGCCCAATGGCTGCGGCCGGGTTGATGAGGCCGCCGTTGGACGGCAGCCAGGTGAGGGCAATCAGGCGCACGCGCTCGTCCAGCATGGCCTCCAGCGCCTGTGGGTCTACCGCGCCGCTGGCGTCGCAGGGAATGGTCTCTATCACTGCGCCGGCGCGCTGCGCCACCAGGCGCATGGTGGCCAGGTTGCCGCCCCACTCCTGCCGCCCGACCAAGATGCGCTCGCCCGCCCGCCACGGCCCCAGCGCGGCAAAAGCGGCTCCCCAGCCGGGCGAATTGCCGCCGGTCAGCGCGATCTCGCCCGGCTGGGCGTTGAACAGTTGCGCGGCCAGCACGCGCGCGTGCTCGGTCTGCTCACGCGCCGCCAGGCTCGCCTCCATCGGCCCCTGCATGGCTTCGCGCAACAGGTGCGCGTGGATCGCCTCCAGCGTGGCGGCAGAGGGCAACGAGGCGCTGGCGTGGTTGAAATGCGTGGTGCCGTGCGCGCCGGGGGTGCGGGCGCGCAGTGCGTCTACGGCGGTGGAGGTGAGAGGGAGGGGCATGGTGTATCGCTAAGGTCGGCTGCTGATCTATGCCTGCCATTGTGGTGCAGCCTGTGCATGCTGCTCTTCGCCAAATTGGTACGATGCAGTACCATTCAGTCTTCACCCACCCAATCGCCACCCATGCCACTTGCCCCCAGTACGGAAACCCATCGCACCGCCCGCGGGGCTGCGCGCGTGCGCTCGCTGACCGACACGGCGGCAGACATGTTCCTGGAGCAGGGCTATGAGGCGGTGTCGATCGACACGCTCATCGCCCGCGTCGGCGGCTCGCGGCGCAACATCTACAGCCATTTCGGCGGCAAGGAGGGCCTGTTCATCGAGGTCGTCACCCAGCTCTGCACCGACCTCGCGCGCCCGCTCGAAGCGCTGGAGATCCAAGGCGAAGACCTGCCCAGCGCCCTCACCCTGTTCGGGCGCCGCCTGCTGCAGATCGTGCTGCAGCCGCGCACCCTTGCCCTGCACCGCATGATGGTGGCCGAAGGCCAGCGCTTTCCCGCGCTGGCGCAGGCCATCCTGCATGCCGGGCAGGACCACGCCATGCGCATCGTCGCCCGCTGGGTCGAGCAGCAGCAGTCTGGCGGGCAGCTTCGGGCCGATCTGCCGGCCACGGACCTTGCCGCGCAGTTTGTCAGCCTGGTAGTGGCCGGGCCGCAGTTGCGCGCCCTGGTCGGCCTGGCGCCCAAGCGGCAGCGGCCCGCACAGCTCACCTCCACCGTCGACCAGGCCGTCAGCCTGTTCCTGGGCGGCGCACTCCCAACGAAAGCAGGCAAGCATGCATAAGTTCTCATGGAAATCCGCCCTTGCATGGGCACTGGCAGCCTTCTTCCTCTTCGGGGGCATTGGCAACATCCTGGCACCGGAGCCGATCGCCGCAGACTACCGGCGTTGGGGCTACCCGGATTGGTTCCACTTCATCACCGGCGGCCTGGAACTTGTGGTTGCGGCCCTGCTGGCCTTGACGGCCACGCAGTTCTGGGGCGCAGCGCTCGGCTGCCTGGTCATGTCCGGCGCGGTCGCCACCGTGGCCTTGCATGGCGAGTACGCCCATGCGCTCCCACCACTGGTGGTGCTGGCGCTGTCGGCGGTGCTTGGCTGGGTCACGCCAAAGCCCTGGCCCCGGCGCTACGCCGCATAGCAATCAAAGAACACCGACGCCGGCGCCTCAAGCGCCAGCGGCTGCAGCGGAAAGCACTCACCCAGCCCCGGCATGCCCGCCTGCAGGGCCAACGCATGCCGAAACGCAACAACAGGCGCCTGCCGCAGTTGACCTTGCCGATCCAGAAACTGCCCCCACAGCGGCATGTTCCGAAAGCGCGGGCCAGCCGGCGTGGCCGAGGCGATATAGGCCCCGGGAAAAAGCCCGCGATAGGCCGCAAGGTGGTAGAGCCACGAGGTGCCCAGCACCTGCGGCGGCTCGGTTTCCAGTTGCATGACTGCCGCGAACAATGTGTGCAATTCGGCGCGCCGCAGCGCAAGCCGTTGCGCGCTCAGCGGCGCATGGCCGTCGGCCTCGGCATTGTGGAAATGCAGGCGGATGCGGCCCTCGCCCGCGCGGGCATAAGAGAAGCAGCCGACCGTAGCGACGACATCGGGTGGACCTACCTCTGGCCCACGCGCCAGGTAGAACGCATAGGTCCAGCCCTCGTGGTCCGCTGAACGCTCAAGACCATCCAAATACTCGCGCCAGACAGGATGCGCAGCATCAAAGCCCCGCCCCAGACCAAAGCGAACATAGAGGTTGGTGTAGTCCAGCAGCACGCTTGCCAGCGGCAGGCCCGAGAGCACGGCCACCCGGCGGGCAAAGTGCAATTGCAGGTCGAAGAAATCCTGGGCGTAAGGCGCGACACGCGGCGGCAAGACAGACTCCAGAGGTGATGAATGGGCCAGGAAGCCAGGGCGAATTCTGCCTATGGCTTTCGATAAGCGCTGCTAACATCGCCGCTCCGGGAACACAGCCTCCCGGCCTTTACAGGTAGACGGTGTCCCGTCCAAGCGCTGGTGACCTTTACCGGAGTTTTTTCCGTGGACACCGCTACGCCTGCAACACCCTCCCCCGCACCCCAGACCGCGCCTGCGGCTGTTTCTTTTGCCCAGGCCTTTCGCTTCTGGCTCAAGCTGGGCTTCATCAGCTTTGGTGGGCCGGCCGGGCAGATTGCGATCATGCATGCCGAGCTGGTCGAGCGCCGCCGCTGGATCAGCGAGAAGCGCTTTCTGCACGCACTCAACTACTGCATGCTGCTGCCCGGGCCCGAGGCGCAACAACTGGCCACCTACATCGGCTGGCTGATGCACCGCACGCGCGGCGGCATCGTGGCGGGCGCGCTCTTCGTGCTGCCTTCGCTCTTCATCCTGGTTGCACTGTCGTGGGTCTATCTGCGCTTTGGCGATGTGCCCGCGGTGGCGGGCGCCTTCCACGGCATCAAGCCGGCCGTGACGGCGCTGGTGCTGCAGGCGGCCTATCGCCTGGGCAGCCGGGCGCTGAAGAACCGCTGGATGTGGGGCATTGCGGCGGCGGCCTTCGTGGCCATCTTTGCGTTTGATGTGCCCTTTCCGATCATCGTGATCGCCGCCGCATTGGTGGGGTACTTTGGTGCGCGCTGGGCGCCGGGCGTGTTCACGCTGGGCGGTGGCCACGCCTCTGTCCAGGCTGGCTATGGCCCGGCGCTGATCGACGACGACACGCCAACGCCCGCGCATGCCAAGTGGTCGCGCGCCTTCATCGCCAAGGTGCTGCTGATAGGCGCGGCGCTGTGGCTGCTGGCCATGGCCGGGCTGGTCGCCAGCACGGGCCTGCATGGCACGCTGGCGCAGATGGGCCTGTTCTTCACCAAGGCCGCGCTGCTGACCTTTGGCGGCGCCTATGCGGTGCTGCCCTATGTCTACCAGGGCGCGGTCGAGCACTACCAGTGGCTGTCCGGGCCGCAGATGATGGACGGCCTGGCCCTGGGCGAGACCACGCCCGGCCCGCTCATCATGGTGGTGGCCTTCGTCGGTTTTGTGGGCGGCTGGCTGCAGCAGGTGCTGGGGCCGGGCGCCTTGTTCCTGGGGGGTGCACTGGCGGCCACGGTGGTGACCTTCTTCACCTTTCTGCCGTCCTTCGTCTTCATCCTGGCGGGAGGCCCGCTGATCGAGTCCACGCACGGCAAGCTGGGCTTTACCGCGCCGCTGTCGGCCATCACGGCGGCCGTGGTCGGGGTGATCCTGAACCTGGCAATGTTCTTTGCGTACCACGTGCTGTGGCCCAGCGGCTTCGCGGGCCGCTTCGACCTGCTGTCGGCCGCCATCACGGTGGCGGCAGCGGTGGCCCTGCTGCGCTTCAAGGTGGGCGTGCTGCCCCTGCTGGGGGTCTGTGCGCTGGTCGGGCTGGCGGCTACGCTGCTGCCCGCGTAGCGCGCCGCTGCGCGGCCCATTTCTCTGCAAAGCGCCGCAGGTGCGGGTCGCTGCGCTCGAACGGAAGGGCGTCGCAGTGGAACCAGCGCACCGCGTGGAACTCATCCTGGTCAAACACCAGCGCCTGCTGCCGGCTGGCCTGCACCACGTACCACAGCGACACATCCGTGTGCCCCGCGGTCAGGCCGACGGTGGTGGTGCAGGTGAGCATGAGCGGCGCCGCAACTGCCTGGGTGGTGGCCAGGCCCAGCTCTTCTTCGAACTCACGCAGCACCGTGCTGCGCGGATGCTCGCCCGGCTCGACATGGCCGCCGGTGGGCAGCCACAGTTGCGCGTTCTTGTGATCGACCAGCAAGAGATGGTCGCCATCCACCACCACGAAGTAAGACACCAGATGCTTGGGCGGCGTGGCCGGCTTGGCGGTGCGGCACAGCTCGGCGCCGGAATCGACCCAGGCCAGGGCATCGGCCAGGTGGGTCTGTTCCAGGAGGTCAAGGGGCTTGATCGCGCTTAGCTCGGCGCGTATGGCTTGTCGCATGGCATGCCTAGTCAGTCGTGTGGATCAGGTGTTCTGATGGCCCAGGCGTTCCTGCAGGAACTCGATGAATCGCTGCGTCTTCGCCGGCAGCAGACGTGTTTCGGTCAGGGCGTAGACCGGTATCGACGTGGCCTGCCAGGCCGGCAGTATCCGGCGCAGGCGGCCGGCCGCGACATCCTCCGCGGCGATGTCCTCGGACAGCAGGATCACGCCCAGATCCAGCGTCGCCAGGCGCCGGAACATGCCGACGCTGTTGACCTGGAACTTCCCGCCCACGTCAACTTCCACGGTCTCCGCACCTCGGTGCAGCGTCCATTTGCCAACCTTGGGAAAGCCCAGGCACTCGTGCTGCATCAGGTCCGTGGGGTGCGTGGGTTCGCCGGAGATATCCAGATAGCGCGGCGCGGCATAGGCATGCACCGACAGGCGCGCCAGCAGGCGCGCGATCAGGCTTGAGTCCGCCAGCTCGCCCATGCGGATAGCCACGTCAAAGGGCTCGGCGACCAGGTCCACCCGCCGGGGCGTGAGGTCGAAATCAAAGCTGATGCCGGGATAGCGGCGCGCGAACTCCGCGATCAGCGGGGCCATGTAAATCGTGGCGAAGTCCACCGGCAGCGATGCGCGCAACACCCCGCTGGGCTGCGCCAGCATCTCGCCCAACTGCTCGTGCGCGATCCGCGCTTCATCCACGATGCGCCGGCAGCGCTCGTAGTAGAGCTGGCCGGCCTCCGTCAGCTCGACCTTGCGCGTCGTGCGGTGCAGAAGCCGCAGGCCAATGGCCTTCTCCAGCGCACTGATGCGCCTGGACAAGGTGGAATTGGGCACGCCCGTGGCATCGGCCGCGCGGCGAAAGCTCCGCGTCTGGGCAACCTCCACAAACAAGGCCATGTCGTTCAGCAGTTCCATTCTGATTGCGCCATTTTTGGACCAATGATTGCCATCCTACCGTCTTTATCTCCCTCGCGGATTAATCAAAGATACGTCCATCGCATTCACACCGCCAAGGAATTCACCATATGAGCCCACTGCACACCCCCGTTCGCATCGGCCGCACCGTGGCGCCGAACCGCCTTGTCATGGCCCCCATGACCCGCTCGCGCGCCGACGCTGACGGCGTGGTCGGCGACATGACGGTCACCTACTATGCCCAGCGTTCCAGCGCCGGCCTGATCATTTCCGAAGGCGTATTCCCCTCTGCCATGGGCAAGGGCTACGTGCATACGCCCGGCATCGAAACCGGTGTGCAGGTTGCGGCCTGGAAGAAGGTGACCGACGCCGTGCACGCCCGGGGCGGCCGCATCTTCATGCAGGTGATGCACTGCGGCCGGGTCTCGCACCCCTCCTTGCTCGATGGCACCACGCCCGTGGCACCGTCGGCCATCAAGCCCGCAGGCCAGGCGTGGACGCCTGCCGGTCAGGTGGACTTCGTCACACCCCGCGAGCTGAGCCTGGCCGAGATCGCCGGCGTCATCGACGACTACCGCCAAGCCACCCGCCGTGCCATCGAGGCCGGTTTCGACGGCGTGGAACTGCATGCGGCCTCCGGCTACCTGCCCGAGCAGTTTCTGTCGTCGGGCAGCAACCAGCGGCAAGACCTGTACGGCGGCTCCGTCGAAGGCCGCGCGCGCTTTGTGCTGGACGTGCTGGATGCCATGGCCGCAGAGGCCGGCGCCGACCGTGTCGGCATCAAGATTTCGCCGGAGATGAACTACAACAGCATCACGGATGCCGCGCCGCAAGAGACCTACACCTATCTGGTCGACCAATTGCGCGGTTGGGGCCTGGCCTATCTGCATGTGGCCCTGTTCGGCACGCCGAAGGTCGACTACCACGCACTGCTGCGCTCGCGCTTCGAAGGCGCCTACCTGATCGGCGGTGGCTTGACGCAAGACAGCGCCGAAGCCGCGCTGGCCGAAGGCCGGGCCGACGCCACGGTTTTTGGCGGCGCCTTCCTGGCCAACCCCGACCTGCCAGAGCGCTTCCGCCAAGGCGCCGCGCTCAACACGCCGGACCGCAGCACCTTCTTTGCACCGCCCACCGCCCAGGGATACATCGACTATCCGGCACTGGCCGCAGCGGTACCCGCCTGAGACGACAAGGAGCAAACGGCCATGACCACCATCGCCCGCATGCAACGCGCCAACCGAGGGAGCCACTTCCGGGCCTACAGCCTGCATGGCTCCGACCCGGCGCAGCTCGACCCTTTCCTGGGGATTGACCACGCCTGGATGAGCGCCCCCACTTTTCCGCCGCACCCGCACGCCGGCTTCTCGGCCGTGACCTACCTGTTCCTGGATTCGGAGACCGGCATTGCCAACCGCGACTCGCAAGGCAACCACAGGCTGATCGAGCCGGGCGGCCTGCACTGGACCGCCGCCGGCCGTGGCGTGGTCCATGAAGAGAACCCGGCAGTGCTGGGGAGCACCGTGCATCTGCTGCAGATCTTCGTCAACCTGCCGCGCGACCGGCAAGAAGCAGCGCCCTTTGCGCTCAGCCTGGCCCCACAGGACGTGCCGGTGGTGCAGGGCCCCGGCGCACGGGTGCGCATTCCCTTCGGCAGCTTTGGTGGCGTGCGCTCCCCGCTGACGCTGCCAACCGATGTCACCTTGCTGGACATCTCGCTGGACGCCGGAGCGACCCTGGCGCTGCCCCTGGCTGCCGGCCAGAAGGCCCTGGTCATGCCGATCCTCGGCAACGCAGAAATCGATGGCGAAAGCTTCGGCCTTGACGATCTCAGTGCCCCCATTCTTGTGGCGACGACAGAGGCCGTGACGCACACGCTCGCGGCCCCGGCCGGCGGCACCAAGCTCGCCGTGTTCATCGGCGAGCCACTGCGCCAACCCGTGCTGTCGAACGGCCCCATGGCCTTCGCAAGCCGCCAGGGCCTGATCGCGGCCAGCGCCGCCTACCAACGTGGCGATTTTGGAAAGCTGTAGCCAATCGCCGCCCACCCGGGGCATATGCCCCATTTACTTCCCAGGAGATCCATCATGAAAGTTGAACGATTCACCGCTGAAAACTCTGCCTTGCTGCTGATCGATCACCAGGTCGGCACCATGCAGCTGATCAAGAACATCGACAAGGAGCTTGCCGCCAAGCAGTCGATCGCGCTGGCCAAGATGGCCAAGATCCTCAATCTGCCGGTCGTGATCACGTCCAGCCAGGAAGACAACGCCCAGGGCCCGATCCTTCCAGAGATCGCCAAGATCCTGCCCGAAGCGCATGCGGCGCGGGTCAAGCGTCCCGGCGTGGTCAATGCCTGGGCCTATGCCGACTTCCGCAACGCCGTGCTCGCCACCGGGCGCAAGAACCTGATCATGGCCGGCGTCACCACCGATGTCTGCCTGATCTTCCCGTCCATCGACGCCGCGCTCGAAGGCTTCAACGTGCAGGCCGTGATGGATGCCTCCGGATCGCCCAGCGATCTTTCCGAAGAACTCTCCCGCCAGCGCATGCATGACGCGGGCGTCGTGCTCACCGCCACCAACACGCTGATGGCAGAGATCGCGCAGGACTGGTCCACGCCGAACGGGCAGCAGTTGATCACCTTGTTGTTCACCGACGTCTTCCCGGCCCTGGGCGCTGGCATCGCCTAAGCCACTCCGGCTGCAACCGCAGCCGTGAGAAACGCCTTGCCGCCGACTCTGTGACTGCGCTGCGCAGCCGCCGGCGGCATGCCCCGGATTTGACCTCAGCCACAAAGGACAAGCTTCGTGCCGCCGCTGCCTACCCCACGCCCCGCCCCACGCGCGCCAGAGGCGCCCATGGAGCATGTTCAGTTGCAGGAGCTGGCGAGCCGGCTCCAGAAGATCGAAGACGAACTGGCCATCCGCAATCTCGCGGCCCGCTTTACCGATGCCGTCAACGAGCGCGATACCGCCGCCTTTCGGGAGCTGTGGACTGACGATGCAGTGTGGGAGATAGGCCAGCCCTTCCCATCCAGTGCCCATGGCATCGAGGCCATTGTCGAGATGCTGACGCGCCTGCTTGCGCCCAAGCCCCTGTTCATCCAGTTGACGCACTCAGGGGTGGTCTCGTTCACCGGAGAAAGCAGCGCTTGCGCCCGCTTCGCGGAGCGCGAGCGAGGCAAGGGCGAGCAGGACTACTACGAGAACCTGGCGATCTACCGCGACGAGTTGGTCAAGCAATCCAACGGTTGGCGGTTCAAGCGCCGCAGCTACGAATACCGGTTCCTCGACACCTCTGCCTTCACGGGTACCGGGTTTCCGGTCGATCATTCAAAGGAGCTGGCAAATGACTGATACCCGGGATCTATGCCTGCTGGCTGCCCGCGTCATGCTGGCTGCGCTGTTTGTCACCAGTGCGCTGGACAAGTTCCGGCTTGAGCCTGCCGAGCTGCAGCAGATTGCCTCCTTGCACCTGCCTGCGCCGGCATTCTTCGCGGTGCTGGTCGGCATATTTGAAATGGTGGGCGCTGCCTCGCTGGTGCTGGGCGCCTATGCGCGGATTTCCGCCATGGCCCTGGCCCTGTTCATCGCCTTTGTCACGCTTTGCTTCCTGCAGTTCTGGTCCTTTGAGGGACCGGCAGAGATGCGTGCCATGTTGAAAAACGTCTTCTTCGGCAACATCGCCTTGACAGGCGGCCTGCTCTACCTCGCCGTGTGCGGCCCCGGCAGGTTCGCCTTTGTGGACCTTTAGAACGGCTGAGCAGGCTGCTGCGGCAGCTTGGCCCCCGTGATCGACCTTTCACCTCCCCAGACAGCACTGGCCCCATGAAAACCCCGCCACCGTATCCCAGGCGCGCCATGCGCCGCCCATCGCAAGGCCTGCCTCTGGCGGCACTGGCCCTGGCCGGCGCCCTGGTGCTGGCTGGCTGCTCCCACGGGAACATCAGGCCTTCGTCCATGCTCGGCGATCCAGCCGCGCTGGCGGCACAGGATGCGCTGGGCGGCATCCAGGTGTCTGACGCCCACTGGCCTGAAGAAAAGTGGTGGAAGTCGTTCGGTGACAAGCAACTGGACCTGCTGGTGGACGAGGCGCTGGCAGACAGCCCGGGCCTGCGCGCAGCCGCCGCGCGTGTGCGCCAGGCAGAAGCGTTGCAAGGCCTGGCCCAGGCGCAGCAGATGCCCCACCTGGACGCCAACATGGCCAGCACGCGCCAGCGCTTCAGTGCGAATGGCACCACACCGCATCCGGTTGCCGGCACCTGGCAGACGGTGAACCAGGGCACGCTCAATCTGGGCTACGAGCTGGACTTCTGGGGCAAGAACCAGGCGGCCGTCGACGCGGCACTGGGCCGCCTGAAGGCGATGGAGGTTGACCGGTACGCGGCCCGGCTCATGCTGTCATCGGCCATCGTCCAGGCCTGCATCGAGTTGCAGCAAGGCGGCGAGCAGCTTGCGATCGAGCAGCAGATGCTCAAGCAGCAGGAGCAGATCCTCTCGCTCACGCACCGGCGCTTCGAGGCCGAGCTGGACTCCCAGATCGACATCAAGCAGGCACAGGCCTCCATCCCCGCCACCCGCGCCAGGATTGCCGCCCTGGGCGAAGCCATGGAGCTGAGCCGCAACAAGCTCGCGGCCTTGCTGGGCAAGGGGCCCGACCGTGGGCGTGCCATCGGCACGCCACAACTCAAGCGCCCCGACACGGTGAGCATTCCCAGCCTGCTGCCGGCAGAGCTGCTGGGCCACCGCCCGGATGTGGTGGCACAGCGCTGGCGCGTGGAGGCGGCCAGCCACGACATCGAAGGGGCGAAGGCGCGCTTCTATCCCAACGTCAACCTGTCAGCCTTTGTGGGCTTCCAAAGCCTTGGCTTCGATGTGTTCGCCGACGGCAGCAGCCGCATCCTGGGCGCGGGGCCGGCGATCAGCCTGCCCATCTTCGACGGTGGGAGGCTGCGTGCCAACCTGGCGGCGCAGGACGCCACCTATGACATCGCGGTAGAGGACTACAACCAGACGCTGGTCAATGCCCTGCGCGACATCTCGGACCAGCTCTCGTCGATCCGCTGGCTGCGTGAACAGATCGAGCAGCAGCGGGACGCGGTCCAGACCTCGAATGACGCCGCAGGGCTGGTCCACAAGCGCTATGCCGCGGGATTGGCCACCTACATCCAGGTGCTTGCCACGCAAACCAATGCACTCGCGCAGCAGCGCCAGTTGGTCCAACTGCAATCCCGCGGCCTTGCGCTGGAGGCCAACCTCAGCCGCGCCCTGGGCGGCGGCTATGTCCCGGAGCCGCCCCGCAACGGCAGCCACGAATAAGGAGTCCACAAGAATGAGTCAAAGTGCCCAGCCCCAACAAACACAGCCCCCGTCCAGTCCGGCAGGCGGCGCTGGCGGCAACAAGACGCCCGTGCCGCTTCGGGCACGCGACCAGGTGCTGACGGCCATCGTCCTGATCCTCCTGGTCGCAGGAATTGCGTGGTACGCCATGCCGAGCGATACCGAGCACACCGAGGACGCCTACGTGGATGGCAACGTCGTGCAGGTGACGTCGCAGATCGCCGGCACCGTGACGGCCTTCATGGCAGACAACACCGATCACGTCATGGCCGGCGCACCGCTCGTCACGCTGAACCCGGTGGACCAGGAAGTCCAGTTCGAGCGCGCCCAGACGGCCCTGGCCAAGGCCACGCGGATGGCCAGGACGCAGTACTCGCAAGTCCAGCAGTTGCGGGCCGAAGTGGCGCAACGCCAGAACGATGTGCAGAAAGCCAGGACCGACCTGGACCGGCGCGCCAGGCTCGCCTCCAGCGGCGCCGTTTCGCGCGAGGAGATCAGCCATGCCGAAGACCTGCTGAAGAACGCCCAGGCCGCCCTGACCGCAGTGAACCAATCGCTGGCACAACGCCGCGCCATGGTCGATGGCACCAGCCTGCGGACGCATCCCGATGTGCTGGCCGCCGCCACCAACCTGCGCGATGCGTACATCGCGCGGGCGCGCACCTCCATTCTTTCCCCCGTCGAGGGCAGCGTCACCAAGCGCAGCGTGCAACTGGGCCAGCGCATCAATGCGGGTGTGGCGCTGATGTCCGTCGTCCCATTGGACGAGCTGTGGGTCAATGCCAATTTCAAGGAGTCGCAGCTGGCGCATCTGCGCATCGGCCAGCCGGCCGAGCTGACGGCCGAGGTCTATGGCCGCGACGTGGTCTACCACGGCAAGATCCTGGGCCTGGATGCCGGCACCGGCAGCGCCTTTGCGCTGCTGCCGGCCCAGAACGCGACGGGCAACTGGATCAAGGTGACGCAGCGCGTGCCGGTGCGGATTGCGCTGGACCCCAAGGAGGTCGCCCAGCAACCCTTGCGCGTCGGGCTGTCGATGCGCGTGTCGGTGGATACCGCCCGCCGCGACGGAGAAATGATCCGCACCGATGTCGCACCGAATTTCGCCTACAAGACCCAGGTCTACGACCATGAGTTGCGAGACGCCGATGCCATCGTGGAAGCCGTCATCCACGCCAACGAAGGCGGCTCGCGTACAGCGCAAGAGAAATAGGCACGCCCATGTACAGAAAACATGGCGCACTGCTGATGACGGTCTACCTGCTGTGCGCGCTCGAGTTCCTGCAGACCGGCATGATCGCCTTCGCCTCGGTCCCGATCCGCGGCGAGATCAATGCCAGCCCGGAGGAGTACAGCCTGGTCGCCGCGCTCTACGCCTGCGTGGCCGTGGTCGCCATCTCCAAGCAGCGCTGGTTGACCGAGCGGCTGGGCTGGCGCAACTATGTGCTCGGCTCGATCGGCATCTACATCGCCGGCGCACTGCTGTGCAGCATGAGCCACGACCTGCACACCTTTGCAGCGGGGCGCGTCGTCATGGCCCTGGGTGGCGCCTCCTTCATGACGGCATCGCGCGTCATCGTCAACCTCATCCCGCCGGGGCCGGGCCGCTTTGTCGGCATCAAGGTCTTTGCCATGGGCCTGGCCAGCGGCACGGCAGCCGCACCGCTGGTGGCATCCATCGCCGTCACCCATGACACCTGGCAGGCGATCTTCGGGGTTCTCATTGCCGGCTCGGTCTTGGCCGCGCTGCTCTCCTTGCGCTTTCTTCCCGGGGAACCAAAGCCCGAGAACGAGCGCACCAGCACCAGCCCTGCGCGCGTGCTTTTGCTGGCGCTCGCATCGTTCTTCTTCCTGTATGTGCTGCAGCGCTCCTACTACGACTTCTACAACGACACCAGCATCCTGCTGGTGTTCGCGGCCTTGGCCGTATTCGCCCTCTACACCTACTTCCATGTCGAGCACCGCCATGAGCGGCCCCTGTTGAAGATCCGCCAGCTCATGACCCCGCGCTACGTGTCGGGCGTGGCCCTGTTCTCATTCAGCTACGTGATCCTGGGCGCCAACAATTACGTGCTGCCCTCGTTCCTGCAAGTGGGCCTGGGCTATTCCTGGGAGACGATTGGCAGGTTCCAGTCCATGGGGCTGGCGGCTTCATTGCTCACCTGGATCGTGATGCTGCGGCTGCTGCCCAAGTACCCAGCGCCGAAGAAGTTCTTCGTCGCGGGATTCTTCTCGCTGGCGGCCTTCGGCTGGCTGCTGTCCTCGCTCACGCCAACGGCGGACATGTGGCGGCACATACTCCCGGCGCTGGCGCTGAACGGCTGCTTTGTCATGCTGGTGCTGGCCACCACCGCGATGCAGACCTTTCGCGATGTGGCCGGTGAAGACACGCTGTTCTCCCACGCCCAGCAGGTCAAGAACATGCTGGGCCAGATCGCCATGGCGATGGGCACCAGCATTGCCACCGTGCTCGTGCAATGGAGAAGCACGGTCCAGTACGGCTCGCTCAACGTGCGCATGAGCAGCCACGACCCGGTCTTTGTCCAGCAGTTGCAGCAGTTGGGCCAGTTCTTCTCGTCCTCACACGAGCCCGGCCAGGCCGCCCAGATCGCGCTGGCCGTGCAGGCGCAGCAGCTCGGCCAGCAGGCCTCGCTGATGGCGGGCATCGAGTATTTCTGGGTCGTGGTCTGGGTCGCGGCACTCGCGCTGGTGGTGTCCGTGTTGCAACGTGTCTTCCGGTGAACCGGTCGCACACAGTAGGAGAAATTTGATGAAACCGAAAGCCGCCATCCTGGCACTGGCCGCAGGTGCCTTTGGCATTGGCGTGACCGAGTTCGCCCCCATGGGCATGTTGCCGCTGATCGCGCATGACCTTGGCGTTTCCATTCCCTCCGCCGGCATATTGATCAGCGCCTACGCCTTGGGCGTGATGATCGGTGCGCCCCTCATGACGCTGATGACGGCCCGCGTGCCCAGGCGCGCGCTGCTGATCGGGCTGGCCGCCATCTTCACGCTCGGCAACCTGCTCTCGGCGATCTCCGGCGGCTACGCCATGCTGCTCGTCTCCCGCGTGATCACCTCGCTCAACCATGGCGCGTTCTTTGGCGTGGGTTCGGTGGTGGCGGCCGGCCTGGTCCCGCCGCAGCGGCGGGCAGCGGCGATATCGGCGATGTTCATGGGGCTGACCATTGCCAACGTGGTCGGCGTGCCGCTGGCGACGTGGGCCGGAGAGGCGCTGGGCTGGCGCGCCGCGTTCTGGGGCATCGGCGGGATAGGCGTCTTCACCATGCTGGCGCTGTGGAAGACGCTGCCCGCCATCCCCGCCCCGGCGGCCAGCAATGCCTATGCCGAACTGCGCGTGCTGGCACGCCGCCCTGTCTGGATCGCGCTCGGGCTGACGGTGCTCAGCTCCAGCGCCATGTTCACGGTGTTCACCTACATCGTCCCCATCCTGCGCCTCGAGACCGGTGCATCGACATCCTTCGTGACGGCCATGCTGGTCACCTATGGCGTGGGCCTTACCGTCGGCAACTGGATCGGCGGACGCTTCACAGACCGCTATCCAGACCGCACGCTGATGGTGTCGCTTGCCGCGCTCTCGATCTCGCTCGTGCTCCTGGCCATCTTCATGCCCTATACCTTGCCGACGGCAGTGCTCGTGTTCCTGTGGGGCGTGGCCAGCTTCGCCCTGATGCCGCCGCTGCAGATGCGCGTCATGGCTGCGGCTGAGGGCGCCCCAAACCTCGCGTCCTCGGTGAACATCGGCGCCTTCAACCTGGGCAACGCGACCGGCGCGGCGCTGGGTGGTGCGGTCATCGCCGCGGGCTTGCACTACCCCATCGTTGCCGTGGCGGGGGCCGTGACATCGGGCCTGGGCCTGCTGGCCGTGCTGCTGCTCCAGCGCCAGCCTGGCCGCGCGCCCCTGGCCCCGGTTGCAAAGCAGTTGCCATGAACACCACGCCCCCGCAGATCGTGATCGTTGGCGGCTCGCTGGCCGGCCTCACGCTGGCGCTGGCCTGCGCCGCCCGAGGTGTGCCTGTGCGTGTGCTGGAGCGATCTGCCCGGCGCGTGCTCGGCGGCGACAGCCTGAACATCGACTTTGCCGCGCTTGCAGCGACGGTTGGCCACGATCCGCGCAAGCATCTGGCACTGCCCATGGTGCCTGCCTATCGGGATCGCAACCTGACAACCTGGCCGGCGCTGTATGCCTGGCTGCATGACCGGGCCGCCGCAACACCCGGCATCACGCTCGAAGCAGGCCGGGCCGTCACATCGGTCGCAGACCTGGGCGAGCGTGCGCAACTCTTTTTCGCAGACGGCACGCAGAGCCTTGCCGCTGCGGTGATTGGCGCGGACGGCTATCACAGCACTGTCCGCCGGGCGATTGCGCCAGAGGCTCCATTTGCCCGCTATGCCGGCTATGTGGTGTGGCGCGGGCTGGTCGATGAACAGGCGCTGGCGCGCCCCGTGCCCTGGCCATCGAACGGTGGTTTATGGATTGAGCTGGTGGACGGATACCGCCTGGTGGCCGCGGCGCTGCCCGGCCGCGATGGGTCGGTGGAAGCCGGGCGGCGCCAGATCACCTTCGCATGGTTCGACGTACACCGGGAGGCCTTGCTGCGCCGCACCCACCGCCTGTCGGCGGATGGCTACATCGTGGGCACGCTCGGGCGGGGGACGATTGACGAAGCAGTCCGCGCAGAGCTGCTTGCGCTCATCCCGCAGTTGTGGCCACAGACATGGGCGGAGGCAGTGACTGCCGGGGTGCGTTCGACAGACGCCCTGAGCGGCGCCCCGATCGCCGAATACAAACCCGAGCGCCTGGCACGCGGCGCATTGGCCATCGTAGGTGATGCCGCCCATGTCGTATCCCCGATGACCGGGCGCGGCTTTGTGACCGGGATGGAAGATGCGGCGGTGCTGGCTCGGATGCTGGCAGAGCGGCCTGCGAGCGAGTCCATCCCCTCCGTTCTGGCCCGCTATGAAGCGGCGCGATTGCCCTTTACCCAAGCGCTGGTCACCCATTCAGAGCGGATCAGCGCCGACTATCTGCGCTATGCAGCAACGGCCTGATCGGGCGCCGTGACCATCCAGCCCCATGGGCTGCCTGCTAGCCGGCCAGTTCCGCCTGCAGCTCGGACACTTGGCGGCGCAGGGCTTCGTTCTCGACCGTCAGCTCGGCCACGCGCTGGCGCAGCGCCTGCAGGCTGTCGGCGGGCTCTGCGCCCTGCTCTTCTTGCTGCTGCGCCGCCGGCTCCTCGCGCGGTTTGCGCTTGGCGTCGCGCACGCGCTTGGCGGCTTGCTTCAGTTCGTCCTTGCCGGCGATGGCTGCCGCCCTTTGCTCTTCGGCCGGCAGGCTGGCCACGGCAGCGGCAGCATTGATGGAGATGGTGCCGGACTTGACGGCCGCCACCAGCTCGGGCGCGGCCTGCTTCTGGATCTTCTCGATCATCACCACCTGGCTGCTGCTGAGGCGCGCGGCCTTGGCGATGGCCTCGCGGCTGTTCAGGGTTTCGGAGGGCGGCAGACCCGCCTCGGCCGGCGCCGGCGGTGCATCCACGGCGGCAGGTGCCGGCACACGGGCGCGGCGCTCATTCACGATCTCTTTCTTGCGCAGCGCCAGCACGCCGCGCTGGAAGTCCGACACGCTGCGCCGCCCCAGGTGCTGGTCGATCATCCACAGGTGCACGTCTTCCATGGACTGAAAGCGCGTGTTCTGCACCGTCTGGAACGGCAGGCCGTGCTTCTGGCAAATGCCGTAGCGGTTGTGGCCGTCCACCAGCACCTCGCCCCACAGCACCAGTGCATCACGGCAGCCCTCGGCCAGGATGCTGCGCTCCAGCGCCTCGTGTTCATCCGGGGTCAGCGGGTCGATATAGGCTTTGAGTTCTTCGTTGACGACGATGTTCATGGGCGCGAGGTTTGGGAGGCAGGCAAAGGGGCGGGATTCTAGAGCCATCCCCTTCATGGGCTTTGAGGCCACCGGCCCTGCCCCCGGCACCTGGTCGGGCCCAAACGCTATTAAACATATAGCTAATATCCCAGGCAGCAGCTGGGCTAACGGCACTTTTCACCAAAAACCGCCCTATCCCGCAACCCCCACGCCCTGCCCAAAGTAAACCTCCTGGATATCCACCCGTTGCCGCAGTTCGGCCGCTGACCCATTCAGCACCGCGACGCCCGCCTCCAGCACCGTGGCGCGGTCTGCGTACTGCAAGGCGACGGTGGAGTTTTGCTCGGCCACCAGAATGGACAGGCCCTCTTCACGGTTGAGCCGCCGCAGTTGCTCGAAGATGTCGCGCACCACCAAAGGCGCAAGCCCCATCGAGGGCTCGTCCAGCACCAGCAGGCGGGGCCGCGACATCAAGGCGCGGCCGATGGCCGTCATCTGCTGCTCGCCACCCGAGGCCAGGCCGGCGAGTGTGCGGCGCTTGTCTTGCAGGCGCGGGAAGATGGCGTAGACGCGCGCCAGGTCCGCTGCCGCCTCCGCCCGCCGTGCGCTGCGGCCAAGCGCGCCGGTCAGCAGGTTCTCTTCCACCGTCAGGCTGCGAAAGCAGTGGCGCCCTTCCAGCACCTGCACCAGGCCCAGCCGCACCAGATCGGCCGGGCTGGTGCGCGCCACCTCATGCCCGTCGAAGACGATGCGCCCGGCCGTCACCTGCCCGCGCTCGGCTGGCAGCAGGTTGGATACGGCTTTCAGCGTGGTCGATTTGCCCGCGCCATTGGCGCCTAGCAGCGCGTGGATTTCACCCGCGCGCACTTCCAGGCTCACGCCGTGCAAGGCCACGATGGAGTGTTGGTAGACGGCTTCGATGGCGTCTATGTGCAACAGGGGATGTGTCATGTCCTGGTTTCCAGTTGGCGTGGGGCTGTGCGCGTGCACGGGCCACCGGGTACTCCCCTCCGCGAATGTCCCCCGCCTTCGGCTCCTCCTTTATTTCGCTGCGGGGAGCACCCGGCACCCCATGCACTGTGAGCGCCGCGCCTGTGCTGGCGGCCTAACTGCGGCGCTGAACGATCATGACGGCGGGGTGCCTTGCGTAGCGAAATAAAGGAGGAGGCCGCAGGCCGGGGGACATTCGCGGAGCAAGGCGCCCCGTCGGCGTGATCGCGCACTGAAGGACCTAGCTCCAGGCATGGAACGGCGGCTTCACACCGTTCAAGAAGTAGTTCCCCACAATCGCGTACTTCCACCGCACCGGGTCATGCAGCGTGTGCGTACGCGCATTGCGCCAATGGCGGTCCAGGTTGTACTGGCCCAAGGTGGAGCGCGTACCGGCCAGCTCAAACAGCTTGTTGGTGGCCAGGATGGCGATCTCGGTGGACAGCACCTTGGACTCGGCCACGGCGATCTGTGCGGCGGCAACGCTGTCGGCCGTGGGTGCGGCCACCGCACGGTCGATGGCGCGGCCAGCGCGCTCCAGGATCGCCTCGCTCGCATGCAGGCGAATCTGCAGGTCGCCAATCGCCTGGATCGAGTACGGGTCTTCCCAGGCATGGTCAAGCTGGCTGTCGATCCACGGGCGGGTCTTGGTGCGGATGAAGTCCTGCGTCTCGGCGATGGTGCCGCGCGCAATGCCCACATCGACAGCCGCCTGGATGATCTGGAAGATCGCGCCATCGGCCGAGGGGGTGTCGTAGCCCTTCCAGGCCGGGATCAAATGCGTCTTGGGTACCTTCACCTGGTCGATCAGCACCGTGCCGCTGAGCGTGGTGCGCTGGCCAAAGGCCGACCAGTCATCGATCACGGTCAGGCCCGGCGCATTGCGCTCGGCCACCACATACCAGGTACGGCCCTGCTCGTCATTGGCGACGATGGGCACGTAGTGCGCCAGCAGCGCGCCGGTGGAATAGAACTTCTTGCCGGTGACCACGACATGGTCGCCCGCATCGACAAAGCGCGTCTCGAAATCAGCGGCGCGCTTGGAGCCCGATTCAGAAAACGCATTGCCCCAGCGCACGCCGCGCAAGAAGTCGGCAAAGAACAGCTTCTGCTGCGCCGCATCCGACACCGTGCGCACCGCGGCCACAAAGCCCAGGTGGTTCTGCGTGATCTGGCCCAGCGACGGGTCTGCCGCCGAGATGATCGCGATCACCTCGGCCAGCGTGGCGTAAGACACCTCTGCCCCGCCAAAGGCCTTGGGCACGTTGATGGCCCACAGGCCGCTTTGCGAATAGGCATCTATCTCTTCCACCGGCCAGC
Organism: Xylophilus sp. GW821-FHT01B05; assembly: GCA_038961845.1. Lineage (NCBI taxonomy): Bacteria > Pseudomonadati > Pseudomonadota > Betaproteobacteria > Burkholderiales > Xylophilus > Xylophilus sp. GW821-FHT01B05. The sequence goes on from CP152408.1 coordinate 4,152,742, forward strand.
GGCGCAGACGGTCGCGCTCAGAGGCGCCAACGATCAGCTTGGCGGCCAGCGCGTGCGCCACGGCAATCGCCTCTGCGTCGTCGCGGATCACATGGGCCGGCTGGGCCGCGCGCGGCAGGCCGGGCACCGCGTCGTTGGCGGCGGACTGGGTGGGTACGGAGGGTTGGAGAACAGCGGACATCAAAGTACCTTTCAATAGCGAGAGTTAGAGGTCGGCAAACCGTCAGTCATCAATGCTTTTACGCACCTTGATGTTCTTTTCCTTCGCATAGGCCAGCGAGGATTTCTCAATGATCGGCCGCAGCAGCTTCCAATCCGGTGCGATCCAGTCAGACACCACGTTCCACTTGCTGCCGTCCCACTGCTGGAAGGCCACGCGGCCGTCGCCTTCATGGTTGTCCCAGGTCACGTTGATCGAATGGAACAGGCCCTTGGCACCGAGCGCGGCGGCGCGCGCCTCATCGATCTTCAGGTTCTCGAAGCCCCAGCGCACTTCATCGCCGGTGAGCGTGCGCTTGCCAAACTTGGCCTGCGCGATGCGGATCGCTTCCACGTTCAAGATGCCGTTGAGCACACCCAGGTTGTGATAGACGCTGCCAATGCGCTTGGGGTCCTGCAGGTTGCCCTTGCCGGCGCCGTAGACGGTCTTGGTGATGTCCTGCAGCACCGGGTATTGCGCGCCGGCCGCCACGGTGGTGATGGCCACGTAGCCCTTGGCGGCGTCGCCGGCCGGGATCACGTCTTCTTCCGAGTTGGACCAGACGTTGCCAATGATGTGGTCCACCGGGAAGCCGGTTTTTTGCGCGGTCTTGAGCGCCACCGGGTTCATCACGCCCCAGCCGCGCAGCACCACGTAATCGGGCTTGGCACGGCGGATGGTCAGCCACTGCGACTGCTGCTCGTTGCCCGGGTGCGGCACCTCGATCTGCTGCACCGTGAAGCCGTACTTCTTGGCCAGCAGCTCATAGATCGGGATCGTCTCTTTGCCGTAGGGCGAGCCGTGGTACAGCACCACGATCTTCTTGCCCTTGAGCTTGTCGATGCCGCCCTCTTTGCCGCCGATGTAGTTGACGATGCCCGAGGTCTCGCTATAGGGGTTGAGCAGCAGCGGGAAGACGTACTTGAACACGCGGCCATCGGTGGTGTCGGTGCGGCCGTGGTTGATGGTCAGCAGCGGCACCTTGTCGGCCGTGACACGGTCGATCAGCGCGTAGGCGATGCCCACCGACAGCGGGTTCCAGGCGGCGATGCCGGGGCGCTGCTTGAGGCGCTCATACACCTCTACGCCGCGCTCCACCTCGTACTGGGTTTCGCCCTCTTCCCAGGTCAGCTTGACGCCGCCCACGCCGCCGTCACGCGTGTTGACCAGGTTCAGGTAGTCAATAAAGCCGCCGAAGAACCCGGTGCCGCCCGCCGCGTAAGGCCCCACGCGGTAGCTCTGCAGCGGGAAGAACTGTTCGTTGCCGTCGGCATGCGCGAACTGCAGGCCGCCTGCGGCCAGGGTGGCGGCTACGGCCGCGATGCGTAATGTCTTGAGCAATGACATGGTTGAAAACCCTCTGGATGGAATGTTGTGATGGGAGTCGTGACGGGAAAACGCTTTGCTCAGGCTGCGCGCGCTTGCCGCGGCCCAAGCCTTGATCGCAGCCGCGTCCACAGCGCGGCCAGGCCTTGCGGCTCTGCGATCAGGAAGAACAGGATCAGTGCGCCCAGCACGATGCGCTGGCTCATGTCGAGCACGCCGGAGTCAAACCAGCCGCCCAGCAGGAAGCTGCCCAGGCGCGAGAGCAGCAGCGGGAACACCACGATCAGCGCGGCCCCCAGAAACGCCCCGCGGATGGTGCCCAGGCCACCGATGATGATGATGAACAGGATCTGAAACGAGCGGTCCAGGTTGAAGCCTGCGGGCTCCACCGTGCGCAGATAGACAAAGCCCCACAGCACGCCGGCCACGCCCACGATGAAGGACGACACCGCAAACGCCAGCAGCTTGGTGCGCAGCACCGGCACGCCGATCACGCGCGCGGCCAGTTCGTTGTCGCGCACGGCGATGAAGTTGCGCCCGGTCTGCGTCTGCACCAGCCGCCAGGCCAGTGCGGTCAGCACCGTGACGATGCCCAGCGCAAACAGGTAGCGCGCCACCGGCGTCTCAAAAACATAGCCGCCCACGGCCAGCGGCGGCGCATCGATCACGCCCGACGCGCTGTCGTTGCTGAACCAGCTGAACTTGGTCAGCGCCCACTGCACAAAGAACTGCGCGGCCAGCGTCGAGACCGCCAGGTAGAAGCCGCGCAACCGCAGGCTGGGCAGGCCAAACACCACTCCAATGGCCGTGGCCGCCAGGCCCGCCAGCACGATGCTGGCCAGCAAGGGCAAGCCCGGCAGCCGCAGATTGAAGTTGTAGGCGGCAAACGCGCCCACCGCCATGAAGGCCGCCGTGCCCAGCGACAACTGGCCCGCATAGCCCGTCAGCAGGTTGAGCCCCACCGCCGCCAGGGACAGCGCAAGAAAGGGTGTCAGGATGGCATCGAACCAGTAGCCCGTGGCGACGAAGGGCACGACACCGAAGGCAATGGCCAGTACGGCCAGCGGTGCGCGCAGCGTGGGGTTGAGACTCATGTCAGGCTCTCTCCACCAATTTCTGCCCGAACAGCCCACGCGGGCGTACCAGCAGAAAAGCCAGCGCTGCCACATAGGCAAACCAGCTCTCGATGCCACCGCCCACATAGGGGCCCAGGTAGACCTCGGCCAGCTTCTCCAGCGCGCCGATCAGCAGGCCACCCACGATGGCGCCCAGGATGGAATCGAAGCCGCCCAGCACCAGCACCGGCAGCGCCTTGAGCACCACCAGCGACAGCGAGAACTGCACGCCCAGCCGCGCGCCCCACAGCAGGCCGGCCACCAGTGCGATCACGCCGGCCGTGGCCCATACCGTGGCCCAGATGCGCGGCAGGCGCAGGCCCACCGCAATGGCCGCAAAGCTGTCGTCGGCCACCGCGCGAAAGGCCAGCCCCACGCGGGTGTAGCGGAAGAAGGCCGCCAGCAGCGCCACCATCAGGCCGGCAGTGGCGGCGGCAAACAGATCAAAGCTCGACACCAGGATGCCGAAGAAATCCAGCGGCGCATCCGATATGCCCAGCTCCAGCGCATGCACCTGGGTGCCCCACAGCAGCTGCGCCACGCCTTCGATCACATAGGACAGCCCCAGCGTCGCCATGAACAGCGTGATGGGCGGCTGGTTCACCAGCGGCCGCAGCACCACGCGCTCTATCGCCAGGCCCAGCAGCAGCATCAGCGCAAAGGTCAGCAACAACGCCAGCGCAAAAGGCAGGCCGCGCTCGACCAGGCTGACAAAGGTCAGCGCCGCAAACAGCAACTGCGCGCCCTGCGCAAAGTTGAGCACGCCCGAGGTCTTGTAGATCAGCACAAAGCCAATGGCCACCAGCGAATACATCACGCCCGACAGCAAGCCGCCGATCAGCACCTCAAGGAAGAAAGAAAAGTCTTCCATCAGCGGCCGCCCTCTTCGTTTTCTGCGCCTTCATGGGCCACGCCCAAATAGGCGTCGATCACGGCGGGGTCGGCGCGTACCTCGGCCGGCGTGCCGTCTGCAATCTTGCGGCCGTAGTCCAGCACCGCCACGCGGTCCGACAGGCCCAGCACCACGCCAATGTCGTGCTCTATCAGCAGGATGGTGGTGCCGAACTCATCGCGCGCGGCGCGCACGAAGTGCGCCATCTCGCTCTTCTCGGTCACGGTCATGCCGGCCATGGGCTCGTCCAGCAGCAGCAGCCGGGGCCGTGCCACCAGCGCGCGGGCCAGTTCCACGCGCTTTTGCAGGCCGTAGGGCAAGGTGCCGGCCAGCCGCTCGCGCACGCTTTGCAGGCCCAGAAAGTTGATGATGGCGTCGGCCCGCGCCTCTGCGTCCAGCCGCTCGCGGCGTGCGCGGCCCAGGCCAATCAGTTGCTCCACAAAGCTGGCGCGGCCGGCATCAACCCGGCCAATCACGATGTTGTCGTGCACGCTCAGGCCCTTGAACAGCGCCAGGTTCTGGAAGGTGCGTGCCACGCCCAGGCGCGCCAGCTTTGCGGTCGGTACCTGGGCAAAGTCCTGCCCGCCGATCCAGACCCGGCCACGGTCGGGCCGGTACAAGCCGCTGATGATGTTGACCAGCGAACTCTTGCCCGCGCCGTTGGGGCCAATCACCGCGCGGATCTCGCCTGCGGCAATCGACAGGTCCACGCCCGCCAGCGCGGTCACGCCACCAAAAGACAGGTCGATACCGGCCAGCCGCAGCACCGGCGCGGCAGCGGCATCCGCCGTGCGCGCATTGGGCGAGAAACCGCCGCGCGCACGCGCGGGCGGCTCAAGGCTGCGCCGGGCCGCCAGCGGCGGTGCGGCATCCAGGGTGGCGCTGGGCATGGTCGGCTCCGCGCTCAGGCCACGGCTTCGAGGGCGGCGGGCTCGCGCTGCTGGGCCTGTGCGGCTTCCAGCTCACGCACCAGCGGCAGCACCTTCTCGCCGAAGTACTCCACCTCCTCGATGAAGTGCAGGAAGCCCGTCAGGACGAGGTCGACGCCGATGGCCTTGAGCGCCACGATGCGCTCGGCAATCTGTTGCGGCGTGCCGATGAGGTTGGTGCGGAAGCCGTCGTTGTACTGCACGAGGTCTTCGAAGGTGGACTTGGCCCAGTTGCCCTCACCTTCGGGCGAAGACTTGCCGGCCTGCTTGGCCGCATCGCCGAAGGCGTGCACCGCCTCGACGTGTGCGTGCTTGATGATGTCGGCCAGCACGGCCTTGGCTTCCTCTTCGGTGTCGCGGGCGATGACGAACGCGTTCACGCCGATGCGCACCGTGTGGCCGTTCTGCGCGGCCTTGGCCTGGATGTCGTCGATCTGCGCCTTCAGGCCCTCGGGCGTGTTGCCGTTGGTGAAGTACCAATCCGACACGCTGGCCGCGTTGTCGCGTGCGGCACGCGAGCTGCCACCTTGGAAGATTTCGGGGTGGGGCTTTTGCACCGGCTTCGGGCTCAGCGTGTAGTCGCTGAAGCGATAGAAGTCGCCCTTGAAGGTGAAGTTGTCCTGCGTCCAGATGCCCTTGAGCGCGCGGATGAATTCGTTGGAGCGGCGATAGCGCTCGTCATGCTCCAGCCACGGCTCGCCAATGGCCTGGAACTCGCCCTTGAACCAGCCGCTCACCACGTTGATGGCAATGCGGCCGTTGGAGATGTGGTCGATGGTGGCGATCTGCTTGGCCACCACGGCCGGGTTCCACGGGCCGGGCAGGATGGCGGCCAGCACCTTGAGCTTGGTGGTGGCATGCAGCAGCGCCTGGCTGAAAGAGACCGACTCGTGCTGGTACTCCGCGCCATAGCCCGCCGTGAAGCGGATCTGGCTCAGCGCGTATTCAAAGCCGGCCTTCTCTGCCGCCAATGCCAGGCGCTGGTTGTACTCAAGGCTCCAGTCGGTGCGTTGCTCGATGGTGCTGACCACCAGGCCGCCACTGACATTGGGCACCCAGTAGGCGAACTTGACGGCGGCGGGCGTGGGCGATGCTTGGCTCATGGGAGGCTCCTGTGTGAACGATGGAACGGACTTGTTTCAGGCGGCCAGTGCAACAGGCACGGGCTTGCGAATGGCGGGCGCGGCATTGCGCAGGTGCGGCACGGCGCGCTCAGCCGCCAGCGCGATGCGCTCACGCAGCGCGGGGCTGGCGATCTCGTAGCCGTCGAAGTCTTTCTCGACCGCGTACACGCCTATGGGCAAGGTGAGCGCCTGGAAGAAGCTGAACAGCGGGCGCAACTGGTGGTCGATCACCAGCGCATGGCGGTCGCTGCCGCCCGTGGCCGCAAGCAGCACCGGCTTGTTAGTGAGGGCCTCGTGGTGAACAAAGTCAAACAGGTGCTTGAACAGCCCCGTGTAAGAACCGCGATACACCGGGCTGGCGACCAGCAGCAGGTCGGCAGATTCGATGGCCGCCACCTGGGCCTCGACCGCTGCCGGCAGTTGGCTGCGGTACAGCGTGCCCGCAAACTGCGGGCCGATGTCGCCCAGCTCGATCAGGTGAACGTCAATCGGCAGCGCATCACCCAGCGCGGCCAGAAGTTGCTCCACCAGCACCAGCGTGCGCGAGGGGCGTTGCAGGCTGCCGGAGACGGCAACGACTTTCAGTTTTCGACTCATGTTGATACCTCTGTTTGAAAGCTGCGATCGGTTCGCGGCGCGCTGCATATATGCGAATGGCGTGCCACTTTGTTTTCTCTTTTGAATCAATGGCTTAGAGAAAAACAGCCATTGCCGCGCATGCTGAATCGGCAGCAGGCTGCGGGTCGGTTGCTGATCCATCAGCAGCGCTGCGGCCTTAGTCGCCCGGGGTACATCGGTATGCGGCGATCAGATGAACGCCAGGCAGCAATCGGGTGAAAAAGTTGCTGCATGTGCAGCAGGACTGCCAGGCCAAGAAAGGATTTGCGTTGGCAGGTGACGGTGCGAAGGACGCCGGGTACTCCCCTCCGCGAATGTCCCCCGCCTTCGGCTCCTCCTTTATTTCGCTACGGGAAGCACCCGGCGCCCTTCGCACAACGAGCGCGGCGCCAGTTCCAACCGCTCAAGCAGAGCGCCCATCGATCGCGTCGATGGCGTGTTCTGCGCAGCGAAATCAAGGAGGAGGCCGAAGGCCGGGGGACATTCGCGGAGCAGAACGCGCCGTCGGCGTGATCGCTCCCGAACCAGACAAGCTAGGAATAAAAGCTAGGAGCAGGCACACGCCCATTGAGCGCCCACTCACCCAACTCGCGCACCTTGTAATCCACCGGATCGTGCAGCGTGTGCACGCGCAGATTGCGCCAGTAGCGATCCAGCCGCAGCGCAGCCGTAGTCGCCCGCGCACCGGTGACCTCAAACATCCGGTGCACCACCTCCAGGCTGGCGCGCGTGGTCGCAACCTTGGCTGCAGCCACCGCGATAGCCACCGCACCGCGCTCGGCCTCACTCAAGACCGTGCCGCGCAACCAAGCCTGGTCAAAGGCCGCAGCAGCCTGAACCAACAACGCACGCGAGCCCTCCAGCGCCAGCCAGAAGTCACCGTAATGCGTGAGGACGTACGGATCTTCGTTAGCGCTGGCCGCAGTCGATGCCATCCACGGCCGGCCCTGCTGCTGCGTGAAGGCACGCGCCTCGGCCAGCGCGCCCTCGCCCAGGCCCTGGTAGATATTGGCCAGGATCAGTTGCGCCAGCAATGGGCGCAAACAGGCGAAGGGGGTAGACAGCGGTCCGGGGTCGGTCAGCAGCTCGTGCGCGGCGACCTCTACCTGCTCGAACAGCACGCTGCCGCTGTCGGTCTGGCGCTGGCCCATGTTGTCCCAGTCGTCCAGCACGCGGATGCCGGCGCGGTGCGTGGGCACGATGCCGATCAGCAGCTTGCCGGCAGGGTCCAGCGCAGAGGCCACCAGCATGTCGGAATCGCTCGCGCCCGAGCAAAAGCTTTTGCGGCCGGAGAAGATGTAGCCATCACCCAGCGGCTCGGCGCGCGTGGATTTGTCCAGCGGGTTCAGCGCATTGCCCCAGAACCAGCGCTGCGCCAGCGTCTGCTCTATCCAGGGCTGCCACTGCGCGCGCTGGCCAAACAGTTGCGTGGTGGCCAGCAGCAGGTGGTGGAAGGCGAACAGATGCGCGACCGAGCTATCTACCCGCGCAAAGCCGCGCACCACGTCCAGCGTCTGCTGCCAGCTGGCACCCAGGCCGCCCAGCGCCGCCGGAATGCTCAGGCCCAGCAGGCCGCTGTGGCGCAGCAGATCGCGCTCGGTCTTGGCCGTACCGCCGCGCTGGTCGCGCGCCACGGCCGTGGCGGCCAGCGCCTGGGTCAGCCCCTGCACCGCGTCCTGCCAGGGCAGCGGGCCGGCGCCGGCCTCGGACTGGAAGTGCTTCATGCAGCAGCCTTCTGGCGCGCCGGCGGCACGATGTCATTGGCAATGACCTCGCCAAACGGCCCGGTGATGTTGGCCTGGCCCGGTGGTCGCACATGGTCCAGCGGCAGCAGCGGAAACAGCAGCTCGGCCACGCGGTAGGCTTCTTCCAGGTGCGGGTAACCAGAGAAGATGAAGGTCTCCACGCCCAGCGCCGCGTATTCCTTGATGCGTGCCGCCACCTCTTCCGGGCTGCCCACCAGCGCCGTGCCCGCGCCGCCGCGCACCAGGCCCACGCCGGCCCACAGATTGGGCGACACCTCCAGCTTGTCGCGCCGGCCGCCGTGCAATGCCGCCATGCGCTGTTGGCCCACGGAATCGAAGCGCGAGAAGGCCTTTTGCGCAGCGGCAATGGTGTCGTCGGTCACGTAGGAAATAAGCTCATCCGCCGCACGCCAGGCCGCCTCGCTGGTCTCGCGCACGATCACATGCAGGCGTATGCCAAAGCGCAGCGTGCGCCCATGCCTGGCGGCGGCGGCGCGCGCCTTGGCGATCTTGTCGGCCACGTCTGCGGGCGGCTCGCCCCAGGTCAGGTAGACATCGACCTGCTCGCCCGCCAGCTCAATGGCCGCCTCTGACGATCCACCAAACCACAGCGGCGGATACGGCTTTTGTACCGGTGGGTAGAGCGTCTTGGCGTTCTCCACGCGCAGGTGCTTGCCGCTGAAGTTGACCGTCTCGCCGGCCGCCACGCCGCGCCAGATGCGCAGGAATTCATCCGTGACTTCATAGCGCTCGGCATGCGTCAGAAAGCTGCCGTCGCCATGCTGCTCATCCGGGTCGCCGCCGGTCACCACGTTGATCAGCAGGCGGCCATCAGAGAAGCGGTCCAGCGTGGCGGCCTGCCGCGCAGACACGGTGGGCGAGATGATGCCGGGCCGGATCGCCACCAAAAACTTGAGCCGCTCGGTCTGCGTTGCCAGCGCCGACGCCACCACCCACGAGTCCTCGCAAGAGCGGCCGGTGGGGATCAGCACGCCCTCGTAACCCAGCTCGTCTGCCGCCTGCGCCACCTGCCGCAGGTAGTGGTGGCTCACGGTGCGCGCGCCGTGCGATGTGCCCAGGTAGCGGCTGTCGCCGTGCGTGGGAAGAAACCAGAAAAGTTGCATGGGGTGCCTTGGCATTGCAGGTCGTCAGGGGCAGGGTTCAGCAGTTAGCGTGCCAATGGCCTTGCCTGCACAAACGGCGCAAACGGCGCGTGAATTGCTGCTGCAGCAGCAACCCATCACCACCCGTGCTGCATACAGCACAGCACGCAGACACATTTGCTGCCATGGAAGCAAACCAAGAATCGATATGCCGATCGCGTCGTTGAATCGCTGCTGCCATGGCATCAACATGCTGGCAGAGCAGCAAGCCTGCTGCACATCCACCAGGGCCCCGTGTGATAACAAGTTGCGTTTATTCGGAAAGAACCGTTCGGGCTGAGCTTGTCGAAGCCAGGGCGCCGTTCGACAAGCTTCCTTCGACGAGCTCAGGAGAAGCCTTTCGACAAGCTCAAGGCGAACGGTTATCTCTTTAAACGCCAAACCGTATGAGCTCTGTCCTCTCCCTTCCCCCGCCCGAATCCGCACACGACATCGCGCAAGACCTGATGCAGCGCTTTGCCGCCACCGCCGTCGAGCGTGACGAGCGCGGCGGCACGCCCAAGGCCGAGCGCGATGCCTTGCGCGCCAGCGGCCTGCTGGCGCTCAGCATTCCCACCGAGTTTGGCGGCGGCGGCGCCGACTGGCGGCAGACGCTGGATGTGGTGCGCCTGCTGGCGCAGGCCGACAGCTCTCTTGCGCATGTGTTTGGCTTTCACCACCTGATGCTGGCCACGGTGCGCCTGTTTGCGCAGCCCGCGCAATGGCAGCCGTGGTTCGAGCAGACCGCGCGCCGCCGCTGGTTCTGGGGCAATGCGCTGAACCCGCTGGACGACCGCACCGTGTCCAGCGCGCACGGCGGCTGGCGCGAATTCACCGGCCAGAAAAGCTTTTGCTCAGGCGCACTGGATTCCGAGATGCTGATCGCCTCGGCGGTTGAGGAAGGCAGCGGCGCCTTCATCGTCGCGGCAGTGCCCACCGGCAGATCTGGCATCTTCGTGGCGCCCGACTGGAACAACATCGGCCAGCGCCAGACCGACAGCGGCAGCGTCACCTTCGAGAAGGTGCGGGTCGAGCAGCACGAGGTGCTGGCCGACCCGGGCCCGCTGTCCACGCCCTTCTCCTGCCTGCGGCCGCTGATAGCGCAGCTGGTGCTGGCCAATATCTACCTGGGCATTGCCGAGGCGGCCTTTAACGATGCGCGGCACTACACGCTGCACGAGTCACGCCCCTGGCACGCAGCCAAGGTGGCGCAGATGGACCAAGACCCTTACGTGCTCGGCCACTACGGCGACTTCTGGGTGGGACTGGAGGGCGTGCGCGTGCTGGCCGACCGCGCGGCCGACCGGCTCGATGCGGCCTGGCAACGCGGCCCGGCGCTGGGCGCCGACGAGCGCGGCGACGTCGCCCTGGCCGTGGCCACGGCCAAGGTCGCGGCCACCAACACCGGGCTGGACATCTGTACGCGCATGTTCGATGTGGCCGGCGCGCGCGCCACGCACGGCGGCCTGCGGCTGGACCGCCACTGGCGCAACCTGCGCACCCAGACCCTGCACGACCCGGTGGCCTACAAGCTGCGCGAGATCGGCGAGTGGGCCCTCAAGCAGCAATACCCCGTTCCGAGCTTCTACTCATGACCTTCCAGCCACACCACCTGCACGCGCTGCCCGCAATCGATGTGCCCGGCCCGGCCTGGGACGCGCCGCGCCTGCTGACCCTGCCCGAGCCGCGCAAGCTCACCACCTCGATCCGCGCCACCGCCCAGGTGTTCGAAGACCCGCGCTCGCTCGCCCTGCTGGAGCGCATCCGCATGGTGGCGCCCAGCGACGCCAGCGTGCTCATCATTGGCGAGACCGGCACCGGCAAGGAACTGATCGCGCGCCATGTGCACGACCTGAGCCGCCGCAGCGGCAAGCCCTTCGTGGCAGTGAACTGCGGCGCCTTCTCAGAGAACCTGGTCGAGAGCGAACTGTTCGGCCACGAGAAAGGCGCCTTCACCGGCGCCTTCACGGCCAAGACCGGCTGGTTCGAGGCGGCCAACGGCGGCACCTTGTTCCTCGACGAGATCGGCGACCTGCCGCTGTCGATCCAGGTCAAGCTGCTGCGCGTGCTGCAAGAGCGCGAGGTGGTGCGCCTGGGCTCGCGCAAGAGCGTGCCCATTGACGTGCGCGTGATCGCCGCCACCAACGTGCGCCTGCAAGACGCGGTGGCCGCCGGCCACTTCCGCGAGGACCTGTTCTACCGCCTGCACGTGGTGCATCTGGCGCTGCCCACCCTGCGCGACCGCCCCGGCGACATCCTGCCACTGGCGCGCCATTTCATCGATGAGTACCGCCAGCGCCTGGGCTACGGCGCGGTGCGGCTGGACGCCGAGGCCGAGCGCAAGCTGCGCGAGCACACCTGGCCCGGCAATATCCGCGAGCTGGAGAACGTCATCCACCACGCGCTGCTGATCGCCCGCGACGATGTGCTGCACGCCGCCGACCTGCAGATGTCGTCCCTGCTGGTGCAGCGCCGCAGCCCTGACGACGCGCCGCCCGCGCAAGACACGCCGCAGCAGGCGCTGGAGGCGGTACTGCGCGATCTGTTCAATGAGTCGCCCGCCGACCTGTTCGACAAGATCGAGGAAACCGTGATGCGCACCGCCTTCGAGTTCTGCCACCGCAACCAAGTGCAGGCCGCCAAGCTGCTGGGCATCAGCCGCAACATCCTGCGTTCGCGCCTCATCAAAAGCCGCGAAATATCGGCGCTGAAATGATCCTATTGGGAATGTTGGTGGTGCGTCTGGCGCAATGAAGCACTGACGTGGAACGGGCCCCAGGCGCTATGCGCATGGGGCCCGTTGGGCTCTATTCGTGAGATTTACTCAATCATTCTGAAAGCCTGATGGTCAGAAGCCCAGGAGCAGCCTGGGCTTCAAACTTTTACCTACGCCACCTCTGTGCATTTTCCTCACACAGCCATGGCGCAGGCCACAAGGCTCAAACCGGCAGCGGCCGGCCGCTGCGCTGGCTCCACAGGCGCATCAGGCGCGGCAGCAGCAGCACGGTCAGCACGATCACCACCAGCGTGATCGACATCGGCCGCTGCAAGAACACCAGCGCACTGCCTTCGCCAATCGACATGGCGTTGCGCAGTTGCGCCTCGGCCAGCGGGCCCAGGATCATGCCGACCACCACCGGTGCCGTCGGGAAGTCAAAGCGCCGCATCACCACGCCCAGCACGCCAATGGCGTACAGCAGGAACAGATCGAACGCGCTCTGGCGCATGCCATAGGCACCCACCGTGGCGAAGATCAGGATGCCGGCGTAGAGCTGCGGCTTGGGCACCTTCAGCAGCTTGACCCACAGCCCGACCATGGGCAGGTTCAGCACCAGCAGCATCACGTTGCCGATGTAGAGCGACGCAATCAGCGCCCACACCAGCGCGGCCGAGGTGGTGAACAGCTGCGGGCCGGGCTGGATGCCGTAGTTCTGGAACGCGCCCAGCAGGATCGCCGTGGTGTTGCTGGTCGGGATGCCCAGCGTCAGCAGCGGGATCAGCGCGGCGGTCACGGTGGCGTTGTTGGCCGCCTCCGGGCCGGCCACGCCTTCGATCGCGCCCTTGGTGCCGAACTCGGCCCGGTTCTCACCCTTGGCCAGCTTCTTCTCGGTGGCGTAGCTGAGGAAGGTCGGGATCTCGGTGCCGCCGGCCGGGATGCAGCCAAAGGGTGCGCCAATCGCGGTGCCGCGCAGCCACGCGGGGATGGAGCGCTTCCAGTCGCGTGCGCTCATGTGCACGCGGCTCATCTTGTTCTGGCCCTCGACCGTGCGGCCCTCGTACAGCGCTGCGTACAGCACCTCGGCCACGGCAAACAGGCCCACCGCCACCAGCACGATCTCGATGCCGTCCAGCATCTCGGGAATGCCGCCGGTGTAGCGCGCCTGGCCAGAGATCTGGTCCATGCCCACGCAGCCCGCGGCCAGGCCGACAAACAGCGCGCTCAGGCCGCGCAGCGTGCTCTTGCCCAGCACCGCGCTCACGGTAGTAAAGGCCAGCAGCATCAGCAGAAAGTATTCCGGTGGCCCCAGCTTGACCGCGAACTCGGCCACAAAGGGCGCAAACAGCGTGACGATCACCGTGGCAATGGTGCCGGCCACAAAGGAGCCGATGGCAGACGTGGCCAGTGCCGCGCCCGCGCGCCCGCTCTTGGCCATCTTGTTGCCCTCCATCGCCGTCACCATGCTGGCGGTTTCGCCCGGCGTGTTGAGCAGGATCGAGGTGGTCGAGCCGCCATACATGGCGCCGTAGTAGATGCCGGCAAAGAAGATCATCGAGGCCGTGACCTCAACCTTGGCCGTGATCGGCAGCAGCATGGCCACCGCCACCGCCGGGCCAATGCCCGGCAACACGCCCACCGCCGTGCCCAGCGCGCAGCCAAACAGGGCCCAGAGCAGGTTGATCGGCGTAATCGCCGTGGCAAAGCCCTGCAGAAGTGCGTTCAGGATATCCATGTCAAAACCATCCGGTGTTGGTCAGGCCCGGCAGATTGATCGCCAGGAACTGCGTGAAAGCCCAGAACACCGGCGCCGAGATCAGCAGGCCGCTGACGATGTCCGTCACCCACACCCGCGGCTGCCCGGCCGGCTGGCCCGCGGCGCGGCGCAGTCCCTGCACCGCCAGCGTGTAGCACAGCGTGCAGCTCAGGATGAAGCCGATGTTGGTGATCAGCGCCGCATTGGTCAGCAGCCCGGCCGACACCCAGATGAAGCCGGGCCAGTAGCCGCGCTCGGCCCCCGAAGGCGCCTCCAGCTCGCGGAAGCCGCCAGAGCGCGCCTCCCAGATGATCAGGGCGCCGCACACGGTCAGCGCCGCAGCCATCAGCCAGGGCAAGAAGTTGGGCCCGACGCCGCCATAGCCCGCGTCCGACGAGATGTTGATCGCGCCAAAACCCAGACCCAGGCCGGTCAGCAGCACGCCAACGCCGACCAGGGTCTGGGGCCAGGTAGATGCGGGTGTCGCGGCGCCCGGCGCCGCCTCTGCCGCGAGAGGGTCTGTGGAGTTCATGTTTTTGGACCTCGTAGGGACGGAAAAAAGGCACGCGCCAAGGCGTGCCCGTCGGGATTGAATGGCTACGCGCTCACGCCCCGCGCACCACCCACGCCGCATGAAAGCTCAAAGGGCCGCGGAGCAGGCCATGCGCAGACATCCGCGGAACCGGCTCCGCCGGGCCGCTGGATGTGTCCCCGGAAGGGGGTTGGCGAAGACGCGAAGCGCGTAGCCTGGGGGTGAGCTTTATGCAGCGACCATGCCGGCCTTCGTCATGGTGTCGCGCAAGCTCGCAAATTCCTCATCCACAAACTTGCCGAAGGCATCGCCCGTCAACACGGCCGGGGTCCATTCGTTCTTCTTGACGGCCTCGGCCCAGGCCGGGGTCTTGAGCGCGGCCAGCACGCCGTCGACCAGTACCTGACGCTGCGCGGGCGTGATGCCGGGCGCGCCGTAGACGCCGCGCCAGTTGCCGATCTCCACGGCAATGCCCTGCTCCTTGAGCGTGGGCACATCAACGCCCTGCAGGCGCTCGGCCGAGGTGACCGCCACCGGATGCATCTTGCCAACCGAGATGTACTCGGCAAACTCGCTGAAGCCGCTGCCGCCGATGGTGACGTTGCCACCCAGGATGGCGGCCGTGGCCTCGCCGCCGCCACGGAAGGCAACGTAGTTGATCTTGGCCGGGTCCACGCCCACGGCGCGGGCGATCATGGCCGCAGCGATGTGCTCGGTGGAGCCGCGCGAGCCGCCGCCCCACTTGACGCTGCCCGGGTCCTTCTTCAGCTGGGCCACCACGTCGGCCATGGTCTTGAAGGGCGAATTGGCCGGCAGCACGAACACGTTGTATTCGCTGGTGATGCGGGCGATGGGCGTGGCCTGCGACAGGTTGACCGGCGGCTTGCCGGTGATGATGCCGCCCAGCATCACGGCGCCCATCACCATCAGCGCGTTGGGGTCGCCCTTGCTGCCGTTGACGAACTGCGCCAGGCCGATGGCGCCGGCCGCGCCGCCCTTGTTGTCATAGGTGACGGTATCGGCCACCTTGGCCTCGTGCAGCGCCTTGCCGAGCGCGCGGCCCGTGGTGTCCCAGCCACCGCCAGGATTGGCCGGCAGCATCATCTTGAAGTTGCCGCCAGCGCGGGCGGCCAGCGGCAGCATGCCGGCTGCCGTCAGTGCGGCCATGGACTTGAGGAAGGTAGCGCGACGCATGGAGGTCTCCTGGTTGTTGGAAGAATGCGGCTAGATGATGCGCCGGCAGCCTGTCAATCCGCTGTCCTGGACACTAGGGAAAGCCCTGCCCTTGGTCCGGCGCCATGGCCGGTGCCATGCCCGGTGCTATGGTCGGCGCCCATGCAAGTTCTGATCGTGGAAGACGACACCGTCCTGCGCAGCACCCTCGAGCGCACCTTCTCCCGCCGTGGCATGGCCGTGCGGGTGGAATCCGACGGCCGCACCGCCCTGGCCAACTGGGCCGCCGCCCCGCCCGACGTCGTGGTGCTGGACCTGAGCCTGCCCGGCATGGACGGCCTGGAGGTGCTGGCCGCCGCGCGCCGCCGCGGCCTGGATACGCCCGTGCTGCTGCTGACCGCGCGCGGCACCGTGGGCGACCGCGTCATGGGCCTGAACGCCGGCGCCGACGACTACCTGCCCAAGCCCTTTGACCTGGACGAGCTGGAGGCCCGCGTGCGCGCCCTCACCCGCCGCCGCGCCGCCCCCGGCAGCGCAGAGCCGCTGCCGGACGCCGGCGTGGCCACCGTCGGCGCGCTGCGGCACGACAAGCTGGACGGCGCCATCTACCACCGCGACCAGCCCATGGAGCTCACCCCGCGCGAGCTGGCCCTGCTGCAAACATTGATGGCCCAGCCCGGCCATGCGGTGTCGAAAGAGCGCCTGTTCGAGCTGGTGTTTCCCGGCGAAACCGATGTGCAGTACGAGGCCATCGAGGTCGTCGTCTACCGCCTGCGCAAAAAGCTGGCCGGCACCGGCACCACGCTGATGACGCTGCGCGGCCTGGGCTATCTGCTCAAGGCGGCCACATGAACATGGCCCGGGGCCGGCCCAGTTCGCTGCGCCGGCGCCTGCTGCTGGGCATCCTGCTGCCGGTGGTGGCGCTGATCGCCTTCAACACCGCCAATCTCTACCGCCAGGCGCTGGCCGCCGTGCACACCGCCTATGACCGCACCCTGCTGGCGGCGGCCAAATCGATCAGCGAAGAGCTGGACGTGCAAGGCTTTGACGACCAGGCCGTGCTGCGCGCCACCGTGCCCTATTCAGCCCAGGAAGCCTTCGAGGCCGACAACGAAAGCCGCTTGTTCTACCGCGTCTCCGACAACCAGGGCCGCCTGGTCTCGGGCTTTGACGAGCTGCCCTTCTGGCGTGGCCGCATCCCTGACCGGCCGCCCTATGCGGCGCTGGTCACCTTCTACGACGATCACTTTCGTGGCCGCGACGTGCGCGTGGCCGTGCTGCTGCAACCCGTGGCCAGCGCCCAGGGCCGCGCCATGGCCGTGATCCAGGTGGCAGAAACGCTCGAGCTGCGCCACACGCTGGCGCGCCAGATCCTGGTCCAAACACTGCAGGGCCAGGCCGGCCTGGTGCTGGTGATTGCGCTGGTGGTGCTGCTGGTGGTGCAGCGCGCCACGCAGCCAGTGCGCGCCCTCAGCGCCACGCTGCAGGCCCGCCCGGAAGGCGAACTGACGCCCATCGCCGCCCCAGACGCCCCGCGCGAACTACTGCCCCTGGTAGACGCCACCAACGCCGTCATGGCCCGGCTGCGCCTGCTGCTGGAGCACCAGCGCCGCTTCATGCGCGACGCCGCCCACCAGCTGCGCACGCCGCTGGCCGTGCTCAAGGTGCAGACCCAATCGGCCCTGCGCGGCGACATGCCGCCACTGCAGGCGCTGCAAGAGATCCACACCACGGTAGACCGCGCCACCGCCCTGGCCAACCAGATGCTGTCGCTGGCCAAGGTCGAGCAATCGCACCCCGAAGACGCCGCGCCGGTGCTGGACCTGTCCGACATCGCGCGCGACATGGCGCTGGAGCTGTCGCCATTGCTGGCCGAGAAAGACCTGGATTTCTCCATCGCCACCGTGCCCGCGCCGGTGCGCGCGCACGACTGGATGCTGCGCGAGCTGGTGCGCAACCTGCTGCACAACGCCATCCGCCACAGCCCACCGGGCGCACCACTGGCCGTGAGCGTGGTGGCCGATGGCCGCACCGCCGCCCTCACCATCGCCGACAACGGCCCCGGCCTGCCGCCCGAGCTGCAAGACCGCCTGTTCCAGCCCTTTGCCGGCATGGCGCCCGGCGGCTCCGGCCTGGGCCTGGCGATCTGCCACGAGATCGTGCGCGTGCTGGGCGGCAGCATCACGCTGGAGAACCGCGAGCAACATTCCACCGTCACCGGCGTAGACGCCTGCGTGCGCCTGCCGCTGGCCGGCGTAGGCCTGCCGCCGACCGACACGCCGGCGCTTGGCTGACACGGCCAGCGCCCGCCTGAGGGAAAATCCCCCTCGATGAATCCACCCGACACGCTGCGCCTGGACAAATGGCTCTGGAGCGCCCGCTTCTACAAAACCCGCGGCCTGGCCGTTGAAGAAATCGGCAAGGGCCGCGTGCAGGTCAACGGCGCATCCGCCAAGCCTTCGCGCGACGTGCGCCCCGGCGACACCATCGCCGTGCGCCAAGGCCCGCTGCAGCGCACCGTCGTCGTCCGCGCCCTCAGCGCCCTGCGCGGCTCCGCCACTGTCGCCCAGCAGCTCTACGAGGAAACGCCCGACAGCCTGCAGGCCCGCGAGCAAGCCGCCGAACAGCGCCGCCTGGCCCCCGAACCCGCAGACACCCTCACCCAGGGCCGCCCCACCAAGCGCAACCGCCGCGAGATCGAGCGCAGCCATGACTGGGGCGAGCGCTGGAGCGCATCGGTGGATGAGTAACCCCCAGGCTACGCGCTTCGCGTCTTCGTCAACCCCCTAAAGGGGACACATCCAGCGGCCCGGCGAAGCCGGTTCCGCGGATGTCTTGGCATGGCCTGCTCCGCGGCCATCTGTGTCTTTGGATTCATGCGCCATGGGTAACGGTCACAATGGACCGCTCCCCACCCGCCCCTTGCCGCCTGCAACGCCCCCAAAGGCCGGCACAGCGGCACCTCCATGACGCTCAAAATCTACCTGATCGAAGACGACGAAGAAGCGCGCGACGCCCTCACCGCGCTGCTGCGGCAAGCCCTGCCGGTAGAGATCGTGGGCTTTGGCGACAACGAGCTGGGCGTCACCCACTGGCTCTCCAGCCACGACCGCGACTGGGACCTGGCCATCGTCGACCTGCAACTGCGCCAAGGCAGCGGCTTTGCCGCTCTGCAGTGGTGCGCCACCCGCCTGCCGGAACAAAAAGTGGTGGTGCTCAGCAACCTGGTCTCCGACGACGCCCGCGCGCGCTGCGTGGCGCTGGGGGCGGATGCGGTGTTTGACAAGGCTTCGGAGATTGAGGCGCTGGTGGGGTACTGCCAGGGGCTGGGGGCGACGGGCGCGACCTGATGCTCGGGGGAGCCGGGAGCTTCTCTTATTCCGAGGGAATCCCTTGCATCAGCGCCGGGGGCGCCGCGAGGCTTGGTTGCGAGGCAGTCCGAGAGATGCCGGAGACCATTGCCTTTTGTCGTGACCAACGCCGGCATTGGGCTTCAGGCCTGCAGTGCATCCGGCCCAGAAGGAACAGGCAACGCTGAGCGCCAAAGCCGCCAAAGCTGCGCCAAACACGGCACACCACGATAGTCGGCAATAACCGGTGTTGAAAATAGGCGGATTACTACTCAATCCTTGAGACTCACACCCAAGGCATCCAGCTTCTTTGCGTACGAGTCCCTGCGTTTTGCCGCCTTTGCAGCTGCGTCAACGGCTGCTTGGATGGCCTTGGGTCCCTTTTTCGCAGCAGCTTTGATCAATTCGAACTTGTGAGCAGCATCTGACTCCGCCCGCTTGAAAGTGGCGATGATTTCGACATGGGTAACAGACGGCTTCACAGGTCCCCTTAGAGCTTTATGTTAGTGCGAAGCAAGGCTGTTCTCAATTCGCGGCTAGCTGGTTTTGAAACATCTACGCCTTGAACCGCCAAGTCGAACTGTGAGCCAGGCCTGATGCTGGTTGGGAGTATTTTTTTTAGGGGATTCGTGGTGGGGTACTTGCCATCAGCAGGACACATGCGAACGGAAAACCCGAATTCGTCGAGTACACCTTTCGCGTACAACTCCGCCAAATGCTGAAACGACACGAATGTCGAGAATTTCACTTCTTTAACCCCTGGCTCGCGGATGCTACGAACGATCTCAAATTTACCAAGGCTATCTCGTTGTGTGTTCGTAAAGGGATGCACAAAAAACGTCCCACGAAGTCCTCCCTTTTGGGACGCCAGCGTGTGCTCGACGGCGATATCAGTTAACAGCATGTTGTTTTCCTTGTGATTCAATAAGCCACAGCTGATCCAGCCACATTGGCCTCCATCACACCCCAAAGTTTCCGCTCGGGATTTTCAAACTAGTGTCGCGTCAAGTGTGATGTGACGGGAGTGCGCGAAGCCATCGGCGTGCAGCGCAAGGCGTAGGCCGCAGCCCAGGCTGAAGCCTGGGCAAGGACTGCAACGCGGCGATGCGCGGTGAGGGCAAGTGCACGCCGGCAGATCATGCTTGACGCGACACTAGGCCGCAGGGGAGTCGATGCCTCTTGAGATACGAAGCGTTCGACATTGGCGCCGCTCACCTTGCCGGAAGGGACTGTATGGTTTGCATATGGCGAATTGTGGCAACGAAACGAAGGGCTGCTTGTGGCCGAAAGCGAAAGCTCACCGCGCCAAGCTTGGGCCTCAACTTTCAAAAAGTGCCCTCTCCCCGCCAACGCTTCAAACTCACAACCCGAGCTACAAAGCCCCCGCCATCAAGCGCAGGTTCTGCACAGCCGCACCCGCCGCCCCCTTGCCCAGATTATCGAGAACCGCGCTCAAGACGATCTGGCCTGTGCGTTCATTGCATGCAACGGCCAGACTCATGTCGTTCGAGCCGTTGTGGACTTGCGGGTCCAGCTCGGTCATGGGCGCGTCGCAAGACATCGGCAGCACACGCACATGCGCCGCATCGCGGTACCGCTCCGCAAGGCATTCGTGGATGCGCGCGCCAGAAGCATAGGCGGGAAGCATCCTCGCGTGCAGCCCAATGGTGAGCACGATGCCCTGCCGGTAGCTACCGTAGGCTGGCACGAAGAGGGGCCGCTGCGCCAAGCCGGCGTAGGTCTCGATCTCCGGCACGTGCTTGTGCTCGAGTGCCAGGCCGTAGACCTTCAGCGAATGTGCCGCAGCCCCAGCCTCATACGCTTCTGCCCCCGCCCTGCCCTGGCCCGAATAGCCTGAGACGGCGTGGATGACGAGCGGATAGTCGGCGGGCAACAGGCCCGCATCCGTCAGCGGCCGCAGCAGGGCGACCGCGGCGGTGGGATAACAGCCCGGATTGGTAACCCGCAGTGCCGAGGCGATGCGTTCGCCTTGCCGCGCATTGAGTTCCGGCAGGCCGTAGACCCAGCCCGGGCTGGTGCGGTGGGCCGAGCTGGCGTCTATGACACGCACGGCAGGGTTGTCGATCATTGCCACCGCGTCGCGCGCGGCGGCATCGGGCAGGCAAAGGATGGCGATGTCGCTCTCGTTGAGCGCAGCCCGGCGGGCAACCGCATCCTTGCGCAGGTTTGCAGGCAGTGTGCGGATGCGGAATTCCCCGCCCCGCAGGCGGTTCTGCAGGTCAAGGCCGGTGGTGCCCTGGTCGCCGTCGATAAAGATATTGAGGTCCATAGAGCGCAATCCTAGGGATACGACCTCGATAGCTCCAGCTAAATATATGGAACCCAGGATTAAGAAAAGTTAAATTAGCGGCATGCGTGAACTAAGCCTTGACCATCTGCGCACCCTTGTCGCCATTGCCGACCTTGGGTCCCTGGCCAATGCCGCGCGCGCCCTTCACCTGGCCGCTCCCACCGTCACCGTTCAGATCGCAGAACTGGAGTCGCGCCTGGGTGGCCAGTTGCTCGTGCGCGGTCGGGGGCCCGCGCAGGCGACCGCCTTGGGGGAGCAGTTCATCGCGCGCGCCCGCAGGCTGCTGGCAGACGCGGACGACGCAGTGGAAGACGTTCGACGTCAGCTCGCCGGCCAAACAGGCCGCGTGCGGGTGGGTGCCTCGACGGGCGCCATTGCACATCTGCTGCCGCCCGCGCTCGAACGTCTTGCCCGCAAGCATCCCGGCATCGACGTGAACGTGCAGGTGCTGACCTCCAACGACAGCATGGCCCGGCTCGCCGCAGGAAGCCTGGACCTGGCAGTGGTGGCGCTGCCGCAGGCGCCCGTACGCGGCGTTCATGTCACGCCCCTGCGGCGCGAGGCTGTCGTCGCCTTTCTGCCGGCGGCCTGGAAAGCCCCCAGGCGGCTGACTCCGCGGTGGCTGGCCCAGCGCCCGCTGATCATGAACGACTCCTCCACACGTCTCTACCGGCAGACCGCGGAATGGTTCTCTGCAGCGGGCGTGCATTGCCGCCCGCGCATCGAGCTCAACTACAACGATGCGATCAAAACACTGGTCGCCGCGGGCTACGGCGCGGCCTTGCTGCCAGAGGAATCGCACGAGCCCGAGCGTGATCCCCGCATCGCCGTGCGCCCGCTCAGCCCGACTCTATGGCGGCAGTTGGGTCTCGCGGTCAGCGACCGGGGCGCCAGCGGACCGACACGTTTCGTTTTGGAGGCGCTGCTGCCTGAGAGGGGTTCGGCTACTTAAGGCAGTGCCAGGCGCAGACGCGGTGTTCAGCAAGGCTTCGGAGATTGAGGCGCTGGTGGCTTACTGCCAAGGGCCGGGCTTAGGCTGACACGCTAGGCCCGGAAGCCTCGGGTTCTCGATGAGCGGATTGATCGCTTTCATCAGCGCCGAAATTTTTCGACTTCAACGCAACGACGCAATGCATCTGTTCGTAGTCCCAAGCGCCGCCACGGTCCAAGCATTTGTCTATGGACACTTCGCGCACAAGCCAAACGCTCGCGCCAACCAATGCGGCGGTAACAAGCCCCAAGGCAATTCCAATTCGCAATTGCGTGCTCATGGTGGAGGCTTACTCGTAGCCAACTACCGTCACCACCTCAACCCCGCCGAAGGTCCACCAGCAGTTCAAGCTTCTCAACACCCGCCCAGGTCTCACGCTTGAATGCCCGGTGGTACCGGTCAATCTCGCTGATGGATGCCAGGGCAACCCGCTGGGCCGTCTCGATGGAGGCTGCGCGCATGTAATAGATGAGGAAGTCGCCCTGCTCGGTCGATTCGAGAAATACCGACTCTATGCTGACACCCTCGACCTCCAGGCTCTTGAGAGCCTGATCGCGATGGGCCGCAAGATGGGCCGCCCATTCGCGTACTCGCGCCAGAGAGTCGGCGCGCAAGCGCACGCGAGCGCATACGGGTGTGTCGACGGAGTCCATGGCGACCCATGTTAGTTGGCAATTGGCCTAGCTCCCAATTTCGACGTTCATTGGGTTCTAGTGTCCTGAGTTAGAAGTTCGCAAGCAAAATCGCTCGATGCTGGCGAGGATGTCATCAGCGGACTTGGTCCAGTGGAAGGGCTTGGGGTCCGCGTTGTGGATGTCCAGGTACTGCTTGATCGCCTGCTCGAGCTGGCGCGTCGATCGATGGGTGCCGCGGCGGATGCACTTCTCGGTGAGCGTTGCGAACCAGCGCTCAACCTGATTGAGCCAGGATGCCGAGGTGGGCGTGAAGTGCACATGGAACCTCGGATGACGCGCAAACCAGTTGCGAATCGTCTGCGTCTTGTGCGTGCCGTAGTTGTCCATCACGAGGTGCACGTCCAGCCCGCTGGGGACGTTGGCCTCCACGGTGCGCAGGAACTGCAGGAATTCGCTGCTGCGGTGACGCCGGTGCAAATCGCCTATAACTTCGCCGGTCGCAATGTCCAGGGCCGCAAACAAGGTCGTGGTGCCATGGCGCATGTAGTCGTGCGTTCTGCGCTCAGGAATGCCTGAGGCCAACGGCAGCACCGGCTGGGTGCGGTCCAGCGCCTGGATCTGGCTCTTCTCGTCCACGCACAGGACCATGGCCTTGAGGGGCGGGTCCAGGTACAGGCCCACGATGTCGCGCACCTTCTCCACGAATAGCGGGTCGCTGGAGAGCTTGAACGTCTCCTGGCGATGGGGTTGCAATCCGAAAGCGCGCCAGATGCGCGAGACGGCCGTCTGTGACAACCCGGCAGCGCTCGCCATGGTGCGCGTGCTCCAGTGCGTGGCCCCTTCGGGAATTGACTCTAGCGTGCGAGCGATCACCGCATCGACACGTGCGTCATCGATGCTACGCGGTGCGCCGGTGCGGGGCGCATCCAGCAGCCCCTCCAGGCGCTGCTCAACGAAGCGCGCTCGCCACTTGGAAACCGTCTGGGGCGTGACCCGCTGGCGAGCGGCTACCGCCTTGTTCTCCATCCCCTCGGCGCAGCCCAGCACGATGCGCGCTCGCAAAGCAAGAGCCTGCGCTGTCTTGCGCCGCAGGGTCCATGCCGTGAGTTGTGCGCGCTCCGCCTCGCTGAGCACCAGTTCGCTCTTCGGTCTGCCTCTCATCGTCACCTCGTCGTGTCTGCACACCACTCGAATGAGCGATCCTAGCCGCGATAGTTCAATGAACTTCTAATCTTACTGTGTCACAAGAGTAGCTTTGCGCTTGCCCTTCCGCAGCAGGGGCACTGGCCGAGACGAGCGATCAGCTGATAGCTCAGTCGATGGCGCAGTGTAGTGATCGACGTCGGCACGTGGCGCTGCGCGCGCAGGACTGCCGCGGGGGACGTAATCCTCGGGAAGGGCAGGCACTTGGCGTTCGATGAAGTTTTTTTTACCGCCGACAGACTTGTCGGCGACGAGGCGTTCAGCCATGAGGAACCCGTAGGCCGCGATGCTCAAGGCGGCATGGTGGTGAAACCCCCGCCACCCTCGGCCCTCATAGTGGCCGAGACCGAAGTCCTGCTTCAGATCCTGGTAGTCGCGCTCGATGCGCCAACGCTGATGGGCAACGTCGACCAAGTCGTTGATCGGCGTGTCTTCTGGCATTGTGGACAGGAAGTACTTGCTCGGCTCAACGTCGCTTGCTGGCCACTCGATGAGCAGCCACTGCTCGGGACGCAGGCGTGCCTTGCCCGTATTGCCGCCGGCGTGGCGCACTCGCACGGCCGCAAAGCGGCCGTTCAATGTGTCGTTGGTTCCCTCGCGCCAACTGATGTCCTGGAACGCTCGGCTTGGCAGGGACTGCGCCAATGCCTTGACGCTCATGGGCTGTAGCGCTGCCGTTCGCCTGGGCATCACTGGCGGCCGGCCCATGCCGCTGTAAGGCTTGGGTGGCAGCGGCTGAACGCCAGGCGGCCAGACCACGACGGCAGATGTGATACCTACCGCATAGAGCAAGCCCATATCGCTGAGTGCCTGACGAAAAGCGTTGTCCACGCCGTAGCCAGCATCGGCCAGCACGCAGTGGCGGGGTGCACCTTCGTCCAGCAACGTGCGCAATTGCTGCAGCGCGATCTGCGTCTTCGTGGCGAAACGAACCTCCTCGGGAACGCCAGCCTTGGCGCGGCGTTCAACATCTGCCGCCCAGTCCTCGGGCAGGTACAGCTGCCAAGCCACGGGCAGGCTGCCCTGTTTGCTTGCAAGCGAGATGCTCACGGCCACTTGGCAGTTGTCCTGTTTGCCCAGCATCCCGCAGTACTGACGAGTGACCCCGACCGAGTGGCGACCCTTCTTCGGGAACCCGGTGTCGTCGATGATCCACCAGCCACCCTGACTGAAGTCCATCCTGGGCATCACCCACTGGCACACCCGCCGCAGCATCTGCGTGTCAGACCAGTCGGCCTTGGCCACGAAGTGGTGCAGTGCTTGGTGCCGCGCGCTGGCATGCGTCGGATCCACCCGCGCGGCCATGGGCTCTACGCTCTTGCGCGACAAGGGAAGCATCAGGCCCGTGCAGTACCCACGAAGGCCTGCGTGCCGATCCGTGTGACCCAAGCCTGCGCTCAGGTGCTCCAGGTAGCTATCGAAGCGCTCGACTGCATTCATCAATCCTCCGGTGCGAAGACTAGAGGATCGCATTATTTCATTTATGACACAGTAAGACTAACCCGGGACACTAGTGTCGCGTCAGGTGTGATGCGAGATGTGTGCGAAGCCATCGACGTGCGGCGCAAGGCATAGGCCGCCTGCACCTGGACCCGCCAGCGTCACCGTGCGAGCGCCAGAGAACGCACACGTTCCGAGGGCGGAGGCAGAAAACGATCGTCGAACAGGCTTGCCGGGCTGGGAAGGAAGGCAAGCGCTTTGGCGCGAGCCATCAGATCGATGGTCTGCGCAAGGCGCGCCATGTCCACTGCTCCGATTCCCCGCACCGAGCCTTCTGTATGGGCCATCTCAAGCGCGAGCGTTCCTGCAAGCCGCTCACGGTTGGCAACGCGGTCGATCGAGGGGTTTCGCCTGACCACAGCGTCCACGGCAGCTTCGATGTCGGCAACGGCATCCACCACGCCGCGGTTCACCGCCCGCACCAGTCCCGCGACGACTGATGGATGGTTGCGCAGCAAGGTCGGCGTCACCATCACGGCGGCGCCGTACAGCGAAGGGACGTGGTGCTGCCACTCGAAATGGCGCAACGCGGTGTCAGGGTCAAGGCCGGCTTCGATCGTCTGCGCCCGGATCGTGTTGACGAAGCCGAACAGACCGTCCCAGCGCCCCTCAAGCATCAGCGGCACGAGCTCACGATGCGGCAGGTCTGACACCTCGATCTTCACACGGGACGCATCGATGCCGCACGCCGCACAAAACTCGGGAAACATGCGCCAGGCCGCGTCGTTCGGGTGAGTGACCAGCGACAAGCCCACCAGATCCGCCGGGCAAAGGCTTGTGCCGGCAGCGGGCACCGCGATGGTGTAAGGCGAGCGGTTGTGCATCGCAAACACGCCTACCGGCGCCTCTGCGGGGTGGGCCGCGGCCCACTCGACGAGGGCATTCATATCCCCGTAGCCCACGTCGTAGGCGCCCGCCATCAGCTTGGGAACCGCGTTCGCCAACGTGTCCCCCTCCGTGAACTCGACCTCCAGGCCTTCCTCGCGGAAATAGCCGCGATCGTCGGCCAGAAAAAACCAGGCCTGCGGCCCCGAATAGAAGGTGTTCAGTATGAAGCGCAGCCGCACTGGCGCGCCCATCGGTGATGCGGACATGGTGGACCTCTCCAAGTCGATAGCTATTGAAAATCCTGCAAGCACAGAAGCAAAGTCCGGTCCATCGACGATGGGCCCTCCGGGCATACGGATGGCAATCTCACCGGGCTCGTTTCCTGCTACGCGGAGTCACCCCATATTGCCGTTGAGGATGCCATGCCCCACTTCCGCTCTACCCGGCGCGCTGCGCTGCAGCTCCTTGCCGCTGGCGCCGCCGCTGCGGCTCTTCCGGCATTCGCCCAATGGCCTGACAAGGCCATCAAGATCATCGTCACATTCCCTCCCGGGGGCTCCAGCGATGTGCTTGCCCGCCTGATGGCTGAGCAACTGACGAAGAAGCTGGGCCAGCCTGTGGTGGTCGACAACAAGCCCGGCGCAGGCGGCACCATCGGCGGCGCGCAAGTCGTCTCGGCCGTGCCCGACGGCTACACGTTGATGCTGTCGAACACTACACCCATCGCACTCGGCCCGTTCACACTGGAGAAGCAGCCGTACGACCCGGTGGCCGGCTTCAGCCACATCGCGTACCTGGGCGCTGCACCGCTCGTCATCATGGCCAGCCAGCCGTCGGGCATCAAGACATACGCCGAGTTCGAGGCGTCCGCACGCAAGGAGGGGCACATGGATTTCGGGTCTGGCGGCCCCGGCTCAATCGGGCACATCCACGGCGAATTGCTCAAGAAGACGACGGGGATCAACATGGTGCATGTGCCGTACCGCGGTGGCGCCCCCATGACCACCGACCTGATCGCCAACACCATTCCCATGGGCATCGACGTGATCACGTCCTATGTCCCCTTCTTCAAGAGCGGCCAGCTGGTGCCGCTGGCCGTCACCAGCACACAGCGCTCACCCCTGATGCCCGATGTTCCGACCATCGTGGAACTGAGGCAACCGAAGTTGGTGCTCGAGAACTTTTTCGGCTTGTCGGGACCTGCCAAGCTGCCTGCGGACGTCCTGACGCGGCTGAACATGGCGTGCAACGAGGTCCTCGTGATGCCGGAAATTCAGAGGAAACTGACTGAACTGGGCATCGTGGCCAAACCCGAAACCGCTGCAATGTTCAACGACTTCGTCAAGGATCAGGTGGACACCTTGGGGCCGACCGTCAAAGGGGCGGGGATCAAGCTTTAGCTCCGCCTGTCAGCAGAAGCTCCCCAGAAAGGCCTGCTTGAGCAGCAATGCCCTCTCACCAGCAGACGACGACGGAAACTGAGCAAATGTTCGACGCCGGCCGACTGGCGCCACAGCCTCAACCCCGCCGAAGGTCCACCAACAGTTCAAGCTGCTCAACACCCGCCCAGGTCTCACGCTTGAATGCCTGGTGGTACCGGTCAATCTCGCTGATGGATGCCAGGGCAACCCGCTGGGCCGCCTCGATGGAGGCTGCGCGCATGTAGTAGATGAGGAAGTCGCCCTGCTCGGTCGATTCGAGAAATACCGACTCGATGCTGACCCCCTCGGCCTCCAGGCTCTTGATTCAGCCCTGCGCGTTGAATGCATCGTCATACAACACCTCGCCGTGCGGCATGCCTGAGCCAAAAGACACAGCCTGGAAGTACTCAGGCGGGACATCTGCCAGCACAAGCCCGGGCTCTGCCCGGAAGCCGAAGCGGCCGTAATAGCCTGGTTCGCCAAGCACGACGCAACCGGCCGCTCCGCTTTCACGCAGCGCACGCAATGCCTCGCGCATAAGGCGTGAACCGACTCCCCCGCCTTGATAGGCGGGCACTACCGAGATCGGCCCCAGGCCATGCCAGCCCGAAGCCCCATCCGAGATGGACACCGGTGATACGGCCACGTGGCCGACTACCTGCCCATCAACCTCGGCCACTAGCGACAGCGTCAATTTGCCGGCCTTGCGCAGCGCCTTGACGATGAACTGCTCGGTATGGGCGGTGTGGGGCGCTGCCAGAAATGCAGCGGTGGTCACTGCGTCAATGGCATCCACGTCGGCGCTTGTCTCGTTTCTGATTTCGACGTTCATGGGGTCCTGCTGCTGGAGATATGGGTCAACCTCATCGAAGTAGCCCTGAAGAATGCGGGCCGATTCGCTTTGCGGTCGGTTCATAGCCAAATAATATACACCGTATGAATTATGAGATTACGGGCTCCCCATGACCACCGCACATGTATTCATCGCCACCAGCCTGGATGGCTTCATCGCCCGGGCGGATGGCGGCATCGACTGCCTTCTGCAGCGCGATGACCCGGCCGAGGAGCACGGCTATGCCACCTTCATCGCCGACAAGGACATGATCGTGATGGGCCGGGGCACCTACGAGAAGGTGCTGGGCTTCGGCGCATGGCCTTATGACCGGCCGGTGCTGGTGCTGTCAAAGCAACTGGCCAACGCGCCGGTGCCCGAGGCGCTGCAGGGCAAGCTGCGCTTTTCCAGCCGCGCGCCCAAGGAGGCGATGCAGGAGCTGGCCGCGCAGGGCGTGCGCCAGGTCTATGTCGATGGAGGGCAACTGGTGCAGTCCTTCCTTCGCGATGGGTTGGTGGCCGACATGGTGATCACAACTGTCCCGGTGCTGATCGGGTCGGGCCGGCCGCTTTTCGGGGCGCTGCCGCATGACGTCGATCTGCAACTGCTATCCAGCCACAGCTTCCCCTCGGGCCTGGTGCAGTCCCGCTACAGGCTGGCCCCATGAGCCGCCCGCGTGGGCGGCCAGCCCAAGGCCAGGGGCTGGCGCTTGAAGACATTCTGAGCGCCGCGCTAGTGCTGCTGAACGAAGGCGGCGGCCAAGGCCTGACGATGCGCGCCCTGGCCAGCCGGCTGGGTACTTCACCGATGAGCCTGTACCACCACGTGGGCGATCACGAGGGCTTGCTGCGCATGCTGTCGGATCGGGTCTATGCCGAGGTGCTGGAGGGATTGGCGCCGCAGGCGGATGCCCGGGCAGATATCCGGGCGCTGCTGGCCCGCTATCACCACACCGTGGGCCAGCACCCGCAATTGACGCTCGCGATCTTTGCCGCCCCCAACGCCTTTGCCGGCGTGACCCGCCAGATCACCGAGCGCCTCACCAGCCTGCTGGCGGGGATCACGGCCGAGCCCGCTCTGTGGCGCGACATCCTGGTGGACCATGCCCATGGCAGCGGCCTGGCCCTGGCCTGCGCTGGCCAGATGCAATACGAGAAGGCGCTGGATCAGCTGCTGAACTGTCTGGCTGGCAGCGCAAAACTATCAAATAGATAGCTAATAGCCCAGGTGGCACAAGGGCTAGAGGCATATTTCATCAATATTTTAAATATGCAGCCGCACCTACCGGTGCGCCTCGATCGGGTTGCCATACAAGGGCCGCGCACCAAACTGCGTGCTCACCGCATAGGCCACGCCGCAGGCCAGCATGGTGGGCAGGGTGAGCTGGAACTGGTGCGTCATCTCCAGCACCATGACGATGGCCATCAGCGGCGCGTGCGTGACCGCGGCCAGCACGGCCGACATGCCGATCACGGCCAGTACGCGCGGATCGCCCACCCAGGCCGCCGGCAGCCACAGCAGCGCCACCTGCGCCAGCACGCTGCCTGATGCAGCGCCCACCAGCAGCGAAGGCGTGAAGACGCCGCCGATGGCGCCGCTGCCCGAGCTAAGCGCCGTCGCCAGCACCTTGGCGGCCAGTACCAGCGCCAGCATCTGCCACAGCAGGTGCCCCTGCAGCACGCCAGACACCACGCTGTAGCCATTGCCCCAGACCTGCGGCACCACCGCCGACAACAGCCCCACCAGCAGGCCGCCCAACCCAAGGCGCCACACCGGCGAGGCGATGCGGCCAAACACGGCACGGGCCCGCTCCAGCAGCACCAGCAAGGCCCAGCCGATGCCGCCAAACACCAGGCCGGCCACCAGCGCGGCGCCCAGGCTGGTCGGCAGCAGGTCCAGTTGTGGCACGGTGTAGAGCGGCAAAGGCTCGACCAGCCAGTAGATCAGCGCGTTCGAGGTGGCCGAAGCAATCAGCACCGGCGCCACCGCATAGGGCACCAGAAAGCCCAGCGCCAGCTCCAGCACAAACACCACGCCCGCCACCGGCGCGTGGTAGGCCGAGCCAATGCCCGCCGCAATGCCACAGACCAGCAGCGCCTTGCGCTCGTCAGCCGACAGCGGCAGCCGGCGCGCCAGCGTGGCGGCAAACCAGGCGGCCAGCTGCACCATCGGCCCTTCGCGGCCAATGGAGGCGCCGGTGCCCACCGACAGCAGCGCCGACAGGCTGCGTGCCAGCGTGCTGCGGTTGTTCAGGTCAACGCGGCCCTGGCGCGCCGCGTCGATGTAGTCCAGATGCACATCGCCCGCCGGCCCGCGCCGCGCCCACGCCCGGCCGCGCGCCAGCACTGCACCGGCCAGCAAGCCGCCCACCGCCCCCACCAACACCCGCTGCCAGGGCGCCAGCGACATGGCCGCATCCACCAGGCCGCCGGTGTGCCCGGTGGCCAGCCACTCCACCCCGCGCGCCAGCCAGCGAAACAGCACCGTGGCAGCCGCCGCCAGCGCGCCCACAACCACCGCCAATAGCCACAGGCGCAGCGTGCGCCCGGCGGGACGAAACAGGCGAAAGCGCTGCGGCGCATGGGTGTCGGGGGATGGCGTCATGTGGCGGGACAGACAGGGATTGCGGAAAGCCTACTCGCTCGCCCGGAACATGCGGGGGAAAGTCGCCGCCCGCGTCCGGTCCTTGATGCGGTAGCCCATGGCGGCGCGGCCCTGCTGGCCGTCGACCATGCCGGCCTCTTCAAGAAACTGGGCGTCGAGCATGCGTTTTCTGAAAGCGCTTTTGTCCATGGGCCGCCCCAGCACCACCTCGTAGGTCTGCTGCAACTGCGGCAGAGTAAAGGGCTCAGCCAGCAAGAACGCCGGCAGCGATGTGTACTCCACCTTGCCGCGCAGCCGCGCCAATGCGGCCTCCAGGATCTGTGCATGGTCAAACGCCAGCCGCTTGCGCAGCGCCTCATCCACCGCCAGCCATTGCGACGGTGCCGTGCCGGCCGGCTCATGGACCAGGGCAAAGTAGGCATGCGTGGCAGACCAGCCCCGCGGGTCCCGGCCCGCACCGCCCCAGCTTCCCAGTTGCTCCAGATAGGGCGCGGCCACACCGGTCTTGTCCTTCAACTTGCGCATCGCACAATCCAGCAGGGAGTGGTCCTGCGCCACATCCACAAAGCCGCCCGGCAAAGCCCAGCGTCCGGGGAATGGCTCTTGCAAATCCTGCGGCCGGCGCACCAGCAGCACGCTCAAGCCCCCATCCACTATGGAAAAGATCACAAGGTCCACAGTGACCAGTGGGCGCTCAAAATCCAGTTTCTCTGAAGGGCTAGGCGTAGTCTTTTTCATGGCAGGCCTTGACTTTAACCCCATGAGTTGTACTATGCAACCCAATTGAGTTGCACAGTACAACCCTAGCAGTGACAGAGGACCGCATGACACCCAGCATCCAGCTTCTCATCATCGATCCGCAGAACGATTTTTGCGATCTGCCCGCCGACTGGTGCCCTACCGATGGCCGTACCGGCCAGCCGCTGGCACCCGCCCTGCCCGTGGCCGGCGCGCATGCCGACATGCTGCGCCTGGCCCGGCTGATCGATGCGGGCGCGGGCGGCCTCACCCGCATCGCAATCACGCTGGATTCGCACCACCGCTATGACATCGCCCACCCCACGTTCTGGCAGACCGGCAGCGGTGCCGATGTAGCGCCCTTTACCTCCATCACCGCCGCCCAGGTGCGTGCTGGCGACTACGCTCCGCGCGCGCCTTCGGCCTTGCCGCGGGCACTGGCCTACCTCGACGCGCTGGAGCAGCGCGGGCGCTACACCCTGATGGTCTGGCCGGTGCACTGCGAGATCGGCAGTTGGGGCCACAACGTGCACAGCGCCGTCAAGGCCGCCTACAACCGCTGGGAAGACAGCACGCTGGGCCTGGTGCAAAAGATCAGCAAGGGCAGCAACCCCTGGACCGAGCACTACAGCGCCATGCAGGCCGAGGTGCCGGATGCCGAAGACCCCGCCACCCAGCTCAACACCGGCCTCATCGCCACGCTGGACCAAGCCGACCTGATCGTGATCGCCGGCGAGGCCAGCAGCCACTGCGTGAAGGCGACCACCGAGCACATCGTGCAAAACCTGCCTTCGGGCCGACCCGGCAAGGTGGTGCTATTGACTGACTGCATGAGCCCGGTCGGCGGCTTTGAGGCGCAGCACCAGGCCTTTCTGGACGACATGCGCCGGCAAGGCGTGGTGCTCACCACCAGCGTCGACTTCCTGCCCCAATTGCAAGCTTAGGAGCCCCTTATGCAAGCCATCATCCAAAGCCTGCTGGACACCGACCTCTACAAATTCACGATGTGGCAGACCATGCTGCACCGGCATCCGCAGACCGATGCGGAGTACAGCTTTGTCTGCCGCAACCAGCCCACCTACCCGCTGGCGGATTTGCTGGACGACGTGAACCAGCAGCTCGACCATCTTTGCAGCCTGCGCTTCCAGCCGGCAGAGCTGGCCTATCTGCGCGGCCTGCGCTACATCAAGAGCGACTTTGTCGACTTCCTGCGCATCTTCAGCTTCCAGCGGGAATTCATCAGCGCCACGGTGGAAGGCCCGGTGCTGAGGATCAAGGCGCTTGGCCCGCAGGTGCACACCATGGGTTTCGAGATCTTCGTGCTGGCCATCGTCAACGAGCTGTACTTCCGCCGCTTCGACCAGAACGCGGCACTGGCCGAAGGCCGCCAGCGCCTGCAGGGCAAGGTGCAGTTGCTGCGGGATTTCGCGCAAGAGCCTGTGGCCAAGCACCCGTTCGAGTTCTTTGACTTCGGCGTGCGGCGCCGCTTCTCCCGCGACTGGCAGCGTGAGGTGGTCAGCACGCTCAAGCGCGAAGTGCCGCAGTATTTCAAGGGCACCTCCAACGTGCTGCTGGCCCAGGAGCTGGACCTGGTGCCCATCGGCACCATGGCCCACGAATACCTGCAGACCTACCAGGCCCTGGGTGTGCGGCTGCGTGATTTCCAACGCGCGGCACTGGAGGACTGGGTGCAGGAGTACCGCGGTGACCTGGGCGTGGCCCTGACCGACGTGGTCGGCATGGACGCTTTCCTGGCCGACTTCGACCTTTACTTTGCCAAGCTGTTCGACGGGTTGCGGCACGACTCGGGCGATCCATTTATCTGGGGCGAAAAGGCCCTGGCGCACTACACCAGGCTGCGCATAGACGCGCACAACAAGCGCCTGGTGTTCTCCGACGGCCTGGACCTGCCCACGGCCATCAAGCTCTACCGCAACTTTGCCGACCGTACCCAGACCGGTTTTGGCATTGGCACCAACCTCACCAACGACGTTAGCCTTGCGCCGATCAACATCGTCATGAAGCTCACCGGCTGCAACGGCCAATCGGTAGCCAAGCTGTCCGACAGCCCCGGCAAGACCTTGTGCGATGACCAGACCTTTCTGGCCTATCTGCGCCAGGTGTTCCAGTCCCCAGCCTAAAGACCGCCATGTTGAAAATAACCCTTGCCCAACTGAACCTCACCATCGGCGACCTTACGGGCAATGTCGCCAAGATGATTGCCGCCGCGCGCCAGGCCTGGGTCGAGCAGTCCGACCTGGTGGTGTTCTCCGAGCTGGCGCTGACGGCCTACTACCCCGCCGACCTGCTGGAGGAAGACGGCTTCATGGAGCGCGTGGATGCCGCCTTCCAGGAACTGCTGCAGGCCTCCCGGCAAATGCCCCGGCTGCACTGGGTGATTGGCCTGCCCGCGCGCCACAGCGGGCCGGGCCACAAGTTGCGCAACATGCTGCGCGTGGTCAAGGACGGCGAGGTGCGGCT
Source organism: Xylophilus sp. GW821-FHT01B05 (assembly GCA_038961845.1). Taxonomy (NCBI): domain Bacteria; kingdom Pseudomonadati; phylum Pseudomonadota; class Betaproteobacteria; order Burkholderiales; genus Xylophilus; species Xylophilus sp. GW821-FHT01B05. The sequence goes on from CP152408.1 coordinate 4,186,903, forward strand.
CGAATACGCCAAGCAGTTGCTGCCCACCTACAACATCTTCGATGAGCGCCGGCACTTCGAGCCCGGGCCGGACGTGGCCAAGGTGCTGCGCATACGCGAGGCGCAGGTCGGCTTCCTGATCTGCGAAGACGGCTGGAACGACGGCGGCCTGGACTACGCCATCAACCCCTTCGAGCGCATGCGCGATGCGGCGCCGGATCTGGTCGTCTCCATCAACGCCAGCCCGTCCGAGATCGGCAAGCGCGAGCAGCGCCACCAGATCTTCAGCGCCGCCAGCCGGCACAACGCGCTGCCCATCCTGTATGTGAACCAGATCGGCGGGCACGACCAGATCGTCTTTGACGGCGCCTCGTTCGCGGTCGAGCCCCAGGCCGGCGTCGTCTACGAGGCGCAGCGCTTTGCCGAAGACATCCGCACGCTGCAGTTTGATAACGGCCACTTCCTGACGCGGGACGGCGCGCCGCCGGCCAGCGTGCCGGCCCAGGGTTTCCCGACCATGGAGTTCTACCGCCGGCAGATCATCCTGGGCCTGCAGGACTACGCGCGCCGCTGCGGCTTCACCCGCGTGGTGGTCGGCTCGTCTGGCGGCATTGATTCGGCACTGACGCTGGCACTGGCGGCCGAGGCGCTGGGGCCGGCAAACGTGGTGGCCATCACCATGCCGTCGAAGTTCTCTTCGGCCGGCTCGGTCGATGACTCCGAAGCCCTGTGCCGCAAGCTGGGCGTCACGCTGTATCGCCACCCCATCGCGGAGCTGGTGGCAGACTTTTCCAGTGGCTTCCAAGCCGCCTTCGGGCAGGCCCTGCAAGGCATCGCGCTCGAGAACCTGCAGGCACGTGCGCGCGGCACCATCCTGATGGAGTACTCCAACAGCTTTGGCCACCTGCTGCTGACCACCGGCAACAAGTCCGAGATATCGGTGGGCTACTGCACCCTGTACGGCGACACCAACGGCGGCCTGGGCCTGATCGGCGACCTGTACAAGACGGAGGTGTTTGCGCTGTCCAGGCACATCAACGACAGCGCAGGCCAAGAGATCATCCCCCTGGCCATCATCGACAAGCCGCCCTCGGCCGAGCTGGCCCCCGACCAGAAGGACGTCGACAGCCTGCCGCCCTACCCGGTGCTGGACGAGGTGCTGAAGCTGCTGATCGAAGGCCGCCGCCTGGCGGGCTGGGAGTTTGAGCAGGCCTCGGCCTTTGTTGCACAACTGAAGAGCACCGCAGAAGGCCGAGCGCTGGTACAGCGCATCCGGGGCATGATCGCCCGCAACGAATACAAGCGCCGCCAGGCGCCGCCCATCATCCGTGTACGCGCCCGCGCGTTCGGGTCGGGCCGGCAGATGCCAATAGCAGCCAAATTCGAGTGAGACACCCATGACAGCACTGAACGAAAAGTACGACGTCTCGGTCTACATCGGCCGCTTCCAGATCTTCCACAACGGCCAGTTGGCGCTGCTGCGCAGGGCACTGGACGCGGCACCGCGCTGCATCGTGGTGTTGGGCTCGGCGTTCCAGGCGCGCACGCCGCGCAACCCCTTCACCTGGCAGGAGCGCGCCGAGATGATCCGGCTGGCGCTGCCCGCAGCGGACCGAGCCCGCTTGCACTTTCTGCCGGTGCGCGACTACTACGACCAGCAGCGCTGGGTGGCAGCCGTACGGCAAGGCGTGACCGAACTCACCAGCACACAGCCCGGCGCCTCGGTGGTGCTGGTCGGGCATCTGAAAGACGCCACCAGCGAATACCTGAAGGACTTCCCCGGCTGGGCGCTGGACGCGGCCGGCTCCCAAGGCCAGATCAATGCCAGCGCCCTGCGCGATGCCTACTTTGGCGGCGCCAACAGTTCCCTGGATGCGGTGCTCGGCGCCCTGGTCAGCCAGGCGCCGGCCAGCACGCTGGGATTCCTGCACGCATGGGCCGCACTGCCGCCTTATCGTGAGCTGGCACAGGAATGGGAAAGCCTGCGGCGGGAGAAGGCCAAGTGGGCCAGCGCGCCCTATCCACCGGTTTTTGTCACGGTGGATGCCGTTGTCCAATGCCAGGACCGGGTGCTGCTCATACAGCGCGGCCGGGCACCCGGCAAAGGCCTGCATGCCGTGCCCGGCGGCTTCATCGAGCAGCGTGAAACCGTGTACCAATCCGCCCTGCGCGAGCTGGCCGAAGAAACCGGCCTGAGCCTGCCAGACCAGGAAATACGCCAGGCGCTGCGCGCCGCCCAGGTGTTCGACCACCCCGACCGCAGCCAGCGCGGCCGCGTCATCACGCACGCGCACTTCTTCGACCTGGGCACCCGCCCACTGCCAGAAGTGCAGGCCGCGGACGACGCCGCCTCAGCCGAGTGGGTACCGATTGCGCAGCTGGCCGGCATGGAAGACCAGTTTCACGACGACCACTTCCACATCCTGGATCACTTCTTTGCGCTGACGGCGGGGACGTAATCAGCTGCCGAGCGCCCCCTGCACCCGCTGCTCCAGCAAGCCGCTGGCGCGGTGCAAATGCTTGTACATGTGCTGCGCTGCAGCCTCCAGGTCATTGCTTTCGACCGCATCGAGGATCTGCAGGTGCTCGCGGCAGGACTTGCGCAGCAGGTCCAGGCTCACCAGCGGGTAGTCGGACAGATCAGACATCCGGCGCAGGCGGTTCTGCTGCTGCACGGCATCGAGGATGAAACGGTTGCCTGAGGCGCTGGCCAGCAGCTCGTGGAACTGCGCATTGGCCTCGAAGAACTCCATCCACGAATGGCGCGATGCGTGGGTCAGCAGCGTTTGCTGCTGCTCCCTGCAGGCCAGCAGCCGTTCGTGCTCGACCTTGAAGCCAGGCTCGCGCAGCGCCGCGCATTCAACCGTGAGCCGAAAGCGATAGCTCTCGCGCTCGCTCTCGACCGAGTCCAGCGTTTCAGTGAACTCCCAGCGCTGGTAGTGGCGCCCGCGCAGCACGCCGTCTTGCAATAGCGTGGTCATGACGTTGCGCAGCAAAGGGCGGGGCACGCCGTAGGCCTGCGCAAGCTCAAGTTCGTTCACGCGCGTGGGCAGCTTGCCGGCCAGGCGGTCGCGCAGCAGGCGGTAGTACAGCGTCTTTTCTTCGTCCTCGGGCATCTCGCGCCGCGCCAGGCCCAGCGCCGCGCGGTCGGCCACAAGGGTGTAGCCGCGGTTGGGCACATGGGCCAGCAGCTTGCGCTCGTGCAGCAGGCGCAGCGCGGCGCGCACTGGCGTACGCGAAATACCAAGCCGGCCCGCCAGATCGGTCTCGGTCATGTGGCGGCCGCTTTCGTAGCCACCGGCCAGCGCCTGGTCGAGGATGTAGCGGCTCACGCGCTGGGTCAGCGGCGGGATCGACGAGATTGGTCTGTCCATCTGTTCGGCCATCCAGGGGTTCTCCGAAAGCGCAGGTCTGGGGGCCAATCATGGCCGGATTTATGTATTTTTTATATCAAAAAACCATGTACATATAACTACAAAAATACAATCCGAGTTTCAAGATTGCTCCTACGACGACCCAAGAGCCGGGTCGCTTCCAACGGAGAACTATCTCGTGGCCCTTGTCGACACCCCTGCTCCAGCCTCGCTCGACGCGTTCTGGATGCCCTTCACCCCCAACCGCAAGTTCAAGCAATCGCCGCGCCTGATCGTTGGCAGCGAAGGCCTCTACTACGACCTGGCCGACGGCCACCGCGTGCTCGACGCCATCGCCGGCCTCTGGTGCGTGAACGCCGGGCACCGCAACCCGCGCATCAGCGCCGCGATGAAGGCGCAGATCGACGTGCTCGACTACGCCTCCAACTTCCAGATCGGCCACCCTGCCGCCTTCCAGCTGGCCGAGCGCCTGACGCACTTCGCGCCAGCCGGCATGGACCATGTGTTCTTCACCAACTCGGGCTCCGAGTCGGTCGATACCGCGCTGAAGATCGCCGTGGCCTACCACCGCGCACGCGGCGACGCCGGCCGCTACCGCCTGATCGGCCGCGAGCGCGCCTACCACGGCGTGGGCTTTGGCGGCATCTCGGTGGGCGGCATCGGGCGCCAGCGCAGCACCTTCGGGCCGCTGCTCAACGGCGTCGACCACCTGCCGCACACGCTCGACCTGGCACGCAATGCGTTCTCGCGCGGCGAGCCGGAACACGGCATCGACAAGGCTGACGCGCTCGAGGCGCTGTTCGCCCTGCACGACGCATCGACCGTAGCCGCCGTGATCGTCGAGCCCGTGGCCGGCTCCACCGGCGTGCTGCCGCCGCCGCGCGGCTACCTCAAGCGCCTGCGCGAGCTCTGCGACAAGCATGGCGTGCTGCTGATCTTTGATGAAGTCATCACCGGCTTTGGCCGCCTGGGCACCAACTTTGCGGCCGACCTGTTTGGCGTAGTGCCCGACATCATCACCACCGCCAAGGGCCTGACCAACGGCGCCGTGCCCATGGGCGCGGTGCTGATGCGCGGCGCGGTGCATGACGCCTTCATGCAGGGCAGCGTCAGCGCGGTAGAGCTGTCGCACGGCTATACCTATTCAGGCCACCCGCTGGCCTGCGCAGCCGCCATGGCCACGCTAGACGCCTACACCGAAGACGGGCTGATCACCCAGGCCGCCGCGCTGTCGCCCTACTTCGAAGACTGCCTGCATGCGCTGCGCGGCCTGCCCGGTGTGGTCGACGTGCGCAACGTGGGCCTGCTCGCCGGCGTCGAGCTGCAGGCATGGGCCAGCGGCCCGGGCACGCATGCGCAAGCCGTGGCGCAGCATTGCGTGGACAGCGGCGTGCTGGTGCGCTCGGTGGGCGACACCATCGCGCTGTCGCCGCCGCTCACCATCGGGCGCCCGCATGTCGACCAGATCGTCGATAGCCTGCGCGCCGCCATCACCCAGACCGCCCAAGCCACCGACGTGGCCGCCTGAACACCGCACCCGACAAGGACACCCCAACATGGACATCGAATCCTTCCCCCTCTATGACATCGAAGGCGACGCCCACCAGTGCGGCCAGCAGTACGGCCGCGCCGCCGGTGACCGCATCGACCTGAGCCTGCGCACCTACCGCGCCGCCTTCGAGCGCGTGGGCCTGAGCTGGGACCGCACCCGCGCGCTGGCACGCCGCTTCATGCCGGTGATCGAAGCCTTCGACGCCGGCATGCTGCGCGAGATCGAAGGCGTGGCCGAAGGCGCAGGCGTGCCGACCGAAGACATCGTGGCGCTCAATGCGCGCAGCGAACTGCTTTACGCCTTCCAGCAGCTCGAAGCCACCGAGCCACCCGACGGCTGCACCGGCGTGGTGGTGATGCCCTCGGCCGCGCGCGACGGCAAGCTGATCCACGCGCAGAACTGGGACTGGCGCGTGGAGAGCCTGGAACTCGGCGTGGTGCTGCGCATCCAGCCGGCCAAGGGCCCGGCCATCCTGACCTTTGCCGAGGCTGGCACGCTGGCACGCGCCGGCCTCAACAGCGCGGGCATTGCCGTCACCGGCAACTTCATCAAGGCCGATGGCGACGGCCAGCAGCAAGGTGTGCCGCTGGCGCTGATCCGCCGCGCCATCCTGCAGGCGGAGCTGTACGCCAACGCACTTGGCGTGGTGTGCCGCAGCGCGCGCTCGATCTCCAACAACATGATCATCACGCACGCAGAAGGCGAAGCCGTGAGCCTCGAGACCTGCCCGCAGCAGGTCTTCTGGCAGCAGCCCGAAGCCGGCATCCTGGTGCATGCCAACCACTTCAAGACGCAGGCGGCCCTGGCGCGCGTGGTGGACCGCAGCCTGGAGACCACGCCCGACTCGCTCTACCGCGACCGCCGCGTGACCGAAGCGCTGCACAAGCACGCAGGCGACCTCACCGAGCAGCATGTGCTGGACGCGCTGCAGGACCGCTTTGGTGCACCGCGCGCCGTCTGCCGATCCCCAAGCGCAGGGCCCGGCGGTGCTTCTTCGGCCACCGTGGCAACCATCGTGATGGACCCGGCGGCACGAAAAATGCGCATCGCCCCGGCGCCCTTCAAGGCCCACCGCTTCACCGAATATTCCCTCTGACCTGACTCGCCCAGCCCACGCCAGGAGTGTTGCCATGAATGTGCCCGTGCCCCCGCCCCGCCATCCCACCGCGCGTTCGCGCAGGCTCCTGCAAGCCACCGCCTGGGCCCTCGGCCTGGCGGCCGGCACGGCCTTTGCCCAGACCGGGGGAACTGGCACAGGCCAGACCCTGCGTATCCAGATCAACTCCGACATCCGCAGCACCGACCCCGGTGGCAACCGCGACGACAACACCGACAACGTGTTGCTGCACGTGGGCGAGGGGCTGGTGGCGCTGCGCGAAGACACCTCCATCGGCCCCATGCTCGCAAGCAAGGTCGACACCTCGGCCGACGGCCTGACCTACACCTTCACCCTGCGCGACGGCGTGAAGTTCCAGAACGGCGCCACGCTCGTCGCCGACGACGTGGTGTGGAGCTGGCAGCGCTACCTCAGGCCCGCCAGCAACTGGCGCTGCCTGCCCGAGTTCGACGGCAAAGGCATGACCAAGGTGCTCTCGGTGGAAGCGCCCAACCCCAAGACGGTGGTGTTCAAGCTCGAGCGCGCAAGCGCCCTCTTCCTCACGATGATGGCGCGCCCCGACTGCGGCAGCGCCGCCATCCTGCACCGCAGCTCGGTCGGCCCCGACGGCCAGTGGAAAGAGCCCGTGGGCACCGGCCCCTACAAGTTCAAGGAATGGAAGCGCGGCCAATACGTTGAGCTCACGCGCTTCGACGGCTACACCTCGCGCGCCGAGCCGCGCGACGGCCTCACCGGCGGCAAGAAGGCCGAGGTCGAGAACCTGCGCTTTGTCGTCATCCCCGATTCGGCCGCCGCCAAGGCGGCGCTCTACAGCGGCGGCCTTGACGCCTTCATCAGCCCCAGCCCGGCCGACGTGGTCGAGATGCGCAAGCGCAGTGATGTCGTCGTCGACAACACGCCGGTGATGACCATGATCGCGCTGCTGCTGCAAACCAACGACCCGGTGCTGAAGGACGTGCGCGTGCGCCGCGCGCTGGCGCTAGCGCTCGACACGCCAGAGATCGCCAGCACCGTGACCGAAGGCCTCTCTGTCGTCAACAATTCGGTGGTTCCGTCGTCCAGCCCCTATTACGACGCCGTGCAGGCAACCGGCTTCAAGCGCGACCTCAGCGCCGCAAAAAAGCTGCTCGCAGAGGCCGGCTACCGCGGCCAGCCGATCCGCATGATCGCCAACAAGCGCTACGAATCCCTGTATTCCTCCGCCGTGCTGGTGCAGGCTATGGCGTCTGAAGCCGGCATCAATATCGAGCTGGAAGTGCTCGACTGGGCCACCCAGCTCGACCGCTACACCAAGGGCCAGTACCAGAGCATGGCCTTCATCTACTCGGCGCGCATCGACCCATCGCTCAACTACGAGATGGTGTCCGGCGACAAGGCCACCCAGCCGCGCAAGGCCTGGGACAGCCCCTATGCGCAGGCGCGCCTGACCGAGTCCATGGTGTCGCGCGACAAGGCGCGGCGCCAGGTGCTGTTCGATGAAATGCACAAGCAGATGCTGCAGGACGTGCCGATGATCGTGCTGTTCAACGCCAGCGACGCCACGGCCATGCGCAAGAGCGTGACGGGCTTCAAGGGCTGGGCCCCGGCCAAGCCACGGTTCTGGAACGTCCGGCTCGACGCGAGCCCCTGACCGAGGCGCCGCCCCATGCCCCTCTACCTCCTGCGCCGGATCGCCATGACGATCCCGACGCTATTGCTGGTATCAATCGCAGTCTTCACCCTCATGCGGCTGATTCCGGGCGACCCGGTGCTGCTGATGCTGGGTGAAGGTGCCGACCCCGCGCAACTCGAACTCATGCGCCACCAGATGGGACTGGACCAGCCCCTGGTCACCCAGTACTTTGTGTGGCTGCGCCACGCGCTGGCCGGTGACCTTGGCGTGTCCACCACCAACGGGCTGGCAGTGCTGCCGCTGATCTGGGAACGCTTTCATGTGAGCGCCGTCATCGTGCTTACCGCCGTGGCGCTGGCCTCGCTGATCGCCGTGCCCGCCGGCCTGATCGCCGCCTGGCGCAAGGACCGCCCGACCGACCTTGCCATCATCGGCGCGGCCACGCTGCTGCTGTCGGTGCCGAGCTTCTGGCTCGGCCTGCTGCTGCTGATGTTCTTCGGCCAGTTCCTGGGCTGGCTGCCGGTGGTGGGCTATGTGCCCATGTCAGAGAACTTCTCGCAGGGCGTGCTCTACGTGATCCTGCCTATCGTTACGCTGGTGCTGGTGGAAACCGGTGTGCTCACGCGCATGTCGCGCGCCAGCACCATCGAGATCCTGCGGCTGGAATACGTCACGCATGCGCGCGCCAAGGGCGTGCCCGAGTCGCAGGTGCTGCGCCGCCACGTGCTGCCCAACGCCTTCAATCCCACGCTCACCATGATCGGCCTGATCCTCGGCCACCTGCTGAGCGGCATCGCGGTGCTCGAGACCGTGTTCACCCTGCCCGGCCTGGGCCGCCTGATGATCGATTCGATCTTCGCGCGCGACTATCCCGTGCTGCAGGGCTGCCTGCTGTTTACCGCCTGCATCTATGTCGTCATCAACCTGATCGTGGACATGTGCTATCCCCTCTTCGACCCACGGGTGTCGGTGCAGTGAAGAAACTCAAGACCCATACCCTCATCGGCGGCGTGCTCATTGGCACGTTGCTGATCCTGGCGGTGGTGGCCGCCGTCTGGACGCCCTACAGCCCGCTCGGCATCGACCTGCGCAGCAAGCTGCAGGCGCCCTCCATGGCGCACTGGCTCGGCACCGACGAGTTCGGCCGCGACGTGGCCAGCCGCGCCATGCAAGGCGCCTCTACCAGTTGCCTGATCGCGTTGCTGACCGTGGCGCTGGCCACCGCCATGGGCCTGGTGGTTGGCGTGGTCGCGGGCTTCATGCGCGGCTGGACCGACCGCGTGCTGATGGCCTTCAACGACACGCTGCTGGCCTTCCCGGGCCTGCTGCTGGCGCTGGGCGTGATGGTGATCGTTGGCGCCAACCAATGGGGCATCGTGCTGGCACTGAGCCTGGCCTATGCGCCCTCGGTGGTGCGCGTGGTGCGCGGCACCGTGCTGTCGCTGCGCGAGCGCGAGTACGTCGAGGCCTCGCGCATGATCGGCAACAGCGAGATCTACACCATGTGGCGCCACATCCTGCCCAACTGCGTGGCGCCGATCGCGGTGCTGGCCACCAGCATGTTTGGCTGGGTATTGCTGTCGGAAAGCGCGCTGAGCTTTCTCGGCCTGGGCGTGCCGCCGCCCGCGCCCACCTGGGGCAACATGCTGGCCAGCGCACGGCCCTACATGGCCTCGGCCGTGTGGCTGTGCCTGGTGCCGGGCCTGTGCATCGCCCTGACGCTGCTGGGCATCAACCTGTTGGGCGAATCGCTGCGCGATCGCCTCGACCCACGCACGGAGAAGGCATGAACACGTCCTTGAACCAAGCCGTGCTGTCGGTCGAGCACCTGAAGATCGAGCTGCGCCACGGCACGCAGCCACTGGTGCACGACCTGTCCTTCGATGTGAAGCCCGGCGAATTCCTGGCGGTGGTGGGCGAATCGGGCAGCGGCAAGACCATGGCCGCGCGCGCCATCCTGCAACTGCTGCCACCGGGCATCGCGCAGACCGGCGGACGCATCGTGTTCGACGGTGAAGACCTGAGCACGCGTGACGTCGAGGCCATGCGCCCGATCCGCGGGCCGGGCATCGGCATGGTGTTCCAGGAGCCGATGGTCTCGCTCAACCCGGTGCACCGCATCGGCGAGCAGATGGCCGAAGGCCTGCGCATGCACACCAAGCTGTCGGCCGCCGAGATTCGCGCGCGCATCCTCGACATGCTGCGCCGCGTGCAGATCGCCGCCCCCGAGCGCTGCATGCACGCCTACCCGCATGAATTTTCGGGCGGCATGCGCCAGCGCATCATGCTGGCCAGCGTGATGCTGCTGAAGCCGCGCCTGCTGATCGCCGACGAGCCCACCACCGCACTCGACACGCTGAGCCAGCGCGAAGTGCTCGACCTGATGGTCGGGCTGGCGCGCGACAACGGCACGGCCGTACTGCTCATCACGCACAACCTGGGCCTGGTCGGGCGCTATGCGCAGCGCGCCATCGTGCTGGAGAAAGGCCGGCTGGTGGAGACCGGTGACGTGCCCGCCATCCTGATCGCGCCGAAGCAGGCCTACACCCGCAAACTGGTCGATGCACTGCCGCGCCGCCAGCCCGCCAAGCCGCCATCCGCGGCGCCACAACAGCCGCTGGTGCAGGTACGCGACCTGTGCGTGAGCTACGCCGGCGCACGCGCCGGCTTCTTCAGGCGGCATCCACCGGTGCGCGTGATCGACACGCTCGACCTTGACATCCACCCGGGCGAGATGGTCGCGCTGGTGGGCGGCAGCGGCTCGGGCAAGACCACGCTGGGCCGCGCCATCCTGCGCTTGGCACCGTCGCAAAGCGGGCAGATCCTGTTCCGCGGCGAAGACGTGCGCAGCGCCGACCGCGCCGCAATGCACCGCTTCCGGCTGGCCTGCCAGCTGGTGTTCCAGGACCCGTTCTCGTCACTCGACCCACGCATGCGCGTGCACGACATCGTGGCCGAGCCGCTGCGCCACCTGCCCTCGCTCGATGCGGCGGCGCGCCTGCGGCGCGTGCAAGAGACGCTGGACGAAGTGGGCCTGGACGGCCTGGGCGCGCGCTACCCGCACGAGCTATCGGGCGGGCAGCGCCAGCGCGTGGCCATTGCGCGTGCGCTGGTGCGGCGCCCGGCCTTCGTGGTGGCCGACGAGCCCGTGTCCGCGCTGGACATGACGATCCAGGCGCAGGTGCTGCGCCTGTTCCAGAGCCTGCAGGCGCACCACGGTTTTGCCTGCCTCTTCATCAGCCACGACCTCGCGGCCGTGGACCAGATCGCCGACCGCGTGATCGTGATGGAGCGTGGCCGCATCGTCGAGCAGGGCACACGCGATGTCGTGTTCGACACCCCGCAGCACGCCTACACACGGGCCCTGCTGGAAGCCACGCCACGGCCCCTCGCCGTGTCGGCCGCGTACGCCTGAGCGGCTACAAGAAAGGGGCGGCGCCTCAGTCCGGCGCCGCGCCGTCGCCACGGCCCTTCTTGCGGTCGGCCCGCGCCGCCTTCTTCGCCAGCCGCTCGGCATCCAGGCGCTGGCCTTCGGCGTGCCATGCGGCGAATTCCTCCGGCGTCTCCAGCGTGATGCGGCCCAGCGTAGCGCTGCGGAACTCGTGGATCACGATCTCGGCCGCCTTCTGCAGGTTGATGCGGCCCTTGCCCTGCAACGCGCCGCGCAGGCGGCCCACGGCCTCCAGCACTTCTTCGTCCTTGAGCGCTGCGATCTGCGCTACGTCACCCGGCAGCCGGAAGCGCGCCTGCAGCAGCGCGGCATAGGGTTCCTTGACGTAGTTCAAAAACTCCAGCGCCACTTCTTCCTCGTCGTAGGCGTTGCGGCCCACCGCGCCGCCGGCAGCGAGCTTGTAGCCGCTCTGCGCCACGGCAATGCGCGGCCACAGCATGCCCGGCGTATCCCACAAGTAGAAGTCGTCGGCCAGCACGATGCGCTGTTCCAGTTTGGTGATGCCGGCCTCGTCACCGGTCTTGGCCTTGCGCACGCCGGTCAGGGTGTTGATCAGGGTCGATTTGCCCACATTGGGCACGCCGCAGATCAGCACCCGCATCGGCTTGGCCATGCCGCCGCGCAGCGGCGCCAGCACATGGCAGGCCGCAATGATCTGCCGCGCCGGCGTGGCCAGGCTGGCATCAAGCGCGATGGCACGGGTGTCCGGCTGCGCGTTGTAGTGGGCCAGCCACTGCTCGGTACGCACCGGGTCGGCCACGTCCTGCTTGTTAAGCACCTTGAGCGCCGGGCGCCCCGCCGTCAGCTCGGCCAGCAGCGGATTGGCGCTGGAGCCAGGCATGCGCGCGTCCAGCACCTCGATCACCACGTCGATGTCCTTCACCCGCTCGGTGATGGCCTTCTTGGTCAGGTGCATGTGACCGGGAAACCATTGGATGGCCATGGTGAAGTGTTCTTTCTGCGGGGAAGACTCCGGCCATGCCGGCATGGAACCCGGAAAAGAAAAAAAGCGGCTCTTTCGAGTCGCTTTTTTCTTTGGGTCCTGGCGGAAACGGAGGGATTCGAACCCTCGATGAGGCTCTACACCCCATACTCCCTTAGCAGGGGAGCACCTTCGGCCACTCGGTCACGTTTCCTACTAGCCCTCTATTATGCCTCAAGCTGGAGGGCTATCCGCCTGGGGCGGCCTGAGTTTTTCAGGCCTTGGGCTGATCCAGGTCGAAGGCCTTGTGCAGCGCGCGCACGGCCAGCTCCATGTACTTCTCGTCGATCACGACCGAGGTCTTGATTTCAGAGGTGGAGATCATCTGGATGTTGATGCCCTCTTCGCTCAGCACGCGGAACATGGTGCTGGCCACGCCAACGTGGCTGCGCATGCCGATGCCGACGATGCTGACCTTGCAGATCTTGGCGTCGGACTCGATGCTGTCGGCGCCCAGCGATGGCAGTACCTTGGTCTGCAGCAGGTCCACGGTGCGCGCCAGGTCGTTGCGGTGCACGGTGAAGCTGAAGTCGGTCTTGCCGTCCTTGCTGAGGTTCTGGATGATCACGTCGACTTCGACGTTGGCATCGGCCACGGCGCCCAGGATCTGATAGGCGATGCCTGGCTTGTCGGGCACGCCCAGGACCGAGATCTTGGCCTCGTCACGGTTGAACGCGATGCCGGATACGACGGCTTGTTCCATGTGTTCGTCTTCCTCGAAAGTGATCAGAGTGCCGGACGCGGCCTCTTCAACGATGTCGATATCCCAGGGCGTGAAGCTGGAGAGCACGCGCAGCGGCACCTTGTACTTGCCGGCAAATTCCACCGAGCGGATCTGCAGCACCTTGGAGCCGAGCGATGCCATCTCCAGCATCTCCTCGAAGCTCACGGTCTTCAGGCGGCGCGCATCGGGCACCACGCGCGGGTCGGTGGTGTAGACGCCGTCCACGTCGGTGTAGATCAGGCACTCGGCCGCTTTCATCGCAGCCGCCACGGCCACGGCCGAGGTGTCGCTGCCGCCACGGCCAAGCGTGGTGATGTGGCCCAGGTCGTCGATGCCCTGGAAGCCGGTGACGATGACCACCTTGCCCGCATCCAGGTCGGCGCGCACACGGACGTCGTCGATGGATTCGATGCGCGCCTTGGTGTAGGCGCTGTCGGTGCGGATCGGCACCTGCCAGCCGGCGTAGCTGACCGACTGCATGCCTTCGGACTGCAGCGCAATTGCCAGCAGCGCGGACGAGGCCTGCTCGCCGGTGGAGGCGAGCATGTCGAGCTCGCGGCCGTAGGCATCGCCGGGCTTGGCCGGGGCCAGCTCTTTGGCCAGGCCCAGCAGGCGGTTGGTTTCGCCGCTCATGGCGCTGGGGACGACCACCATCTGGTGGCCGGCGCGCGCCCATTTGGCGACACGTTTTGCGACGTTGCGGATGCGCTCGGTCGAGCCCATCGACGTGCCGCCGTACTTGTGAACGATCAATGCCATGGAATAGATGCGAAAGACGGGAAGCGGCTCACGGCGCAGGAGGCAACTGGTTTTGGCGCGCCGTGGTGTCCCGTGCTGCAGGAGAGCCCAAAACCGCGGGATTGTACCAACCGAGCGCGGCCCCCTCGCGCCGGACGAAGCCGGCGCCGACCTTGAGCTCGATCCGGTGGCCGCGCGTGGTGCAGGCCAGCACCTGGCGCTGCAGCTCGGCCAGTTGCACGGCGCTGGGCACCGTGCCGTGTACTGTGCGCAACCAGTGTCGCAGCACCAACGCGCGGCGGCCCGCGCCCAGTTGCTGCAGCGCCTTGATGGCGGGCGGGCTGCCGACCACGGCCAGGTCGGCCGCGGCGACCTCGCCCAGCACCGCCTGCGCCTCGGCCGCATGGGCGGCGCTGCGGGCGAAGGTGGTGCGGAACTGCGGGAAAGCCGCCTCCAGCGCCGGCAGCAGGCGTGCGCGGATGCGGTTGCGGGTGTAGCGCTGGTCGGAATTGGTCGGGTCCTCGACCCAGGGCAGGCCGCGCGCCTGCAGCCAGGTGCGCAGCTCGGCGCCCGGCACGGCCAGCAGGGGGCGGTGGTAGTCGATGCCGTCGCGCCGCCACTGCGCCGGCATGCTCGCCAGGCCGGGCAGGCCCGCACCGCGCGAAAGCGCCAGCAGCAGGGTTTCGACCTGGTCATCGGCATGCTGGGCAATTACTATGCTTTTAATAGCTGAATGCCCAGTCTGCACCTGGGCTTCAGCCCTAAAAGCCTCATAACGGGCGCGGCGCGCTGCGTCTTCCGGGCTTTCGCCGGACGCATGGCGTGCATCCACCCGATGTACCGACAGCGGCACCGCGAGCTGCGCGCACAGCGCGCGGCAATGCGCCTCGAAGGTGTCGGCCGCCGCCTGCAGGCCATGGTGCACATGCACTGCGCGCACCTGCCCTGGCCAGCGTGCGGCACAGGCGGCCAGCAACGCAGTGGAATCAGCACCGCCGCTGAAGGCCACGGCCAGCGGCAGCGCCGGCGCGAAGCGCTGCAGGGCTTCATCGAAAGAGCGGGTCACGGGAGATTCCATGCAGTGCCCCAGAAAAAAAGCCCGCAGAACGCGGGCATGGTGTGGGCGGGAGGCAGCCTTACTTGCTGTTCTCGGCCTTCACGTCGGTGTAGCGGCCGTAGCTCTGCAGCCGGTCGTAGCGGCGGTCCAGCAGCTCGGTGGTCTTCAGGTCGTGCACCTGGCGGAAGGCGTCGTTCAACGCGCGCTTGAGGAAGGCGGCCATCTGCTTGTGGTCGCGGTGCGCGCCGCCAACCGGCTCGCTGACGATCTTGTCGACCAGGCCCAGCGCCTTCAGGCGGTGCGCGGTAATGCCCAGGGCATCGGCCGCTTCCTGGGCCTTGTCGCTGGTCTTCCAGAGGATGGAGGCGCAGCCCTCGGGGCTGATGACGGAGTAGACCGAGTACTGCAGCATCAGCACCTGGTCACCCACCGAAATCGCCAGCGCGCCGCCGGAGCCGCCTTCGCCGATGATGGTGGAGATGATGGGCACCTCTAGTTGCGCCATCTCGAAGATGTTGCGGCCAATGGCCTCGGACTGGCCGCGCTCCTCGGCGTCGATGCCGGGATAGGCGCCAGGCGTGTCGACGAAGGTGAACACTGGCAGCTTGAACTTCTCGGCGGTCTTCATCAGGCGCAGCGCCTTGCGGTAGCCCTCGGGCTTGCTCATGCCGAAGTTGCGCAGGCCACGCTCCTTGGTGTCGCGGCCCTTCTGGTGGCCCAGCACCATGCAAGCGTGGCCGTTGAAACGCGCCAAGCCGCCCACGATGGACAGGTCATCCGAAAAATGCCGGTCGCCATGCAGCTCGACGAAGTCGGTGAAGATTTCCTTCACGTAGTCCAGCGTATAGGGCCGCTCGGGGTGGCGCGCGATCTTGGTGATCTGCCAGGGCGAGAGATCGCTGTAGATGTCCTTGGTCAGCTGCAGGCTTTTCTTGCCGAGCTGGTCGATCTCTTCGGAGATATCGACTGCCGATTCGGTCTGGACGTAGCGCAACTCTTCGATCTTGCCTTCGAGTTCCGCGATGGGCTGCTCGAAGTCGAGGAAAGTTTTCTTGGCCAAGGCCTTACTCCTGTGTTCCGCGCACTGCGATCGGTGTGCGGGGGGCCGCCTGCGGGCGGCCGGGCTCAATAGTCGACTGGAATCGGGTCCAGCGACCGCCAAATATACCAAGTTGCAACACTGCAATAGGGCGCCCAGGCGGCGGCAACCTCGCGCGCCTCGCTGCGGCTGACCGGATCACCCGAGAAATAATTCTGGCTGATGCCGGTGATCAGGCCCGGGTCGTCCAGCGGCAACACGTTGGGACGCATCAGGTAGAAGATCAGGAACATCTCGGCCGTCCAGCGGCCAATGCCACGGATGGCGATCAGCTCGGCAATGATGGCCTCGTCGTCCATCGACTCCCAGGATTTGACGTGCACCGAGCCGGCATCGAAGTGCAGCGCCAGGTCGCAAAGGTAGTCGATCTTGCGCGCCGACAGGCCGGCGGCACGCATGTCGTCGACTTTCAGCTTGAGCACATTGGCCGGCGTCATCTTGCGCGGCAGCTTGATGAAGCGGTCCCAGACCACCTGCGCGGCCTTGGCCGCAATCTGCTGGCCCACGATGCTGCGTGCCAGCGTGGTGAAGGCGTCAGCACGCGTCTCCAGGCAGGCATCGCCAAACTGCGGAATCAGGCGCTTCATGACCCGGTCCTTGGCCACCAGGTGCTTGCAGGCGTCCTGCCAGTAGTCAGGGGTGAAGACCTGCGGCTCGGCGCTGCCGGCCTTGGGCGCGGCTTTTGCCGCCGGCGCAGGGGCCGGGGGCGCGGGGGGTTTGCGGGTGGCGGGCAAGGCTACTCCGCAGTCCGGGAAAAACATCGCAGGGACATCACGCAGCCACCTCCCAGGTGGTGCCGGCCGGGGTGTCCTTGAGCACGATGCCCTGTCCCAGCAGTTCGTCGCGGATGCGGTCGGATTCGGCGAAATTCCTGGCCTTCTTGGCCTCGGCGCGCTGGGCGATCAGCGCCGTGATGGCCGCATCGTCCAGCACGGCACCGGCGCGCAGAAAGGCCTGCGGCGCCAGTTGCAGCAGGCCCAGCGTGCCGCCCAGCGCCCGCAAGAGGCCGGCCAGCGCGGTCGAACCGGTGCGGTTGACTTCGCCCGCCAGGTCAAACAGCACGGCCACGGCTTCGGGCGTACCGAAATCCTCGTCCATGGCCGCCTTGAAGCGCGCGGCGAAGGGGTTGGTCCAGTCGATGTCCGAGCCGGCAGCCGGCGCCACCAGGTCCAGCGCGGTGTAGAGGCGCCGCAGGCTGCTGCGCGCATCGTCCAGGTGGGCGTCGCTGTAGTTCAGCGGGCTGCGGTAGTGGGCGCGCAGGATGAAGAAGCGCACCGTCTCGGCGTCGTACTTCTGCAGCACTTCGCGGATGGTGAAGAAGTTGCCCAGGCTCTTGGACATCTTCTCGTTGTCCAGGCGCACAAAGCCGTTGTGCATCCAGTAGCGCGCCAGCGCATGGCCGGTCGCGCCCTCGCTCTGGGCGATCTCGTTCTCGTGGTGCGGAAACTGCAGGTCGGCGCCGCCGCCATGGATGTCAAAGCTCTCGCCCAGCAGGGTGCAGCCCATGGCCGAGCACTCGATGTGCCAGCCGGGGCGCCCCAGGCCGTAGGCGCTGGGCCACTTGGCCTCGTCGGGTTCGGCCTCTTTGGCGGACTTCCACAGTACGAAATCCAGCGGGTCTTGCTTGTCGCCCAGCACGGCCACGCGCTCGCCGGCGCGCAGCTCGTCCAGCGACTTGCCCGAGAGCTTGCCGTAGCCCGGGAACTTGCGCACGGCGTAGTTCACATCGCCGCCCGGGACGCGGTAGGCCAGGCCTTTTTGCTCCAAGCGCTCGATCAGGCCCAGCATCTGCGGCACGTAGTCCATGGCGCGTGGCTCGTGCGTGGGACGCTCGATACCCAGCGCGTCGGCGTCCTGGTGCAACGCATCGATCATGCGGTCGGTCAGCGAGCGGATGGTCTCGCCGTTCTCCAGTGCGCGGCGGATGATCTTGTCGTCGATGTCGGTGATGTTGCGCACATAGCTCACGCGCAGGCCCGAGGCCTTGAACCAGCGCTGCACCACGTCGAAGGCCACCATCGAGCGCGCATGGCCGAGGTGGCAGAGGTCGTAGACCGTCATGCCGCAGACGTACATGCGGACATGACCGGGCTCGATCGGGGAGAACTCCTCCAAGGCACGCGAGAGCGTGTTGTAGATGCGCAGGCTCATGAAATAGACGGTGGCCGGGCCACAAGGCCGCGCGCGAAAAGCGGGCGCCTTTTTTCTTGCAGTAGGGTGGGGGCAGACGGCGGGCCCGGGACGCGCTTGGCGTGGGACCCTCCGGCTACAATCCGCCGCAGTATAAGCCCCACGGCCGCTTGCGCCGGGGCTTGCCGCTCCCCAGCACCGACCCCAGAGGCCTTATGCACCCAGGCGCCGCCGCCCTTCCCTTCTCTCTGCGCACCATCGCCATTTGCGTCGCATTGGGCCTGTCGCTAGCCGCGGGGACGGCCAGGGCAGACGACTACACCGACGTCAACCAGTTGATCCGTACCGGCAAGTTCGCCGATGCCCAGCTAAAGGCCGACCGCTACCTGGCCAGCAATCCGCGCGACCCGCAGATGCGCTTCCTGAAGGGCGTGATCCAGACGGAATCGGGCAAGCCGAACGACGCCATCACCACCTTCACGGCCCTGACGCAGGAATACCCGGAGCTGCCCGAGCCCTACAACAATCTGGCGGTGCTCTACGCCAACCAGAAGCAGTACGACAAGGCGCGTACCGCCCTGGAAATGGCGATCCGCACCAACCCGAGCTACGCCACCGCCCACGAGAACATGGGCGATGTCTATGCCAAGCTCGCCAGCCAGGCCTACGGCCGTGCGCTGCAACTGGACGCCAACAACACCAACGTGCCGCCCAAGCTCGCGCTGATCCGCGAACTGTTTGCGCCGGCACCGGCCCGCGGCGCCGGCACCAAGGTGGCCGCCGCAACGCCCGCACCGGCCGCTGCTCCCTCGGCGCCCGCAGCGCCGGCACCGGTGGTCAAGCCCGTGCCCGCTCCCACGCCAGCACCTGCACCGGCTCCAGCAGCACCGACGCCAACGCCCAGCCCGGCGCCGGCACCAGCACCCGTGCCAGCCCCGCCCCCGGCACCTGAAGCCGCCAAGCCAGAGGCCGCCGCGCCCGCCAAGCAGCAGCGCGAAGACGTCGAGGCCGCCGTGCGCGCCTGGGCCGCGGCCTGGCAGGCACGCGACATGAAGGACTACCTGGCCGCCTACGCCAAGGAATTCCGCACGCCGGCCAAGCAGACCCGCGCGGCCTGGGAAGCCGAGCGCAAGGCGCGCATCATGGGCAAGTCGAGCATCAAGGTCGGCATCAGCAACCTGAATGTGACGGTGCAGGGCAACAAGGCCACGGCCCGTTTCCGTCAGGACTACAGCGCCGACACGCTGAATGTCACCAGTCGCAAGACGCTGGAGCTGATCAAATCCGGCGACCAATGGCTGATCGTGCAGGAATCCACCGGTTGAGGCTGGCGCCGTCCCCCCTCGCCCTCCTCCCGCCTGTGCGCCGGCTGAGCCTCGTCTTTGCCGGCGTTACCCAATGTTCCCAGCCTCGATGATGCGGGCCTTCTCCCCTGTTCTGGCCACCCTGGCCGCTGCCGCCGTGTTTTTGGGCACAGCGCCGCCGGCGACGGCTGCGCGCGCGGAAACTGCGCCCCGCGCGGAGAAAAAGCTGCGCCCAGCAGCGGTACGGCCCGTCGCGCCTCAACCAGCTCGGACGGCAAGCCCTCTCGCGGCGGCAGCCCCTGTGCTGCTGCGCGACGGCGATGCCGAAGCCAAGCTGATTGCCGTGTACCGGCTGATTGGCCAGGGTGAGAACAATCAGGCGCTCGCGGCAGCGGAAAAGCTCACCGCCGACTACCCCACCTTCCAACTGGGCCAACTGGTCTATGGCGACCTGCTGGCCCAGCGCGTCCGTCCGGTACGCATGCTGGGCGACATGCTGGACGAGGACGCCCGTCAATCGCCAACCCTGGCCGCGCTACGGCAGGAATCTGCGTTGCGCCTGAAGGCACTGCGCGAGCGGCCACCGGCCGGCAGCGTGCCCTCGCAGTTTGCCCAACTGGCGCTGAGCAGCAAGCATGCGATTGCGGTGGATACCTCGCGCGCACGCCTGTACCTGTTCGAGAACAGCGCCAGTGGCCTGCGGCTGGTGGCGGATTACTACATGTCGGTTGGCAAATCGGGCATAGAGAAGAGCACCGAGGGCGACATGCGCACGCCGCTCGGGGTGTACTACATCACCAGCAACCTGGACCCGCGCACGCTCAAGCCCATCTACGGCGCCGGCGCACTGCCGATCAACTACCCCAACCCGTATGACGTGTACCGTGGCCGCACGGGCGGCGGTATCTGGCTGCATGGCACGCCACCTGACCAATTTGCACGTCCGCCGCTGGCCACCGATGGCTGCCTGGCACTGGCCAACCCGGACTTGAAGCGGCTGCTCGCCACGGTGTCGATACGCACCACCCCGGTGGTGATCGCCGAGCAGTTGAACTGGGTGCCGCAGCAGGCCGCGCATGCCGCAGCCAAGTCTTTCGAGGACGCTTTCGATGCCTGGCGCAGCGCCAAATCCAGCGGCGACATGGACGGCACGATGCGCTTCTATACGCCGGATTTCGACAGCTACGGCAAGTCGCTGCTGGAATGGCGCGCGGTGGTACAACAAGATATGGCACGCGCACGCGGCCATGCGCTGCAGACCAAGGACTTCTCCTACCTGCATTGGCGCGAGGACGGCACCGACACCATGGTGACCACCTTCGGCGAAGTGGCCGAGGGCGCGCGCACCGGCCCCATCCGGCGCCAGTACTGGCTGCGCACGCAGGGGCAATGGAAAATCTTCTTTGAAGGAAACATAGGCTGATGACATCCCTTTTCACACTCTCCGGCGCAGCCGTGTCCCGTCGCGTGGCAGGCCTTGCCGCCGCGCTGCTGCTGGCCGGCGGCGCCGTGCAGGCGCAGGCGGCTGACCCGCGCGTGAAGCTCAGCACCAGCATGGGCGACATCGTGCTGGAGCTCGACCAGGCCAAGGCGCCGAAGACGGTCGACAACTTCCTGCAGTACGTGCGCGACAAGCACTACGACGGCACCATCTTCCACCGCGTGATGGACGGCTTCATGATCCAGGGCGGCGGCTTCACGCCCGACATGCAGCAAAAGCCCACCAAGGCACCGCTCGCCTTCGAGACCACCGGCCTGAAGAACGACAAGTACACGGTCGCCATGGCGCGCACCAGCAACCCCAACTCGGCTACCTCGCAGTTCTTCATCAACGTGGCCGACAACGCCATGCTGAACCCGCCCAGCCCCGATGGCTTTGGCTATGCGGTGTTTGGCAAGGTTGTCTCCGGCACCGACGTGGTCGACAAGATCCGCGCCGTCGCCACCGGCAACAAGGGCCCGCACCAGAACGTGCCCGTGACGCCCGTCAGCATCAACTCGGCCACCGTGCTGCGCTGAGCTGAAGGCGTGCACCCCCAACCTCCATCACATCCAGAACGGAAAGGACTCCCCTCATGAGCAACCCGCAAGTCGAACTGCATATCAAGGACTACGGTCTGATCACCCTTGAACTCGACGCCGCCAAGGCGCCGAAGTCGGTCGAGAACTTCCTCGCCTACGTGAACAAGGGCCACTACGACAACACCGTGTTCCACCGCGTGATCCCCGGCTTCATGGTGCAGGGCGGCGGCTTCGAGCCCGGCATGAACCAGAAGCCGACCGACGGCCCGATCGACAACGAGGCCAACAACGGCCTGAAGAACGACAACTACACCGTCGCCATGGCGCGCACCAATGCGCCGCACTCGGCCACGGCACAGTTCTTCATCAACGTGGCCAACAACGGCTTCCTGAACCACACCGCGCCTTCGGCCCAGGGCTGGGGCTACGCCGTGTTTGGCAAGGTCATCGCCGGCACCGAGGTGGTGGACAAGATCAAGGCCGTGAAGACCGGCCGCAAGGGCTTCCATGACGACGTGCCGCAAGAAGACGTCATCATCGAGAAGGCCGTAGCGCTGTAAGCGCCACTGCGCCAACCCATGACATCGACCGTGCCCCCGGTGGCCGAGCTTGCCGCTCCGCCCGCCTGGCGCACGGTCGATGTCGTATCAGACCTGCATTTGCACGAGGGCGACGCCGCCACCTTCGATGCCTTTGCGCGCTACCTGGCGCAGACGCCGGCCGATGCCGTGTTTTTGCTGGGCGATGTGTTCGAGGTGTGGATTGGCGATGACGCCGCCGTGCCTGGCAGCTTCGAAGCGCGCTGCGCCTACTTGCTGCGCGCAGCCTCCAGCCGCTGCGCGCTGTTCTTCCAGCACGGCAACCGCGATTTTCTGGTGGGCGCAGGCTTTCTGGCGCAGGCCGGCATGCAATTGCTGGCCGACCCCACAGTGCTGGCGCTGCACGGCCGGCGCTGGCTGCTGTCGCATGGCGATGCGCTGTGCCTGGCGGATGTGGACTACCTGCGCTTTCGCGCCGAGGTGCGTACCGCTGCCTGGCAGCAGGCCTTTCTGGCGCGGCCGCTGGCCGAGCGCCGCGCCATCGCGCGCGGCCTGCGCAGCGAGAGCGAGGCGCGCAAGCAGAGCGGCGCCGAATACGCCGATGCAGATACTGATGCCGCGCGCGCCTGGCTGCAAGCCGCTGGCGCCAGCACCCTGATCCACGGCCACACCCACCGCCCGGCCGACCACGATCTGGGCCAGGGCCTGGCCCGTGTGGTGCTGTCTGACTGGGACCTGCAGGCCGTGCCGCCGCGCGCCGAGGCGCTGCGCCTGTCGGCCAACGGCGCGCTGCGCATACCGCTGGCGTGATCGCCGCCATGTGGCACCGGCTACGCGCCCTGCTGCCCTCGCGCCGAGCGGCGCTGGCCAGCGGGCGCACCATTCCCGATGCGCTGTGGGACGACACGCTGGCGCAACTGCCCTTTCTGCAAGCGCTCACGCCCACGGAGCTGCAGCAGTTGCGCCGCCTGGCTGCAGCCTTCTTGGACCAGAAGGAATTCCACGGCGCGCATGGCCTGGCGATCACCGACGCCATGGCCCTCTCCATCGCCGTGCAGGCCTGTCTGCCATTGCTGCACTTTGGCCCGGCAGCGCAGGCGCTGGGCTGGTACGACGACTTCGTGATGGTGGTGGTGCATGCGGCCGAGGTGGTGGCGCCGCGCGAGGTGACCGACGACATCGGCGTGGTGCACCACTACGACGAGCCGCTGGTGGGCGAGGCCATGGAGCGCGGCCCGGTCACGCTGAGCTGGCAGGACGTGGCGGCGGCCGGCGAGCGCGTGGACGAGGGCACGAATGTGGTCGTGCATGAGTTCATCCACAAGATGGACATGCGCGACGGCGCGGCCGATGGCTGCCCGCCGCTGCCGCGCGGCTTTCTGGGCACACACAGCAGCCGCGCCGCGCGCGCCGCCTGGCACGCCCTGCTGGAGCCGGCCTACCAGGCGCACCGCGAGCAGGTCATCATCGCCGAGCGCTTTGGCGGCGCCACGCCCTGGCTGGACGCCTATGGCGCAGAGGCGCTGGAGGAATTCTTCCCCGTGGCTTGCGAGGCCTACTTCGTCAACCGCGCGCGCTTTGCGCAGGAATTCCCAACCCTGCCAGCACTGTTCGATGCCTTTTTCCGGCCCGGTACAGAACTACAAAAATAATAGCTAACAGCCCTAGTCCAGCAAGGGTTTCAGGCACTTTTTGCTTAAAAATCAGGCGGTTTCGAACGCCATCGAATCCATGGCCAGATTGCCGTACATCACCTCGCGGCTCAGGTACTGCGGCAGTGCGCCGTCGTCGGCCGCGCCCAGTGCAAAGAACAGCGGCAGGAAGTGGTCCTCGTCCGGGTGCGCGCGCTGCGCGTTCGGTGCCTGGCGGCGGTAGTCCAGCAGCGCGGCCATGTCGCCACGCGCCAGCGCATCCTCGATCCAGCGGCTGAAGGCCTCGACATAGGGCTTGGCCGGCGCATCCAGCTCCGGTCGGCCGCCGAAGAACTCCGACAGGTTGTGCGTCATGCTGCCCGAGCCCACCACCAGCACGCCCTGCCCGCGCAGGCTGCGCAGCGCGCGGCCCATGGCAAACACCTCGGCCGGGCCGTAGCCCGCCGGCAGCGCGACCTGCACCACCGGCACGTTGGCGCGCGGCAGCAGGTGCAGCAGCGGCACCCAGGCGCCGTGGTCGCGCGGGCGCTGCGGGTCGGCGGTGGCCGGGATGCCGGCTTGCTGCAGCAGCGCGATCACCTCTTGCGCCAGCGCCGGGTCGCCCGGCGCCGGGTACTGCAGTTGGTAGAGCGGCGGTGGGAAGCCGCCAAAGTCATGCCAGGTGGGCGGTGCCGGGTGCGTGCCCACGGCCGGGCCGCGCGCCATCCAGTGCGGCGACATCAGCACCACGCCCTTCAAGGGCGTGTCGGCCGACAAAGCCGCACCCCAGTGCGCCAGCGCCGGGCCCGTGCTGCCGGGCTCCAGCGCGAACATCGGCGAGCCGTGCGAGACGAACAGGGAAGGAAGCAGTGGGGCGGCCATGGTCAGACTCCGGGCAAAGATGCAATTCCGGAATCGTAGGAGGCTTTGCGCCCGCAATAAACCCACGGCATCGCGACAGATTGTTGTGCCACGCACAACGATGCACAGCCCGACACAAGGCGAAACAGCTTTTGGCCACGCCAGGAGCACGATGGAAGGTTGCCGAATTCCCTTGCCGGAGACCTCCCATGCTCGAGAACCTGCCCGACGCCCTGGGCCATGTATTGCGGCATCACCGCGCCGGCCTGGATGCGCTGGCCTTTCACCACACCGGCCTGCGCAGCGGTCTGGCCGCGCTGGACGTGCGCAGCCTGGCCTTTGCCGACCACGCGCCCATCCCCGCGCTCTATACCGCCGATGGCGAAGGCCTGTCGCCACCGCTGCAGTGGACGGGCGTGCCCAGCAATGCCGCCTCGCTGCTGCTGATCGTGGAAGACGCCGACGCACCCACGCCCAAGCCCCTGGTGCAAGCCATCGTGGTCGGCCTGCCGCCGCAGGATGGCGCGCTGGCCGAAGGCGCGTTCACCCACCCCGCAGCAGAAGACAAGGAACTGCGTCTGGGCCGCAACTCCTACCTGTTCGCGCGCTGGCTGCCGCCCGACCCGCCGCCAGGCCACGGCGCGCACCGCTATGCCTTTCAGCTATTTGCGCTGGATGCCGGCGCAGACTTTGGCGACACCCCCGGCCGTGAGGCGGTGCTGGAAGCGGTGCAGGCGCACGGCCTGGCCAGCGGCATGCTGATTGGCACCTATACGCGGCCGGATGGCTCGATCCGGGTGAAGGACGCGCGGCCGGTGGCGGCCGCTAGCTGAGCCACGCCAGTCCCACCGGGGATCACTGCTGGTGCGCCTTGAAACTATCAAATAGATAGCTAATAGCCCAGGCTGCACCTGGGCTAAAGGCATATTTAGCCAATATTTCTTAGGCCCGTACGGCATCCGCCGCGATCTCGCGCAGCGCCCGCTCGAACACCTCCGCCGGCTGCCCGCCAGAGATCAGGTGCCGCTCGTTGATGATGATGGCCGGCACGGCGCGGATGCCGTGCTGCTGAAAGAACCGCTCGCGCTCGCGCACCTCGGCGGCGTATTCGTCGCTGGCCAAAATGGCGTGGGCACGCGCCACATCCAGCCCGACCTCGCCTGCGATGCGCGCCAGCACGGCGTGGTCGGACGGGTTCTCGCCGTCGGTGAAATAGGCCTTGAACAGCGCCTTCTTCAGGGCCGGCTGCAGGCCGCCCTCTTCTTCGGCCCAGTGCAGCAGGCGGTGCGCGTCGAAGGTGTTGTAGATGCGGCGCCGATCGTCCATGTTGAAGGTGAAGCCCACGGCTGCGCCGCGCTGGCGAATGGCCTCGCGGTTCTGCGCCATCTGCTCGGGCGTGGAGCCGTACTTCTCTTGCAGGTGCTCGGCGATGTCCTGGCCGCCGGCGGCCATTTGCGGGTTCAGCTCGAAGGGCTGGAAGTGCAGCTCGGCCTGCACATCACCGCTGACACGCGCCAGCGCCTGCTCCAGCGCGCCCAGGCCCACCGCGCACCAGGGGCAGGACACATCGGACACAAAATCGATCTTCAAGGTAGCGGTCATGGGGCGGTCTCTCCTGGTGCGAACGGGTCGGGTGAACGAATATGGGGTGCTCCACTCCATCCTATCCACCCACCATTTCCCCTGCCTGCCATGGACCCATTGCGCCAGATAGAAGCCTTCACCACCGTCGTCGCCATGGGCAGCTTCGTCAAGGCCGCCGACCGCCTGGGCAGCTCCAAGGCCGTGGTGTCGCGCCTGGTGCAGGACCTGGAGGCGCGGCTGGGCACGCGGCTGCTGCACCGCACCACGCGCCGGCTGTCGCTGACCGATGCCGGCACCGACTACTTCGAGCGCTGCCGCCGCATCCTCGATGAGCTGGCCGAGGCCGACGCCGCCGCCAGCGCAGCCACCGTGCAGCCGCGCGGCCGGCTGCGCATCAACGTGCCGGTGAGCTTTGGCAACCTGTGCCTGGCGCCGCTGTGGGGCCGGTTCCTGGAGCGCCACCCCGACGTGGCGCTGGACGTGCAGCTAAGCGACCGCGTGGTGGACCTGCTGGAAGACGGCTACGACCTGGCGGTGCGCATTGCGCGCCTGCCCAACTCCACCCTGGTCTCGCGCCGGTTGGCCAGCGCGCGCATCGTGCTGTGCGCCGCGCCGCAGTACCTGGCGCGCGCACCCGCCATCCGCAGCGTGGCCGACCTGGCCGAGCACCCGGTGATCGCCTACTCGTACAGCGCCAACGGCGACGCCTTTCGCTTCGAAGGGCCCGACGGCACACACGAGGTGACGATCCGCCCGCGCATGCACAGCAACTCGGGCGACACCTGCCGCGCCGTGGCGCTGACCGGCCAGGGGCTGACGCTGCAGCCCAACTTCATCATTGGCGAAGACCTGCGCGCCGGCCGATTGGTCGAGGTACTGCCCGCCTACCGCCTACCCGAGCTGGGCATACACGCGGTCTACCCGAGCCGGCAGCACCTGTCGCTGAAGGTGCGGCGCATGGTCGAATTTCTTAGCGAATCCCTTGCGGCGCCGGACTGGGAGTAGTCAGCGCGGGCGCGCTGCGTCGATCTGCGCTAGGCCCGCAATCGCCAGACCGTAGCCCGCCACACCAAACCCCGCCATCACCGCCTTGGCCGCGGGCGAGATGTAGGAGTGGTGGCGGAAGGCTTCGCGCGCATGCACGTTGGAGATGTGCAGCTCGATCAGCGTCACGCCCGCGCCCTTGATGGCGTCGTGCAGCGCCACGCTGGTGTGCGTGTAGGCGCCGGCATTGAGCACCACGCCGGCCATGGTGCCGGCGGCCTCGGCACGGCCGGCGGCGTGCAGCCAGTCGAGCAGTTCGCCTTCGTGGTTGCTTTGCCGAAAGTCCAGCGTCAGGCCGTGCGCGGCGCAGGCTTGCAGGCACAGCTGTTCGACATCGGCCAGCGTGGCCGAGCCATAGACGGCCGGCTCGCGCGTGCCCAGCAGGTTGAGGTTGGGGCCGTTCAGGACGAGTGCGGTTTTCATGCGTGGGCTTCCACAAATAGGGTGGTGATGCGGGCGAAGTCGGCCGGGCGCTCGGCCGGGCTGATGTGGGCCGCGTCTATGGACTGCAATTGCGCGCCGGGAATGGCGCTGGCGATCTCCTCAGACATGGCCGGCGGCGTGGCCAGGTCCTGGCTGCCGGCCAGCACCAGCGTGGGCACGCTGATGCGGCGGTTGCTGTCGCGGAAATCGATCGCCGCCACCGCATTGCAACTGGCGATGTAGCCGGCCGCATCGGTGGCGACCAGCGTGGCGCGCAGGGCCGCGGCCTGGGCTGCGCCTTCGGGCGTGGCGCGGAAGGCCGGTGTGAGCCAGCGCTCGACCGCGCCATCGGCAATGTCCACCACGCCGCTGGCCTTTACCCGCGCCTCGCGCGCCTGCCAGGGCGCCTTGTCGGCGTAATAGGCGGACGAATTGGCAATCACGATGCCCCTCAGCAATTGCGGATGCCGCACCGCCAGCGCCTGCGCGGTCATGCCGCCCATGGAGACGCCGGCAAAGAACACCGGGCCAGCGGCCTCGGCGCGGATCAGCGCGGCCGCGTCGTCAGCCAAATCCTCGATGGAGAAAGCGCCAGGCACCAGCGGCGAGCGGCCGTGGTTGCGGTGGTCGTAGCGCAGCACGGTAAAGCGGGCAGCAAGCGCGGCGGCCACGCCGTCCCACATGTGCAGGTCACAGCCGAGCGCGTGGCTCAGCACCAGGACCGGGCCTGTGCCTTGTTTCTCAAAATGCAGAGCGGGCATTCTTGTATTTCCTTGGAACGGGTGTCAGGCGGCCGGCTTAGCGGGAGGCAAAAAGCCCTTCTCGCGCAGGATGCCCGTGAAGATGCCAAACGCATGGTTGGCCACCGGCACGCCGCAGTAGATGGCGGATTGCAGGATCACTTCCTTGATCTCGTCCGGCGTCAGGCGTGAATCCGGCGCGCCATCGAGCGCGGCGCGCACGTGCATCGCAAACTCTTCATAGGCATGGGTGCCCAGCATCATCGACAGCACCATGAAGCGGCGCGTCTTGTCGCCCAGCGCAGGACGGCCCCAGATCTCGTTCCAGGCGTAGCGGCTGATCAGGTTCTGGAACTCGGCGTTGTAGTCGTGGATGTTGGCGCTGGCCTTGTCCACCCAGGCATCGCCCAGCACGCGGCGACGGTTCTTCATGCCGTCCTGGTAGTCGGTTTCGCGGTCGCTCAATTCATATCTCCTTGTTTCATCAGGGTACGCAGCCGCGCCACCTGGGCGCGGGCCAGGCCGGCGGAATGCTCGGCCAGCGCAGGATCAAACCATTCGTCCGCCGCCTCGCGCGGCAGCTCGCTGCGCAGCGTGTCGAGGTTGGCGCGCATGCGCCCGGCATGCACCTGCAGGCTGGGCAGCGTGGTGGCCAGGGCGCGCACGGCGCCGTGCGCGCACTGCAGCAGTTGCGGCCACTCCGCCAGCTCGGCCTGCCAGGCGCCCAGGGCGCGTTCGTGTTCTTGCGGCATGGCTGCCAGCAGTGCGGCCACGCGCTGCGGCGCGCGCCGTGCGGCGGCCAGCACCACCATGGACGCCACCGGGTTGCGCTTGTGCGGCATGGCCGACGAGCCACCACGCCCAGCCTCTTGCGGCTCGGCCGCCTCGCCCACTTCGAACTGGCCCATCAGCGCCAGGTCACCAGCGATCTTGCCCAGGTTGCCGACCAGCAGGCCGATATCGCAGCCCAGCGCCACCCAGACATCGCGCTGCGTGTGCCAGGGTGCATCGGGCGCCGCCAGGCCCAGTTCGGCGGCGACTAGCGCGACCACTTCCGGGCCCTTGCCGCGCATCTGCGCCTGGGTGCCCACGGCGCCGCCCAGTTGCACGGCGAGTGCCTCACGCGCGGTGGCCTGCAGGCGCTGCAGGCTGCGCGCGACGGGCGCGGCCCACTGCGCGCACTTCCAGCCAAAGCTGATGACCGAAGCCGGCTGGCCGAGCGTGCGTGCCAGCATGGGCGTGGCGGCGTGGCGCTCGGCCAGGTCCAGCAGCGCCTCGACCACTTTGCGGCCATCAGCGGTGATCAGCTCCAGCACATCGCGGGTGACCAGCGCGGTGGCGGTGTCGATCACGTCCTGGCTGGTGCTGCCAAAGTGGGTGGAGGCGACTGCGTCCTTGTTGAACAGCAGCACCGTCTCTTTCAGCGCCTTGACCAGCGGGATGGCCAGGCTGCCGGCGCGCGCGCTCTCACGCACGATCTTGGAGACATCAAACAGGTCGACCTTGCAGGTGTCGGCAATGGACTTGGCCGCGGTCTCCGGGATCAGCCCGACCTGCGCCTGGGCACGCGCCAGCGCGGCCTCGAAGCGCAGCATGGCGTCGACAAAGCTGCGCTCGCCGAAGGCCTCCAGCGCTTCAGGGGTGGAAAGAAAGCCTTCGAAGATGGTCATTCGGTTTTGTGAGTGTTTTTGGCACTTAGTCCAGGTAGCTCCTGGACCTTTAGCTATGAATACAGTAGCGACGTGGCGCCATGTCAAAAGCCCGGCCCCGCAGGCGCAGTGCATGCGGGGCCGGGCGGTCGAGGATACCGCGATGGTGCGGCGCTAGTACGGCAGCAAGGCCTACCGGCGCACCTTGGCAATCTCGGCCATCAGCTCCTTCACCGTGCCCTCGCCCACCGCGGCGGTCTGCTTGTCGATCACCGGCTTGACCTTGTCGCGCAGCCGCGCCATGTCGGCCGCAGAGAACTCAGTCACCTGCATGCCAGCCTGCTTGAGCTTGTCCAGCGCCTCGTCAGCCTGGGCGCGCGACACCTCGCGCTGGAAGCGCGTGGCCTCGGCCGCAGCTTCCTGTACCAGGCGCTTTTCATCCGCAGACAGGCTGTCCCAGAACTTCTTGCCAACGATCAGCGCCTGCGGGTTGTAGATGTGGCGCGTGAGGGTGAGGTACTTCTGCACCTCGCCAAACTTGGAGGCCAGGATGGTGGTGTTGGGGTTCTCCTGGCCATCAACCGCCTTCTGGTCCAGCGCGCTGTACAGCTCGGGGAAGGGCATGGGCGTGGCCGATGCACCCAGGGTGTTGAACAGGTCGATGTAGATCGGCGACTGGATCACGCGGATCTTCAGGCCGGCGATGTCCTCGGGCTTGTGCAAGGGCCGCTTGCTGTTGGTGACATTGCGAAAGCCCAGGTCCCAGTAGCCCAGGCCGATCAGGCCCTTGTCGGCCAGCTTGGAGAACAGGCCGCGGCCAAAGGGGCCGTCGGTCACGGCGTCGGCCTCTTGCGGGTTGGCGAACAGGAAGGGGAAGTCATAGACCGCGAACTCCTTCACCTGCGCGGTCAGGATGCCGGCGTTGAGCACCGTCATCTCCATGGTGCCGCCCTGCAGCGCCGATACCGTCTGCAGGTCGCCGCCCAGCACTCCGCCCGGGAACAGCTTGACCTGCAGCTTGCCGCCGGATTTTTGCGCCAGCAGGTCGGCGAACTTCTGCGCGCCCAGGGCCTGCGGGTGGCCGGTCTGGTTCTGGAACGCAAACTTGATGCTGCGCGGCTTGATGTCCTGGGCGGCTGCGCCCCCGGCAGCGGCCAGCGCCACGGCGGCCAGCACGGTCTTGAGGAAGAAACGCTTCATGAAAGTCTCCTTGGGTTTTGTATTGAGCGAGGGGCGGCCGTGAGCATCAGCCGTACAGGAACTTGGCGGGCCACATGATCAGCGGCGGGAACAGCACCATGAGGAACATCATCCCGAACTCCGCATAGGCAAAAGGGATCACGCCGCGGATGACGTCATCCATCTTCATGCGGCCCACGCCGGCCACCACGTTGAGCACCGTGCCCACCGGCGGCGTGATCAGCCCGATCGAGTTGTTGATGATGAACAGCACACCGAAGTACACCGGGTCAATGCCCGCGGCCTTGACCACCGGCATCAGCACCGGCGTCAGGATCAGGATGGTGGGCGTCATGTCCATGGCCGTGCCCACCGCCATCACCAGCACCATGATCACCACCATCAGCAGCGTCGGGCTGTCGATCAGCGGCTGAAGCAACGCCACCAGCTTGCCCGGCAAATCAGCCACGGTGATCAGCCAGGCGCTGACCATGGCGGCGGCCACCAGGAACATCACCACCGCACTGGTCTTGGCGGCCGACACCAGCACGCCATAGAGCTGCGAGGGCTTCAGCTCGCGGTAGACCACGGTGGCGACGAAGGTTGCGTAGACCGCCGCCACCACCGCGGCCTCGGTCGGCGTGAAGACGCCAAAGCGCAGGCCCACCAGGATGATCAAAGGCAGCATCAACGCCCAGGTTGCCTCGCGCAGCGCCTGCAGCACATCGCGCGTGCTGCGGCGCGGTGGCGGCTCGACCTTCTCCTTGCGCACCAGCCACCACCAGGTGATCCAGAGCGACAAGCCGATCAAAATGCCCGGGAAGATGCCGGCCAAAAACAACTTGGAGATCGACACATTGGCCGCCACGCCAAAGATCACAAAGCCGATCGATGGCGGGATGATCGGCCCGATCACGCCGGCCGCCGCAATCAGGCCGCCCGAGCGCGCCTTGTCATGGCCGGCGGCCACCATCATCGGTATCAGCAGCGCCGACAGCGCCGCCGCATCGGCCACCGCCGAGCCCGACAGCGCCGACAGCACGCAGGCCGCGATGATGGCCACATAGCCCAGGCCGCCGCGCACATGGCCGACCACCGCCAGCGCCAGGTTGACGATGCGCCTGGACAAGCCGCCCTGGTTCATCGCCTCGCCCGCCAGCATGAAGAAAGGCACGGCCAGCAGCGGAAAACTGTCGGCGCCGTTGATCACGTTCTGCGCCAGGATCTGCGCGTCGAACAGGTCCAGGTGCCACATCAGCGCCACGCCGCACAGCAGCAGCGCGAAGGCAATCGGCACACCAATGGCCATGGCACCCAGCAGCGAGCCGAGGAAGATCGCAATGGTCATGGCTCAGTCCCCTTGCGCGCAGCTGCGCTGCCCTGGGCGTCGCGCTGGGCCAGCTCGGCGTTGATGCGGTCGATGTCGGCCTGCTCTTCTGACTCATGCACCTGCACCAGCTCGTCATCGCGCAGCTGGCCGCTCAGGGCGCGCCACAGGCCGTGCAGCAGAAACGCCAGCGCCGACACGCCAAACACCACGCCCACGCCATAGAACAGCGCCACCGATGCGCCGGTGGTAGGCGCGCTCACGTCCCAGTTGATCAGCATCTGCTGCCAGCTGCCGGCAAGCAGCAGCCAGCAGGCCCACAGCATCAGCAGGTGCGCCACCACCAGGCACAGCTTCTTGCCCCACACCGGCAGGCGGCTGATCAGCATGTCGGTGCCCAGGTGCCCGTGCTCGCGCACTGCGACGATGGCGCCCAGGAAGGTCATCCACACAAACAGCCAGCGCGACACCTCCTCCGACACCGAGATGCCCGAATTGAAGCCATAGCGCAGCACCACATTGCCAAACACCATCAGCACCATGACGGCCAGGCAGGCAGCCATGACCGCCTCCAGCAGCCGGCAGTAGCCGTCAAAAATCTTTGCCGTCACCTTGTTTGTCTCCCGCGCGCCGGGCGCTGTTGGAATGGCTTCTGGTCGTTGATCGTTCGCCTTGAGGCTTCAGGCGCGAATTTTGCGGGCCTCGCTCCCATTCAAGAGCAAGCGCCTTGGCCTTTCGTACGATGATTGAACGCCTCTGTGCGATGATCATCTGTAACTCGCGTTACTCCTAAGCTCACCTCCAGGCGCCCCATGACCACCCCCTCCCCGCTCGACAAGCGCGACTGGATCGCCGGCATAGAAAAAGGCCTGCGCATCCTCGAAGCCTTCGACACCGCGCATGCGCGCCTGAACGCATCCGACGCCGGCAAGCTCACCGGCCTGACGCGCACCGCCGCGCGGCGCCATCTGTTGACGCTGGCGCACATGGGCTATGTCGGCACCGACGGCAAGCTGTTCTGGCTCACGCCGCGCGTGCTGCGCCTGGGGCAGGCGTACCTGGATTCGTCGCGGCTGGCGCGCATCGTCCAGCCCTTTCTGCAGCGCATCACCACCGGCACGCAAGAGGTCGCCTACCTGAGCGTGATGGACGACGACGACGTGGTCTTCATCGCCCGCAGCGGCGCCAACCGCGCGATGAACACCGGCTTTGTGCTGGGCGCGCGCATGCCGGCACAGGTGACAGCCGCCGGCATGCTGCTGCTGGCGCAGCGCGAGCCGGAAGACATCTCTGCCTGGCTGGAGACACACCCGCTGAAAGCCTTCACCTCCTACACCGTGGCCAGCAAGGAGCGCCTGCACGTGGAGCTGATGCGCATCCGCCACCTGGGCTACGCCATGTCAGAGCAGCAGATCGACCTGCACTACCGCGGCGTAGCCGTGGCCCTGCGCGACGGCAAGGGCCATGTGGTGGGCGCGGTGAATGTCACCATGCCGATGGGGCAGGAAAGCAGCGAGGATGCGGTGGCAAGGGTGCTGCCGGTACTGCGCGAGACTACGCAGGCGATGCGGAACTTGCTCTAGTGTCGCGTCAAGCGTGATCTGCCGGTGCGCGCTTGCCCTCGCCGCGCATTGCTGCGTTGCAGCCCTTGACCAGGCGTAAAGCCTGGGCTGCGGCCCGCGCCTTGCACTGCACGCCGATGTCTTCGCGCCCATCCGTCACCTCACGCTTGACGCGACACCAGCAAGAAAATCAAACGCCCGACGCGCGGCCCAGCCCCAACTTCTCCATGGCCTCGTGTGCCTCCACCACCATCGTCGCCACTTCGGCCACGGTCACGCGCAAGGCCGTGGCGCGCGAGCGCATGTGCTCGTAGGCCTTGCTCTCCGACAGGTTCTGCGTTTCAGTGAGCAGGCGCACCGCCTTCTCGATCTGCCGGCGCGAGCGGATGGTGTCTTCCAGCTTGTTCACCTTGCTCTGCAACCGCTCCTGATAGCCGCGCGACGAGCGCGCCAGCACCAGAGTACTCAGCACGCCCGACGAACGAAACGGCCGTGTGATGACGCCGTGGGCGCTGGTGTCGAGCAGCAGCTTCAGGGTCGTCGGACTCTCGTAGTCCGACAGCGCCACAAGCGTGGCTTCGACCGCGCTGGCGCTCCAGCTTGCGCTGCCCTGCAGCTCCTGCGACACCTGGAAGAAGATCACGTCACAGCCCGTCGGTGGCTCAGCCGGGAACGGCCAGATCACCTTGAGGCGGCAGCCGATGCGCTTGAGCTGGTCGAGCAGCACGTCCCGGTCTTCGCCCGGCGGGTACACCACCGCAACGCAGATGCTGCGAAGGTCGTCGTAGAGGCGGCGCAGGCTGCTCATCCTGTCAGCTCAGCCAGAAGTCGGAGAAACCGAAGGTCGACAGGTAGGGGTCAGGCTTCACCGGCTCCGCGCCCTGCCACACGATATCGAACTGCCCATCGGCGCGGCACACGCCGATGCGCGGGGTCAGCATGCAGTGGTTGTTTTCGGGATCGACCGAGAGCGGGCCTTCGGGCGACTCGAAACGCACGCTGTGCGAGGCCTTCACCAGCTTGCGCGTGTCCAGGCTGCCGGTGCGCTCCAGCGTGCGCGCGAACAGGTGTACCTGGCTGTACGCCATCTCCGACCAGGTGCTGGTGGGCCGGTCGCCGAAACGCGCGCGCCAGCGCTCGACGAAGCGTGCATTGCTCGCGTTCTGCAGCGAGCCGAAATACGTTGCGGCCGTAATGTGGCCTTCGCAGATACCGGCACCGGTGAGGCGCACTTCCTCCTCGGCCATCGACAGGCTTGCGATCGGCATGCGCGCCGGGTCCAGGCCGTGCTCGCGGTAGATCTGATAAAAGCGCCGCGCCGACTCGCCCACCATGGTGGAGAACACCACGTCAGGCTGCGCTGCCACGATGTCGCGTATCACCTCTTGCAGTTCGGGCTCGGTGGCTTCGAGCGGCAGGTAGATCTCGTCGAGAATCTCGCCGCCGTGCTGCTCCACCATCTCTCGCATGACGCGGTTGGATTCGCGCGGATAGATGTAGTCCGCCCCCAGCAGGAAGAAGCGCGTGCCCCGGTTCTTCAGCAGGTAGGCCGCAAGCTGTGCACTGTTCTGGTTGGGCACGGCGCCGGTATAGATCACGTTGGGCGAATATTCGAAGCCTTCGTAGAACGAGCAATACCAGAGCAAGGCGTTGCTGCGCTCGATCACCGGCAGCACGGCTTTGCGGCTCGACGAGCGCGAGCAGCCGAACACCACGTTGACTTCGTCTTCGAGCAGCAGCCGCGTGGCCAGCCGGCGGTATTCGCCAGAGTCGCCTTTTGGATCGTAGGCGATGGGCAGCAGCGGCCGGTCGAGTACGCCGCCCAGGCTGTTGATCTCCTCGATCGCCAGCGCCGTGCCAAAGAAGTGCTCCGACTCGGTCACGCCCGTGGCGCCTGAGCGCGAGTACAGCACGCCAATGCGCCAGCCGTCTTCGGCAGAGGTATCTGTGTCAGTGACCATCGGCGTGTCCTTCATCGGTCGAACAGGGTTTGCAGAGAGAGCGCGTCGCGATCCTCCTGCAGTGCCAGTATGAGCAGGATACGTGCCTTCTGCGGGCTCAGATTGTCGGCAAAGACCGCGCCCGCGTCCTTGAGCGTACTCCCGCCGCCGACAAAACCGTAGCTGGGGCGCACGCGGCCGTTGGGTACGCGGGTCGATATCACCACCGCAACGCCATGGGTGATGGCCCATTCAATGGCCTCGAACATCGCGGTGTTGACGTTGCCCAGGCCCAGTGCCTGTACCACGATGCCGCGCGCGCCCTGCGCCACGGCGGCGCGCAACATCGCGCCGCTGGCACCGCCGTACATGGCAACGATTTCGATCGGGGGCAGAACGCCACCGCGCAACGGCAGATGCTGACGCCGCAGGGGCGAGCGCGAGAACACCACGCGGTCATCGTCGATTGAACCGAGCAGGCCGAAATCGCCTGACTTGAATGACTCGACATCGGCCGTATGGGTCTTGCTGACTTCGCGCGCAGCGTGGATCTGGTTGTTCATCGCAACCATCACGCCGCGGCCTCGTGCCTCGGGCGCAAGGCAGACGCGCACAGCATTACGCAGGTTGCGCGGGCCATCGAAATCCGACGCCGAAGCGTTGCGCTGCGCACCGGCCAGCACCACGGGCTTGACGGCGTCCAGCGTCAAGTCAAGGAACCAGGCCGCCTCCTCCAGCGTGTCGGTGCCGTGCGAGACGATCACGCCGGCCACGTCGTCACGCGCGAGCGCAGTCTTGACGGCACAGTTCAACAGCGCCCAGTCGTCAGGGCCCATGTGATCCGAGGGCTTGTTGCAGAGATCGATCACCTCCAGCCGTGCCAACTCGGCAAGGCCTGGCACCACGGCCAGCAGGTCTTCGCCCGACAGGGCCGGCAGAGGCACCTGGCGCACCGGATCGATCTTCATCGCGATGGTGCCGCCGGTGGCGATAAGCACACAGGTGGGTAGCGTCATACGCGCAAGTGCTCAAACACATGCTCGGCCGCGCCGGCAGCCTTCGCATCGCCCTCGTCAATCAGGTCGCCCTGCTTCAGCACCACGTAGCGGTCGGCCACCTGCAGCGCAAAAGGCACGTTCTGCTCAATCACCAATAGCGTGGTGCCGCGCTGCGCACGCTCGTTCACCAACGCATTGGCGAGTCGGTCGATCACCGACGGCTGCAGCCCTTCGGTGATCTCGTCGAGAAGAATCAATGCCGGCCGCATCATGAGCGCACGCGCCAGCAGCAGCATCTTCTGCTCGCCGCCCGACAGCGTGCCGGCGTACTGCGGCAGCCGGCTCTTGAACACCGGGAACAGCGGCTCGATCGCGTCGAAGCGCTCGTCAAAATCGGATTCCTTCGCCAGGCCCAGCCGCAGGTTGTCGCGAATGCTGAGGTCGGCAAACAGCGCATGCTCCTGCGCCGCATACGCGATGCCCTGGCGTGCGATGCGGTGCGGTGGCATGCGAGTGATGTCCTTGCCGCCCAGATGGATGCTGCCGGCTTTCTTCGGCAGGTAGCCCATCACGGTCTTGAGCAAGGTGCTCTTGCCCATGCCGTTCTTGCCCAGCAGCGCAACCGCTTCGCCCGCTCCCACGCTCAGCGACAGCCCGCGCAGCACCACCGACTCGCGGTAGCCGCTGGTGATGCCGTCGAGCTTCAATGCGGCCTGTGTCATGCGGCCTCCTTCACTGCATGGGCGCTGCCCGAATAGATGGTCTTCACCAGCGGCGAATTCACCACCTCGCGAAAGCTGCCCTGCATGACGATCGCGCCCTGGTGCAGCACTACGATGCGGGTGGCAACTTCCTCGACGAAATCGAGGTCATGCTCCACCAGCAGGCAACACAACTGGTAGCGGTGCGCCAACGACGACAGAATCTCGCCAACCTGCGTGCGCTCGGTCTTGGTCAGGCCCGCGGTCGGTTCGTCGAGCAGCACGATGCGCGGCTTCAGCGCCAGCACCATAGCCAGCTCCAGCGCCTGCTGCTCGCCGTGCGACAGGTCACGCGCCACGGTCGAGAGCTTTGCCTCGAGGCCTGTGGTGCGCACCACCTCCAGCGCGTAGGGCGGCAGCTTGAGCGTTCCGCTTCGCCGCATCAGCGACGGCCATTCGAGCAAAGTGCCAGCAATGCGCAGGCACTCGGCGACCGTCAGAGACTCGAAGATATTGGCGTTCTGGAACTTGCGACCCAGGCCGAAGCGCACACAGTCCTCGGGTGGCAACTGGCGAATGTCCTTGCCGCACAGCGTCACCGTGCCCGAGCTGCGATCCGCGCCGTCGCTCATGCAGCGCATCAGCGTGGTCTTGCCAGCCCCGTTGGGGCCTATGAGGCCGACCAGCTCACCTGCACGCGCTTCCAGGTCTATGCCCTGCAGCACCTTGAGCGAGCCAAAGTTGCGCGTGACCTGGTGCATCTGCAGTGCGGGCACTGCGTCCTGCGTGCCCACTGCATCGAGTGGGCGCTCAGCCAGCGCCGGTACACGCGCACCGATTCGTCCCAGACCGAAAGGCTTGAGCAGCAAAGGCACCAGCCCTTGCGGCAGCAGCACGATCACCAGCACGAAGGCCACGCCCAGAATCAACTGCCACGCAAACGGCATGCTGCTGCTCAGGTAGGCCGTGGCCACGTTGATGAGCACCGCACCGATCAGCGGCCCCCACAGCGTGCCGCGCCCGCCCAGCGCCACCCAGATCACCAGCTCGGTGCCAAGCGCGAAGCCTGTCAGCTCTGGCGCCACCACGCCGCTGAAGGCGCCGTAGCCGAAGCCCGCCAGGCCTGCCACTACGGCCATGACCACCAGCAGCGCGATCTTCACCAGCGCGGTGGAGATACCAAGATAGGTACAGCGCGATTCGTTGTCGCGGATGGCGGCCAACACTCGGCCCGCATCACTGCGCACCAGCAACCAGCCCAGCACGCCGAACAGCAGCAGCATCGCGCCCGAAATCCAATACCACGCTTCCATCGACAGATCGAAGCTGTCATAACCCGTGAGGCCCGAGCTGGAACCCGTCCATTCGCCGCCCGACAGCAGCAACTGTGTCAGCACAATGGGCAGCACAAGCGAAATCACGGTCGCGAAGAAGGGCGACGCGCCGCGATAGAAGGAGAGCCATCCGACCAGCGCCCCCACCGCCGCGCACGCCAGCACGGCCGCGCCAAAAGCCAGCAACACCATCGGTGTGCTGAAGCCGCCGTGTGTGAAGACCAGGCCCGCCGCATACGCGCCGATGCCGAAGAATGCCGACTGGCCAAAGGTGAGATAGCCCGTGTAGCCCCACAGCACATCGACCGTGATGGCCGCGATCGCGAAGAAGAAGGCCTTGATCAGGACATTCAACAGATAGGTGTCGAACAGCCACGGCCCGGCAACGAGCAGGGCCACACCGATCGCACCGAGCACCGCGATGCCACGGCCCGATTGCAATTTTTTACGCACGGAAGAAGAAGGCGATCCCGCCACGGTGACAGCCTCAGCCACGTGCAAACCCCTTGGGACGGATGCGCAGCGTCACGGCCGCCAACACTGCAATCGTCAAGCCACCGAGCACCGGGTTCGCATAGGTGCTCACCAATACCTGGCAGGCGCCAAAGACAAGGCAGGTGGCCAGCAGGCTCAGCATTGAATGGCCCGACACCATCACCAGCATGAAGGCGCTCACCAGCCAGGGCAGCCCCATGTTCGGGTCTACGCTCGACAGCGGCGTGATCATCGTGCCGGCCAGTGTGCCTAGCCCGGCCCCCAGGCTGAAGGTGACGAAGCGCACGCCGCCCGAATGAATGCCCAGCCCGCTCGCCAGCTCCTCGTTCATGATCACGGCGCGCGTGCGAATGCCAAAGCGCGTTCCGTTCAACAAGCCCGTGAGCAGCAGGCACAGCGCAATGGCAATCGGCACCAGCAGCAGCCGGTAGGCCGAGTAGTCCACGCCAAGCACCGCCCATGTGCCGGCCAGCGGCGCATCAACAAACTGCACCTCGCGCCCGAAGCCCATCACGATGAGCTGCCCGATGATGATGCCCAGGCCCCAGGTCGCAAGGATGGCGTCTAGCGGCCGCTTGTAGAGCGGCCTCACGATCAGCCACTCCACCAGCATGCCCACCAGCACGCCGGCCACGAACGCGAGCGGCCAGCTCAACCACGGGTCCAGCTTCAGCTGTGTGACCACGTAGCTCGCGTAGCCACCGAGCGTGAGCAAGGCGCCATGCGCAAAGTTCACGATCTTCATGACCCCGAAGATCATCAGTAGCCCCGCAGTGACGACGAACAACATCGCCGCCGTCGTGAGCAAGTCCAGCAATAGCACCATGAGAGTTTCCGGGTTCTTCTTCAGCGAGCGCGGGCCGTTCTTAGTTGAGCTTGGGGCACTGTGCGCCCGGGCTTACATTGGCAAAGGTCTCCAGGATCTTGATCGATCCGTCACCCTGCACCTGGCCCAGACGCATCGACAGCGGCGTGTGGCGGCTGCTGTTCATGGACACCGCACCACGCGGGCCGGTGTATGAGACCTCGCTCAGCGCCTGGTTCACCTTGGCTGCATCCGTAGAGCCGGCCTTCTCGACCGCCGCCTTGTAGAGGAAGAAGGCTTCGTACTGCGGCTCGGAGAGTTCATTGGGTGTCTTGAGTTCAGCACCAAATTTCTTCGTCAGGGCGTCGATGAAGGCCTTGTTCTGCGGCGAGTCGATGCTGGTGAGATAGGACGCCGACATGTACAAACCCGTGGCCACATCGCCCATGGTCTTGGCTGTGCCTTCGTCGATGGCCAGGTTGCCGTAGGGCAGCGACAGCCCAGCACCCTTGAGCTGTTTGGCGAGCGAGACATTGGGCGCGCCGCCCGCCGTGGCGCTGATCAGTGCGTCTGGCTTGGCGGCACGGATTTTTGACACCACCGAGGTCCAGTCACTGCCATCGATGGGCAGGTATTCTTCGCCAATCACCTTGCCGCCCTGCTTCTCGATGTACTTCTTGGTGAAGTCGAGCATGCCGCGGCCAAAGGCGTAATCGTTGCCGACCAGGAAGAAGGTCTTCGCGTTCTTGCTCTTGGCAAAGTAGTCGACCACCGGGGCCACCTGCTGCTCGGGCACCCAGCCGTTCACGTGCATCCAGTTGTTGCACGAACGGCCTTCATAGAACGAGGTGTAGATGTAGGGCACCTTGCCCTTGCTGATCACGGGTAGCGCAGCATTGCGTGCGGCGCTGGTCTCCATGGCGATGATGGCCTGGACCTTCTTCTGGAACACCAGCGTGTCAAAGGCTTTCTGCGCCCCAACCGCACCGGAGGCGTCGTCGGCAATTTCCAGCTCCACCTGGCGACCCAGGATGCCGCCAGCCGCATTGATCTGCTCGACCGCAAGCTGCGACGACTGCACGACGGCCGGCGCGACCACGCTGTTGGCCCCCGACAGGCCCACAGCCACACCGATGCGGATCGGATCGGCAGCATGGGCGCCGGCAGCTAGCAAGGCCACGGCGGCGCAGGCACCGATACGCGTGAAGGATGACAAAAATCTTTTCATGGCGAAGTCCTCAGGTGGGTTGATGGGAGCAGAAAAAAGAAGGCGCTCAGTGCCTCGGCAACGGCCAGCCGGTGCCCAGCATCGGGTCGTAGACGTCGTCGCGGCGATCCCTCAGCACATGGTTGAAGCTGTTGAGATGACGCCCCTGGCGCGAAGCCTTGAGGTTGATGCGTGCGTACAAAATCTCTTCGCGGTCGGGCGACGCAGGCCCGGCCAGCGGCCATCCCTGCGCGCCCACGATCAGGCTCTGCCCGATGAAGGGCTGGCCGCGTTCGGTGCCGATGCGGTTGGCGCAGACGATGCTCAGGCCATTGCCGTGCGCGCTCGCCATCGCCAGCGTGACGGCCATCGCAGGCTGGTCGGCCGGCTGGCCCGGCATGGGCACCCAATTGGTTGGCATGCACACGATGTCCGCGCCCTGCATGGCAAGCAGGCGGTACATCTCCGGGAACCAGCCGTCGTAACAGATCAGCACGCCCAGGCGGCCGTGTTCGGTGTGGAACACGGGCACGCCCTTGTCGCCGTGTTCGAAGATCAGGTGCTCGTCACCCCACAGGTGCAGCTTGCGGTAGGTGCCGAGCCATCCCTGCGGCCCGATGACCACGGCCGCGTTGTAGAGGCGATCGCCTTCACGCTCCGCAATGCCCGCGACCACGTGTACCTTGCAGCGCCGCGCCACCTCGATCCAGGCTTGCGTGCTCGGGCCATCAGGTACGGCCTCGGCGAGTGCAAAGGCCTCGGCGCGGCTCTCGAAGACGTAGCCGCTATTGGCCAGCTCGGGCAGCACCACGATCGATGCGCCCTGAGCGGCAGCCTCCTCGATGCTCTTGATCGAATGCGCGACGTTGTTGTCCTTGCGGCCCACGCGCGGCTCCATTTGCACGCTGGCTACGACCAGATCAGGGAAGGCCCGGCCTGTCGAAAAGACCTCGTCGGTCGATGTCATTGAAGCTCCAAAAACAAAAAAGCCCTCGACCACGCTTGCGCGTAATTCGAGGGCTTTCATAGCCGGTATGTAAAACAGCAATGTTGCTGTCCGAAGCAACCAATGCGGGTGCTGTCGTGGGGCCGGAGAATAGGGGAACTATTTTCGCGTGTCAAATTAAATTCGACTTCTTGCGCCCCTTCGGCTCAATGCCTATCAATGCTGAGTCAGTGGCAAGAAGATGCGCTCACTCCAGCCGCGCAACCTCACGCAAGTCCTCCGGCGTAGCGGTGCCAAAACCAAAAAACTCCAGGTAGGCCGGAATCATCTCGAACAGCATGTCGGTCCCCACCTGCACCGGGCAGCCCTTGGCACGGGCGGCCTGCAGCAGTGGCGTCCAGGTGGACTTCATCACCACCTCGCCCACGAAAGTCGTGGGCGCGATGCGGTCAATGTCGAAAGGCAGCGGGTCGCCCTCGCGCATGCCTAGCGGCGTGCCGTTAACCACGATGTCAAAGCCGGCGGGATCATTGGAGCCGGTGCTCACGCGCAACTGCGGGTAGTGCTCGCGCAGGCGCGCGGCCAGGCCTTCGCAAGAGGCTGTGTTCAAGTCGAACAAAGCCAGCTCCGCCACGCCCGCCGCCGCCAACGAGGCCGCGATGGCCGAGCCCACGCCGCCGCTGCCCGACACCAGCGCCCGTGCACCGCTCAGCTTGAAGCCCTTGCGCAGCACGCCGCGCACAAAGCCCGCGCCGTCGAACTGGTCGCCCAGCAGCGTGCCGTCGGGCCGCAGCAGGATGGCATTGGCCGCGCCGGCGATCAGCGCGGTGGGCGTGGCCTCGTCCACCAGCGCCATGGTGGTGGTCTTGTGCGGCATGGTCACCAGCGCGCCGCGGATATTGCTCATGCGGAACAACAGCGGCAGAAAGCTGCGGTAGTCCTCGGGCTTGACGCCCATGGGCACGACCACTGCGTCTATGCCCTGGCGCTCGAACCAGGGGTTGTAGATCATCGGCGCCTTGAAGCTCTCGGTCGGCCAGCCCAGGTGGGCGATGAGGGTGGTCTTGCCACTGATCATGGGAAACGCTTGCTCACGGACAACTCCGCCATCAATGGTGTTACGCGCCGCCCGCGACGCACGAAACAGGAAGACACAAGAGGTCGCGGAGCAGACCATGCGCGGACATCCGCGGAACTGGCTTTGCCAGGCCGCTGGATGTGTCCCCTGCAAGGGGGTTGGCGAAGACGCGAAGCGCGAAACCTGGGGGTGAGCTTCATTTCAGGGACGGCCCAGTTGCTCCATCGGCACCTTGTAGGTTTCACGCGCGGAGAAAGCCGCGAGCGCCGAGACAATGGAAGCTGCCGCCGTAAACACCGCCACCGGCACCCAGCCGTTGGGGCCGTCGCCGATGATGGCGGCGCTAATGGTGGGCGCGAAGCCGCCCAGCGCAAAGCCGATCTGCGTGCCGATGGCCATGCCCGACAGCCGCACGCGGGTGCTGAACATCTCGCCATAAAACGCCGGCCACACGCCATTGGCCGCGCTGTAGACCACGCCTGACAGCAGCAGGCCCAGCACAAAGATCATGGGCAGGTTGACCGTGCTGATCGCCCACATATAGGGCCAGATCAGCGCCGCCGAGCCGAGCGAGCCCAGGATGAACACCGGCTTGCGCCCGATG
This sequence comes from Xylophilus sp. GW821-FHT01B05, assembly GCA_038961845.1. Taxonomy (NCBI): domain Bacteria; kingdom Pseudomonadati; phylum Pseudomonadota; class Betaproteobacteria; order Burkholderiales; genus Xylophilus; species Xylophilus sp. GW821-FHT01B05. The sequence continues at coordinate 4,230,691 of CP152408.1, forward strand.
CGGTCCGACAGCGTGGCCCACAGCGGGATCGCGCCCAGCGCCACCACATTGGCCAGCACCAGCACCGTGAGCATGGTGGCGCGCGGGATGTGCATGGTGTTGACCGCATAAGACAGCGTGAACACGCTGAAGATGGTGCTCACCACCGACACCAGCGCGGCAAACACCACGCGCAGCACATCAGGCGTGTGCGAGCGGAACAGGTCCACCACCGGCATGCGGTTCTTGTCATTTGCCTTCTTGTCTTCCTGCTGGAAAGCTGGCGTCTCCGGCAGCGTGCGCCGCACCCAGAAGCCCACCGCCACCACGATGGCGCTCAGGAAGAAGGGAATGCGCCAGCCCCAGGACAGCAGTTGGTCCTCTGGCAAGGCCGAGATCGGGATGAACACCAGCGTCGCCAAAATCAGCCCGGCCTGCGTGCCCGACAGCGTGAAGCTGGTGAAGAAGGCGCGGCGGTGCGCCGGCGAATGCTCCAGCGTCATCGAGTTGGCACCCGCCTGCTCACCCGCGGCAGAGATGCCCTGCAGCAAACGCAGCAACACCAGCAGCAGCGGCGCGGCAATGCCGATCTGGTGGTAGGTCGGCAAGAGCCCGATGCCGAAGGTAGAGATGCCCATCAACAGCAGCGTGAAGGTCAGCACCTTCTTGCGGCCGAACTTGTCGCCCACGTGGCCCAGGATCAGCGCGCCAAAGGGGCGCGTGATGTAGGCCACGCCAAAGGTGGCAAAGGCGGCGATGCTGCCCAGCTTGGGATCGAACGAGGGGAAGAAGATCTTGCCGAACACCAGCGCCGCCGCCGTGCCGTAGATGAAGAAGTCGTAGTACTCGACGGCGCTGCCGATCCAGCTGGCAAACGCGGCCTTGCGCGGCGATTTGCCGCGGTCGGCCTGTGCCGCAGCGTTCTGCGTGGCGGTGGACATGGGGTGTCTCCTGTGGGGCTGAACGAAGAAAAAGATGGACGAGCCTCTGGTGGCCTGGCGGCGATCCGCGATCAGTCCGTGCACTGATCGTCCATAACATCTGGCGAATGTAGTGATTCAGCACCACGCAAGAAAGAAGGCCCACGCCAATCAGTACGATCATCGATCACCACAGTTCAATGATCGGCTGGAAATAGGGTTAGACCTAGGAAGCGCCTGTGGCGCTCAAACACCTCGTGGCCCTCCCCCACGAACCGTACAGACGAAAAAAAAGAGCGTTCAACAGAACGCTCTTCAACGAGGAGTCAGCCAGCACTTTCGTGCCATTTAACCCCGAAGCCAAGGCCACACCTTGGCTTTAAGCTACAGAGTCTGTAGCACTCGCAGGAAAAATCAGCTGCTCAATTAGCGCCAGTCACGGCGGCCGCCGCCGTGCCAGTGCGGGCCACCGCCCCAGTAACCGCGTGGGCCGTAGCCGCCACCGCCGTAATAGACGGGGCGCGGTGCGTAGTACACCGGCGGCGGCGCGTAGTACACCGGGCGCGGTGCCACATACACGGGCGCCGGGTTGTAGTAGACCGGTGCCGGGTTGTAGTAGACGGGCGGCGGCGGTGCGTAGTAGCCGGGGGCCGTGGCGCCGATGGCCACGCCAGGTACCGATACGCCAACCGACCAGGCCACATTGCCTGCATGCGCCACGCCCACGGTACCGAGCGATGCTGCCAGTACGGCTGCGCCAAGGGCGAGCCGGGTCGAGAGTTGCTTGATCATGATGGGATTTCCTTTCAACTGCGCAGTGAGAACCACGCCGTGGTGTAAGTAACGCATGAAACCCAGCCCCGGATGGCAGACCGGGCCACGGACTCGTGTCCAGTGGTAACGCTGCCGGCCAGCGCCCCCTCGGCGTCGCCCCCCGCGCCACAGGGGCAGGCCTGCCGCGCCACCGAATGGCGCCGTACCTTCGGTAACCGTCGTTGCAGTCCGGCGCAATGCGGCGGCGCCACCTAAAATCAGAGGATGACTTCTCCCTCCCATGGCGGATCGGCAGCCACTGTTGCCGCCACGCCCGCCGCAGAGACGGCGCCCGATGCCAGCAGCCGGCCCAGCAACTTCCTCCGCCAGATCATCGAGCAAGACCTCGGGCGCGGCAGCTATGCCCAGCGTCACTGGGGCGGCAGCCCGGGCGACGGCGCCCACCACGCCGCCGGCGGTGCCGACCCGGCCCGCGTGCGCATGCGCTTTCCGCCCGAGCCCAACGGCTACCTGCACATCGGCCACGCCAAGAGCATCTGCCTGAACTTCGAGCTGGCGCAAGAGTACGGCGGCGTCTGCCACCTGCGCTTCGATGACACCAACCCCGAGAAGGAAGAGCAGGAGTACGTAGACGCCATCGTCGACGCCGTGCACTGGCTGGGCTTTGACTGGCGCGCCAATGGCACCGAGCACCTGTACTACGCCAGCAACTACTTCGACTTCATGTACCGCGCGGCCGAGGCGCTGATCGAAGCCGGCCACGCCTACGTCGACGAGCAGACGCCCGAGCAGATGCGCGCCACCCGCGGCGACTTCAACACGCCCGGCACCAACAGCCCGTTCCGCAGCCGCACGCCGGCCGAGAACCTGGCGCGTTTCCGTGCCATGCAGGGCGGCCAGTTGCCCGACGGCGCGGCCGTGCTGCGCGCCAAGATCGACATGGCCTCGCCCAACATCAATCTGCGCGACCCATCGCTCTACCGCATCCGCCGCGCCACGCACCACAACACCGGCGACAAGTGGTGCATCTACCCGATGTACACCTTCGCGCACCCGATCGAGGACGCGCTGGAGAACATCACCCACAGCATCTGCACGCTCGAATTCGAAGACCAGCGCCCGTTCTACGACTGGCTACTCGAGCGCCTGATCGAAGCCAGGCTGCTCAATGCGCCGCCGCCACGGCAATATGAATTTGCACGGCTCAACGTGACCTACGTCATCACCAGCAAGCGCAAGCTGCGCCAACTGGTGGAAGAAGGCCATGTCAGCGGCTGGGACGACCCGCGCATGCCCACCATCGCCGGCCTGCGCCGGCGCGGCTACACGCCCGAGGCCATCCGCCTGTTCTGCGAGCGCAGCGGCGCCAGCAAGGCCGGCGGTTGGATTGATTACAGCTCGCTGGAAATCGCTCTGCGCGAAGACCAGGACGAAAAAGCCGCGCGCGCCATGGCCGTGCTGGACCCGGTCAAGCTGGTCATCAGCAATTGGGACGAGGTCATGGGCGCCGGCACGCTGGACGACTGCAGCGCCCCGGTGCACCCGCACCACCCGGACATGGGCCGGCGCAGCTTCAAGCTGGGCCGCGAGCTGTGGATAGAGCGCAGCGACTACGCCGCCGTGCCGCCCAAGGGCTTCTTCCGCCTGTTCCCGCCGCACACCACGGCCGACGGCACGGCCAAGCCCGGCAACAAGGTGCGCCTGAAGTACGGCCACGTCATCGAATGCACCGGCGCCACGCTGGACGCCAACGGCCAGGTGACCGAAGTGCAGGCCCTGCTGGTGCCCGACACCAAGAGCGGCACGCCCGGCGCTGACGCGGTCAAGGTCAAGGGCGTGATCACCTGGGTGGGCGCCAATGACGGCGTGCCGGTACAGGTACAGCTGTACGACCGCCTGTTTGCCGACCCGCACCCGGATGCGGGCGGGCGCGACTTCCTCGAAGCGCTCAACCCCGACAGCCTGCGCACGGTGCAAGCGTTGGTCGAGCCGGCATTGGCCCAGGCCACGCCGGGCAGCCGCTTCCAGTTCGAGCGCCACGGCTACTTTGTCGTGGACACCGGCTCGCCGGCCGGCGCACCGCCGGTCTTCAACCGCATCACCGGCCTGAAGGACAGCTGGGCGCGCTAAGGCGCCCAGCCCCACACGCCATGGCCACCACGACCAGCGCCGGCAGCAGGCCGGCAACCGCATCGACCGCCGGCCGCCGGCGCCGCATGGCGACCTTCCTGCAGCCCTACCGCTGGCAGATCGCGCTGGCGCTGCTGCTGCTGGCGCTGGCCGCGGGCACCACGCTGGTGTTTCCGGTGGCGCTGCGCAGCCTGGTCGACGGCGGCCTGGGCGCCGCCCAACCGGGCGACGGTCGCATGCAGGCGCTGCGCCAGCACTTCTTTGTGCTGTTTGGCGTGGTGGTGGCGCTGGGCGTGTTCTCGGCCGGGCGCTTCTATATGGTGAGCTGGCTGGGCGAGCGCGTGACCATGGACGTGCGCAACGCCGTCTACCGCCACGTGCTGCGCCAAAGCCCGCAGTTCTTCGAGACCACGCAAACCGGCGAGGTGCTGTCGCGCCTCACCGCCGACACCACCCTGGTGCAGACGGTGGTCGGCTCGTCGCTCAGCATGGGCCTGCGCAATGGCGTGATGGCCCTGGGCGCGCTGGCCATGCTGGTCTGGAGCCACCCCATGCTGATGCTGGCGGTGATCGGCATGCTGGCGCTGGTGATCATCCCCAGCGCCTGGTTTGGCCGGCGCGTACGCCAGCTCTCGCGCGCCAGCCAGGACCGCATTGCCGACGCCAGCGCCATCGCCGCCGAGGTGCTCAATGCCGTGCCGCTGGTGCAGGGCTACACCGCCGAAGAGCGGGAATCACAGCGCTTCACCCACTCCAACGAACGCGCATTTGCCACCGCCGTGCGGCGCAGCAAGGCGCGCTCCTTGCTGGTCGCCTTCGTCATCATCGCCACCAGCGCCGGCCTGCTGTGGGGCCTGTATGCCGGCACGCAAGCCGTGTTGCTGGGCCACATGACTGCCGGCGAACTGGGCCAGACCGTGGTCTACGCGCTGATCCTGGGCAGCGCCTCGGCCGTGCTGGGCGAGGTCTATGGCGATCTGCTGCGCGCCGCCGGCGCCGCAGAGCGGCTGATGGAGCTGCTGGAAAGCCGCTCGCCCATCCAGTCGCCGGCCGCGCCCGAAATGCCAAAATCATGGCAAAAAGTGCCCGAAGCCCAGGATACACGCCGGGGTATAGCTATTGATTTAGTAGCAGTTGATTTCCATTACCCGTCGCGCCCCACGCAGGCAGCGCTGCGTGCACTCACGCTGCACATAGCGCCCGGCGAAACCGTGGCCCTGGTCGGCCCGAGCGGCGCCGGCAAGACAACCGTGTTCCAGCTGCTGCAGCGCTTCTACGACCCGGACGCTGGCGCCGGCCGCGTCGAGCTCGACGGCATGGACGTGCGCCAGATGGACCTGCACACGCTGCGCAGCCGCATTGGCGTGGTGCCGCAAGACGCGGCGGTGTTCTCTGCCTCCGCGCGTGAAAACATCCGCTACGGCCGGCCCGAGGCGACCGACGCCGAGGTCGAGGCCGCCGCCCGCGCCGCCTTCGCACACGATTTTCTGAGTGCCCTGCCTGAGGGCTACGACACCTTCCTGGGCGAGCGCGGCGTGCGCCTGTCAGGCGGTCAGCGCCAGCGCATCGCCATCGCCCGGGCGTTGCTGAAAGACCCGCCCCTGCTGCTGCTGGACGAAGCCACCAGCGCGCTGGACGCCGAGAGCGAACGCATGGTGCAGGCCGCGCTGGACGCCGCCCTGCAGCGCGGCACCGGCCGCCGCACCACGCTGGTCATCGCCCACCGGCTGGCGACGGTGCAGAAGTCAGACCGCATCCTAGTGCTGGAGCACGGCCGCATCGTGGAAGAAGGCACGCATGCCACGCTGGTGGCGGCGGGTGGGGTGTATGCGCGCCTGGCGGCGCTGCAGTTCGAGGCCTGATCGGGGTCTTGCGCTCAAAGAGGAAACCGTTCGCCCTGAGCCTGTCGAAGGGCTCCCCTGGAGCTTCGACAAGCTAAGCCCGAACGGCCCAACAATACTATTAAATAGATAGCTATCAGCCCAGGCCACATAAGGGCTAGAGGCATATTTAACCCCTAAAACCCCTTGATAGACCTAGCGCTGCTTGCGCGCCCGCTCTTGCGCACGCCGCACCTGCCGGCTCGGCGCTGGCTGGCGCGCCAGCCATTGGGCCTGGCGGCGGCGCTCGATCCGGCGGCGGATAAAGCGCACCACCACGGCCGTGACCACCAAGGCCACCGCGCCCAAGACCATGCCACCCCATTGCTCGTTCATTGCAGTGTCTCGTTGAAAGCAGCGGGCACTGGCATCACGGTAATGCCCTCTTCCAGCAAGGCGCGGGCTTCGTCGGGCGAGGCCTTGCCGCGAATGCCGCGCTCGGCGGCTTCACCATGGTGGATGCGCCGTGCCTCGTCGGCAAAACGGTCGCCCACGTCCTCGGCATTGCGTACTGCCTGGCGCGCCTGCTTCCACCAGGCGGCCCGTAGCGCGGCGACTTCGGCAGAGGGTTCTGCCGAGACTTCGGTCGAAGCCGGCGCCGCAGCCGGCTTGGCGGAGTGCGCGGGTGCCGCCTCGATGCGGGAGGTAACCAGATTGAGCCTGGGCGCGCTCGGCAGCTTGGCGACTTCGCCATCGCCGCACACCGGGCAGGTGACCAGGCCACGGCCGCGCTGGTCCTGGTAGTCCTGCTCGGAGCCGAACCAGCCCTCAAAGCCATGCCCGTGCCCGCACTGCAGGCTCAGGACCTTCATGGAACGTCGCCTTCAGGCACCGGCTGCCAATCCAGCGTCCAGGCGCCGGACAGCAGGTTTTGCAGATGGACCACGCAGGCCAGCGTCTTGGCGTCGGTCACGCGGCCGTCGCGGCACCACTGCAGCAGTTCTTCGGGCGTGGCGGCAAAGACGTCAAGGAACTCGCCCGCATCCAGCGCCTGCTTGCCGGCCACCAGGCCGCGCGCAAAGTAGATGTGGATGATTTCGGTCGAATAGGCGATCGCCAGGTGCATGGCCCCGGCCCGTGCCCATTCACGCGCGGTGTAGCCGGTTTCTTCCAGCAGCTCGCGCCGGCCGCAGGCAAACGGGTCTTCACCCGCATCCAGCTTGCCGGCCGGGAACTCGACCATCACCTGGCCTATGGGGTAGCGAAACTGGCGCTCCAGCACCACCCGACCGTCGTCCAGCAGCGGGACGACGACAACAGCACCCGGGTGCACCACATATTCACGGGTGGCCGAGCCGCCATCAGGCAGGCGCACGGTATCGCGCCGGGCTTTCAGGAAGCGGCCCTCGAACAGCGACTCGCGGTCGAGCAAGCTCTCGGTCAGGTGAGATTCGTCTTGCATCGAGAGGGCCTTAGTCGCGTGTGCGCAAAAGATAGCGGTAGACGAAACCAGGGAAGGCCAGCGTCAGAAACAGCGCGCCGGTGACGGCATAGAACTCCCAGCCCTGCGGCGCGATCTGCCCTGCCCGCTTCTCCAGCAGCAGGGCCAGTGCACCCACCAGGAAGTAGCACAGCACCAGTTCGGCCAGGCGCAGCGCCAGCGTCTTCTTGCCGCGCGGCAGGGCCACCAGGCCCAGCACGCGCTGACTTGCAAACGGCAGGTTGGCCGCCACGAAGGCCAGCAGCAAAACCAGCCAGACCGAGAGCGTCAGCGACATGCGGCGAAAAAGCCCCTCAGGTGCCCAGCGTCTTGACGATGGCCTGGGCGCACAGCGCCATCAGGCCGCCCGGCAGCAGGCCCAGCGCCAGCACCAGCGCACCGTTAAGCGCCAGCACCACGCGGGCATCGGCGCCGGCGACGATGGGCGAGGTATCCACCGGCGCATCGAAGTACATGACCTTGACCACGCGGATGTAATAGAACGCGCCCACCAGCGACATCACCACGGCGAAGGCAGCCAGGCCAATATAGAGCGGCAGGCCCGAGGTGATCAGCGCCTGCAGCACTGCCAGCTTGGCGTAGAAGCCGACCATGGGCGGCACACCGGCCATGGAGAACATGCACACCGCCATCACGGCCGCGTACAGCGGGCTGCGCTGGTTCAGGCCAGCCAGGTCAGAGATCTCGTCGCTCTCGAAGCCCTTGCGCGACAGCAGCAGGATCACGCCGAAGGCGGCCAGCGTGGTGAGCACGTAGCTGACGATGTAGAACATGGCCGAGCTGTAGGCGTTGTAGGCCGAGGCGGCATCGCCGTGCACCACGCCCGACATCATGCCCAGCAGCACAAAGCCCATCTGCGAGATGGTCGAGTAGGCCAGCATGCGCTTGAGATTGCTCTGCGCAATGGCGGCCAGATTCCCCACCAGCAGCGAGGACACCGCCAGCACCGCCAGCATCTGCTGCCAGTCGATGGCCAGCGGCAGCAAGCCTTCCACCAGCAGGCGCATGGCCATGGCAAAAGCCGCGAACTTGGTCGCGCCGCCAATGATCAGCGTGATCGCCGTAGGCGCGCCCTGATAGACGTCGGGCACCCACATGTGGAACGGCGCCACGCCGAGCTTGAAGGCAATGCCGGCCACGATGAAGACCACGCCAAACACCAGGACCTGGTGGCGGATCTGGCCGCTGCTGATGGCCTTGAGCACCTGGCCCAGGTCCAGCGAGCCGGTCGCACCGTAGAGCATGGACAGGCCGTACAGCAGGAAGCCGCTGGCCATGGCGCCCAGTACGAAGTACTTCATCGCGGCTTCGGTAGCCGTGGTGTCGTCACGGCGCAGCGCCACCAGGGCGTAGCTGGAGAGCGTGAGCAACTCCAGGCCCAGGTAGATCACCAGGAAGTTGTTGCCGCCGATCATGACGAACATGCCCAGCAACGAGAACATGCCCAGGATGAACAGCTCGCCGCCGCGCATCATGTCGCGCTCGCTGGCGTAAGCGCGGGCATAGACCAGCGTGACCATCATGGCCACCGCGGCAAAGCACTTGAGCCAGTTGCCCATCGGGTCGCTGACGACCATGTTGGAGAAACCGTAGGCAGTCCCGCCTTGCGTCGCCTGCCAGCCGGCAATCAGCGCGGTGGCGGCCAGGGTCAGCAGCGTCAGGGTGTAGGTGAGCGTGCGGCGGGTGCCGGTCACGTTCAGATCGACCAGCGCGATCACGCAGGCCATCACCAGCAGCAGGATCTCCGGGGTCAGGGTGGCCCAGCCGAATGTGTCCATATCTCTTCTAGTCTCGTTCGTGGGTCAGGGCAGTTTCGACACTGCGACGTGGCGCAGCAGCTCGGCCACCGAGGCGTCCATCACGTCAGTGAAGGGCTTGGGATAGATCCCCATGTACAGCACGGCAATCGCCAGCAGCGACATGATGAGGAATTCGCGTCCGTTGATGTCGGTCAGCTCGCGCACGTGATCGTTGGCCACCGGGCCCAGGTAGACGCGCTTGAACATCCACAGCGTGTAGGCCGCGCCAAAGATCAGCGCCGTGGCCGCCAGCAAACCAACCCAGAAGTTGGCCTGCACCGCACCCAGGATCACCATCCATTCGCCAACAAAGCCCGCAGTGCCCGGCAGGCCGCAATTGGCCATGGCGAACAGCAGCGCAAACGCGGTGAAGCGCGGCATCACGTTGACCACGCCGCCGTAGGCCGCGATGTCACGCGAGTGCATGCGGTCGTACAGCACGCCGATCGACAGGAACATCGCGCCCGACACAAAGCCGTGGGCAATCATCTGCACAATGCCGCCGGCCATGCCCACGTCATTGAAGATGAAGAAGCCCAGCGTGACAAAACCCATGTGCGCCACGGACGAATACGCCACCAGCTTCTTCATGTCCTTCTGCACCATCGCCACCAGGCCCACGTAGACCACGGCCACCAGCGACAGCGTGATCATCAGCCAGGCCCATTGGTGGGCAGCATCCGGTGCGATCGGCAGCGAGAAGCGCAGGAAGCCGTAGGCGCCCAGCTTCAGCATGATGGCCGCCAGTACGGCCGAGCCGCCGGTAGGCGCCTCGACGTGCACGTCGGGCAGCCAGGTGTGCACCGGCCACATCGGCACCTTCACCGCGAAGGCCGCGAAGAAGGCGAAGAAGATCAGCGTCTGCGCCGTCGACGACAGCGGCAGGCGCTGCCAGGTGGCGATGTCGAAGCTGCCACCCGACTGGGTGTAGAGGTAGATCAGCGCCACCAGCATCAGCAGCGAGCCGAGCAAGGTGTACAGGAAGAACTTGAAGGCCGCGTAGATCTTGTTCGGGCCGCCCCAGATGCCGATGATCAGGTACATCGGGATCAGCGTGGCTTCGAAGAACACGTAGAACAGGATGCCGTCCAACGCGCTGAACACGCCGATCATGAGCCCGGAGAGGATCAGGAAGGCGCCCATGTACTGGTTCACGCGCTCGGTGATGACCTCCCAGGCGGCAATCACCACGATCACCGTGATGAAGGCCGTCAGCGGCACAAACCAGAACGACAGGCCGTCCAGCCCCACGTGGTAGTGGATGTTGAAACGCTCAACCCAGGTGTGGCGCTCCACGAACTGCATTGCGGCCGTACCCAGGCGAAAGCCCTGGTACAGCGGCACCGTTACCAGCAGGCTCAGGATGGAACCTGCGAGCGCCAACCAGCGCACCAGCCCTTCCTGGCCTTGCTTGCCCAGCGCCAGCAGTACGGCGCCGAACGCGATCGGCGTCCAGATGGCGAGACTCAGCCAACCCATGTGTCGTTTTCCTTGTTGTTATTTGAAGAGCGCAACGATCTGGTCGTGCCAGACGAAGTACGTCATCAGCACGAAGACGCCGACGATCATCACGAGTGCATAGTGGTAGATGAAGCCGGTCTGCATCTGGCGCACAGCCGCCGCGATGCGACCAATCAGCTTCCACGAGCCATTGACCAGCGTGCCGTCGATCACGGCCTGGTCGCCGCCCTTCCAGAGGCCGGTGCCGAGCGCGCGCGCGCCACGGGCCAGGATGTTCTCGTTGATCCAGTCGAGGTAGTACTTGTTCTCCAGCAGGCGGTAGACCGGCTGGAAAGTACGCTTGATCGCCGCCGGCAGCGCCGGGTTGACCATGTACATGTAGAACGAAACCGCCACACCCGCCAGCGCCAGCCAGAACGGCAGGGTCGTCAGACCATGGATTGCCATCTGCAGCGGGCCATGGAAGGCCTCGGACAGCTCGGCCATGGCGTGGTGCTTGCTGCCATCCACAAAGACCACGTTCTTGAAGAAATCACCGAACAGCATCGGCTGGATCGTCAGGTAGCCAATCAGCACCGAGGGGATCGCCAGCAGCACCAGCGGCACCGTCACCACCCAGGGCGACTCGTGCGGCTTGGCATCGTGGCCATGGCCGTGGTGGTCATCGTGCGCATGGTGGTCGTCATGGGCGTCGTGGTGCGCATCCGGGTTCTGGTCATAGCGCTCCTTGCCGTGGAACACCAGGAAGTACAGGCGGAACGAATAGAAAGCCGTGATGAACACACCTGCCAGCACCGCAAAGGAGGCAAAGCCCGCCGCCGGCAGATGGCTCTCATGCACGGCTTCAATGATGCTGTCCTTGGAATAGAAGCCAGAGAACAGCGGCGTGCCAATCAGTGCCAGCGAACCCAGCAGGAAGGTGATCCAGGTGATGGGCATGTACTTGCGCACGCCGCCCATCCAGCGGATGTCCTGGTTGTGGTGCAGGCCCATGATGACCGAGCCGGCCGCCAGGAACAACAGCGCCTTGAAGAAGGCATGGGTCATCAGGTGGAACACCGCGACCGAGTAGGACGAAGCGCCCAGCGCCACCGTCATGTAGCCCAGTTGCGACAGCGTGGAATAGGCCACCACGCGCTTGATGTCGTTCTGGATGATGCCCAGGAAGCCCATGAACAGCGCCGTGATGGAACCGATCACCAGGATGAAGTTGAGCGCGGTGTCCGACAGCTCGAACAGCGGCGACATGCGCGCCACCATGAAGATGCCGGCCGTCACCATCGTCGCGGCGTGGATCAGCGCCGAGATAGGCGTCGGGCCTTCCATCGAGTCCGGCAGCCACACATGCAGCGGGAACTGCGCGGACTTGCCCATGGCGCCAATGAACAGGCAGATGCAGATCACGGTCACCAGCATCCAGTCGGTGCCAGGGAAGCCGAGCTTGGACAGCTCGCCGGTCTTGGAGAAGATCTCGGCGTAGTTGAGCGTGCCGGTGTAGGCCACGATCAGGCCAATGCCCAGGATGAAGCCGAAGTCACCCACGCGGTTGACCAGGAAGGCCTTCATGTTGGCGAAGATGGCCGTCGGCTTGTTGAACCAGAAGCCGATCAGCAGGTACGACACCAGGCCCACTGCTTCCCAGCCAAAGAACAGCTGCAGCAGGTTGTTGCTCATCACCAGCATCAGCATGGAGAAGGTGAAGAGCGAGATGTAGGCGAAGAAGCGGTCGTAGCCTTCGTCATCCGCCATGTAGCCCACGGTGTAGAGGTGGACCATCAGCGAGACAAAGGTCACCACGCACATCATCATGGCGGTGAGGCTGTCGACCATGAAGCCGACTTCCATCTTCAGCGAGCCCACCGTCATCCAGGTGTAGATGGTCTGGTCGAAGCGCGCGCCCTCGGTCACCACGCTCCACAGCGTCATGGCCGACAGCACGAAGGCCACCAGCACGCCCAGGATGGTGAGGGTGTGGCTGGCGCGGCGGCCCAGCAGGTTGCCGCCAAACAGGGTGCCGGGAATGCCGGCCAGCAGTGCACCGGCCAACGGCGCCAGCGGGATCGCCAGCAGCGTGGCAGCAGATAGGGTTGCGCTCATCGTTCTCTAGTCTTTCTCTTCTTCGCGTCAGCCCATCAGCCCTTGAGCGTGTCGAGGTCGTCGACACTGATGCTGGACTTGTTGCGGAACAGCAGCACCAGAATGGCCAGGCCAATCGCGGATTCGGCCGCTGCCACCGTCAGGATGAAGAACACGAACACCTGGCCGTGCATGTCCCCCAGGTAGTGGGAGAAGGCCACGAAGTTCATGTTGACCGCAAGCAGCATCAGCTCGATCGCCATCAGCAGCACGATCAGGTTCTTGCGGTTCAGGAAGATGCCGATCACCGACAGCGCGAACAGGATCGCACCGAGCGAGAGGTAATGTCCAAGAGTGAGCGTCATGCCTTCTTCTCCACGGCGGCAGGTGCTGCCGGGGCCGCAGCCACCGGAGCGCGCGTTGCCTCGACCTTGACCAGCGAGACACGGTCTTGCGCCCGCACCCGGACCTGAGAGGCCACGTCAATGAACTTGCTGTCCTTGCGGCGGCGCAGCGTGAGCGCGATGGCGGCAACGATGGCCACCAGCAGGATCACCGCGGCGATTTCCAGCGGGTACAGATACTCGGTGTAGAGCAGAACGCCCAGCGCCTTGGTGTTGGACAACTGCTCCAGCGCCGGCATGGCCTTGGGGCCGCCGATGTTGCGGAAGCCGCCCATCAGCACATAGGCCATCTCGAGTGCGATCACCACACCAATCAGCGCCGCCAGCGGGAAGTGCTTCCAGAAGCCCTGGCGCACGCCATCCATGTTGATGTTGATCATCATCACCACGAACAGGAACAGCACCATCACCGCGCCCAGATAGACGAGCACCAGCGTGATGGCCAAAAATTCCGCCTGCAGCAGCAGCCAGACGGCCGAGGCCTGCGAGAAGGCAAGCATGAGGTAGAGCACCGCATGCACGGGGTTGCGTGCCGTGATCACCCGGAATGCTGCAAACAGCAGCACGAGCGAAAACAGGTAGAAGAAGCCGGTCTTGACGTCCATGGATTGGGTTCTCTGGCGGGCTGCGCTCAGCGGTAAGGGGCGTCGGCCGCCTTGGCTGCCGCGATTTCCGGCTCGTAGCGATCGCCCACGGCCAGCAGCATGTCCTTGGTGAAGTACAGGTCACCGCGTTTTTCGCCGTGGTACTCAAGGATGTGGGTCTCGACGATGGAGTCCACCGGGCAGCTTTCTTCGCAGAAGCCGCAGAAGATGCACTTGGTCAGGTCGATGTCGTAGCGCGTGGTGCGGCGGCTGCCGTCATCACGCACTTCGGACTCGATGGTGATCGCCACCGCAGGGCAGACGGCTTCGCACAGCTTGCAGGCAATGCAACGCTCTTCGCCGTTCTCGTAGCGGCGCAATGCATGCAGCCCGCGGAAACGCGGCGACAGCGGCGTCTTCTCCTCGGGGAACTGCACCGTGATCTTGCGGCGAAAGGTGTAGCGACCAGTCAGGGCCATGCCCTTGAACAACTCCACGAGCATGAAGCTCTTGAAGAAGTCCTTGATCGAAAAGGCGGATACAGCAGCGGCTGTCATCATCAACTCCGTTTACTTCCAGATGTTCCAGGAGGTCTGCATCCATCCACCGACGATCAGCAGCCAAACCAGAGTCACAGGAATAAAAATCTTCCAGCCCAGACGCATGATCTGGTCGTAGCGGAACCGTGGGAACGTGCCCCGGATCCAGATGAAGAGCGACACCACGAAGAAGGTCTTCAGGCCCAGCCAGATCCAGCCCGGAATGAAGTCCAGGAAACCCACCGGCGACAGCCAGCCGCCCAGGAACATCAGTGCCGCCAGGATGGCGATCAGCCACATGCTTGCGTATTCAGCCAGGAAGAAGATCGCGAAGCCCATGCCCGAGTACTCGACCATGTGACCGGCCACGATCTCGGCCTCGCCTTCGACCACGTCGAACGGGTGGCGGTTGGTTTCGGCCACGCCCGAAATGATGTAGACCACGAAGATCGGCAGCAGCGGCAGCCAGTTCCAGGACAGGACGCCCAGACCCTTGTCGGCGAACATGCCCTTGGCCTGCGCCGCAACCACGTCGCCCAGGTTCAGGCTGCCGGTGACCATGATCACCACCACCAGGCAGAAGCCCATGGCGATTTCATAGCTCACCATCTGTGCCGAGGCACGCAGCGCGCCCAGGAAGGCGTACTTGGAGTTGGAAGCCCAGCCGGCAATGATCACGCCATAGACCTCAACCGAGGTGATGGCCATGATCAGCAGCAAGCCGGCGTTGATATTGGCCAGCACCACATCCGGGCCGAACGGGATCGCGACCCAGGCCGCGAGCGCAGGCATGATGGCCATGATCGGGCCGAGCCGGAACAGGCCGCCACTGGCCGCCGACGGGTTGATCAGCTCCTTGGTCAGCAGCTTGAGCGCATCAGCGATAGGCTGCAGCAGGCCGAACGGACCCACGCGGTTGGGACCATGGCGCACCTGAATCCAGCCCAGCAGCTTGCGCTCCCACAGCGTCAGGTACGCCACCGCACCCAGCAGCGGCAAAAGCACGCAAATGATCTTGATCAGGGTCCAGATGACCGGCCAGGCGCCGCTGGTCCACCAGCCGGCGCCGACCAACCCATGGCCGAAGCCGTACAAAGCGTCGATCATGCTGCGGCTCCCTCAAGGGCTGCGGCCCTCGTCTGGCGCGCATCCGCCGTAAGCTGCAGCGATGCAGCGCGGCGCACGATGCCGTCCAGTTCGTAGATGGCAGCGACCACCGGGGCCGGGCCACCGACGGTAGCGGCGCGCACAGCGGATGCCGGCACATTCGACAGGCATTCGGCCGGCAGATGGCTTGCATCCGCAGGCAGTGCGCCCCGCACTGCCGCCAGCACGTCTTGCGAAGATTCGAAGTCAAAGCCGGGCAAGCCGAGCAGGTTGCCCAACACGCGCAGCACCTTCCAGCCCGGACGCGCTTCGCCCTGTGGCTTGACCACGGCGTGGAAGCCCTGGAGACGGCCTTCGGCATTGACGAAGCTGCCCGAGGTTTCGGTGAACGGTGCGATCGGCAGCAGCACATCGCTGCAGTCGAGGTTGGCCTTGAACGGGCTCAGCGTGACAACCATTTGGGCCTGCGCCAGCGCCTTGACGGCGGCGGCACCGGCAGCGGAGTCAAACGCCGGTTCGGTGTTGAACAGCAGTGCAGCCTTGAGGCCGCCTTGCAGCATCTGCCCGGCGTGCAAGCCGCCGGCCTGCGGCACGGCGCCGACAAACTGCGCGCCAACGGTATTGGCGGCTTCGGTCAGGTAGCCGGCGCTGGCGCCGGTCTGCTCAGCGATCCAGTGGGCCAGTGCCAGCAGCACCGACGCATCAGCGTGATGCGCTGCGGCATTGCCCAGGAGGATGGCCTTGCGCTCGCCGCCCAGCAGCGAACGGGCGATGGCGGAGGAGGCCTCATCAGCCTGACCGGCGGCAGGCGCGGCAACGCCCTTCTCGGCCGCCACGGCAGCAGCGATGTTGGACAGGCTGGCCACCCAGTCGTCATGCCCGACCACCAAGGAGGTGGCCAGCGGCATCGCCCAGTCGTCATCGGCCGAGCGGATCGCGCTGACCGCAGCGCCCTTGCGCACAGCCTGGCGGATGCGCTGGGCAAACAGCGGATGCTCCTTGCGCAGGTTGGAGCCCACCACCAGCACGCGCTGCAAGGTCGACAGCGAGGCAATGGAGGTGCCCAGCCAGCGCACGGCACCGGCTTGCGGCGCGGCGAATTCAGCGTTGCGCAGGCGGTAGTCGATGTTGTCGCTGCCCAGGCCGCGCACCAGTGCGCCGGCCAGATAGAGCTCTTCCAGCGTGCTGTGCGGGCTTACCAGAGCGCCGACAGAGGCCGCGCCATGGTCAGCCTTGATCTGGCGCAGGCCGTTGGCCACGTATTCGAGCGCGGTCTGCCAATCGACGGTCTTCCACTCGCCGCCCTGCTTGAGCATGGGCTGGGTCAGGCGCTCTTCGCCGTTCAGTGCTTCGTAAGAGAAGCGGTCGCGGTCGGCAATCCAGCATTCGTTGACCGCTTCGTTCTCGAGCGGCACGACGCGCAACACCTTGTTGTTCTTGACCTGGACCACCAGGTTGGCACCGGTGGAGTCATGCGGGCTGACCGACTTGCGGCGCGACAGCTCCCAGGTGCGGGCGCTGTAGCGGAAAGGCTTGCTGGTGAGCGCGCCGACCGGGCAGATGTCGATCATGTTGCCCGACAGCTCGGAGTCCACCGTGTCGCCGACCACCGTGGTGATCTCGGAATGCTCGCCGCGATGGATCATGCCCAGCTCCATCACGCCGGCCACTTCCTGGCCAAAGCGCACGCAGCGGGTGCAGTGGATGCAGCGGCTCATCTCTTCCATCGAGATCAGCGGGCCGACGTCCTTGTGGAACACCACGCGCTTTTCCTCGGCGTAGCGCGAGGCAGAGCCACCGTAGCCAACCGCGATGTCCTGCAACTGGCATTCGCCGCCCTGGTCGCAGATCGGGCAGTCCAGCGGGTGGTTGATGAGCAAAAACTCCATCACCGACTGCTGGGCCTTGATCGCCTTGTCGCTCTTGGTGCGCACGATCATGCCTTGCGTCACCGGCGTGGCGCAGGCCGGCATCGGCTTGGGGGCCTTCTCCACATCCACCAGGCACATGCGGCAATTGGCCGCAATGGACAGCTTCTTGTGATAGCAGAAGTGCGGAATGTAAGTGCCTGCCTTCTCGGCCGCATGCATCACCATGCAGCCTTCGGCGACTTCGACCTTCTGGCCGTCGAGTTCGATTTCAACCATGTCGTGTATCTCCGCGTCAGGCGTGGGCCGGTTTCGCGGAATTCCTGTTCTGCTGGATCAGCGCCTCGAACTCGGGGCGGAAGTGCTTGATCATGGCGCGCACCGGCATTGCGGCGGCATCGCCCAATGCGCAGATGGTGCGGCCCTGGATGTTGTCGGCAACCGAATTGAGCAGGTCAAGGTCACCGGCGCGGCCTTGCTCATGCTGGATGCGGTCGATCACGCGCCACATCCAGCCCGTGCCTTCGCGGCAGGGCGTGCACTGGCCGCAGGACTCGTGCGAGTAGAAGTAGGACAGGCGCAGCAGCGACTCGACCATGGAGCGCGAATCGTCCATCACGATCACCGCACCCGAGCCCAGCATGGAGCCGGCCTTGGCGATGGAGTCGTAGTCCATCGTGCATTCCATCATGATGGCCGCCGGCAGCACCGGCGACGACGATCCACCGGGGATCACGGCCTTGAGCTGGCGCCCCTTGCGCACACCGCCCGCCAATTCAAGCAGCTTGGCGAAGGGCGTGCCCATCGGCACTTCGTAGTTGCCTGGCTTTTCCACATCGCCCGAGACCGAGAAGATCTTGGTGCCGCCGTTGTTCGGCTTGCCGATCTCCAGGTAGGCCGCGCCGCCATTGCGGATGATCCACGGCACAGCCGCAAAGGTCTCGGTGTTGTTGATCGTGGTCGGCTTGCCGTACAGGCCAAAGCTGGCCGGGAACGGCGGCTTGAAGCGCGGCTGGCCCTTCTTGCCTTCGAGCGATTCGAGCAGCGCGGTTTCTTCACCGCAGATGTAGGCGCCAAAACCATGCGCCGCATGCAACTGGAAGCTGAAACCGCTGCCCAGGATCTTGTCGCCCAGGTAGCCAGCGGCACGGGCTTCTTCCAGCGCTTCCTCGAAGCGGTCGTAGGTCTGGAAGATCTCGCCGTGGATGTAGTTGTAGCCCACCGAGATGCCCATCGCGTAGGCCGCGATGATCATGCCTTCGATGACGATGTGCGGGTTGAACTGCAGGATGTCGCGATCCTTGCAAGTGCCCGGCTCGCCTTCGTCCGAATTGCAGACGAGGTACTTCTGGCCCGGGAACTGGCGAGGCATGAAGCTCCACTTGAGCCCGGTCGGGAAACCCGCACCGCCGCGGCCGCGCAGGCCGGATTCCTTGACCGTGGCGATCACCTGGTCCTGGGTCAGGCCTTCGCCCTCCCCTGCCGCGAGGATCTTGCGCAGGGCCGCATAGCCGCCGCGTGCCTCGTAGTCCTTCAGGCGCCAGTTGGTACCGTCCAGGCCGGCATAGATCTGCGGCTCGATGTGGCGGTCGTGGAAGCAGGTCTGGACCCCGGTGGCCTGGAACTGAGAGAGAACCTGGGTTGCGTTCATCACACCCCCTCCTTGGCACCGGATTCGGTGGCGCGCAGGCCATCGATCAACTGGTCGAGCTTCTCGTTGCTCATGAAGCTGCACATGGTGCGGTCGTTGACCAGCATCACCGGCGAATCGGCGCAGGCGCCCAGGCATTCGCTCTGCTGCAGCGTGAACAGGCCATCGGCCGTGGTCTCACCCATCTTGACACCGAGCTTGTGCTCCAGGTGGTGCAAGGCCTTCTGGCCGTCGCGCAGCTGGCACGGCAGGTTGGTGCAGACGTTGAGCTTGAAGCGGCCCGTGGGCTGCTGGTTGTACATGTTGTAGAAGGTCGTGACTTCACGCACGGCGATCTCTGGCATGTCGAGGTGGGCAGCTATCACCGCCTCACTCTCCTGGCTGACATAGCCTTGTTCTTGCTGCACGATGGCCAGGCAGGCCATCACCGCCGACTGCTTTTGGTCGGCGGGGTATTTGGCGACTTCCTTGTCGAAACGGGCTCGGGTGGTGTCGGAGATCATCGGTCAATCTCTCCAAAAACGATGTCCAGCGTACCGATCACGGCAACCGCGTCGGCAATCATGTGGCCGCGCGCCATTTCATCCATGGCGGCGAGGTGAACGAAGCCGGGGGCTCGGATCTTCAGGCGGTAGGGCTTGTTGGCGCCATCGCTCACCAGATAGATACCGAACTCGCCCTTGGGGTGCTCGACGGCCGCATAGGCCTCGCCTTCGGGCACGTGGAAACCTTCGGTGAAGAGCTTGAAGTGGTGGATCAGCTCTTCCATGTTGGCCTTCATCGACTCACGCGAAGGTGCTGCCACCTTGTGGTTGTCGGTGATGACCGGGCCCGGGTTGACGCGCAGCCAGTCCACGCACTGCTTGATGATGCGGTTGGACTGGCGCATTTCTTCCATGCGCACCAGGTAGCGGTCATAGCAGTCGCCGGTCTTGCCCACCGGGATGTCGAAATCCATGCGGTCGTAGGCGTCGTAGGGCTGCTGCTTGCGCAGGTCCCAGGCAATGCCGGAGCCGCGCAGCATCGGGCCGGTCAGGCCCAGGTTCAGTGCGCGCTCGGGCGTCATGACGCCGATGCCGACGGTGCGCTGTTTCCAGATGCGGTTGTCGGTCAGCAGCGTGTGGTACTCGCCCAGGTTCTTCTCGAAGCGCTGCGTGAAGTCGTCGATGAAGTCCAGCAGCGAGCCCTGGCGGTTCTCGTTCATGCGCGCCAGTGCGCGGGCATTCTTGATCTTGCTGACCGTGTACTGCGGCATGCTGTCGGGCAGGTCGCGGTAGACACCGCCCGGGCGGAAATAGGCCGCATGCATGCGCGCGCCGGAGACCGCCTCGTACATGTCGAACAGGTCTTCGCGCTCGCGGAAGGCGTAGATCAGGATGGTCGAGCTGCCGCAATCGTTACCGTGCGAACCCAGCCACATGAGGTGGTTCAGCAGGCGCGTGATCTCGGAAAACATCACGCGGATGTACTGCGCGCGGATCGGCACTTCCAGGTCCAGCAGCTTCTCGATGGCCAGGCAGTAGGCGTGCTCGTTGCACATCATCGAGACGTAGTCCAGCCGGTCCATGTAGGGCAGCGACTGGATGAAGGTCTTGTGCTCGGCCAGCTTTTCGGTGGCGCGGTGCAGCAGGCCGATGTGCGGGTCGGCGCGTTGCACGACTTCGCCGTCGAGCTCCAGCACCAGGCGCAGCACGCCGTGGGCCGCAGGATGCTGCGGCCCGAAGTTCAGGGTGTAGTTCTTGATTTCAGCCATGGGGATACCGTCGCCGCGGGCGCCTAGTGCAAGCCGCCGTAGTTGTCTTCGCGGATGATGCGCGGCGTGACTTCGCGCGGTTCAATCGTGACCGGCTGGTAGACCACGCGGCGCAACTCGGAGTCGTAGCGCATCTCGACATGGCCCGACAGCGGGAAGTCCTTGCGGAAGGGATGGCCGATAAAGCCGTAGTCGGTCAGGATGCGGCGCAGGTCCTCATGGCCTTCGAAGACGATGCCAAACAGATCGAAGGCTTCGCGCTCGAACCAGTTGGCCGAGTTCCAGAGCACATTGACCGAGGGCAGCACCGGCAGGTTGTCATCAGCGCAGAAAGCCTTGACGCGCACGCGCTGGTTCAGGCTCACCGACAGCAGGTGGGTGACCACTGCATAGCGCGAGCCCTCCCACAGACCGTCGCGGTAGGTCGAGTAGTCGACGCCGCAGAGGTCGATCAGCTGCTCGAACTGGCAACCCGGCGCGTCGCGCAGGATCTGCATGGCTTCGAGGTAGTGCGCAGGGGCGACGATGACCGTCACCTCACCCAGCCGCACGACAAAACGCAAGGCCTTGTCGCCAAGAGCGGCAGCGAGCACGTCTTTGAGCGCCTCGGGAGCGATGGCAACAGCCGGGGAAGAAGTCATGGCGGCTTCGCTCATACGCGGGCAATCGTGTTGGTGCGGCGCACCTTTTGCTGCAGCTGGATGATCCCGTAGATCAAGGCTTCCGCCGTGGGCGGGCAGCCGGGCACGTAGACGTCAACCGGCACGATGCGGTCGCAGCCGCGCACGACCGAATAGCTGTAGTGGTAGTAGCCACCGCCATTGGCGCACGAGCCCATGGACAGCACCCAGCGCGGCTCGGCCATCTGGTCGTAGACCTTGCGCAGCGCCGGCGCCATCTTGTTGCACAGCGTACCGGCCACGATCATCAGATCGGACTGGCGCGGGCTGGCGCGGAACACTTCCGCGCCGAAGCGGCCGATGTCATAGCGTGCCGCAGCGGCATGCATCATCTCGACCGCACAACAGGCCAGGCCGAACGTCATCGGCCACAGCGAGCCGGTCTTGGCCCAGTTCACCACCGAGTCATACGACGTAGTGATGAAACCTTCCTTGAAAACACCTTCGATTGCCATATCTGACTCCTTGGCCGAAACCGATCATTCCCAGTCGAGCGCGCCCTTTTTCCATTCGTAGGCAAAGCCCACGACAAGGATGCCCAGAAAGATCACGGCCGCCCAGAACCCGGTAGCGCCAATGTCCTTGAGTGCCACGGCCCAGGGAAACAGGAACGCGATTTCCAGGTCGAACAGGATGAAAAGAATGGCAACGAGGTAGTAGCGCACGTCGAACTGCATGCGCGCGTCTTCGAACGCTTCGAAGCCACACTCGTAAGGGGAATTCTTGGCCGCATCGGGCCGATTGGGCCCGAGCAGATAGCCGAGCGCCTGGGGCGCGATACCTACCCCTATGGCGACCAGAATGAACAGGAGGACAGGAAGGTACTGGTCGAGGTTCATCTTGGGGGGTCAGCTTATCGCGTGAGCCTGCCCGGAGGTAGACCCGGACAGGCTGTATATGGTGCCGTCGGCGAGACTCGAACTCGCACAGCTTTCGCCACTACCCCCTCAAGATAGCGTGTCTACCAATTTCACCACGACGGCGGTTTTGCGCTGCTCGGATGGCATGAGGACCTTGCGGTTGTTGGCTTTCCAAGCAGACTCAGATTCTACTCCGGATTTGTATCGCTTTCATTCGCGCACCGGAGTTTTGGAGTCCTGATTCCTGTAAACAGGAAGTAGCAGAAACCCGATCAGGGTTTGGACTTGGGTGCCTCTGCCGGCGCAGGCACCGGAACAGCTGCCGCGCCGGTGGCCGCAGGTGCGGCAGGCGCCGTGGCATTGCCCGGGATCTGCGCTGCGGGGCTGGTGTCCACCGGTGCTGGCGTCACGGGCAGGTTCACGCCGGCGCGGTCCAGCACGCTGCCCGAATCGACCGGGCGCAGGTTACCGAAATAGGCCAGTGCCAGCGTGCAGACAAAGAACACTGCGGCCAGCACGGCCGTGGTGCGCGAGAGGAAATTGGCACTGCCACTGGCGCCGAACAGGCTGCCAGAGCCGCCGCTGCCAAAAGCCGCGCCCATGTCGGCACCCTTGCCGTGCTGGACCAGGATCAGGCCGATCATGCCCAGCGCAGACAGCATCTGCAGGGCCAGGACGATGTTGAGGACGATGTTCATCGAATTACTCCAAAAATTCTTTAGCGGTGGCCGGCGCTTACTGCGCCGCAGCCACGATGGTCAGGAAATCAGGCGCCTTGAGCGACGCGCCGCCGATCAGGCCGCCGTCGATATCGGGCTGGGCCAGCAGCTCGGCTGCATTGGCCGCATTCATGCTGCCGCCGTACAGGATGCGCACACCCGCAGCGGCCGGGGACACGGCTTGCAGCCGCGCGCGCAGGCCGGCATGCACCGCCTGCGCCTGCTCGGGCGTGGCTGTCTTGCCGGTACCAATGGCCCAGACCGGCTCATAGGCCAGCACGATGCCACCGAGCTTGTCGCCCAAGGCCTGAGCCACCGCCGCGAACTGCGCGCCGACGACGGCCTCGGTCTGGCCCGCCTCGCGCTGCGCCAGCGATTCGCCGATGCAGACGACCGGCACGATACCTGCGGCCAATGCGGCCAGCGCCTTGGCGGCCACGGCCGCATCGGTTTCGCCGTGGTACTGGCGCCGCTCGGAATGACCGACCAGCGCATAGCGCGCGCCGAAGTCCTGCAGCATGGCTGCCGATACCTCGCCGGTGTAGGCGCCCTGGGCATGGGCCGACACATCCTGCGCGCCCAGCGCGATCGGCGCCCCCTGCAGGCGAGCACCCACCTGCGCCAGATAAGGCGCCGGCACGCAGACCGCGACATCGGCAGCACCTGCACCGACGCCGGCCAGCAGGCCATCGAGCAGCGCGGCATTGGCCGCCAGGCTGCCGTTCATCTTCCAGTTGCCCGCGATGAGCTTCCTGTTCTTCATGGATTGCGTCTTCGTTCTCTTCTTTTTATGGAATAGCCACGCCTACCAGGTGAGCACGATCTTGCCGACGTGCGTACCGGACTCCATCAGCGCATGCGCCTCGGCTGCATGCGCCGCCTCGAAGGTGGCATGGATGACGGGCTTGATACGGCCCGTGGACAACAGCGGCCAGACCTGCTCGCGCAGCTCGCGCGCCACCGAGGCCTTGAAGGCCACTGGCCGCGGCCGCAGCGTGCTGCCGGTAATGGTGAGCCGGCGCCGCAGCACCAGGCCCGCATTGAAGCCCGCATTGATGCCGCCCTGCACCGCAATGATGACGATGCGGCCATCCTCGGCCAGGCATTCGACTTCGCGCGCAACATAGTCACCAGCAACCATGTCGAGCACCACGTCCACGCCCTTGCCTGCGGTGAGCGTCCGGACTTCTGCCACAAAGTCCTGCGACTTGTAGTTGATGGCATGGTCCGCACCCAACTGCAGGCAGGCGGCGCATTTCTCGTCGCTGCCGGCGGTGACGATGACCGTCGCGCCCATGGCCTTGGCGACCAGGATGGCGGTGACGCCGATGCCGCTGGTGCCGCCCTGCACCAGCAGGGTTTCACCACGCTGCAGGCGGCCGCGCATGAAGACGTTGCTCCACACGGTGAAGAAGGTCTCGGGCAGCGAAGCCGCCTCGATATCGCTCAGGCCGTCCGGCACCGGCAGGCACTGCCCGACCGGGGCAACGGCGTACTCCGCATAGCCGCCACCGGCCAGCAAGGCGCAGACACGGTCGCCCACCTTGAAGCCGGCCTCGGCCATGGCGGCGGCATCACCGCTTTCGATAACACCGGCGACCTCCAGGCCCGGCACATCGGACGCACCCGGCGGCACCGGGTAGTTGCCGGTGCGCTGCAGCACGTCGGGCCGGTTGATGCCGCTGGCCGCAACGCGGATCAGCAGCTCACCGGCGCCGGCAACCGGCTGCGGCCGCTCGCGCAACTGCAGAACCTCGGGCGGCCCATAGGAAGTGATGTCGACAGCACGCATGGCGTTTCTCGCAGTGAATTCGGTTTTCAGAAAGAAATCAGGCCCTAGCCCTTACCAGGCAAGGGCTAGTAGCTATGATTTCAATAGCAACCCGACAACTCAGCCGTGCTGTTGCTGGCCGTCGCCGTAACCGTTACCGGCCGGGCGATCCAGCAAAGCCTTCATAGACAGCTTGACGCGGCCCTTTTCGTCGGTCTCAAGCACCTTGACCTTGACGATCTGGCCTTCGGTCAGGAAGTCGGTGACCTTCTCGACGCGCTGGTGGGCGATCTGGCTGATGTGCAGCAGGCCGTCCTTGCCAGGCAGCAGGTTGATGAGTGCGCCGAAGTCCAGGATCTTGACGACCGGGCCTTCGTAGACCTTGCCGATTTCCACTTCTGCAGTGATCTGCTCGATGCGGCGCTTGGCTTCGTCGGCCTTGGCTGCGTCGGTGGAGGCGATGGTGATGGTGCCGTCTTCGGAGATGTTGATCTGCGTGCCGGTTTCTTCGGTCAGCGCACGGATCACAGAGCCGCCCTTGCCGATCACGTCACGGATTTTTTCCGGATTGATCTTCATGGTGTAGAGCTTGGGCGCGAAGTTGGAGACCTCGGTCTTGGCTTCGCCCATGGCTTCCTGCATCTTGCCCAGGATGTGCAGGCGTGCTTCCTTGGCTTGCGCCAGCGCCACTTGCATGATTTCCTTGGTGATGCCCTGGATCTTGATGTCCATTTGCAGCGCGGTGATGCCGGCGTTGGTGCCTGCTACCTTGAAGTCCATGTCACCCAGGTGATCTTCGTCGCCCAGGATGTCGGTCAGCACGGCAAAGCGGTTGGCGTCCTTGATCAGGCCCATGGCGATACCGGCCACGTGCGCCTTCATGGGCACGCCGGCGTCCATCAGCGACAGGCAGCCGCCGCAGACCGAAGCCATCGACGAAGAGCCATTGGACTCGGTGATTTCCGACACCACACGCATGGTGTAGGGGAACTCGTCCTTGGGCGGCAGCACGGCAGCCAGTGCGCGCTTGGCCAGGCGGCCGTGGCCGATTTCGCGGCGCTTGGTCGAGCCCATGCGGCCCACTTCGCCGGTGGCGAAGGGAGGCATGTTGTAGTGCAGCATGAAGCGGTCTTCGTACTCGCCGGCCAGTGCGTCGATGCGCTGGGCATCTCGCTCGGTGCCCAGCGTGGTCACGACCAGCGCCTGGGTTTCACCACGGGTGAACAGGGCCGAGCCGTGGGTGCGCGGCAGCACGGAGTTGCGGATTTCGATCGGGCGCACGGTGCGCGTGTCGCGGCCGTCGATGCGCGGCTCGCCGGCCAGGATCTGGCTGCGCACGATGCGGGCTTCGATGTCGAACAGCAGGCCTTCGACCTTGACGCTGTCGAATGCGGCGCCGTCAGCCTTGAGGGCTTCCATCACCGAAGCGGTGGCTTCGCGCAGGGCTTGCGTACGGGCTTGCTTGTTGCGCAGCTGGTAGGCGGCGCGCAGCTTTTCTTCGGCCAGGGCATTGACCTTGGCGATCAGCGGCTCGTCCTTGGCCGGCGGCTGCCAGTCCCAGACCGGCTTGCCAGCGTCGCGCACCAGGTCATGGATGGCGTTGATGGCGATGTTGCCTTGCTCATGGCCGAACACCACGGCGCCGAGCATCACGTCTTCAGACAGCTGCTGGGCTTCGGACTCGACCATCAGCACGGCGGATTCGGTACCGGCCACCACCAGGTCCAGCTGCGAGTTCTTGCGCGCGGTCTGGCCCGGGTTGAGCACGTATTCGTTGTTGATGTAGCCCACGCGCGCGGCGCCGATCGGGCCGGAGAACGGGATGCCAGAGATGGCCAGCGCGGCGCTGACCGCGATCAGGGCGGCGATGTCGGCGTCGACTTCAGGGTTCAGCGACACGGTGTGGATGACCACATGCACGTCGTTGAAGAAACCTTCGGGGAACAGCGGGCGGATCGGGCGGTCGATCAAGCGGCTGGTCAGGGTTTCGTGTTCGCTGGGCTTGGCTTCACGCTTGAAGAAGCTGCCGGGGATCTTGCCTGCGGCGTAGGTCTTCTCGATGTAGTCGACGGTCAGCGGGAAGAAATCCTGGCCGGACTTGGCGGTCTTGGAGGCGACCACAGTGGCGAGCACCACGGTGTCTTCGATGTCCACCAGCACCGCGCCGCCGGCTTGGCGGGCGATTTCGCCGGTTTCCATGCGGACCGTGTGCTGGCCCCATTGGAAGGTCTTGGTGACTTTGTTGAAAATGCTCATGGTGTTCCTTTTGCTCTTCAATTAATAGCTAAATACCCAGGCCCGGCCTGGGCTAGAGCCAGATTCAGAACACGATGCCATTCCAGCAGGCCTGCACGGCAGGCTTCCTGGAATGACACAGCTTCGCTCTGTTTCTGGGCTCCGGAAGTAAAAAACGCCTGAGCTAGCGCGCTAACCCAGGCGTTTTTTCATGCTGTACGACTTACTTGCGCAGGCCCAGCTTGGCGATCAGCGCGGTGTAGCGTTCTGCGTCCTTGGACTTGAGGTAGTCCAGCAGCTTGCGGCGGCGGCTCACCATGCGCAGCAGACCGCGACGACCATGGTGGTCCTTGGCGTGGGTCTTGAAGTGGGGGGTGAGCTCGTTGATACGGGCGGTCAGGATGGCGACCTGGACTTCCGGGCTACCGGTGTCGTTGGCGGCGCGGGCGTTGTCCTTGACGATCTCGGACTTGATGGAGGATGCGATCATTTCTGGGTTTTCCGGTGATGTTTGACTTGCGAGGCGGGCTGGAAATGCCTGCCACGTGCGCCTTGCGAAATGCAAAGCCCGTCGATTATAACGTGGGGCCGTCCGGCGACCGCCCTCAACCCCTGCAAGCCCCTTTCGGAGCCCTTATGACGACTGTCCCGCGCGCCCTCCTCCCGCTGCTCATGGCCGTACTGCTGACAGGCCCGCTACCGGCAGCGGCCGCCAAGGAGACCAAAGCCACCCAGGCCGATGGCAGCACCCAAAGCAAGGCCAAGCGCCAGCGGGTGGTGCGGCCCAAGGTGGTTCCGGGCGGCTCGGGCGAGAACGCTGCCGAGCGCGACCGTCGGCTGCAGCGCGAATGCCGGAACATGCGCAATGCGGGCGCCTGCCTGGGCTACGGCATCTGACGCCTGCTTAGAACCATCCCTTTCCAGGACTTTGAGATATCCCTTGGCGGCTTACCTTGCAGGCGGCGGGTGCCGGGAGTTCGCCCCGGCGGGCGAGTAACTTTCTTTCGCTTCGCCGAAAGAAAGTCACCAAAGAAAGGGCGACCCCACTGTGGCGGTCCGGCTTTGCCGGACTGCTTTGCGGTGCTCGGAGTCGGCAGGCGGCTGCGGAACTCGCTGCGCTCAAACAGTCCTCGCCGTCCCTTCGCTGCGCTACGGGCAACCTGCCGATTCCTGCGCTCCTCAACGCCACAGAGGGGACCCGGGACAGCCACACGGGCCATCGCTGTGCTCGGCCCGGTATTGGTATACGGCTGTTGGTTGTTCGGCTGCCCCACGCCGTTGATGGAGCCGAGCGGCGCAGGGTACCCGCGCAGCGGGCTCCAGCTCCGGCTCGCCTTCTCTTTGACTGCCCGCCGGGGCGAGTCCGGCTCCGGAACTCAGCAAGACACCAGAACTACCGAACAGATCACAAGCCCTTGAAAGGGATGCTGCTTAGAACGGCCGCTGCATGCGGCAGCTGGTTGGCATCTCTGCCTGAGCCGCCGGGATGGTGCGGATCACGCGAAAACCGTAGCCAGAGCCTTCCACGTCGAACTTCACGCCCGGGGCGCCCTGGCGCTCCATCAGGCCGACCGACAGATCCTGCTGGAACTGGTGATCGGCCGCGCGCATGTAGCCGCGCTGGCCCTGCAGGCTGACGCTGGCCGTTTCCAATTGGCGCGCAACAGCCACGGCATCGGTGCTGCCGGCACGCTCCAGCGCCTGGGCCAGGGATTCAATCATCAGTTGCATGCGCATGTGCACGTAGTCATCGGCCGGCTTGGGGTAGCGCTGGCGGAAGGATTGGTAGAAGGCCTCGCTCTGCGCACCCGGCACATTGGGCAGCCAGTCGGCCACGGCCAGCACGCGGCCGACGCCGGCGTCGCCCAGCGCCGCTGGCGCACCCAGCGCGTTGCCGTAGAAGGTGTAGAACTTGCCGTCGAAGCCGCTCTCACGTGCGGCCTTCACCAGCAGCGTGAGGTCGTTGCCCCAGTTGCCGGTGATCACCGCCTGCGCGCCGCTGGCGCGGATCTTGGCGGCGTAGGGAGCGAAATCCTTCACGCGGCCCATGGGGTGCAGCTCTTCACCGACGATCTGCACATCTGGCCGGTCGGTGCCCAATTGGCGCTTGGCTTCGCGCAGCACCGACTGGCCAAAGCTGTAGTCCTGGCCGATCAGGTAGACGCGCTGCAGCGCCTTGTCCTCGCGCAGCACCGACATCAGCGCGGTCATGCGCATGTCGGCGTGGGCATCAAAGCGGAAGTGCCAGAAGCTGCACTTCTCGTTGGTCAGCGCCGGGTCTACCGCCGCGTAGTTCAGGAACAGCACGCGCCGCGCCGGGTCGCGCTGGTTGTGCTTGTCCAGCGCATCGACCAGTGCGGCGGCCACGGCCGACGAATTGCCCTGCATCACCACGCGCACGCCGTCGTCGATGGCCGCACGCAGGGCCGACAGCGCCTCTTCGTTCTGGCCCTTGCTGTCGTAGCGCAGCAGCGCCAGCGGATGCATGCCATCGGCCAGCTTGATGCCGCCGCGCGCATTCACGCGGTCCACCGCCCACAGCAGATTGCGGAAGACCGCTTCGCCCGTATTGGCGAATGGGCCGGACAGGCTCTCGATCATGGCGATGCGGATCGGCGCCAGCGCAGGGCTTGCCGGCTGTGCGCTGAGCGTGCCCGTGAACGCCAAGGCGCCCACAAATAGCGCTGCTGCACGCCGTTTCAAGCCTGTTTTGAATAGATTTTTCATGCCTTGCGCCATCCCTTGAAAACCTTCGCGCAGGGGCGCAGATGTGCTCCATGCGGCCCTCACGGTTGAAGGCCGCGCAGTGTAACCAAGGAGCTTTTCATGTTCTTCACCCCCGTGATCCGTCGTGCCGCCTATGGCCCCGCGCTGCGCGCCGTCGACCGTGGCTTCGAGCGCTTCGTCAACGAAGCCATCGTCTCCCCGGCCGCCCAACTGCGCGCCCGTGCCGCTACCGCAGACCAGAACGACACCCACTGGACCTTGCAGATCGACGTGCCCGGCCTGTCGCGCGAGCAGTTGTCCGTTGCCATCGAAGGCGCCGTGGTGCGCATTGAAAGCGTCCAGGACGCTCCGCGCAGCTTCAAGGCCGCCTACGAGCTGCCGCAAGAGATCGACACCGCCACCAGCAGCGCCAAGCAGGAGAACGGTGTGTTGACGCTGACGCTGGGCAAGAAACAGCCGGTCAGCAATGTGACGCAGTTGCCGATTGCTTGAGAGGCGCCGGGCGCGCCTTCATCTCAGCAGATCTGCAGCGGCCGGGGAATGAAGCAGGACAAAGCCTGCAACATTGATAACCACCGTGCCCCAGAACGCTGCCCTGAATGAAGCCTTGCTGGACTTGTGGCGAAGCAGTTGCTGCGCCAGCAGGCCGCCCGGCCAACCACCCACAAGACCCAGGAGCAGCAACGTTCGCTCTGGCGTGCGCCACTTGCCCGCGACTGCGGCGGATTTGTCGAAGGCATATGCGACGAAAGTCACAAGGCTGAGCACGCCATAGACGGCGCTCGCTTGCCACGGCACTGACCAAGTCAGGGCGACGGCGATATAGAGGACGACGAAGGCGGGGATTGCCAGGCGTGCGGCAGCGCCCGAAGGCGCTGGCGTCTCTGGCCGCCGAGTTCGCGCGCCGCCCCCTGCTCTACCCCGCCAACGCATCCAGCGGCCAGCGCGGCTTCACATCAAAGCTGTAGGCGCGGCTGGGTTCGGCGATGCCGGCTTGCAGGCGCATGGCCGCAGCCATGGCGATCATGGCGCCGTTGTCAGTGCACAGGTGCAGCTCGGGGTAGTGCACGCGCACGCCCTGCCTGGCACAGGCAGCGTTAAGCTGCTCGCGCAGTTGCCGGTTGGCGCCGACGCCGCCGGCCACCACCAGGCGGCGCAGGCCGGTCTGGCGCAGTGCGGCGAGGGATTTCTTCAGCAGCACGTCGACGATGGCGGCCTGGGTACTGGCGGCCAGGTCGGCTTTGCGGGCTTGCAGCTCGTCGCCCAGCTTCTTGGCTTGGGTCATGACGGCAGTCTTGAGGCCGGCAAAGGAGAAGTCGAGGTCGCCGCTGTGCAGCAGCGGGCGCGGCAGCTTGAAGGCGGCCGGGTCGCCCTGCTCGGCCAGGCGCGACAGCGCGGGGCCGCCGGGGTAGCCCAGGCCCATGAGCTTGGCGGATTTGTCGAAGGCTTCGCCGGCGGCGTCATCTATGGTTTCGCCCAGCATCTGGTACTGGCCGACGGCATCGACGCGCATCAGCTGCGTGTGGCCCCCCGACACCAGCAGCGCGACAAAAGGGAATTCCGGCGGATCGGCACTGAGGAAAGGCGACAGCAAATGCCCCTCAAGATGGTGAATGCCCAGCACCGGCACGCCCAGCGCGGCACCCATGGCGCAGGCCGCGCCGGCGCCCACCAGCAGCGCCCCGGCCAGGCCCGGGCCGCGGGTGTAGGCGACGATGTCGGTTTGCTGCAGCACGCGGCCGGCGCTGTGCAACACCTCGTCGGTCAGCGGCAATACACGGCGGATGTGGTCGCGGCTGGCCAGCTCGGGCACCACGCCGCCATAGGCCTGGTGCATTTCGATCTGGCTGTGCAACGCGTGCGCCAGCAGGCGCGGCGCGGCGCCCTCGAGGTTTTCGACCAGGGCCACGCCCGTTTCATCGCAAGAAGATTCAATACCCAGTACCAGCATGCGGCGAGTGTACGGGGGCCGTCTTCGGCACGAGGCTTGCGGGATACTGGTGCCGTGACACTACCTACACGATGAAATCAGGACTGAACTTCTTAGCCGCAGCCAAGCAGTGCGAAATCCGCGAGCTTGAGCAGCTCACACTGACCAGCGAGCTGGTGCAGCGCACCGGGGAACTGGTGCATGCGCTGCAGAAGGAGCGCGGCCTTTGCAACCTTTACCTGGGCTCGGGCGGCGCGCAATTTGGCGCGCTGCGGCGCCAGCAGACGGCGCAGTGCCTGCAGGTGGAGAGCGACCTGCACGGCGCCTTCGACCGGCTGGATACCGATGGCGCGCGCATTGGCAACGGTGCGCGGCTGTTCAGCCGCATGGCCTATGTGCTGCATGGGCTGGAGGCGCTACCCGCACTGCGCGAACGCATAGAGGCGCGCAGCCTGACGCCGGCCGAGGCCACGCAGGCCTTCGTCAAACTGGTCGCCGGGCTGCTGGCCGTAGTCTTTGAGGCGGCCGATAGCGCCACCGACCCGGAGATTTCACGCCTGCTGGTGGCGATGTTCCATTTCATGCAGGGCAAGGAGTTCTCGGGCCAGGAGCGTGCCACCGGCGCCGCTGCCTTCACCAGCGGCCAGACCGAGGCTGCGCGCCAGCAGCAATGGCTGCACCTGATCGACTCGCAAGAGCGCTGCTTCAAGGTGTTTACCGACTTTGCCGAGGCCGGCCCGGTGGCGCTGTGGCGGCATTGCCAGGCCGGTGCCGCACTGGCCGAGCTGGAGCGGCTGCGGCGCGTGGCCTGCACCGCGCCGGTGGGCAGCACGCTGGACCGCGCGCTGGGCCAGGTGTGGTTCGACTGCTGCACCGAGCGCATCGACGCGATGCAGGCGGTAGAGGCGCGCCTGGCGGCCGACCTGCTGGCGCTGTGCGAGCGCAAGATCAGCCAGGCGCACATCGACCTGCAGGCCTACCAGGTGCTGCTGGACACGGCGCCCGCCACCGGCCTGCCGCCGGGCGCTTTCTTTGATGCCCCGGCCACCGATGGCCAGGTGCCGGCGCTGGGCCCGCACCTGGAGCGCTCGGTGCTGGAGATGGTGCAAGAGCAGTCGCACCGGCTGCAGGCCATGGGCGACGAGCTGGCCACCGTGCGCGCCACGCTCAACGAGCGCAAGCTGGTCGAGCGCGCCAAGGGCGTGCTGATGGCGCACCGCCAGCTCAGCGAGGAAGACGCCTACAAGATGCTGCGCCAGACCGCCATGAGCCAGAGCCGCCGGCTGGTGGACGTGGCCGAGGCGGTGCTGTCCATGGCCGACTTCCTGCCGACCCGGCCGCGCTGAACATGATGGTGCGCCGCACCATGGCGCGGCCCCATTCTGGTGAACCACGGGCAGTCATCGCCCTGTTTTGCCTGCTGCCAGGGCGGTTTTCGCTGGCACGCTTCCTGCGTTAGCTCTAGCGATACCGGGCCAATGGCGGTCTGGTTCACGGTTAACCCCACGATTTCTGGACAACGGCGTCCATTCCCCGCTTGCACGTGCGTGCATGGGGAATGGACGCCGTTTTGCTTCCCGGCCCCGTTTTTTGTCCCCACGCACAGGAGTTTGAATATGGCGCAATCCCCCACCGCAAGCCCCGTCCCCTCGCAGCCGGCCGCCACGCCGGCAGACGCGTCGCGCCGCGACTTCGTGCGCAAGGGCGCCGCCTTGGGCACGGCCACGCTGTTCTCCACGCTGGGCCACCACGGCGTGTGGGCTGCGGGCTCGGACAAGCCGGAGAAGGAAGAGGTCAAGATCGGCTTCATCCCGCTGACCGACTGCGCCAGCGTGGTGATGGCCTCGGTGCTGGGCATCGACAAGAAGTACGGCGTGAAGATCATCCCCAGCAAGGAAGCCAGCTGGCCCGGCGTGCGCGACAAGCTGGTCAATGGCGAGCTGGACCTGGCCCACGTGCTGTACGGCCTGGTCTACGGCGTGCACCTGGGCGTGAGCGGCCCGAAGAAGGACATGGCCGTGCTGATGAACCTGAACCAGAACGGCCAGGCCATCACGCTGTCGAAGAAGCTGGCCGACAAGGGCGCGGTGGACGGCCCATCGCTGGCCAAGCTGATGGCCACCGACAAGCGCGAATACACCTTTGCCCAGACCTTCCCCACCGGCACGCACGCGATGTGGCTGTACTACTGGATGGCGACCTACGGCATCAACCCGCTGAAGGACAGCAAGATCATCACCGTGCCGCCGCCGCAGATGGTGGCCAACATGCGCATTGGCAACATGGACGGCTACTGCGTGGGCGAGCCCTGGGGCCACCGCGCCATCATGGACGGCATCGGCATCACCGGTGTGACCACGCAGGACATCTGGAAGGACCACCCCGAGAAGGTGCTGGGCACCACGGCCGAGTTCGTCAAGAAGTACCCCAACACCTCGCGCGCGGTAACGGCGGCCATCCTGGAGGCCGGCCAGTGGATTGACGCCAGCCTGTCCAACAAGCTGAAGATGGCCGACACCATTGCCGACAAGTCCTACGTGAACACCAGCGTGGACGCGATCAACCAGCGCATCCTGGGCCGCTACCAGAACGGCCTGGGCAAGACCTGGGACGACCCCAATTACATGAAGTTCTACAACGACGGCACGGCCAACTTCCCGTACCTGTCGGACGGCATGTGGTTCCTGACGCAGCACAAGCGCTGGGGCTTGCTGAAAGAGCACCCCAACTACCTGGCCGTGGCCCAGCAGATCAACCAGATCGGGCTGTTCAAGGACGCTGCCGCCGCCAGCAAGACGGCTGTGCCCAAAGAGACGATGCGCACCAGCAAGCTGATCGACGGCACGGTCTGGGACGGCAAGGACCCGGCCAAGTACGCCGACAGTTTCAAGATCCACGCCTAGGAGCTCGCCATGGTCAGCGCGGTATTCCATCCCCCGTACCCCGACGCCGCGCCGACTGCGGCAAGCACTCCCAAAACAATAGCTACAAGCCCAGACACAGCAATGGCTACAGCCGTTATTTCCTCTGAAAACCCCGCGCCTGCAGCGCGCCCCGGCCGCCCCAACCGCGATTGGCGCGGGCTTTGGCTGCGGGTGCTGCCGCCCTTCTTTGGCCTGGGCCTGCTGGTGGCGGTGTGGGAGCTGGTGTCGGTACTGACCGCTGCCAGCATTCCCTCGCCGCGCGACACCTGGGCGCAGGCGGTGGACGTGTTCAGCAACCCCTTCTATAGCAACGGCCCGAACGACCAGGGCGTGGGCTGGAACGTGCTGTCATCGCTCAAGCGCGTGGCCATGGGCTTCGGGCTGGCGGCGGTAGTCGGCATTCCGGCGGGCTTCCTGATCGGGCGCTTTACCTTCTTGTCGCGCATGTTCAACCCGCTGATCAGCCTGCTGCGGCCGGTGTCGCCGCTGGCCTGGCTGCCGATCGGGCTGCTGGTGTTCAAGGGCGCCAACCCGGCGGCGATCTGGACCATCTTCATCTGCTCGATCTGGCCCATGATCATCAACACCGCCGTGGGTGTGCAGCGCGTGCCGCAGGACTACATGAACGTGGCCCGCGTGCTGAACCTGTCAGAGCTCAAGATCATGACCAAGATCCTGTTCCCCGCCGTGCTGCCCTACATGCTGACCGGCGTGCGCCTGGCGGTGGGCACGGCCTGGCTGGTGATCGTCGCGGCCGAGATGCTCACCGGCGGCGTGGGCATTGGCTTCTGGGTCTGGGACGAGTGGAACAACCTCAACGTCAAGAACATCATCATCGCCATCTTCGTGATCGGCATCGTCGGCCTGCTGCTGGAGATGGCGCTGATCAAGCTGGCCACCGCGTTCACGTATGAAGAGGTGAAGTCATGAGTTCCACTGGTTCAAAGTTCATCGAAGTCCAGAACGTCGAGCAGACCTTCCGCACGCCCAAGGGCAGCTTCCCGGCGCTGCGCGACATCCAGCTGACCGTGGCCAAGGGCGAATTCATTGCGCTGATCGGCCACTCGGGCTGCGGCAAGTCCACGCTGCTGAACCTGCTGGCTGGCCTGACCACGCCCACCGCCGGCACGCTGATCTGCGCCAACCGCGAGATCAAGGGCCCTGGCCCCGAGCGCGCGGTGGTGTTCCAGAACCATTCGCTGCTGCCCTGGCTGACCTGCTTTGAGAACGTCTACCTGGCAGTGGAGCGGGTGTTCTCGGCCACCGAATCCAAGGCACAGCTCAAGGCCCGCACCGAAGCCGCGCTGGCGCTGGTGGGCCTGGTCGCCGCCGCGCAAAAGCGCCCCGGCGAAATCTCCGGCGGCATGAAGCAGCGCGTGGGCATTGCCCGCGCCCTGTCGATGGAGCCGCAGGTGCTGCTGATGGACGAGCCCTTTGGCGCACTAGACGCCCTCACCCGCGCCAAGCTGCAGGACGAGCTGCTGGCCATCGTCGCCAAGACCCACAGCACCGTGGTCATGGTGACCCACGACGTGGACGAGGCGGTGCTGCTGTCCGACCGCATCGTGATGATGACCAATGGGCCCGCCGCCACCATTGGCGAGATCCTGACGGTAGACCTGCCACGCCCGCGCAGCCGCGTGACGCTGGCCGAAGACCCGCGCTACCTGCAGGCGCGCAAGGCGGTGATCGACTTCCTCTACACGCGGCAGGCGCATGTGGAGAAGACCGCGGCCTGAAGCATTGACACTACAAATTAGATAGCTAATAGCCCAGGCGCAGCCTGGGTTAAAGGCACTTTTCCTTTAAATTCAAAAAACCGAGAGCGCTACACCAGCCCACTCCAGCCCGGCTCTGCCGGGCTTTTTTGTGGGCGCGCGGCAGCGCCGCCGTTCTGCATACTTGGCGCTCTTCGCCTTCCAGAACCACACCGCCATGACCTCGCCCCTGCCCCCGGCCGAATCGCCGCTCGTCCTCACCATCCAGTCGCACGTGGCCTATGGGCACGTGGGCAATGCGGCGGCGGTGCTGCCGCTGCAGTTGCTGGGCATTACGCCGGTGGTGGTGAACACGGTGCAGTTCTCCAACCACACGGGCTATGGCGAATTCAAGGGCCAGGTGTTCACCCCCGCGCACATCGAGGACGTGCTGAACGGCCTGCGCGCACGCGGCGTGCTGGCGCGCTGCACGGCGGTGTTGTCGGGCTACCTGGGCGACGCCGGCGTGGGTGAGGCCATCCTGGCTGCCGTGCAGGAGATCCGCGCCAGCCAGCCGGGCCTGCACTACCTGTGCGACCCGGTGATGGGCGACGTGGGCCGTGGCGTGTTCGTGCGGCCGGGCATTCCTGAATTTTTGCGGCGCCGCGCACTGGCGCAGGCCAGCATCGTCACGCCCAACCAGTATGAGTTTGAGCTGCTGCTGGGCGCACCGGTTGCCTCGGTGGACGGCGCCGTGGCGGCGGCGCGCAGCCTGCTGGGCAGCGCGCCCGGCACCGGGCCATCGCTGGTGGTGGTCACCAGCCTGCGCACGCCAGACCTGCCCGCCCAGCGCCTGGCCACGCTGGCCGTGACCGCCACCGAGGCCTGGCTGGTGCGGACGCCCTTCATCGACCTGCAGCCCCTGCCCAATGGCATGGGCGATGTGTTCTCGGCCATCTTGCTGGGCCACTTGCTGGGCGGTGCGGCCATATCCACGGCGGTGTCGGGCGCGGTCAGCAGCCTGTATGCGCTGGTGGCACGCACCACGCCCGGCCGGCGCGACCTGCCGCTGGTGGCTTGCCGCACGCAGATCGTGCAGCCCAGCGAACACTTCACGGCCGAGGCCTGGCCGCCGCGCTAGCCGCAGCGCGCACCATCTTCAGACGACCAGCGCACCAAGGGCAAGCAACCACTGAGGCCACGCGCCCCACTCCAGCGAAAACCCGCGCCCATCGGGCTTGTTTCACTGGCACAACTTTTGCATGACTGCCCGCATGGGTTTCCCGCTGCAATGGCGCGGTGGGAAGCCCCAGGACAAAGGCGTCCGCATGCCGCACCGGCTTTTAGCTGGTGTTGGGACATGCGGACGCCTTTTCTCGTTTCTGGATGCCCCCACGGAGAAAACCGCCATGGACATGCGCGTGAAAAAGCAAAAGCTGGTGCTGATCGGCAACGGAATGGCCGGCGTGCGCACGCTCGAAGAACTGCTCAAGATCGACCCGGACCTGTACGACATCACCGTCTTCGGTGCCGAGCCGCATCCCAACTACAACCGCATCCTGCTGTCGCCGGTGCTGGCGGGCGAGCAGACAGTGGACGAGATCATCCTCAACCCCTGGAGCTGGTACGAAGAGAACCACATCACGCTGCACACCGGCAAGAAGGTGGTCGAGGTGGACCGCGTGCGCCGCACCGTGCGTACCGACGACGGCACCGAGGCGCCCTACGACCGCCTGCTGCTGTGCACCGGCTCCAACCCCTTCATGCTGCCGGTGCCGGGCAAAGACCTGGCTGGCGTGATCGCCTACCGCGACATTGCCGACACCAACGCCATGATCGAGACCGCCAAGACGCACAAGCATGCGGTGGTGATCGGCGGCGGCCTGCTGGGCCTGGAGGCCGCCAACGGCCTGATGCTGCGCGGCATGAGCGTGACCGTGGTGCATGTGGGCGACTGGCTGATGGAGCGCCAGTTGGACGACGTGGCCGGCGGCATGCTGCGCAAGTCGCTGGAGGAGCGCGGCCTGAAGTTTCTGCTCAAGGCGCATACGCAAGAGCTGCTGGGCAATGCCGAGGGCCGCGTGCAGGCCGTGCGCTTCAAGGACGGCAGCGAGGTGCCGGCCGACCTGGTGGTGATGGCCGTGGGCATACGCCCCAACGTAGAGCTGGCCGAGAAGATGCGCCTGCACTGCAACCGCGGCATCGTCGTCACCGACACCTTGCAGACCGTGACTGACGCGCGCATCTATTCAGTGGGCGAATGCGCGGCGCACCGTGGCATTGCCTACGGCCTGGTAGCGCCCTTGTTCGAGCAGGCCAAGGTGGCGGCCAACCACCTGGCGCAGATGGGCATTGGCCGCTACCTGGGCTCGCTCACCTCGACCAAGCTCAAGGTCACCGGCATCGACCTGTTCAGCGCCGGCGACTTCATGGGCGGCGAAGGCACGGAAGAGATCGTCATGAGCGACCCCTTCGGCGGCGTCTACAAGAAGCTGGTGATCAAGGACGACAAGCTGGTGGGCGCCTGCCTGTATGGCGACACGGTGGACGGCAGCTGGTACTTCAAGCTGCTGCGCGACGGCCGCAGCGTGCACGACATCCGCGACAAGCTGATGTTTGGCGAATCCAACCTGGGCGACGCCGGCCACCAGGGCCAGAGCAAGGCCGCCGCCATGGCCGACACGGACGAGGTCTGCGGCTGCAACGGCGTGACCAAGGGCACGATCTGCAAGGCCATTCAAGAGAAAGGCCTGTTCACGCTGGACGAGGTGAAAAAGCACACCAAGGCCAGCGCCAGCTGCGGCTCTTGCACCGGGCTGGTGGAGCAGATCCTGATGTTCACCGCCGGTGGCGACTACTCCGCCACGCCCAAGAAGAAAGCGCTGTGCGGCTGCACCGACCACAGCCACCAGGAGGTGCGCGACGCCATCCGCACCCAGCACCTGACCAAGATCGCAGACGTCTACACCACGCTTGGATGGAAGACGCCCAATGGCTGCGCCACCTGCCGCCCGGCGCTCAACTACTACCTGATCAGCACCTGGCCCAAAGAGGCGCAGGACGACCCGCAGAGCCGCTTCATCAACGAGCGCAGCCACGCCAATATCCAGAAAGACGGCACCTACTCCGTCATCCCGCGCATGTGGGGCGGCACCACCACGCCGGCCGACCTGCGCCGCATCGCCGACGTGGCCGACAAATACGCCATCCCCACCGTCAAGGTCACGGGCGGCCAGCGCATCGACCTGCTGGGCGTGAAGAAGGAAGACCTGCAGGCCGTCTGGAAAGACCTGGACATGCCCAGCGGCTTTGCCTATGCCAAGTCGCTGCGCACGGTAAAGACCTGCGTCGGCAGCGAGTGGTGCCGCTTTGGCACGCAAGACAGCACGCAGATGGGCAAGGACCTGGAGCGCGCGCTGTGGGCCATGTACGCGCCGCACAAGGTCAAGCTCGCCGTCAGCGGCTGCCCGCGCAACTGCGCGGAATCCGGCATCAAGGACGTCGGCATCATCGGCGTCGATTCGGGCTGGGAGATTTATGTCGGCGGCAACGGCGGCATCAAGACCGAGGTGGCGCACTTCTTCGTCAAGGTGAAGACGGCCGAAGAGGTGATGGAGTACGCAGGCGCCTTCCTGCAGCTCTACCGCGAAGAGGGCTGGTACCTGGAGCGCACCGTGCACTACATCGGCCGCGTGGGCCTGGACTACGTGAAGAAGAAGGTCCTGGAAGACGAAGCCGGCCGCAAGGCGCTGTGGGAGCGGCTGCAGTTCTCGCTCGACGGCGCGCCAGACCCTTGGCTGGAGTCGTCCAGGGCCTCGGTCGATACGCGCCAATTCACGCCGGTGATCCCTATTGCGGTCGCTGCCCACGCCTGAGAGAGAAACCATGAACCACTGGATCGCCATTTGCCGTGTTGAGGACATTCCTGTTCTTGGCTCCCGTCGTGTTGCCCGCCCGCAGGGGGTGGATGTGGCTGTGTTTCGCAATGACCAGGATCAGGTGTTTGCTCTGCTGGATCGGTGTCCTCACAAGGGGGGGCCGTTGAGTCAGGGGATTGTGTTTGGGACTAGCGTGGCTTGTCCGTTGCATAACTGGACTATTGGGTTGGAGGATGGGGGGGCCAAGTCTCCTGACGAGGGGTGCACGCCTCGGTTTTCTGTTTTGGTTTCTGAGGGGGTGGTGCATTTGGATTCTGTTGAGCTTGCCTCTCTCGCGGTGGATCTTGTGAGGCCTGTGGCGGGGCCTGGGGTTCGGGTGGTTGTTGTGGCTGCTTGAGCTGTGCGCTTTATGGGGTTCTTTTCTTTGCTGAGGGCGGATGTGGGGCTTACGCCGCCCCACACCGGCGGTAACTTTCTTTCCGCTGAAAGAAAGTCACCAAAGAAAAGCGTGAAGGCGGGAGAATTTTTCGGGCTGTCGCTGCGCTCAGCCCTGGGACGGAAAGAGGTATCGAGGGCCTGTGCCAGGCGACGATTTGGGCGTGCGTCATTTCAGCGCCATGCTCCCAGTTCTTTCTCTGGCGGGCGCTTGCCTGATGCAAAACCAGGCCGTCGTTTTGGGGTGCAGCCTGATGTCTTTGGTCTTCCTGCCTCTTGGGAGCGGTGCGGTGACCTCAAGCATGACCAAATCGTCGCCCCCAGAGCACTCGATGACATATTCCCCCGGCTGAGCAACGCGACAGCCCGAAATATTCTCCCGACCCCTAGGCAACTTTCTTTGGTGACTTTCTTTTTTGCCAGAAAAGAAAGTTACCGCCCCCCGCGCAGGGGATCACCCCTCAGGATGAGTAGAAGAAACCAGCAAAGAACCAAGCACGCCCAGCATCGGAGCCCCCGATGAACCAAACCAAATCCACCTGCCCCTACTGCGGCGTAGGCTGCGGCGTAATCATCGAATCCCAAGGCTCCCAGATCACGGGCGTAAGAGGCGACCCAGAACACCCAGCCAACTTCGGCCGCCTCTGCACCAAAGGCTCCACCCTCCACCGCACAGCAACAGCAGAAGTCACCCTGCAAACAAGGCTGCTAAACCCCATGCTGCGCGCAAACCGTGGCGAAGCACCGCAGCCAGTGGCATGGGACACAGCACTGAACCTGACGGCAGACCGCTTCGCCCACATCATCCAAACCCACGGCCCAGACGCCGTCGGCTTCTACCTCTCAGGCCAGCTCCTGACCGAGGACTACTACGTCTTCAACAAACTGGCCAAAGGCCTGATCGGCACCAACAACGTAGACACCAACTCACGCCTC
Organism: Xylophilus sp. GW821-FHT01B05; assembly: GCA_038961845.1. NCBI lineage: Bacteria > Pseudomonadati > Pseudomonadota > Betaproteobacteria > Burkholderiales > Xylophilus > Xylophilus sp. GW821-FHT01B05. The sequence continues at coordinate 4,271,849 of CP152408.1, forward strand.
TGCATGAGCAGCGCCGTAGCCGGCTACAAGCAAACGCTGGGCGCCGACGCGCCCCCCGCCTGCTACGACGACGTGAACCACGCCCAGTGCCTGTTCATCACCGGCAGCAACACCGCCTGGGCGCACCCGATCCTGTTCCGCCGCATCGAAGACGCGCGCGCCGCCAACCCGGCCATGAAGATCGTGGTGGTGGACCCGCGCCGCACCGACACCGCCAGCGTGGCCGACCTGCACCTCGCCATCCAGCCCGGCACCGATGTGCTGCTCTACCACGGCATGCTGCACCTGATGCTGTGGGAGGGCTGGACCAACCCCGCCTACATCGCCGCCCACACCAGCGGCTTCGACGCGCTGAAGGCGCTGGTGCGCGACGCCACGCCTGATGCGGTGGCGCAAACCTGCGGCATCCCCAAGGAGCAGCTCATTGAAGCGGCGCGGCTGTTTGCCACATCTGCGGCCACGCTCAGCCTCTACTGCATGGGCCAGAACCAGTCCAGCAGCGGCACGGCCAAGAACACGGCGCTGATAGGGCTGCACCTGGCCACGGGCCAGATTGGCCGGCCGGGCGCGGGGCCGTTCTCACTCACCGGCCAGCCCAATGCCATGGGCGGGCGCGAGGTCGGCGGCATGGCCAACCTGCTGTCGGCGCACCGCGACCTGGGCAACCCGCAGCACCGCGCCGAGGTCGCCGCGCTGTGGGGCGTGGCCGATGTGCCGGCTGCGCCGGGCAAGACCGCGATCGACATGTTCCAGGCGGCGGCCGATGGCCAGATCCGTGCGCTGTGGATCTCTTGCACCAACCCCGCGCAGTCCATGCCGGATCAGGCCACGGTACGCCGCGCGCTGGAGCGCTGCGAATTTGTGGTGCTGCAAGAGGCCTTCGCCACCACCGCCACCTGCGCCTATGCCGACCTGCTGCTGCCCGCCAGCACCTGGGGCGAGAAGGTGGGCACCGTCACCAACAGCGAGCGCCGCATCAGCCGCGTGCGCCCGGCCGTGCCCGCACCCGGCGCGGCGCGCCATGACTGGGCCGCCGCCACCGACTTTGCCCAGCGCCTGGCCACGCGCCTGCCCGGCGCGCCGCAGCACCTGTTCCCCTATGCGCTGGACGTGGACGCCGGCGCCGAGGCGATCTGGACCGAGCACCGCGACAGCACCCGTGGCCGCGACCTGGACATCACCGGCCTCAGCTGGCCGCTGCTCGACAGCGCCGGGCCGCAGCAATGGCCCTTCCCCGCCGCCGGCGCGCCCAAGGCCCGGCTGTATGAAGACGGCGTGTTTGCCACGCCCGACGGCCGCGCCCGCTTTATGGCCGTGCCCTACCGCCCGGTGGCCGAGCCGCGCGACGCACGCTACCCCTTTGCGCTGACCACCGGCCGCCTGCGCGACCAGTGGCACGGCATGAGCCGCACCGGCACGCTGGGCCGGCTGTTCGGCCACGTGGCCGAGCCCGCAGTGCAGATGCACCCGACCGACATGGCGCGCCGCCAGATCGAGGCCGGCGACCTGGTGCACCTGACATCGCGCCGTGGCTCCATCGTGCTGCCGGTGCAGGCTTCAGAAGAGGTCGGCGTGACGCAGGCCTTTGTCGCCATGCACTGGGGCGAGGAATTCCTGTCCGGCCAATCGACCACCGGCGAGCGGCTGGCCGGCATCAATGCGCTGACGCTGCCCACCTACTGCCCGGACTCGAAGCAGCCCGAGCTCAAGCACACGGCCGTGAAGATCCTCAAGGCCGAGCTGCCCTGGACGCTGCTGGCCATGGCCTGGCTGCCAGACGACCAGGCCCAGGCTACGCGCGAAGCGCTGCGCGGGCTGATGGCGCAACTGCCCTTCGCCAGTTGCGTGCCCTTCTCCAACAACGCGCCGCTGGCCGCGCCGCAAGACGAGCGCAGCGGCCTGCTGTTTCGCGCCGCCGCGCACGAGGCACCGCCCGATGCATTGCTGGCCCAGATCGAAGCCCTGCTGGGCCTGGCCACACCCGAGGTGCTGCGCTACGCCGACCGCCGCCGTGGCCAGCGCCGCGCCGTGCGCCTGCGCCGGGTCGATGCCGACACCCGGGTCGACGGCTTCCTGCTGGCCGGCGACACCCGCGCCGAGGCCTGGCTGCGCACCCTGCTGCAAGAAGAGCTGCCGGCACAAAGTTACGGCCGCCTGCTGCTGGTGCCCGGCGCCACGGCGCCGGTGGCGGTGGCCGCGCGCGGCAAGCAGGTGTGCACCTGCTTCAACGTGGCAGAGCCGGCCATCCAAGGCTTCCTGGGCGGCTGCGCCGGCAGCGACGACACGCGCCTGGCGGCCCTGCAGGGCGCGCTGAAGTGCGGCACCAACTGCGGCTCTTGCATCCCGGCGCTGCGGCGCATGGTGCAGGCCACGCCTGTCGCGGCGCTGGCGTAATTCACCATATAGCCGGAAGTGGGAAGCGATCTTCGACAATCGGGGGTTCCCCACATCAGATCACCAGAACGAACCGGCATGGGCATCAGCCACTACATTAAGGAAATCGGCCGCGGCCCGCGTGGCGCCAAGCCGCTGGACCGCGCGCAGGCGGCCGACCTGTTCGGCCAGGTGCTGGATGGCAGCGTGACCGACCTGGAGGTGGGCGCCTTCTGCCTGGCCATGCGCATCAAGGGCGAAACGCCCGAGGAGCTGGCCGGCTTTCTGGACGCCACCGCTGCGCGCAGCACGCGCCTGCCGGCCAGCAGCCAGCCGGTGGTCGCCCTGCCCAGCTACAACGGCGCGCGCCGCCTGCCGGTGCTGACACCGCTGCTGGCCCTGCTGCTGGCGCGCGAGGGCCTGCCGGTGCTGGTGCACGGCGCGGCCACCGAATCCAGCCGCGTGCTGGCCTCTGATGTGCTGGCGGCGCTGGGCATTGCACCGCTGGCCGCCGTACGCGCGCTGGCGCCGGGCGAGGTTGCCTTTACGCCCACCGCCCTGCTCTGCCCCGGCCTGCAGCGCCTGCTGGACGTGCGCCGCGTGGTCGGCCTGCGCAACCCGGCGCACAGCGTGGTGAAGATCATGAACCCCTGCAACGGCCCGGCCGTGCTGGTCAGCAGCTACACCCACGCGCCCTATGCGGAGTCCATGGGCGCGGTGTTCGAGTTGATGGGCGCCACCGCCCTGCTGTCGCGCGGCATGGAGGGCGAAGTCGTCGCCGACCCGCGCCGCACGCCCGAGATGATTGGCTTTGTCAGCGGCCAGCGCCAGACGCTGCAAGAGCAGCAGCCCGGCACCCTGGCCACACTGCCCGGCCTGCCCGAAGACATAGGCGTGGACGCCACCGCCGCCTACACCCGCGCCGTGCTGGATGGCACCTACCCGGTGCCGGATGCGATTGCGCGGCAGGTGGCCTATATCCGGCAACTGGCAGAGGCGCAGTCCTCGCAAGTGGCCCCTGCCCTGCGGCGCAGCGCCTGAGATTTCCAGAATAGAGAACACGATGAACACCCAAGCCCCCACCACCGCCCTGCCCGGCCTGGCGCCAGGCAGTTGCACCCTCGTCGGCGCCGGCCCGGGCGACCCGGAGCTGCTCACCATCAAGGCCATGAAGGCGATCCAGGCCGCCACCGTGCTGCTGGTGGACGACCTGGTGAGCGATGCCATCGTGGCCTACGCCGCGCCCGGCGCGCGCATCGTGCATGTGGGCAAGCGCGGCGGCTGCAAGAGCACGCCGCAGGCCTTCATCGAGAAGCTGATGCTGATGGCCGTGCGCGACGGCGAGCGCGTGGTGCGCCTGAAGGGCGGCGACCCCTTCATCTTTGGCCGTGGCGGCGAAGAGGTAGAGCACCTGCGCGCCGCCGGCGTACAGGTCGAGGTCATCAACGGCATCACCTCGGGCCTCGCGGCCGTCACCTCGCTCGGCGTGCCGCTGACGCACCGCGAACACGCCCACGGCGTGGTCTTTGTCACCGGCCACGCCAAGCCCGGCAGCAGCGGCACCGACTGGCGCGCCCTGGCCGCCACCGCGCGCGACGCCAAGCTCACGCTGGTGATCTACATGGGCGTATCGGGCGCCGAGCGCATCCAGCAAGAGCTGCTCACCGGCCTGCCCGCCCACACGCCTGTCGCCATCATCCAGAACGCCAGCCTGCCCACGCAACGCCACGCCGTGGCCACGCTGGGCCGCCTGCATGCCAGCATCGCCGAACACGGGCTGGCCAGCCCCTCGGTGGTGGTGGTGGGCGATGTGCTGCAGGGCGTGGCAGCGGCCGCGCAACAGCCTGCGCAGGCCGAGGCGCGCAGCGCCTGAAGTGGCGCCAATCTGCGGCAGCCTGGGGCGGCGGATCGGCCAGGAGCGGGGCCGGCGACAGCGCTAGACTCGCCCGTCCTCACCTGCAGCCACGCCCGCCATGCTCGACAAACTCAACGATTTCACCCAGAGCCACGGCGCGCTGCCGCGCGGCAAGGGCCTGGTCACCGGCACCATCGCGCTGTCGCTGGCCATCCTGAGCTTTCTGGGCGTGCTGGCCTTTTTGTTCCCGCAGTACCTGACCACGCCCGAGCTGCGCAAGTCCTACAACGTGGACCTGATGCGGCAGATATTGCTGGTGGCGCTGACTGCGGCTGGTGGCTTGAGCCTGGTCAACATCCTGTTCAACCGCTCGCGCTGGCTGTCGGCGGCGGCCTTCTTGCTGGTGACCTCGGCGGCGCTGCTGGGCGGGCACAAGGTGCCGGTGCATGACTTCGCCGACAACACGCCCTATATCGGGCTCGACTGGTTCATCCTGGATCTGCTGGGCTCCTCGCTGATCTTCATCTTCATCGAGAAGCTGTTTGCCCACCGCAAGGAGCAGCCGGTGTTCCGCGCCGAGTGGCAGACCGATTTCCACCACTTCATCGTCAACCACATGGTGGTGGGCTTTGTGCTGCTGGCCACCAACCTGCTGGTGCACAAGCTGTTTGGCTGGGCCGCCAGCGACGGCATTCGCGGCTGGGTGCAGGGCCTTAACTTCTGGGTGGCGCTGTTCCTGATCGTGCTGGTGGCCGACATGGTCCAGTACTGGACACACCGCGCCTACCACGAGGTGCCCATGCTCTGGCGCCTGCACGCGGTGCACCACAGTGTCAAAAGCATGGACTGGCTGGCCGGCTCGCGCCAGCACATCCTCGAGCTGCTCATCACCCGCACCCTAGTGCTGGCGCCCATTTACGTGCTGGGCTTTAGCAAGGAAGTGATCGATGCCTACATCGTCATCGTCGGCTTCCAGGCGGTGTTCAACCACGCCAATGTGAGCGTGCGCCTGGGCCCGCTGCGCTATTTGATCGTCACGCCCAACTTCCACCACTGGCACCACAGCCAGGACGACGCCGCGCTGGACCGCAACTACGCGGCGCACTTCGCGTTTCTGGATTACCTGTTTGGCACCGCCGTGAAGAGCAAGCAGCTCTGGCCGGTGGACTACGGCGTGAAGGGCGACTACGTGCCCAACGGCTTCCTTGCGCAGTTCAAGTTCCCGTTTACCTGGAAGGGCTGAGGCGGCGCAGCGCGCGTTGCTTCAATTTTCATAGCTATATCCCCAGGCGCATCCTGGGCTGCAGGCATATTTCTTGCAAAACTTCGATGCCATCATTGCCGGCGCGGGCGCGGCCGGTCTTTTCTGTGCCGGCGTGGCCGCGCAGCGCGGCCTGCGCGTACTGCTGATCGACCACGCCGACAAGCTGGCCGAAAAGATCCGCATCTCTGGCGGCGGCCGCTGCAACTTCACCAACCGCGAGCTGGACCCGGCCGCGCCGCAGCGCCACTTCCTGGGGCAGAACCCGCACTTCTGCCGCTCGGCACTGGCGCGCTACACGCCGCAAGACTTCATTGGCCTGCTGCAGCGCCACGGCATTGCTTTCCACGAGAAGCACAAGGGCCAGCTGTTCTGCGACCGCTCGGCCGAAGACGTCATCAATATGCTGCTGGCCGAGTGCGCCGGCGGTGCCAGCGGCGGCAGCGTCGAGCGCTGGCAGCCCTGCCGCATCGCGGGCGTGCGCTTCTCCGATGTTGATGGCGGCCATTACGAGCTCGACACCGATCGCGGCCCGGTGCGCGCGCCGCAACTGGTGCTGGCCACCGGCGGGCTGTCCATCCCCAAGATCGGCGCCAGCGACTTCGGCACGCGGCTGGCGCGCCAGTTTGGCCTGCGCACGGTAGAGCAGCGCCCGGGCCTGGTGCCGCTCACCTTCGACGGCGCGGCCTGGGCGCCTTACGCCGCCTTGGCCGGCCTGGCGCTGCCAGTGCGGGTAGAGACCGGCGCCAAGAAGGCGCGCATGGAATTCCACGAAGACCTGCTGTTTACCCACCGCGGCCTGTCGGGCCCGGCGGTGCTGCAAATATCGAGCTACTGGCAAGACGGCGCCGCACTGCAGCTGGACTTTGCCCCCGGCACCGACGTGGCGGCCTGGCTCACCGACGCCAAGGCCCGCTCGCGCAAGCGTGTCGACAACGAACTCGCCGCCCTGGTGCCATCACGCCTGGCCGACGCCTGGACCGCGAGCGACGCCGCGCTGCAGCGCCCGGTCAACGAGGCCACGGACAAAGCCCTGGCCGCGCTGGCCGAGCGCATCCAGCGCTGGCAGATCGTGCCCACCGGCAGCGAGGGCTACCGCAAGGCCGAAGTCACCCTGGGCGGCGTCGACACGCGCGACCTGTCGCAGCAAACCATGGAATCCAAACACCCCGGCCTCTACTGCATAGGCGAGGTGGTGGACGTCACCGGCTGGCTCGGCGGCTACAACTTCCAGTGGGCCTGGGCCAGCGCGCACGCCTGCGGGCAGGCGCTACGTAAATCATAGCTAATAGCCAAGGCCACACCTGGGCTAGAGGCATACTTCCTTCAAATTCTCAAAACGCCGGCACCAGCGCACCCTTGAACTGGGTCTGGATGAAATCCCGCACCTCGGGCGACTGGTAGGCCGCCACCAGGCGCTTGACCCAGGGCTTGTCTTTGTCTGCGCGGCGCGTGGCGATCACGTTCACGTAGGGGCCGCGCGCCGACTCCTTGATCAGCGCATCGCGATCCAGCACCAGCCCCGCCTGCGAGGCGTAGTTGTTGTTGATCGCGGCCAGGGCCAGGTCGTCCAGCGAGCGCGGCAGTTGCGCGGCGTCCAGCGCCACCAGCTTGAGCTTCTTCGGGTTGGTGAGCACATCCAGCGACGTGGCGGTGTTGCGCGCCACCGCCTCGGGCTTGAGCGTGATCAGGCCGGCCGCCTGCAACAACAGCAGCGCCCGGTTGCCATTGGACGGATCGTTCTGGATGCCCACCGTGGCGCCATCGGGCAGGTCGGCAATCGACTTGAGCTTGCGCGAGTAAAAGCCCAGCGGCGCAGTGATGGTCAAGCCCACCGGCACGATGTCAAAGCCGCGGCTGCGGTTCTGGCCATCCAAAAAGGGCTGGTGCTGGAAGGCATTGGCATCCAGGTCGCCCGCCTGCAGCGCGGCGTTGGGCAATTGGTAGTCATTGAAGCTCACCACCTGGATGGTCAGCCCATCGCGCGCGGCGACCTTCTTGACCACCTCGAAGATCGCATCGGCATCACCCACCGAGACGCCAACCTTGATGGTCGTTTTGTCCTGCGCATGGGCGGGCCCGAAGGCCAGAAACACGGCGGCGAGGGCCGCCAGCGAGGCGCGGCGGGCAAGGGATTGCGGCATGAAGAGGCCTTTTCTGCAGAGTCGGTAAAACGCCCACTCTGGCAGACGCACCCCGCGGCCGGAACGACCAATGGCGCATGTGGATATGCGCAGAATGTGCGCCGCTGCCTTGCAGCCCCGGCTTCAAAGGCTATAATGTTCGGCTTTGCTGGCAAACCTCCGTCGGCCAATACTAGTTATAGACGGGGAATCGCCGCGTACGGTGCCCAGGCTCGATCTCCTGGACACCCTCTGCCGGCACATATTCGGAAAACATGACGTAATGACGACCATTCGTGTAAAAGAAAACGAGCCCTTTGACGTGGCTCTCCGCCGCTTCAAGCGCACCATCGAAAAGCTCGGCCTGCTGACCGACCTGCGCGCTCGTGAGTTTTACGAAAAGCCCACCGCTGAACGCAAGCGCAAGAAGGCTGCGGCCGTCAAGCGCCACTACAAGCGCGTGCGCAGCATGCAGCTTCCCAAGAAGCTGTACTGATCGCAGACGAAGGCCCCAGGCCTTCCATGCAAAACCCGCGCTCGGGACGCCAGGCGCGGGTTTTTGCGTTTCCGCTCCCTATTTTTCCATTCGTTCACCAGGAGACCCCATGGCACTCAAGGACCAGATCACCGACGACATGAAGACCGCGATGCGCGCCAAGGACAGCCAACGCCTGGCCACCATCCGCCTGCTGCTCGCCGCCCTCAAGCAAAAGGAAGTGGACGAGCGCGTGGAGCTGGACGATGCCGCCGTCGTGGCCATCGTCGACAAGATGATCAAGCAGCGCAAAGACTCCATCGCCGCCTTCCAGCAAGCCAACCGCACCGACCTGGTCGACCAGGAAGCCGCCGAGCTGGCAGTGCTGCAGGCCTACCTGCCCGCCCGCCTGAGCGCCGACGAGATCACCGCCGAAGTGCAAGCCGTCGCCGCCGAAGTGCAGGCCGAACTGGGCCGCGCGCCCACCCAGGCCGACATGGGCAAGCTCATGGCCGCCGCCAAGGCCCGCCTGGCCGGCAAGGCCGACATGGGCCAGGTATCCGCAGCGGTGAAGGCCGTGCTCGCCAAGCAAGGGTAAACCCTTGTTTTTCGGGCGCTGGTTTACCGGCGCTTGCAAAAACCCGCGCAAACCTGACGCGCGGCGTTAACTTCAGGGCATCTGGAACGTTCTAAGTCCTATGCCCTCCTTCTCTCTTCTTGTTGTACTGCGCCGCTTCGGCATGGCTGCCGCGCTGCTGGGCGCCACGCTGGCCCTGGCCCAAGAGGCCACGCCGGTAGACCCGCCCACGCGCATCGCGCGCTTTGACAGCATCTACGGCACGGCCCAGCACCAAAGCGCCGCCGACAGCCAGACCCGCCCAGCCGATCCCAACTGGCCGATCGCCCCCGGCGACCGCGTCTGGACCGAGCCCGCCGCGCGTGCCGTGCTGGACAGCGGCGGCGCCACGCTGCGCCTGGACGGCAGCACCGTCGTCGAATTCACCACGCTGGACGACAGCACCACGCAGGTCCAGCTCACACAGGGCACGCTGGGCGTGCGCCTGTACGCCACCGACCCCAACCAGCGCTACGAGATCGACACCCCCAACCTGGCCCTGGTGCTGGTGCGCCCGGGCACCTACCGCCTCGACGTGGACCCGGCGCAAGGCATCACCCGCGTATCGGCACTGCCTGGCGCCAACGGCATCGTCTACGGCGAAGGCGGCCAGTCCCTCACGCTGGAGGGCGGCCAGCGGCGCGACTTCGTCGGCCGCGGGCTCAGCTCGCCGGGCCAGCTCTACGGCATCGCCGGCGACGCCTTCGACGGCTGGCAGGCCGACCTGGACCGCGCCTCCGACCAGTCGGTATCGGCCACCTACGTGTCGCGCGACCTGCCCGGCTACCAGGTGCTGGACAACTACGGCGACTGGCAGAACGACAACAGCTACGGCGCCGTCTGGTTCCCGCGCGCCGTCGCCGCCAACTGGGCGCCCTACCGCGACGGCCGCTGGGAATGGATCGCCCCCTGGGGCTGGACCTGGATCGACGACGCGCCCTGGGGCTTCACCCCCTTCCACTACGGCCGCTGGGCCCAGGTCGGCAGCCGCTGGGGCTGGGTGCCGGGCCGGGCCGGGCCTCGGCCGGTGTACTCGCCCGCGCTGGTCGGCTTCGTCGGCGTGGGTGGCGGCGCCACCGTGCCCATGGGCTCGGGGCGCCCCGGCGTGGCCTGGTTCCCGCTGGCGCCGGGCGAGCGCTGGCGGCCGGCCTTCCAGGCCAGCCCCGGCTACCTGGCGCGCCTGAACCGCTCAGGCCAGGTGCGCGACCACGGCGACCAATACCAGTTCCAGTCGCGCCCCGGCGCGGTCACCGCCCTGCCCAGCGACAGCTTTGGCAGCCGGGGCCGCGGCCAGCGGCAGCAGATGGAGACGCTGACGGCCGGCGCCCTGGCCCAGGCCCGCCCGGTGATGCCGCCGCCCTTCAGCGGCGCGCTGGCGCCCAGCCGCCCCGGCATGCCGGCCGCACAGCCCTTCCGGCTGCCGCCCGGCCAGCCCATGCCGCCCAACACCTCCATGCCCGACCAGTTGCGCCAGCAACAGGCTGATCGGCAGCGCCAGCAGTTCGAGATGCAGCAGCAGCTGCAACGGCAGCAACAGCCATTCCGCGACGCGCAGCAGAACCAGAACCGCCCGCCACCGGGCTTCGACCCGCAGCGCGGCCAGATCGAACGCCAGCAGCGCGAGCAGCAAATGCAACAGCAGCAGCAACAACAGCAGATGCAGCAGGACCAGCAAATGCAGATGCGCCAGCGCATGGAGCAGCAACGCCAGGGCCAGATGCGTGACGAGCAGATGCGCGCCGCAGAACAGCAGCAGCGCCAGATGCAGCAACAACAGCAACAGGCGCAGCAGATGCAGCAAGAGCGCCAGATGCAGATGCAGCGCGAACAGGCCGCGCGCCAGCAAGACATGCAGATGCGCCAGCGCATGGAACAGCAGCGCGCCGAGCAGCAACAACGCCAGATGCAACAGCAGCAGCAACAGGCCCAGCAAATGCAGCAGATGCAAATGGAGCGCCAACAGCAGCTCCAGCAACAACAGCAGCAGATGCAGCAGCGCATGCAGCCGCAGCAGCGCCCGCAAGAAGGACGGGAAGGCCGCCCGCAGTTTCAGCGCGAGCGTGGCGACCGAGGCAGTTAGCGGCGATGCCGCTCAATGGGTCCCGTTCGCCCTGAGCGGCATATTGATTTAGCCAGCGGTGGGCAACCGGGCCTAGCTACCCGCCACCTTCATGCGGTCGACCAGGATCGAGCCAACCGTCTTCGCGCCGTAGTTGTAGGTGTCCGCGCCCACCGCCTGGATGCCCTTGAGCATGCGCCCCAGGTTGCCGGCGATGGTGATCTCTTGCACCGGGAAGGCGATCTCGCCCTTCTCCACCCAGAAGCCGCTGGCGCCGCGCGAATAGTCGCCGGTGACGTAGTTCACGCCCTGCCCCATCAGCTCGGTCACGAACAGGCCGGTGCCCAGCTTCTTGAGCATGGCGGCCAGGTCGTCACCCGGCTTGGTCAGGCGCGAGGACAGCACCAGGTTGTGCGAACCGCCGGCGTTGCCGGTGGTCTTCATGCCCAGCTTGCGGGCCGAATAGGTGCTGAGGAAGTAGCCCTGCACGCGGCCCGCGTCCACCACCTTGCGCGCGCGGGTGCGCACGCCTTCATCGTCAAAGGGCGAGCTGCCCTTGCCGCCCTTGATGAACGGGTCTTCGTCGATGTCGATGTGGTCCGGAAACACCTGCTTGCCCATCGAGTCGAGCAAAAAAGTGCTCTTGCGGTAGAGCGCGCCGCCGCTCACGGCCTGCGTGAAGCCGCCCAGCAGGCCGGCGGCCAGCGGCGATTCGAACAGCACCGGGCATTCGGTGGTCGGGATCTTGCGTGCGCGCAGCCGTGCCAGCGCGCGCTCGGCGGCGTAGCGGCCCACCGCTTCAGGGCTGGCCAGGTCGGCGGCGTTGCGCATGGAGCTGTACCAGGCGTCGCGCTGCATGTCGTCGCCACGGCCGGCAATCGGCGCGACCGACATGCTGTGGCGCGAGCTGGCGTAGCCGCCACGGAAGCCGCGCGTATGCGCGCTGAAGAAATGCGACTGCTGGGCGGACACGCCGGCGCCTTCGCTGTTGGTGATGCGGCGGTCGGTGGACAAGGCAGCGGCCTCGCAGGCCATGGCCATGCGCGCGGCGCCTTCGCTGTCAATGGCCCAGGGGTGGAACAGGTCCAGGTCGGGCTGCTCGGTGACGATGTCTTCGGCATCCGGCAAGCCGGCCATCGGGTCTTCGGCGGTGAAGCGGGCGATGTCGTAGGCGGCCTGCACGGTCTGCTGGATGGCGGCCGTGGAGAAGTCGGAGGTGCTGGCGTTGCCGCGGCGCTGGCCGAGGTAGACGGTCACGCCCAGCGACTTGTCGCGGTTGCGCTCAACGGTCTCCAGCTCGCCCTTGCGTACGCTGACACTCAGGCCGCAGCCCTCGGAGGCCTCGGCGCCGACGTCGGTGGCACCGAGCTTCTTGGCATGGGATAAGGCCGCATCGACAATCTCTTCGAAAAACGCGCGGCTGTAGCTGAAGCCGCTGGCGGCTTCGGTCGGGGATGGGGTCTTCATGGCGAGGGCTATGATACTTGCCGCCCTCCCTTCGCATCTTTCCTTGCCTCTAGCCGCGTCAAGCGGCCGCACCCAGCCTCCCACCATGTCACGCAAATTCAAGAAAGGCTACTTCGTCCGCGGCCAGTTCGTAGCCGAGGGCAGCGAGCTCGATATCGAGCTCAAGCGCGAGCTCAAGGGCATCGACGACGTCCGCACTGCCAGCCGCACCGACCTCAAGAAGGAAAGCGATGAGCTGCAGGAACTGGGCGAAGCCCTGCTGACCCTGCGCGCCGATCTGCTGGCCCGCCTCGACCTGCCCGAGAAGCTGGCCGACGCCGTGGAAGAAGCCAAGCGCATCACCAATTTCGAGGGCAAGCGCCGGCAGATGCAGTTCATCGGCAAGCTCATGCGCAAGCTCGACGAGCCCGCCCGTGAAGCCGCCCGCGAAGCGCTGCAAGAGCAGCGCAGCGGCTCGGCACGCGACACCATGACCCTGCACGAAGCCGAGCAAACCCGCGCCGCGCTGATCGCCGGCGACGAGGCCGTGCAGCGCTGGATCGAACGCTTCCCCGGCACCGACACGCAGCAACTGCGCGCCCTGGTGCGCCAGGCCCGCAAAGACGCCGTGCCCGAAAAACCCGGCCTGGCGCCACGCCATGGCCGCGCCTACCGCGAGATTTTCCACCTGGTGCGTGCGCAGCTCGGTGGCCAGGAAGCGCCCACCGACAACGACACGGCAGAAGAGGGCGATGACTGATTCCGCGCCCGAGCCGGTACGCATCGGCATCGTCTCGATCAGCGACCGCGCCAGCAGCGGCGTCTACCAGGACCAGGGCCTGCCCGCGCTGCAGGACTGGCTGGGCCGCGCGCTGAAGAACCCGATCACGTTCGAGCCCCGGCTGATCCCGGACGAGCAGGCCACCATCAGCGCCACGCTGATCGAGTTGGCAGACGCCGGCTGCGCGCTGGTGCTGACCACCGGCGGCACCGGCCCCGCGCCGCGCGACGTCACGCCGGAGGCCACGCTGGCCGTGGCCGACCGTGAGCTGCCGGGTTTTGGCGAGCAGATGCGCCAGATCAGCCTGCGCTTTGTGCCCACCGCCATCCTGTCGCGCCAGGTCGGCGTGGTGCGCGGCCAGAGCCTGATCCTGAACCTGCCAGGCCAGCCCAAGGCAATCGCCGAGACGCTGGAAGGCCTGAAGAACCCCGACGGCAGCCAGGCCGTGCCCGGCATCTTCGCCGCCGTGCCTTATTGCATCGATCTGATTGGCGGGCCGTATCTGGAAACGCAAGACGCGGTGTGCAAGGCCTTTAGGCCCAAGTCGGCGCAGCGGCCGGTGCGTTAAGCGCCTACGGCGCTTCGTTTTGCTGAGCCAGAAGGGCATGCGCCCCCGGGCTATTGCTGGCCACAAAATCATCGAATGCAGCCCGGATGCTGATGACCGGCAGGGTGCCCGCAGACCGCTGCATCTCGGCACCCAGGCATGTGCCTGTGCCCGTGCCTGCGTTGCGCAGCAGCGAACAGGCATGCGTCTGCACATAGCCCGCCTCAGCGTCCAGCACGCCAGAACCCGAACTCGCGGCAATGGCCGCATAGAGCGCCTCGGCCCGGGCGGAGATCGATGTGAGCGTGTCCGTGTTGATCCGTGCAGCCCCCAGCGTCTGGGCGATCTTGGCAACGTCGGCCTGCAAGGCCGCCTGCAGCGCCTCCTCCCGGCTTTCGGAGAACAGCACATAGCGTGCACGCAGCTGGTAGTAGGTCAGGTAATTGCGGTGCGACTTGAACAGGCTCTCCGCGCTGCCCGGGAGTGATTTTTCCTTGGCTCGCGCCGCGAAGTCGCTCCCCAAGCGCAGGCTGGTGATGCGCGGCTCGCCCAGGATCAAGAATCCGCTCAGCTTGCGCTTGCCGGCCGCCGATACCTTGGCAGCATCACCCGCAGTGAGGCTGCCGGAGGCCTCCACCTCACGCTCCCAGCGGGTCACGATGACGCCGGACGTACTGGAGAGCTTCTTCGTCTCCGCCAGCAACGGGATCAGGCCGGCCGGGTTGCGCGCCGCAACCGTTGCATCGCGCGCGTCCTCCACCTTTTTCGCATCCGACAGGCCATCGTTTGGATAGAGGGCTTGCAGCGCCGCCAGGATGCCAGACGTGCCCTCGGCCGGCCCGGTCTTCAGCGCCGTCAGCGCGGCATCGAGGGCTGCACTCTTCAGCTCCAGCCGTACTGCCTCTGCAACCTTGGCCTGGGACTCCTGCAGTTTGTCGCGCAGCTCGACCAGGCCCGCCAGCGTCACGTCGCCCCCCTTGGCACAATGCGCCGGCACGAGGTTGCCGTCGCCGTCACGCGTGTCAGTAACCGCCTTGCAGAAGCGCCGCTCCACAATCTCGGACGCCCCCGGCACCAGCCTAGGCGTCATGCTGTCGGGCAGATCGCTGCGCTCGGGGAAGAAGCGAGCCAGTTGCTCGCGGATCGACCATTTGTCCGGATCGGTCGTCAGTGTGCCGACGACCTCCTCCGGCCCCAAGCCGGTCACATTCACCGCGCGCACAAGCCGCAGGCCATAGGCGCCGTACTCGCTGTCGGAGACAGTACCCAACTCGGTCAGCGCGACCCGCATGGGCGAGCCGCCCGCACAACCAGCCAGCAGCGCTACCAGCGCGATCACCAGATAGCCCAGGAATCGGGGGCCGCGCACGGCCGCCTTCATGCTCAATCTCATCTTGGTTCCTCCCAGGCGACATCGCCTGCTCCGGCCCAATTCTTAGGGATTTCCAGCGCGAGCGCATCCCCAGAAATGATGATGAACCCTACCGCGCGAGAAGAAAACTGATAGCACCATGCCCAGTCAACACCTGCATTTCAGCAATAAAACCACCTGAAACGCAGGCTACCCGCCGGCATTAAGCTATCAAATCAGAAGCACTCGCTACTTGCCCACCAAGTCATTGAGCTTGGCAGCGGCAAAGCTTTCTTCCAGCGCCGCGTCCTGCGGCACGCAGTCGCCGCCACGGCGGCCTTGCGACAGGGCCTCGATGGCCTGCCACAGCAGCGCGATCTGGTGCTCTTGCGACGAGGCGTTGTCGATCAGGCCCTTCATGGCCTGGCTGACCGGGTCGTCTTCCTGCGTCACGCCGTAAGCCGAAAACTTGCGCTCAGGCGTGGCGTCGGCGCTGGCGCCTTCCTTCGACAAGATGATGCGCGCCGGAATGCCCACCGCCGTGGCGCCTGCGGGCACTGGCTTGATGACCACGGCATTGCTGCCGATCTTGGCGCCGTCGCCCACGGTGAAGCCGCCCAGCACCTTGGCGCCGGCGCTCACCACCACGTCGCGCCCCAGCGTCGGGTGCCGCTTGGCGCCCTTGTAGAGCGAGGTGCCGCCCAGGGTCACGCCCTGGTAGATGGTGCAGCCGTCGCCGATCTCGGCGGTTTCGCCCACCACCACGCCCATGGCGTGGTCGAAGAACACGCGCTCGCCCAGCACCGCGCCGGGATGGATCTCGATGCCGGTCAGCCAGCGCGCGATGTGCGAGATGAAGCGGCCCAGCCACTTGAAGCCACGCTGCCAGCACGCATGCGCCAGCCGGTGCAGCACCACCGCGTGCAGGCCCGGATAACAGGTGACCACCTCCCACGCACTGCGCGCGGCAGGGTCGCGGTCGAGGATGCACTGGATATCGGAACGCAGGCGACGGAACATGGGTTCTTGGAGTTTTTGTGGGTTTTGCAGTCTATCGATTTGTAACCGCCGCCGCCGACATGGCCTTGGCGACACCGCGCAGTATGTGGATTTCCTCGTCGGTCAGTTGGGCGCGGTGAAACAGCTGCTGCAGCCGTGGCATCAGCTTCTTGGGCGCGGCCGGGTCGAGAAAGCCGATGTCCACCAGCGAGCGCTCCCAGTGGTCCAGCATGCCGGCCACCTGTTGCGTGTCGGCGCGGCGCGGCGCGTCGGCCGGCGCCTCCAGCACCGCATCAAAGCCGCCCAGCGCCAGCCGCCATTCGTAGGCCACCACCTGGATCGCCGCGCCCAGGTTGAGCGAGCCGAACTGCGGGTTGGTAGGAATGCGCAGCGCCACGTGGCAGCGGTAGACGTCCTCGTTCTGCATGCCGAAGCGCTCGGAGCCAAACAAAAAAGCAATGCCGGCCTCGCCCGCCGCGGCCGCACCGGCTGCGAATGGCTCCAGGTGCTCACGCGGCGTGCTGGTGGGCGGGCCGAAGTCGCGCGGGATCATGGCGGTGGCGCACAGGTGCGTCATGCCGTCCAGCGCCTCGTCCAGCGTGGCGACGATGCGCGCATTGCGCAGCACGTCGAGGGCGCCGCTGGCGCGCTGGATGGTTTCTTCGCGCCGCAGCACGTTGTCCCAGCGCGGCGCCACCAGCACCAGATCGTCGAAGCCCATGGTCTTCATGGCGCGGGCCGCGGCGCCCACATTGCCGGCGTGGCTGGTTTGAATCAGGATGAAACGGGTACGCATACAGGCCGGCGGGTAAAATCCGCGTATTGTCGCCGCCCGCATCGCCGGGCGCCCCCCGCGCCTCACCGCCGCCGAACCGCTCCTGCCCACAATCCAATGTCGACCAACCTGCATCCCATGCTCAACGTGGCCACCAAGGCCGCACGCGCCGCCGGCGCCATCATCAACCGCGCCGCGCTCGACATCGAATCGGTGCGGATCTCGCAGAAGCAGGTGAACGACTTTGTCACCGAGGTGGACCACGCCAGCGAGCAGGCAATCATCGAAACCCTGCTCACCGCCTATCCCGGCCACGGCATCCTGGCCGAGGAATCGGGCAGCGAGCATGGCGCGCGGGATTCGGAATTCGTCTGGATCATCGACCCGCTCGACGGCACCACCAACTTCATCCACGGCTTCCCGGTGTACTGCGTGAGCATTGCGCTGGCCGTGCGCGGCAAGGTCGAGCAGGCCGTCGTCTACGACCCCACCCGCAACGACCTGTTCACCGCCACCAAGGGCCGTGGCGCCTACCTGAACGACCGGCGCATTCGCGTCTCCAAGCGCACGCGGCTGGAAGAGTCGCTGATATCCACCGGCTTCCCGTTCCGCCCGGGTGACAACCTGCAGCAGTACCTGCAGGTGATGAGCGAAGTCATGCAGCGCACCGCCGGCCTGCGCCGCCCGGGCTCTGCCGCGCTTGACCTGGCCTATGTGGCCGCAGGCTTCACCGAGGGCTTCTTCGAAACCGGGCTGTCGCCCTGGGACGTGGCTGCGGGCTCGCTGCTGGTGACCGAGGCCGGCGGCCTGGTCGGCAACTTCACGGGCGAGGCCGACTTCCTGGAGCAGCGTGAATGCCTGGCCGCCAGCCCGCGCATCTACGGCCAACTGGTGAGCCTGATCAGCAAGTACTCCAAGTTCGCAGGCGTGGAGGCCAAGCGCTCTGCCGCCTATATCCCGATCGGCGACGAGCCCGTGGAAGAACCCGCAGCCCCGGCCGACGCGGCGCCAGAAGCGCCCGCCACGCCGCCGGTGCGCAAACTCACCCGCGCCCGCAAGACCCCCGACGCCCTCTGACGCCCAGGCGCGATGCGGGTATCAGCCCAATTGCGCAAAAAGGCCTGGCGGCTGCTGTGCACGCTGCTGAGCCACAACATCACCAACGGCCTGGCGGTGGCCGTGGGGTTGATGCTGGTCACGATCACCATCTATCTGCTGGACGACCTGTCGGCCGCGTCGGCTGCCGCCGTGGGCGCGCTGATCACCACCCTGCCTGACCTGCCCACGCAGAAAAAGCACAAATTCCAGCAACTGCTGCCCTCGGCGTTGCTGGGCGCGCCGCTCTACTTGGCGATCCAGTTGGCGCACCAGAGCGCGCTGCAGCAGGGCGTGATTTTGGTCTGCGGCACCTTCGTCGCCTTCATGGGCATGGCCTGGGGCAAGCGCGGCGCGCCGCTCAGCGCCAGCCTGATGTTCTCCATGCTGTTCTCCATGGCCTCGCCGCCGGTGGGCTTTCTGCTGTCGCTGGAGCGCACCGGCTGGTTCCTGGGCGGCGCGGGGCTCTACATGGTCTATGCGGTGGCGGCCAACGGCCTGCTGAACGCACGCTACCGCTCCCAACTGCTGGCCGCCACGCTGCTGGAGTTGGCCGAGGCGCTGCGCAGCCAGGCGCGCCGCTTCTCGCCCTATGCCGAGAGCGAGGTCTTCACCGGCGACATGCTGCGCCGCCAAGCCGCCCTGGCCGACACCCTGCAGACCGCGCGCGACGTGATCCTGGAATCGCCCCGCACGCCGCAGCGCCAGAAGATCGCCGCCATGCTGCTGACACTGCTGGAGGCGCGCGACCAACTGGTGGCCTGCGAGCTCGACATGCAGGCCCTGACCACGCACGACCTGGCCGCCCTGCCGCCGCTGGCCGATGCGCTGGCCGCCGCCGCGCGCCAGATCGACGTGCTGGCCACGGCCCTGCTGCTGGGCCGCCAGCCGGCCGACGCGCAAACCCTGCGCATCGCGCTGGGCCGGCTGCACCCGGCAGACAGCAAAGCCGCAGCCCCAGCCCTGCAGCTCTCAGCCAGCGTGCACGACGCCGGGCTGCGCGTGGCCGCCATCGGCGATGAGGTCGAGCGCCTGTTCCGCCTGGCGCGCGGCGACCAGGCGCCCGAGCTGGCCGCGCTGCGGGAGAACTGGCAGCTCTTCATCAGCCCCACCGCCTGGTCCTGGACGCCGCTCAAATCCGAGCGCGGCTGGTACGGCCCCACGCTGCGCCAGGCGCTGCGCGCGGCTGCGGCCATCGGCACCGGCTTTGCGCTGGCCATGCACCTGCCCTGGGGCACGCACAAGTACTGGGTGCTGGTCACCATCACCGTGGTCATGCGCGCCAACCTGGCGCAGACGCTGCAGCGGCGCAATGCGCGTATCGCCGGGACCTTGCTGGGCTGCCTGGTGGTGATGCTGATCCTGTCCACGCACCCGCACCCCATCGCCATCCTGAGCTACATCGCCATCGGCGCGGCGATTGGCCATGCCTTTGTGGTCAAGCGCTACATGATCACCGCCACCGCCGCCACCACGCAGGGGCTGTTGCAGGCGCACCTGCTGGTCACCGGCTCGCACCCGAGCTTTGCCATCGCCGAGCGCATCGGCGACACCCTGATCGGCGCCACCCTTGCCTGGCTGTTCAGCTACGTGCTGCCGGTGTGGGAACGCCAGCAGGTGCCGCGCCTGGTGCAGCGCACGCTGCAGGCCCAGGGCCGCCATGCACGGCTGGCACTTACCGCCGGTGCCGAACGCACGCCCGACATCGACTGGCGGCTGGCGCGGCGCGAGGCCTATGAGAGCCTGTCCGCGCTGGGCCAATCCACCACCCGCACGCTGGCCGAGCCCAGCGCTGTTCAGTTGCCGCTGGAGCCGCTGGAAACCCTGCAGGCCCAGGGCTACCGCCTGCTGACGCAGTTGACGGCGGTCAAGTCCACCCTGCAGCTGCGCCGCAGCCAATTGCAGATGGAGCGGGTGACGCCAGCGCTGGCGCAGGCGGCCGATGCCATCGAGCAAGCCCTAGCCGCGGCACCAGGCACGGCGCCAATGCCGGCCGATGAGCCGCTGCCCGACGCCAGCAGCGACGCCATGCGCCCGCCTGATCCGCTGGCCGACGACCTTACGCCCTGGCTGCTGGGCCGGCTGGCGCTGGCGCAAGCCACGGCACGCCGCCTGCGCCGCGCGGCCGAGCGCTCGCACGGCTGAGCGCGCTTTCTCTTTGGGGCCACGCCCCACAACTCCACCCTCATCACAGGAAAGGTGTACGGATGCTCGATTTGTCGCAGTTCTCTCCCTGGGTCGCCACCCTCATCGCCGCCACGCTGGCCGTGATCGCGGCACTGGTCGCACACCGCATCGGCGCCATGCTGCTGCTGCGCGCCACGCAGCCCGCGCCGGTACTCAACGCCACGCTGCGCGCCTGCCAGCGCGCCGCGCGGCTGGTGCTGCCGCTGCTGGCGCTGCAACTGGTGTGGCAGGCAGCGGCAAACGACATGCGCTTCATCGAGAGCCTGCGCCACTTCAACGGCCTGCTGCTGATCGCGGCCACCACCTGGCTCGCCATCAGCGCCATCAACGGCCTGGCCGCGGGCCTCATCGCCCAGCACCCCTACGATGTGGACGACAACCTGCAGGCACGCCGCGTCATGACCCAGGCGCGCGTACTGGCGCGCACCGCCACCTTCATCGCACTGCTCGCCGGGCTGGCCATGATGCTCATGACCTTCCCCGGCGCACGCCAGGTCGGCGCCAGCCTGCTGGCCTCGGCCGGCGTGGTCGGCATCGTCGCCGGCATCGCCGCCCGGCCCGTCTTCAGCAACCTGATCGCCGGCCTGCAGATCGCGCTGGCGCAGCCCATCCGCATCGACGACGTACTCATCGTGCAAGGCGAATGGGGCCGGGTAGAAGAAATCACCGGCACCTACGTGGTGCTGAAGATCTGGGACGACCGGCGCCTGATCATCCCGCTGCAGTGGTTCATAGAGAACCCGTTCCAGAACTGGACCCGCACCGGCTCGCAACTGCTGGGCTCGGTGTTTTTCTACGTCGACTTCGCCATGCCCGTGGCGCCGCTGCGCACCGAGCTGGAACGCCTGGTGCCCACCCTGCCCGAATGGGACGGCCGCTTCTTCAACCTGCAGGTCACCGACGCCACCGAGCGCAGCATGCAGCTGCGCGTGCTGGCCACCGCGGCCTCGTCAGGCAAGGCGTTCGATTTGCGCTGCAAGCTGCGCGAGGGCCTGATCGATTTCATGCAGCGCGAGTACCCACAGTTTCTGCCCACGCTGCGCGTGCTGGGCGCCGAGGCAGCAACACCACCCAGCACACTGCCCCCGTCGCCCGCCGACGGCCCAGGCAGCGCGGCAGAAGCCGGCCTGAGCGCTACGCCCAGCGTGCCGCAGGCTTAGAACGTATTGACGATCTCTATGGGTCGCCATACAGATCGCAAACACGTTCTAAGCAGCATCCCTTTCAAGGGCTTGTGATCTGTTCGGTAGTTCTGGTGTCTTGCTAGGGACAGGAGCCGGGACTCGCCCCGGCGGGCAGTCAAAGAGAAGGCGAGCCGGAGCTGGAGCCCGCTGCGCGGGTACCCTGCGCTGCTCGGCTCCATCAACGGCGTGGGACAGCCGAAGACCAACAGCCAAACACCCAATACCGGGCCGAGCGCAGCGATGGCCCGTGTGGCTGTCCCGGGGTCCCCTCTGTGGTGTTGAGGAGCGGAGGAATCGGCAGGTTGCCCGTAGCGCAGCGAAGGGACGGCGAGGACTGTTTGAGCGCAGCGAGTTCCGCAGCCGCCTGCCGACTCCGAGCACCGCAAAGCAGTCCGGCAAAGCCGGACCGCCACAGTGGGGTCGCCTTCTCTTTGGTGACTTTCTCTTGGCGACACAAGAGAAAGTTACTCGCCCGCCGGGGCGAAATCCCGGCACCCGCCGCCTGCAAGGCACACAGGCGCAGGGATATCTCAAAGACCTTGAAAGGGATGGTTCTTAGCTGCGATCACCCACCACCGGCAGCGTGCCGGCGCGGACGGCGGCCAGGACTTCTGCCTTGACCTCGGCGCGGGTCTTGTCGGATGGCTGTGCGGCCGGGCTTGTGGGATAGCCGTATGCGTACTGGCGGACCGGGTCGAGCTCGCCAGCAGCACGGGCTGGGGCGATCTGGGCCACCACCTCGGCACGGGTCAGGGCCGAGCGCGAGGCCTGCGCCGCCGGCACGCCATAGGCTTCACCGACTTCCAGTTCACCTGCGGCGCGGGCGCGCTGCAGTTCGGCCACCACGCTGGCGCGGGTCACAGGCGCAGCAGCCACGGCGTCCTGGGCAAAAGCGCTCTGGCCCACAGCCAGGGCAAGAAGGGAAGCGGCAACGAGAGTACGGGAGTTCATGGCGATGTCTTTCTAAAGCAGTTCAACGGATGGACCGAGCGGTCCGTTTTCGCCGAGGGCTCGAAAGCGATGCGGCGATGGATGAACTGTAGAAGTCATTCGCCCATAGATAAATAACGCGCTCAGGGATGCTTAGTTGCTGATTCAGGAACAAAGCGGCGCGGCAGGCTGCCCGGGGTTGGCAAGCCAATCCGTATATATTTTTATACAATCCTCTGATGTCAGATGACAAGGAGATTCGCTGGGTAGGGTCTGCCTACGACGATCTGCGGGCATTTCCGCCAGATCCGCGTAGAGATGCTGGCTTCCAATTGGGCAAGGTCCAGGCCGGGCTTGATCCGATCGACTGGAAACCCTTCGACGACGTAGGCGCCGGCGCCAAGGAAATCCGCCTCAAGGATGCCAGCGGCGTCTATCGGGTGATGTATGTGGCCAAGTTTGAAGAGGCGGTCTACGTCCTGCACTGCTTCCAGAAGAAAACCCAGGCCACCAGCAAACAGGACAAGGCCATTGCCGAAGCGCGCTACCGCGCCGTGGTCCATGCAAGAAAGACCCAGAAATGACGATCGACACCGCTATCCGCCACGTGACAAAGCCGGGCGCCAACCTGTTCCTCGAACTGGGCTTTTCGCCAGACGAGGCCAAGCGCCTGCAGGCCGCATCCCGCCAGCAGATCAATGACACGCAGTTGCTGAAAGAGCAATTGATGGACGAGCTGTCTGCCTGGATTGCCGAGCATCACCTGAAGCAGGCCGATGCGGCCGAGATCCTGATGGTCTCGCGCCCCCGCGTCTCCGACGTGGTGAACAAGAAGACCGCCAAGTTCAGTATCGACGCACTGGTCGAAATGCTCAGCCGCATCGGCAAGCCAGTGACGCTTGCCGTTGGCTGAACTCAGGAGCGCGACAACAGCTCGCTCGCCTGAATACCCGCCTCAATTGCACCCAGCTCGCGCGTCAGCAGTGCCTGGCCTTTTGCAGCAAGCGCGCGGTGCGCCGCCAGGTCTGCCCAGCGGCTGGTGGAGGCTTCAGCGGGCGTGATCCACACGAAGCGGATACGCCCCTGCGCCAGCTCGGCCAGACGCTGCTCGCGCGCCGGGTCGGCCTTGTCCCAGGCGCAGCCGATAAGGGTGCGCGGGCCCCGGCGCTCGCGGGCGTCCAGCTCGGCAAAAAACGGCAGCTTGGCAGACACCCAGGCAAGCAGGCCAGCGTTCAGCGCGGCATCCAGGGGCGATGGGGTGGCGGCACGGCTCTTGTCGAACTCACGCAAGGCGCCCACGCGGTAGTGCACCGCCTGGTTGGCACTGACCGTGCCGGTCTCAATGATGGCCGGCCCGTTGGAGCGAGAACCATCGGCGCGCCGGATCTTGCGCAAATCGGCGAGCTGGGCCGGCAGCATGCACAGGTACAGCGCGGCATGCTCGGCCGACAGCGCCGTGCCATCAGGCAGCGCGCCGGGCGTGCCCTGCTCTGGCGTGGGGGTGAAGGGGGATTCGATCGGCGCAGGCGCCGGCTTGTGTGATTTACCGCGATCGGCCATGGCCGTTACTCCTCGTCGCGGGTCATCCGGACGGGGTGGATTCTATCGGGCGGGGGCTTTCTGCCAGGCCTGGCAAATGGCAAATGGTCAGCACTCTGCCCCTGAAGGCGACGACACATTCGCGCTTGAGGTAACAGCAGCCAACCGGGTGGCGAGCATGTCGGCCTGTTCGGCAAACTTCTTCGCATTGCTCTTTTGCAACTGCGCCAGGTTGTGCAGCTTCCAGCGGATGCCCGGCAGGTGCGCAGCGGCGGGAACAGCACCTCGTGCACCGGCCGGTTGCTGCAGGCCAGGTAGACAACGAAGGCGCGACGGATGCCGGGCGTGACGCCTTCATGCGCAAAGAGCTGCATCACGTCGAACAGGTCGCGCGGGTGCTGCCGGTCCAGCG
The DNA here is from genome assembly GCA_038961845.1 of Xylophilus sp. GW821-FHT01B05. NCBI lineage: Bacteria > Pseudomonadati > Pseudomonadota > Betaproteobacteria > Burkholderiales > Xylophilus > Xylophilus sp. GW821-FHT01B05. Next base: position 4,295,857 of record CP152408.1, read on the forward strand.
CCGCCACCAGCTTGCCGCCGTACACATCCTCCAGCGACACCAGCGGGATTTCCAGGTCGGCCATCAGCACATCGCGGGCTGTTGGCGTAAGCGAAGCCTGGCGCACCGGCCGCACGGTGCCGCGCATCACGAAGTTCACTTCGATCTTGACCTGCACAGGGCCACGGCGCACCAGCAGCTTGGTCTCGCCCGCTGCCGCCGCAGGTGCATGGGTCTGAAAGCCCAGCTTCTTCAGTCGCTCGGCCGCCTGCCGCACAGCCTCATTGATGCGCGCCAGCGCTGCGTCGCGCGGCAGCCTGTGGTCAGGAAAGACCAGATCGAGGTCCACCGACAAGCGCGGCATGTCGCGCACGAACAGATTGATCGCCGTGCCGCCCTTCAGCGCGAACGTGTCGTCCACGAACACCAGCGGCGCGACCTGCGTCAACAGGCGCGCGGTATCGAGATAGGTCTGGTTCATGCCTTCAGCACCAGCAGGCCGTCGGCGGATCGGGACACCCAGGGCCGGTCGCTGCCCGTGGGCAGCGTGGCCGGATCGAGCTTGGCGGCCCAAGGCAGCGATGCCTCGCGGCCAAGCTGCAAGCACAGCCGCACGGTCTTGACGCTCGTGCAGCGCTGCAGCAGCTCACGCAGCACGTCAGCGCGCAGGCTGTAGGCGCTCTCCATGAGTTCGCGCGCCTCCTGCAGCGGCTGGCGCACGCCCACGTCGCTCAGCAGCTCCAGCAACGCACGCTCCGGCGCCGAAACCTGCGCCGCCCCGCTGCGCTTTTCGAACGGCCCGATGTGCAGCAAGGCGCCCGGCTCCTCATCGAACAGGCGCTTGCGGCTGTACTCAGCCGGAAAGCGCTCGGTGAACCACTCTGGCAACTTGCCTGTTGCCCAGCCGTAGAGCTGCAGCACCGGCTGCTGCGCCACGTACTGGCGCACGCCGTACCAGTCCAGCGCCGACTTGCCGCCTACGTGCAGGCCCTCGAACCGGCGCTGCAGCAGGATCAGACTCGGATGCAGTGCCAAAGGGTCATTGGGGCGGCAGAACACTCCGCGTGTCAGGCGTACGAGCCAGCCCGCGCGCACGTAGTGCACGGCCAGGTCCGCCGAGATGCCCAAGCCCGCCAGGTCGCCCGATGTCAACGGCGTTCCCGGGGCCCAGTGGGTGTAGAGCGAATTTAACTTGCTCGTTCCAGTCGTAGCCATACTTCGATTGAAGCATTTCTTTCAAATGACTGTCAATTGAAATAGCACGATGAATCGTAGCCAAACTACGGCTGAATCAAACAATCAAAAATATGCGTGCTCAAGGGCTTCAAGATCACCGCCTTGCGCTTACCCCTGGAGCGGTGCTTCAGCCGGCATGCACCAAGAGATTCAAGTACGCTCAATGAGCGCATAATGCCGCCCAATGCAGTTCCCCCTGCCGCGCACGGCGGCACGGATTCTTGTCATCGGCATTCATGACCGACCCCAAGCCACAAAGCCCTACGCCAGCCGTCATACACGAAGCCCGCCTTGCTGCAAGCCTGACGCAGACAGAGGCGGCTCAAACGGTGCGGGCATCGCTGCGCGGATGGCAGCAATGGGAGGCTGGCGATCGGGCCATGCCGCCCGGCTTGTTCGAATTGTTCATGCTCAAGACCAGGCAATGGTCGCTCGGCGATGAAGCGCAGAAGCGTGTCGCGAAGATCGAAGACATGGCGAAGCGCGCCGCCAACGGCCCCCCAAAGGCTGGCGACATGCTCGCTAACTAGATGATTTAAATGGAAAAAACAGACACCTCCGCCCACACCCCCATGATGCAGCAGTACCTGCGTCTGAAGGCGGACTTCCCCACCACCCTGCTGTTCTACCGCATGGGCGATTTCTACGAGCTGTTCTGGGAAGACGCCGAGAAGGCTGCGCGCTTGCTGGACATCACGCTGACGCGGCGCGGGCAGTCGGCGGGGCAGCCGGTGGTGATGGCGGGCGTGCCGTTTCACGCCATGGAGAACTACCTGGCCAAGCTGATCCGCCTGGGCGAATCGGTAGCCATTTGCGAGCAGGTGGGCGAGGTCGGCGCCAGCAAGGGGCCGGTGGAGCGCAAGGTGGTGCGCGTGGTCACGCCCGGCACGCTGACCGATGCCGAGCTGCTGCAGGACAAGGCCGAATCCGTGCTGCTGGCAGTGCACCACGGCCTGCGCAATGTGGTGGGCCTGGCCTGGCTGTCTGTCACGCAGGGCGAGGTGCAATTGGCCGAATGCCCGCCCGATGCGCTGGAGAGCTGGATCGCCCGCATCGCGCCCAGCGAGGTGCTCTACAACGCCGATGCCGCCAGCGCCTTCGCCCAGCAATTGCAGGCGCTGCGCCGCAACACGCCTTTTGCGCTGACGGCGCGGCCAGAGTGGCAGTTCGACGCCAAGCTGGGCCAGACCAAGCTGCAAGAGCAATTGGGCACCAACAGCCTTGCCGCCTGGAGCGCCGAGCAGTTAGCGCAGGCACATGCCGCCGCCGCCGTGCTGCTGACCTTTGCCGAGCACACCCAGGGCCGCGCGCTGTCGCATGTGAAGACGCTGCGCGTGCAGCGCGACGATGAGCTGATCGAGCTGCCCACCCTCACCCGCCGCAACCTGGAGCTAGTGAAGACGCTGCGCGGCGAGGATTCGCCCACGCTGTTCTCGCTGCTCGACACCTGCATGACCGCCATGGGCAGCCGCGCGCTGCGCAGCTGGCTGCTGGAGCCGCAGCGCGAACGGCGCCAGGCGCAGCAGCGGCTGGACGCCATCGGTGCGCTGCGCGGCGCGCGCGGTGAAGGCCCGTTTGGCCGGCTGCGCGAGCAGCTCAAGGGCACCAGCGACGTGGAGCGCATCAGTGCCCGCACGGCGCTGCGCCAGGTGCGCCCGCGTGAGCTGGTGGCGCTGGTGCAGTCGCTACAAAAAGCAGAGCGGCTAGCCCAGGTTCTACCTGGGGAAACGGCACTTTTCTCTAAAATTTCTGAAGATCTGCAGCCGCCGGCAGAAGTGGTGGCGCTGCTGCAAAGCGCCCTGCTGCCCGAGCCGGCCGCGCTGGTACGCGATGGCGGCGTGATCGGCACCGGCTTTGATGCCGATCTGGACGAGCTGCGCGCCATCCAGGACAACTGCGACGGCTTTCTGCTGGAGCTGGAAACGCGCGAGAAGGCGCGCACCGGCATTGCCAACCTGCGGGTGCAGTTCAACCGGGTGCACGGCTTCTATATCGAGGTTACCGGCAGCCATCTCGACAAGGTGCCGGACGACTACCGCCGCCGCCAGACCCTGAAGAACGCCGAGCGCTTCATCACGCCCGAGCTGAAGGCTTTTGAAGACAAGGCGCTGTCAGCCCAAGAGCGCGCACTGGCGCGCGAAAAGTGGCTGTACGAGCAGGTGCTGGATGCCCTGCAGCCGCATGTGGCGGCACTGGGCCAACTGGCCAAGGCCGTGGCCACGGTGGACGCGCTGTGCGCGCTGGCCGAGCGCTCGCTCACGCTCAACTGGTGCCTGCCGGAGTTTGTCAAAACGCCCTGCATCGAGATCGAGGCCGGCCGCCATCCGGTGGTGGAAGCGCGCCTGGCCGAGGGCTACGGCGCGCCGGGCGCGGGCAGCGGCTTTATCGCCAACGACACCCGCCTGGGCCCGCGCCATCGCATGCAGATGATCACCGGCCCCAACATGGGCGGTAAGTCGACCTACATGCGGCAGATCGCGGTGATCGTGCTGCTGGCTTCCATCGGCAGCTACGTGCCCGCCAGCGCCTGCCGGCTTGGGCCCATCGATGCCATCCACACCCGCATCGGCGCGGCCGACGACCTAGCCAACGCGCAATCCACCTTCATGCTGGAGATGACCGAGGCCGCACAGATCCTGCACACCGCCACGCCGCACAGCCTGGTGCTGATGGACGAGATCGGCCGCGGCACCAGCACCTTCGACGGGCTGGCGCTGGCATCCGGCATTGCCACGCACCTGCATGACAAGGCGCAGTGCTTCACGCTGTTTGCCACCCACTACTTCGAGCTGACCGAGTTCCCGGCCAAGCACCATGCCGCCGTTAACGTGCATGTGAGCGCAACCGAATCCGGTGCCGACATCGTCTTCCTGCACGAGATCCAGCCCGGCCCGGCCAGCCGCAGCTACGGCATCCAGGTAGCGCGCCTGGCCGGCATGCCGGCCGTGGTGGTGCAACACGCCCGCCACGCCCTGGCCGCGCTGGAAGAAAAAGCCAGCGCGCACCAGGCCCAGGTGGATCTGTTTGCGCCGCCGCCAGAAAGCATCGCGGCCGGCCCGAGCATGGTGGAGACGCGGCTGGCAGACATAGACCCCGACGCGCTCACGCCGCGCGAGGCGCTGGATGCGCTCTATGCGCTGAAGAAGCTGTCGCTGCGCGACGCGCGCTGATGCAGTTACGGCCGCACCTTGATGTGCAGCGAAGCCATGTCGGTGCGATACAGCGCGTGGTAGTACTCCACCGGCTGCCCTGAGGCCGAATACGCGCAAGACTCAATGCCCAGCAGCGGCGTGTTGTGCGAGACCTCCAGCAGTTGCGCCTGCTCGGCGTCGGCGTTCACCGCCTCTATCCAGCGGTCAGCCTGGTGAAACACCAGCCCGTACTGGCGGCGCAGCACGTCGTAGAGCGAGCGCGCCTGCAGCGGCAACTGGTCCAGCCCCGGCACCAACTGCTCGGGGATGCTGATGGATACCAGCAGGCGCGGCACGCCCTCGACCACCATCACACGCGTGACCTCGACCACGCGCGACTCGATGCCCTCGCCCGGCGGCAGCCGCAGCAGTGCCTGGGCGCGCGGGCTGGGCACGGTGCTGCGCTGCTGCAGGATGCGGCGCGCCACGGCGCGGTTGTGCTCTATCAACTCGTCCGAGAAGCCAACCACCGAACCGACGAAATCCTGCGTCTCGCGCCGGCCGGCGACGAAGGCGCCCTTGCCCTGGCGCTTGTAGATCACGTGCTGGTAGACGAGCTGGTTCAGCGCCTCGCGCACCACCGTGCGCGACACGCCAAAGCGCTGGCACAGCTCGTTCTCTGAAGGCAGCGCGGCATGGGCCTGCAGAGCCTGGTCGCGGATCAGCGCCAGGATGGAATTCTTGACCTGCGACCAGAGCGGCTCGCGCCCGGCAATGGTTTGGATGGGGGCGGGATGAGGGTCGGTCATGGGGCAGGTTGCGTGGGGCTGTTGTCAATTTTTGCCGCATGGCGGGCCTGCAGCAGCGCGCTGGTCTGCTCTATTTCATGCTGGGCGCGCTCTGCCGGCCAGCCCAGCTCTGCCCCCAGGATGGTGGCCAACGCCTGGAGTGCGCGCAAGCTGCACTGGCCCTCGAACGCGGCCAGGCTGCGGCGCAGCACTACGTCGGCCAGATGGGTCACGCGCTCGTGGCGCGCCATGTGCACGATCTCGCCCACGCAGTAACGGGCCAGGCCGTCCACCGGGCCGGCACCCGCTGTTGCCATGGTCTGCAGCACCTGCGCCGCCGCTGTGCCGTAGCGCTCCCACAGGCGCCGCGCCAGTGCTTCGTCTACCGCGTGCTGCTGCGCCAGCGCGGTGATGGCCTGCTGTTGCAGCGCCGGGCTTGCGGGCCAGTCGCGCCCGCCACCTATGGGCAGCGCGGCGGTGTCGGTGCGGCGCGGGCGCTGCAGCCGGGCCAGCACCGCGTCCGCCATCTGGGCGGCGCAGACGCGGTAGGTGGTCCACTTGCCGCCGACCAGCGTCAGCACGTCAAAGCCACGGCCGGGCGCAGCGGGATAGTGGTGCAACTGGTGGTCGCGGCTGATCGCGCCGGCCACCTTGCCCTGGCTGCTGGGCAGCGGGCGCACGCCGGCGTACTGGAACACGATGTGCGCGCGTGATACATCCAGGCGCGGCATCAGCACGCGTAGCACGTCGAACAGGTAGTCGATCTCTGCCGGCGTGCATTGCTTGTCGTCGGGCTGCTCGCTGCGGATGTCGGTGGTGCCCAGCAGTACCAGGTCTTGTGCCAGCGGGTAGACCAGGCAGATGCGGTGGTCGGCGGTCTCGAAGTACACCATGCGCCCGGCCAGCTCGTGCCACAGCGCGGCGTGGCGCAGCACCAGGTGCGAGCCGCGCGTGCCGCCCATCAATTGCGCCTCTATGCCCAGGCAGCGGTTGGCTTGGTCGACCCAGGCGCCGGTGGCGTTGACCACCAGCCGTGGCCGCACGCGGTAGTGCTGCTGTGTCTCGGTGTCGCGCAGCAGCACGTCGCTGCCCTGGTGTGACTCCAGCGCCATGTAGGGCACGGCCATGGCGGCGGGGCAGTCATGCTCGGCGTCCATCAGCAGCTCCAGCGCCAGGCGTTCGGGATGCAGCAGGCGGGCGTCGTAGTACTCGGCGGCGCGCTGCACGTCGGCGGCCAGCGATGGCATGGCCGCGCGCATCTCGCGCGGGCCTACCAGCCGGTGGCGTGGCAGCACGGGCAGGTGGCGGCCAAACCAGTCGTACACCAGCAGGCCCAGCTTGGTCACCAGCGCACCCTTGGGGCCGGGCGTGGTGCTCCAGCGCAGGAAGCGGGCCGGCGCCTGCAGCAGGCCCGCCGTCCACTGCCGCAGCGGCACCCACACCGGTATCGGCCGCACCAGGTGCGGCGCGTTGCACAGCAGGCGGTTGCGCTCCTCGACCGATTCGCGCACCAGCGCGAACTCGCCCGTCTCCAGGTAGCGCAACCCGCCGTGGATCAGGCGCGAGGGCGCGGCGCTGGTGCCGCTGCAGAAGTCTTCCTGCTCCACCAGCAGGGCCGCCACGCCCTGCGCCGCCAGGTCGCGGTACAGGCCTATGCCGTTGATGCCGCCGCCAACGATCAGGACCTCGACCCCGGCGGATTGCTGCAACTGCCCGAGCAGGGCCGAACGCGTTCGCATTGTGTGCGCCTCCTGGTGAGCGATCACCAACTTGTTATTACATGAGTGCAAGCACCATGGATCATAGAAGCGCCCACCCACACCTGCCTTACAACGCAATTCATCAAGACTTAAGGCAAACCCTGCCTTGACGCTAGGAAACCAATCCATAGACTACAAACCGCAACACCCATCTTGTCATTACAAGATAAAAAATGGAGGGAGCACCATGACGGAGTACCTGCTTGGCCTGGACGCCGGCAGCACCATGACCAAGGTTGTGCTGTTCGACTGCAACGGCCGGGAAGTGGATGCAGAGCGGCGGCGCAACCCGATCCAGTTCCCACGCCCCGGGCACACCGAGCGGGACCCGGAGCGCATGTGGCACGACGCGGGCGACGCGATCCGGGTGCTGCTGGACCGCTGCGGCGTGGCGCCCTCGGCCATCGCCGGTGTCTCCACCTGCGGCTACGGCGCCGGCCTGTACCTGGTGAACGAGCGCGGCCGCGCGGTGCGCCCCGGCATCATGTCCACCGACGCCCGCGCGGCAGAGCTGATCGCCGGCTGGGAGCGCAGCGGCGTCTCGCCCGGCAGCGCCCTGCGGGTGCAGCAGCGGCACTGGACCGGCCAGCCCGCCGCGCTGATGGCCTGGCTGTCGCAGCACGAGCCGGCCGCTCTGCAAAAGACGCACCGGCTTGTGTTCTGCAAGGACTACCTGCGCGCCCAGTTGTGCGGCGACATCTCCACCGACCCGACCGACGCCGGCCTGGGTGCGCTGGTGGACGTGCCCACGCACGCCTACGACCCGGCCTTCTACGACGCGCTGGGCATACCCGAATGGCATGCCAAGCTGCCGCACGTAGGCGCCAGCACCGAGGTCGTCGGGCGCGTGTCGACAACGGCAGAGGCCGCCACCGGCTTGCTGGCGGGCACGCCGGTGGTGCGCGGCATCGTGGACGTGGTGGCCGCGGCCATCGCATCGGGCGTGGTCGAACCCTCGCAGCTGAGCGTGGTGGCCGGCACCTTCAGCATCAATTCCACCCTGCACGCCACGCCGCGCATAGACACGCTGCCGCTGCTGCAGGCGCCCTACCCGGTGGGCGGCTACTGCCTGGCGACCGAGGGCTCGCCCACCTCCGCCAGCAACTTCGAGTGGTACTGCAAAGCCGTGCTGGGCCCGGTGGTGGCCGCCGCGGCAGAGGACTCTGGCCGCACCATCTACGAGGTGCTGGGCGACCGGGTGCAAGCCGCCGCCATGCAGCGGCGCAACGACATCCTGTTCCTGCCCTTTCTCTTTGGCGGGCCGGGCGGCGCGCCGGCCGCGTTCATTGGCCTGCAGGCCGCGCACGACGGCACTGACGTGGTGCGCGCCATCTTCGAGGGCATTGCCTTCGCACATCGGCTGGACATCGAGCGGCTGCTGGGCGGCCGCGACCGCGCGCCGGTCACCAGCATCCGCCTGGCCGGCGGCGCGGCCCGCAGCCAACCCTGGTCGCAGATGTTCGCCGACGTGCTCGGCCTGCCGGTGGAGATCACCGAAGGCACCGAGCTGGGCGCGCGCGGCACGGCCATGAGCGCGGCCGTGGGCCTGGGCCTGCATGCCGACTGGGGCAGCGCGGTGCGCAACATGGTGCGCGTGGTGCGGCGCCTGGAACCACGGCCGGACTGGCAGGCGCTGTACGAGCGCAAGTACGCACGCTTCAAGCGCTACCTGCACGGCATGGCCGCGCTGCAGCAGCAAGACGACGCGGCCTGAGCCGCAGCCCCCCCAACAACACCCCACTCACCAAGGATTGCCCCATGGCCCACATCGGAGACTTCATCGCGCAGATGCTGATGCGCTACGGCGTCGAGTACGTCTTTGGCATGCCCGGCGGCCAGACCACCGCGCTGCACGACGGCATATCGCGGCTGTCGCCGCGCATCCAGCACATCCTTGTGCGCGACGAGCGCAGCGCGCCCTACGCGGCCGATGCCTATGCCCGCCTGACCGGCAAGCCCGGCGTCTGTGACGTCACCGTCGGCCCCGGCGCCACCAAGCTGCCGGATGGACTGGTGGAGGCGCTCAACGCCTCCATCCCCATGATCGCCATCGTCGGCGAGCTGCCGCTGGATTGGGTCACGCTGCGCCACAAGGGCGTGGCCTCGCAGGGCTTTGACCAGCAGGCCTTCTTCCAGACCATCACCAAGGCCACCTTCACCGTGCCCAGCGTGGCCGCGCTGCCGGATGTGATCCGCAGCGCGTTTCGCATCGCCACCTCGCCACGGCCGGGGCCGGTGGTCATCATCGTGCCGCACGACGTGATGGACGCGCCCTGGGACGAGACCACGCCGCCGGTGGTGGTGGACGAGCGCTGCATGCGCGCGCCCTCCATCCGCTACCAGCCGCCAGCGGCCGACCTGCAGCGCGCGGCCGACCTAATCGCGCGCGCGCGGCGCCCCGCCTTCATTGCCGGCGGCGGCGTGCACGGCGCCGACGCCACCCACACGCTGCTGCAGCTGTGCGACCAGTTGCAGCCGCTGCTGGTCACCAGCCTGTCGGGCAAGGGCGCGGTGCCGGAGACCCGGCCCTATGCCGCCGGCGTGCTGAACCCGCTGGGCTCGGCCGCCGCCATCGACCTGATCAAGCAGGCCGACCTGCTGGTCTGGTGCGGCAGCAAGGCCAGCCAGAACACCGCCATGAACTGGACCCTGCCGCTGCCCGGCCAGGCCACCATCACCATCGACGCCGACCCGACCGAGCACGGCCGCACCTTCGAGCCCGGCGTGGCCCTGTGCGGCGACCTGCGCGACACGCTGCAGGCCCTGGCGCTGCACCTGCGCGAGGCCGGCGCCGCGCCGCAGCCCGACTGGCTGGCCGCCATCGCCACGCGCAAGGCGGCGATGCAGCGCGCCCTGGACGCAGACATGGCCAGCGAAGACGTGCCTATCCTGCCCCAGCGCGTGATGCGCGGCGTGGCCGAGCGCCTGCAGCCGCACGACGTGGTGGTGAGCGACGCCAGTTGGTCGGCCGGCTGGATCGCCCAGTACATCCCGGCGCAGCGCAGCGGCCGCAACTTCATCTACGCGCGCGGCCAGGGCGGGCTGGGCTACTCGATACCGGCCTCGCTCGGCGCGGCGGTGGTGCAGCGCGCCAACAAGGGCAAGGTGGTCACGGTCGCGGGCGACGGCGGGCACTCGTTCTCGGTGGGCGAGCTGGCCACCCAGGCGCAGAACCGGCTGCGGATCGTCAACATCGTCATCAACAACGGCACCCTGGGCTGGCTGCAGATGTGGCAGGAGCTGTTCTTTGAGGACCTGCGCCAGTCGGTGGACCTGAGCTTTGGCAACAAGCCGGACTTTGCCGCCGCCGGCACCGCCATGGGCCTGCTGGGCCTGCGGGTGGCGCTGCCCGAAGAACTGGACGCGGCCCTGGACGCCGCCTTTGCCCATGACGGCCCCAGCCTGGTCGAGGTGCTGATAGACCCGCGCGCCACGCCCATCCACAGCTTCAAGCGCCGCCTGGACGACGCCCAGCGCAAGCCGGTGCGCCCGGGCACGGTGTACGAGTTGCGGGAATGGCAGCGGGCCGTAAGCCTGCCTGAGTGAACGCCCCCCGGGAGAGGCTGCGTAAAATCCAGGGCGAACCGACAGCGCGTCGCCGCCCGCGATCCGCTTCGAGCGGTTCAGCCCCTTTCCGGCAGCCGGCCTTGCGCGACGCACGCGGAAACCGCCTGCCGTTCCTCCGGAGCCCCCATGACCTATTGCGTCGCCATCAAGCTCAACGCCGGCCTTGTCTTTTTGTCCGACTCGCGCACCAACGCCGGCCTGGACCAGATCAGCACCTTTCGCAAAACCATCGTCTACGAGAAGCCGGGCGACCGCTGCATGGTGCTGCTGTCGGCTGGCAACCTGAGCATCTCGCAGTCGGTGCGCGAGATCCTGCAGGTCGAGCAGCTGAAAGAGACGGAAGACAGCGAGCCCATCACCATCTGGAACGCCAAGAGCATGTTCGATGCCGCGCGCGTGCTGGGCCAGGCGGTGCGCCACGTGTACGAGCGCGACGGCGAGGCGCTGCAGCATTCGGGCGTGGACTTTAATGTGTCGCTGATCCTGGGCGGGCAGATCCGCGGCGAGGGCATGCGCCTGTTCCAGGTCTATTCGGCCGGCAACTTCATCGAGGCCACGCCTGAGACGCAATACTTCCAGATCGGCGAATCCAAGTACGGCAAGCCGGTGCTCGACCGCGTGATCACGCCCGCCACGCCGCTGGACGAGGCCGCCAAGTGCGCACTGGTGTCCATGGATTCGACGCTCAAGTCCAACCTCTCGGTAGGCCTGCCGCTGGACCTGGTGGTGTACGAGGCCAATGCGCTGCGCACCGACAAGATCATCGCCATCGACAGCGACAACCCCTACTACCGCATGCTGCACAACAGCTGGGGGCAGAAGCTGCGCGAGGTGTTCGACAGCCTCGAAGACCCGGTCTGGGACGACGCCCACACCAACACCCCGCTCAACCTGCCCAACGGCCGCGTCAAGCCGCTGAAGAAGCTCACCAACCCGCACGAGAAGCTGATCTAGCGCGATGAGCGCACTGATCGTCTTCTCGCACGCCAACAGCTTTGCGGCCAGCACCTATGGCGTGCTGTTTCGCAGCCTGCGCTCACGCGGCTTCCAGGTGCGCGCACCAGAGAAGTTTGGCCACGACCCGGCCTACCCCGTCACCAGCAACTGGCCGCAGCTGGTGCGCCAGCTGCACAACTTTGCCGAAGACGCGGTGCGCGGCCACGAAGGCCCGCTCTACTACGTCGGCCATTCATTGGGCGGCTACCTGAGCCTGATGACCGCCTGCCGCCACCCACGGCCGGCGGGGCGTGCCATCGACGGCGTGCTGCTGATCGACTCGCCGGTGGTGAGCGGCTGGCGCGCCACTGCCGTGCAACTGGCCAAGAGCACTGGCGCGGTGGGTGCGCTCGGCCCGGGCTCGATCAGCCGCCGGCGGCGCCAGCACTGGGCCAGCCGCGCCGAGGCGCGCGCGCATTTCACCGGCAAGCCGCTGTTCGCGGCCTGGGAGCCCGCCGTGCTGGACGACTACCTGGCCCATGGCCTGCAAGACACGCCCGACGGCGGCTGCACCCTGGCCTTCGACCGCACGGTGGAAACCGCCATCTACAACACCTTGCCGCACAACCTGGACCGGCTGCTGCGCCGCCACCCACCGCCCTGCCCGGTGGGCTTTATCGGCGGCACGCGCTCGGCGGAAATGCGCCAGGTCGGCATCGCCATGACCCAACGCATCACCCAGGGCCGCATCGCCATGCTGGAGGGCAGCCACCTGTTCCCCATGGAGAAACCGCTGGAAACCGCCGCCGCCATCGAGGCCGCGCTGCGCAGTTTCTGACGGACAATGCGCGCCCGCTTGTATTCCCGTATTGCTTCTTGCCATGACGTCTTCCCACTCTGCCGCCCTTGACTCCGACCAGCCCGAGGATGGCGACGCAGTGGTGCAGGAAGCCACGCTGTGGCGCAGCAACGGCTGGACGGCGCGCGTCATCAAGAACGAAGACGACGACGGCTGGGCCGTCGCCATGACCCAGGACGGCCAGGCCGAGCCCGCGCTGGTCGGCCCCTGGACCATGGGCCGCGACAAGAAGAACCCCAAGCCGCTGGACACCGCCGCCTTCAACACCCTGGTCAAGACCGCCGCCGAGGTACTGCGCCGGCACGAGCAGCAACTGCACGCGCTGCTGCACAAGCAGATCGAGGTAGAGGTGGCCGCCCAGCGCATCCGCGTCACCTTGGACATCACGCCGGACGAAGACAACCCCAGCGCCGAGCTGGCCGCCTGGGACCTGGAAGGCAACGCATTGGGCCAGGCCAAGGCGCGGCCCAACTTCCAGTTGAACCGGGCCAGCGCCATTGCCTGGATAGAGGGCGGCTACGCCAGGCCGCGTTGACGGCATGCCGCGCAATAGCTATCAAATAGATAGCTATTAGCCCAGGCCAAACAAGGGCTAGAGGCCTTTTTTACCAAAAACTGCGCCGCCAGGCGCCTACTCTGCCCACACCACCAGCCCGCTGAAGGCCGTGGCCAGCACCACGATGCCAAACACGATGCGGTACCAGGCAAAGGGCACAAAGCTGTGGCTGGCGATGTAGCGCAGCAGCCAGCGCACGCAGATCCAGGCGCTGATGAAGGAAAACACCAGCCCCACGGCAAACAGCGGCAGATCGGCCATCGACAGCAGCGCGCGCTGCTTGTACAGGCTGTAGACGCCCGCGCCGATCAGTGTCGGGATCGCCAGAAAGAACGAGAAATCCGTGGCCGCCTTGCGCGACAGCCCCAGCAGCATGCCGCCGATGATGGTCGAGCCGCTGCGGCTGGTGCCCGGCACCAGCGCCAGGCACTGCGCCAGCCCGACCTTGAGCGCGTCCCAGGGCGTCATGTCCTCGACCGTGTGCACGCGCACCACCGATGGCGGGCGCTTCTCTGCCCACAGGATCACCAGCCCGCCCAGGATGAAGGTGCTGGCCACCACCACCGGGGTGAACAGGTGCGTCTGCACCGCCTTGCCAAACAACAGCCCCAGCACCACGGCCGGGCAAAAGCCGATCAGCACATTGAGCGCAAAGCGCTGCGCATTGCGCTGGCTGGGCAAAGCCACCAGCGTGTCGCGGATCTTCTGCCAATAGACCAGGATCACGGCAAAGATCGCGCCGGTCTGGATGGCGATGTCGAAGACCTTGGCCTTCTCATCGTCGAAGCCCAGCAGTGCGCCGGCCAGGATCAGGTGCCCGGTCGAGGAAATGGGCAGAAATTCGGTGAGGCCTTCGACGACCCCCATGACGGCGGCCTTGGCCAGCAGAACGGTATCCAAGCAGGTGCTCCTAGAACAGCGGGCGATTATCGCCAGCGCAGCGGCCGGTTGGGCCGCCGTTGGCGACGCTTTCAACCCGTTTCACTCCGCCTGGAGCGCACTTCGTCGCAAGGGCGTGGCGCCCTGCGGGCGGCGCGGCGACAGTGCGCTCCAAAGTCCAAGGAATCCGCCATGCCCAGCCTGCTCCAGATCATCCACAACACCCCGACCTGGGTCTTTGGCCTGCTCCTGCTGCTGGCCTGGCTGGGCGGCAAGCAGTTGCGCCCGACCCGCGTGAGCCTGGCGCGCACCGCCGTGCTGCCGGTAGCCATGGCCGGCCTGTCGCTCTATGGCGTGGCCTCGGGCTTTGCGGCACAACCCTGGGCGCTGGCAGCCTGGGGCCTGGCGGCCGCGGCGCTGCTGGCTCTGCTGCTGCGCCGGCCGCCGCCGGCAGGCGTGGCCTATGACCCGGCCTCGCGCAGCTTCGCCCTGCCGGGCAGCGCCATGCCGCTGGCCCTGATGATGGGCATCTTCTTTACCAAGTACGGCGTGGGCGTGGCCCTGGCCATGCACCCGGCACTGGCCCACGAACCGGTCTTTGCGCTGCCGGTGTGCACGCTGTACGGCGCCTTCAGCGGCGTGTTCGCCGGCCGCGCCTTGCGCCTGTGGCGCCTGGCCCTGCGCCAGGATGCTGCATCCGGCAACCTGCCCACGGCCGGCGCATGAAGGGCGACCGACCCATGCAGGCCCGCCGCAATGCACGGAGAATCCGCCCATGAGCATTCTTCTGGTGATCCTCAAGGTCTCGGTCGTGGTGGTACTGGCCGCCTCGCTCATCGAGGCACTGGTGCTGTCGTGGCGGCATGCGCGGCACGGCGCCGCGGCCTACGACTGGAAGGCCTCCGCTGTCTCGGTGTTTGACTTTCTGGTGCGCGAATACCCGCTGCGCTGGCTGCTGCCGCTGGCCTTCTGGGTCGGCGCTATGGACTGGTTCTATGCGCACCGCCTCTGGACCTTGCCGATGAACCACTGGAGCGGCTGGGTGGCCTGCTTCCTCGCCCAGGAGTTTTGCTATTACTGGTACCACCGCGCAGCGCACCGGGTGCGCTGGTTCTGGTGTACGCATGCCATCCACCATTCGCCCAACCAGCTCAACCTGTCGGCCGCCTACCGCTTTGGCTGGACTGGCCGGATCACCGGCACGCTGGCCTTCTTCACGCTGGCGCCGCTGCTGGGCATGCCGCCGCAGGTGATCCTGCTGATGCTCTCGCTCAATCTGCTGTACCAGTTCTGGGTGCATGCCACCTGGATTCCGCGCCTGGGGCCGCTGGAATGGGTGCTGAACACGCCATCGGCGCACCGCGTGCACCATGCGTCGAACCTGGAGTACCTGGACGGCAACTACGGCGGCGTGCTGATCGTGTTCGACCGCCTGTTCGGCACCTACATCGCCGAGCGCGCCGACCTGCCCTGCCGCTACGGCCTGGTGCAGCCGCTGCGCGGCTACAACCTGCTGCGCATCGAGTTCGGCCAATGGCAGGCGCTGTGGCGCGACCTGCGCTCGGCCCGCTCGCTGCGCGTGGCGCTTGGCTACCTGCTGGGGCCACCCGGCTGGCAACCCGATGGCCAGGGCCAAACCACCGAGGCCTTGCGCGCACGCATGCCGCGAATTCCCCCGCCATGAGCGCGCCGCTGTCCCCCGACGAAATCGAACGCATTGCCCGCAAGCGCGCAGGCGCCAAGCTTGGCTGGTACATCCACGCCACGGTCTATGTGCTGGTCAACGCCGGGCTGTTTGTGCTGTCGCAAAGCGTGGGCCACCAGCGGCGCTGGTCGATCTACCCGGCGCTGGGCTGGGGCGTGGGGCTGCTGTGCCATGGCGCATCGGTGTGGGTGCTGGGCTCTGGCAGCGCGCTGCGCGAACGCATGGTGGAGCGCGAACGCGAGCGCTTGCGGCAGCAGCAGCGCTAAGCGCATTTCACTCCCGCAAAGCGGCGTTTCGTCGCAAGGCGCTGGCCCCGCAAAGGCGGCACTGGAACAGTGATGGCACCCATCACTACCCGCCACCGCCATGCAGCTCACTCCCCTCATCGCCGTCCACATGACGGCCGCGCTTGGCGCGCTGGTCATTGGCCCCGCCACCTTGTGGGCGCGCCTGGGGCGCAGCCAGCGCCCGCGCCTGCACCGCTCGCTCGGCTATGCCTGGGTTGTGCTGATGCTGGTCACCGCCCTCACGGCCATCTTCATCCGCGACTTCAAACTGCCCAACCTGGCGGGCTTCACGCCCATTCATCTGCTGGTGCCGGTGGTGCTGGTGAGCCTGTTTGGCGCCTTCCGCGCGCTGCGGCAGCGCAACATCGCGCGGCACCGCCGGATCATGCAGTGGCTGTACGTGATCGGCTGCCTGGTGGCCGGGGCCTTCACCCTGCTGCCCAATCGCTACCTGGGCCACAAGCTGTGGATCGAATGGCTAGGCCTGCCGCTGCCGGCACTGGCGCAAACGCCGCGCTGGGCGTTTGCCGTGCTGGCGGTGCTGTTGGTGGCGGCCCTCTGGCAGATGCTGGCAACGCAGCCAACGCTGCTGCGCAGCATGCTCTTGCCGCTGGCGCTGGCGGCGCTTTCGCTGCATGCCGCGCTGTCGGGCTTTGGCCAGCACGCCCTGGCCTGGGCCGGCTGGGCCACGGGCGCCTTCCTGCTGGTCACCCTGCTGCGGCTGCAGGCGCGCGAGGGGGCTCGCTACGACGCACGCGCACGCCGCTTCACGCTGCCCGGCAGCGCCGTGCCGCTGGCGCTGCTGCTGGGCATTGCCGGCACGCGCTACGCGCTCGCCATGGCGACCACGGCCTATCCCGGGCTGTCAGACCTGCCGTCTTTCGCCGCCAGCGTTGGCACGCTGTACGGCGCGCTGGGCGGGGCGGCCATGGCGCATGCCCTGCCGCTGTGGCGCCTGGCGCAGCGCTCGCACGCCGAACGCGCCGGCACGGGCTTTCTCCCGCAGAATCTGCAGCCATGACACCGCACCTCTCCCCTGACGAGATAGAGCAACTGGCCAGCCGGCGCGCCGGTGCCAAGCTGGGCTGGTTCGTCCACGCCGCGATCTATGTGCTGGTGAACCTGACGTTCTTCCTGCTGTCGCTGGACAGCGGCCGGCACCGCTGGTCGTTCGCCCCCGCCCTGGGCTGGGGCTTCGGGCTGCTGCTGCACGGCTTGTCGGTCTGGGTACTGGGGCAGGGCAGCGGCCTGCGCGAGCGCCTGGTGCAGCGCGAGCGCGAACGCCTGCTGCAGCAGCAGGACAGGCGCTAGGCCATGCGCTTCGACGGCCTGGTCCTGCTGCGCCACTACCTGCAGGTGCTGGCCTTCTGCCTGGCGATTTCGGCGCTGCAGTATTTCTTCCTGCCTTCGGGCGCCTACGCGAACTCGCTGGTCTACTCGGTCTGCATTGGCACGGCCACCTGGTTCGTCATCGAGTTCGGCCGCTACCTCGTCGATCCGCGCTCCAGCACCGGCTGGCCACGCGGGTGGCGCGGGCTGGCGCTGACGGCGTTTGGCATTGCCGTGGGCTATGCCATTGGCGTCACTGCGGCCGACACCTGGTTTGGCCGCTCCAGTTGGCGTGACATGAGTGCGCGCGACATGCGCACCTCCTGGCTCATCACACTGGTGGCCGGCACGGTCATCAGCTACTTCTTTTATTCGCGCGGCCACAACGCCGAGCTGGCGCGCCGCGCCGACCAGGCCCGGCGCGAAGCCAACGAGGCCCGGCTCAAGCTGCTGGAGGTGCAGCTGGAGCCGCACATGCTGTTCAACACCCTGGCCAACCTACGCATGCTGATCGCCACCGACGCACCGCGCGCCGAGGCCATGCTGGACCACCTGATCGCCTACCTGCGCGCCACGCTGGGCGGCTCGCGCGTGGCCTGGCACCCGCTGGCCGACGAGTTCGCGCGGCTGGACGACTACCTGGCGCTGATGGCCGTGCGCATGGGCGAGCGCCTGCACTACACGCTGGAGCTGCCCGCCGCGCTGCGCGAGGTGCCGGTGCCGCCGCTGCTGCTGCAGCCGCTGGTAGAGAACAGCATCCGCCACGGGCTGGAGCCGCAGGTCGATGGCGGGCAGGTCCACGTCACCGTCATGGTGCAGGGCGCAGGCGCCCAGGCCCGCGTGGTGATCGAGGTGCGCGACACCGGCGTGGGCCTAGCGCCCGACGCACTGGCCGCCGCCACGCGCGGCAGCGGCTTTGGCACCGGCCAGGTGCAGGAACGCCTGCTGACCGCCTACGGCGCCAGCTCAACTATCGAATTGATAGCTGGAAGCCCAGGTGGCACCTTGGCTAGAGTGCAATTTCCCTTGAAAACCCCGCAAACACCCGCCGCATGAGCCCGCCCACCGCCCTGATCGCCGAAGACGAGCCGCTGCTGGCCCAGGCCCTGGCCACCGAACTGGCCCGCGCCTGGCCCGCACTGCAGTTGCTGCCCACCGTGGGCGACGGCGCCAGCGCCGTGCGCGAAGCGCTGGCGCAGCGGCCTGATGTGCTGTTTCTGGACATCCGCATGCCCGGCATGGACGGCCTGGCCGCCGCCGCCGCGCTGGCCGAGGACTGGCCCGCCGGCGCGCCCTTCCCTGCCCTGGTGTTTGCCACCGCCTATGACCAGTACGCCGTGCAAGCGTTTGAAGCGCAGGCCGTCGACTACCTGCTCAAGCCCGTGCAGCCCGCCCGCCTGCAAAAAACCGTGGAGCGCGTGCAGGCCGCGCTGGCCCGCCGCAGCCCCGCCACCGACAGCACCTTCGAGCAACTGCGCAGCCTGCTCAACGCCCTGCCCGGCAGCGCCGCAAGCCACACCACGGCGGCCACCCCCTTGCGCCTGATCCCCGCCAGCGAAGCCGGCAGCAACGGCGCCGTGGTGCGCATGGTGCCCATCGCCGAAGTCCTGGCCTTCGAGGCCGCCGACAAGTACCTGCGCGTGCTCACCACCGGCCGCGAATACCTGATCCGCACCCCGCTCAAAGAGCTGCTGCCGCAGCTCGACATGCAGCAGTTCTGGCAAATACACCGCGGCACCGTGGTGCGCGCCGACGCGGTAGAGACGGTAGAGCGCGACGAGTCCGGCCGGCTGCTGCTGCGCCTGCGCGGCCTGGCTGAGCGCTTTGGCGTGAGCCGGCTGTACGCGCATTTGTTTCGGGCGCTGTAGGCAAAACACCGCCAGAAAAAGCGAAGGCCGCGTATAGCGGCCTTCCATTGGCTGCATCTTGAATGCTTGTTGGCGTTCAGAGCGCATTTCCCAATCGTCTTGGTGTTTGGGGCATGCAGCACATTGGTCGAGATGGGTGGCCGGGACGAAGGATCCCATTGCATAAAGCCTCACAAGCCAAGGCTGAAAACCGAACTTGGGTATGTTTTTTTATAGGTTGTACGACATACCAAGCGAGTCTAGATTCACGGTCTTTCACCGAATGGCTTCCCAGATGCGTTCTTTCCCGGCTCCCCACTCATCAGTCCGGCGCGCCGTTCTGGCCACAGGCGCTTCGGCCTTCCTGGGCCTGGCACAGGCTGGCGCGTCTGCCCAGGTAGCTGGCGTCTTTCCTGGTCCGGCCAGTTCCACCAAAGCACCTGTTCGCGGCGGCACCCTGATTGCCGTGGTCACGCCGGAACCGCCGACGCTCGTCAGCGCCTTCAGCGCCTCGGCGCCTGTCGCCATCGTCGCCAGCAAGCTCTTCGATGGCCTGATGCGCATTGGCCCCGACCTTGAACTCGTCCCTGAACTCGCACAGAGCTGGTCGGTGGCATCCGACGGCCTGAGCATCACGCTCAAGCTGAGGCGCGACGTGAAGTGGCATGACGGCAAACCCTTCACCTCGGCGGACGTGCGCTACTCGATGCTGGAGATCTGGAAGAAGATCCATCCGCATGGCAAGGTGGCGTACTCGAACGTCACAGGCGTCGACACGCCCGACCCCTACACCGCCGTCATCAGGCTGAACGCGCCCTCGCCCGTGGCGCTCTTCGCGCTCAACAACACGTCTTCGCCGCTGCTGCCCAAGCACATCTATGAAGGAACGGACCTGCTGCGCAATCCGGCGAACGTGAAGCCGGTCGGAACCGGACCGTTCCGTTTCAAGGAATGGATCCGCGGCGACCGCATAGTGCTGGAGCGCAATCCGGATTACTGGGATGCGGGCAAGCCCTATCTCGATGGGCTGGTCTTCCGGATCATCCCGGACGCCGCGGCGCGGTCGGCGGCGTTCGAGCGGGGCGACGTGCAATACGGGGTGCAAAGTCCGGTCGACGTCAACGACCTGGACCGGATCGCCAAGCTCCCGTCGATCGCGGTGGAGACGCGCGGCTACGAATATCTGTCGACGATCCGGATCGTCGAGTTCAACCTGCGCAATCCGGTGCTCGCGGACCTGCGCGTACGCCATGCCATCGCCCATGCGATCGACCTGCAACGCCATCTGGCGGTCGTGCTTCGCGCCGCGGGGAAAGTGGCGACCGGCCCCGTATCGTCGGCGCTGGCGCGCTACTACACGGCAGATGTGCCGCGTTACGCCTTCGACCCAAAAACGGCGGAGCAGTTGCTCGACGCGGCAGGGCATCCGCGCAAGGCCGACGGCACCCGCTTCGCCCTCAACATCGACTGGGTGCCGTTCGGCGAAACCAACCTGCGAACCGCGGAGTTCCTGCGGCAGTCGCTCAAGCGCGTGGGGATCGATGCACGCATCAGAAACCAGGATCTCGCGCGCTACTTCCAGCGCATCTACACCGACTACGACTTCGATCTCACCGTGACCTCGCTGTCGATGTTCGGCGATCCGCAGATCGGGTCGGAACGGCTGGTGTGGTCCGAAACCATCCTGAAGGGCGTGCCCTTCTCAAACGCGTCCGGCTACAGCCATGCGGCGACCGACGGTTTGATCCGCACCGCGCACGGCGAGACCGACCCGGCCAAGCGGGTCGAGCTGTACCGAAAGCTCCAGCGCCAGGTGCAGGGCGACCTGCCGTTGTTGCCATTGGCGGAAACCAGGCCGTGGACGGCGTCGAACCGAAAGCTGCAGGGGCTCGAGACGACGCCCAACGCGTGGGTCGATTCGCTCAAGGGCGCATGGCTCGCCCCGTGACCTTGCGTGCCCCCGGCGCTGAGCCCCTCGCTACGCCAGCCCCATCATGCGCACCAGCAACTGCTTGCTGCGCTCCACATAGGCCAGCCGCTCGGCGGGCGTGTTGGACAGGCGAGCGAGGGTGACGATGCCGACCATCGTCGAGTAGAGCAGTTCGACTGCGGCCTCGCGTTCTGCCTGCGTCTCGCCGGCCATGTCGGGCGCAAAAGTCGCCACGAGATCCTGCAGCCGCTCGCGCATCGCGTCGCGCATCGGGGATGGCTCACGGCCGACTTCCTGGCTGATGGCGGATAACCCGCAGCCGCGCCAGGGCGACTCGAGGTGCTTCTCGCTCAAATAGAAGTCGATGATCGCGCGGGCCGCCGAGCGGCCTTCCGCGCGTGCCTTGCGTACCTGCTCGGCCGCATTGTTCCTGCTTTCATTGAGCGCGGTGCTAATGGCGGTGGTCGCCAGATCGTTCTTGGATTCGAAATGCGCATAGAACGCGCCGTGCGTCAGGCCCGCATCCGTCATGACCTTGGCGATGGAGACTTCGGCAACGCCGCGCATGCGCATCAACCGAGATGCGGACAGCACGATCTTTCCGTAGGACTTGTCTTTGTGTTCGGCGGTGTAGCGCATGGCGGGCCTTTGCCGGAACCGGCCGGCACTCATAGTCTTTCGATCGTCAGACTATAGCGCTCCAACCTTACCCATAGCGAATCGCAAAAAACCAGATTAACTTACTTGTAATTGTAGGTTGTACAACCTTCAATCTTCTTCATACAGTCGCGGCTCCACATTCCGTGCCGTCTGGAGGCTGTTCTTGAATTTCAACCGTTTGATGCGATACATCGCTCGCCCGCTCGGGATTGCATGGGTCGGCCTGCTGGCGATGGGCGGCGCAGCAACTGCGGCGACCCCGGAGACGCCCGTGCGCGGTGGCACGCTCGTGGCGGTGGTGCAGCCCGAGCCCAGCGTGTTGACTTCCAGCCTCAACGTCGGGCAACCGGTGTCCACGGTCTCCAACAAGATCTTCGACGGCCTGCTGCGCCTGGGCGAAGGCCTCAAGCTCGAGCCCGAACTGGCCCAGAGCTGGACCGTGTCGCCCGATGGCAAGACGATCACCTTCAACCTGCGTCGCGGAGTCAAGTGGCACGACGGCCAGCCCTTCACTTCCGCCGACGTGCGTTATTCGATCGAGAACGTATGGCGCCTACAGCATCCCCGGCTGCGCACGGCGCTGATCAATGTCCACAGCGTCGAGACGCCCGACCCGGCCACCGTGATCCTGCGGCTCGACCGCCCATCGCCGGTCATCCTGCTCGCGCTGAACCGCGGAGAGGCGCAGGTACTCCCGCGGCATCTCTACGAGGGCACCGACCTCCTGCGCAATCCCTACAACGCGCGCCCCGTCGGCACCGGGCCTTTCCGATTCAAGGAATGGGTGCGTGGCGAGCGCATTGTTCTGGAACGCAATCCCGATTACTGGGACGCTGGCAAGCCCTATCTGGACGGGGTCGTGTTCCGCGTGATCCCGGACGCCGCCACCCGCGCCGCCGCGCTAGAGCGCGGCGACGTGCAGTACGGCAATGCCGCGCCGATCGGGCCGGTCGATCTGCAGCGCTTCGAGAAGCTGCCCGGCATCCGCGTCGAGACGCGCGGCTACGAGTACTGGGGCACCACCCTGATGCTGGAATTCAACCTGCGCAATCCACAGCTGCAGGATGTGCGTGTGCGGCGCGCGATTGCGCAGGCCATCGACCGGCCGGGCCTGGTGCGCGTGGTCTATCGCGGCTTCGGCAAAGCAGCCGTCAGCCCGATTCCCTCGACGCTCACCCAGTTCCACACGTCCGATGTGGAACGCTATGAGCCGGACCTGAAGGAGGCGGCCCGCCTGCTCGACGAAGCGGGGTTCAAGCCCGGCGCCAATGGCGTGCGGCTCAAGCTGCGCATCGACTGGCTGCCCTTCGGGGACACGGTGCTGCGCACGGCCGAGTACATCCGGCAGTCGCTCAAGCGCGTGGGCGTCGACCTGGAGATTCGCAACCAGGACCTGGCGCGCTTCTATCAGCGCGTCTACACGGAGCGCGACTTCGATCTGTCGATTGTCTCGATGTCGTCGCTGGGCGACCCGCAGATCGGTGTCGAGCGGCTCTACTGGTCCAAGACGATCCTGCCGGGCGTGCCGTTCTCCAACGGTTCCGGCTACAGCTCCCCGGCCATGGACGGCCTGATCCAGGCGGCCCACGAAGAGGCCGATCCGGCGCGGCGCGCCGAGTACTACCGCAAGTTCCAGCGCCTGGCATTGACCGATCTGCCCGCGCTGCCGCTGCTCGAGATCCGCTTCTCTACCGTCTACTCCGATCGAGTTCGCGGTCTCTCCTTGGCGCCGGACGGCGGCGTCGAGTCCTTCAAGAACGTCTGGCTCGGCGCTCCCGCCGGCCAGGTCGCCAGACAACAGGCTGCACTTCCATGACCGTCTCATTACTTCGCCAACCCGCGCCGTCCCGTCCTGGCGACGATCTGGGGGCCACCCTGAGCGCGCTGCGGACCGAATTCGCGTCGCGTGCGGCGGACTACGACCACACGGGCGCGTTCCCGCACGCCAACTTCGCGCGGCTGCACGAACACGGGCTGCTGTCGCTGGCCGTGCCCGCGGCGCATGGCGGCGCGGATGCGCCGCTCTCGACGCTCGCACAGGTGGTGGGCGAGATCGCGCGAGGCGACCCGTCCACGGCGCTGGTGTTGGTCATGCAATACATCTTCCACAACCTGGCGGGGCGCAGCGCTGGTTGGCCTGAACACTTGCGTGCGCGCGTGTTCGGCGATGCCATCGCCAAGGGGGCGTTGCTGAACGGTCTGCGCGTGGAGCCCGAACTCGGCACGCCCGCGCGCGGCGGCCTGCCGGACACTGTGGCACGCCTGACGCCGGAAGGCTGGCGCATCAGCGGCCGCAAGATCTATTCGACCGGCAGCCCGGGCCTGACCTGGCTCACGGTCTGGGCGCGCAGCGACGAAGCGGTGCCGCGCGTGGGCGGCTGGCTGGTGCATCACGACACGCCGGGCGTGCGCATCGTCGAGAACTGGGACCACCTGGGCATGCGCGCCACCGGCAGCCATGAGGTCGTGTTCGACAACGTGCTCACGCCGCTCGACCATGCGCTGGACATCAGACCGGTCGAGCAGCTCGACCCACGGCTCGACACGCAGTTCGCGGTCTGGAACTCGGTGCTGATCGGCACCGTCTACAACGCCGTGGCACGCGAGGCGCGCGACTGGTTCGCTGGCTGGCTGCAGGACCGCAAGCCCGCGAACCTGGGTGCGCCGCTTGCCAGCCTGCCGCGCTTCCAGGAAGCGCTCGGCCGCATCGACGCGCTGCTGTTCGCCAATCGGCGGCTGCTCGACGCGGCCATCGCAGGCCCGACCAGCGCGGCCGATGTGTCGCTGACCAAGTACCTCGTGACGGGCAATGCCATCTCGGCAGTGGAGTTGGCGGTCGAGCTGACCGGCAATCCTGGCCTGTCGCGCGGGAGCCCGCTGGAGCGGCATTTCCGCAACGTGCTGTGCAGCCGCGTCCACACGCCGCAGAACGACACGATTCTCGTCAACGCCGGCAAGGCCGCACTGTCGGCCCTCGCGGCTGAACGGCTGGCCGCATCGGCATCCATCCCGTCAACAGGAGCAGTCCATGTCAGTTGAGTTCATCGGCATTCTGGGCCATCGCGAAGGCAGTGAATCGCGTGCGCCCCAAGGCCCGGTCATCGACCCCGCCTACCTGGGCGCCATCGCCAGGGCCCATGAGTACGCGGGTTTCGACCGCGCGCTGGTGGGCTACCACAGCAGCCAGCCCGACGGCTTCCAGGTCGTGGCCTATGCGGCCCAGCAAACCGAGCGGCTGCAGTTCCTGCTGGCGCACCGCCCCGGCTTTCTGCCGGCCACCATCGCCGCACGCAACCTGGCCACGCTCGACCATTTCAGCAACGGCCGGCTCGCGGTGCACATCATCACGGGCGGCGACGATGTCGACCAGCAGCGCGACGGCGACTTCCTGACCCACGACGAGCGCTACGAGCGCACCGACGAATTCCTCGACGTGGTCACGCGGTTCTGGTCCAGCCCTACGCCTTTCGATCACGACGGCAAGCACTACAAGGTCAAGAACAGCCTGGCGGCGGTCAAGCCCCTGCAGAAGCCGCGTGTTCCGATCTATTTCGGTGGCGCATCGGACGCGGCGATCCAGGTCGGCGCCAAGCATGCAGACGTCTATGCGCTGTGGGGCGAGACACTGGCCCAGGTCCGCGAGACCGTCGACAAGGTGCGCACTGCTGCGGCCAAGTACGGCCGGGCCGAGCAGATCCGCTTCAGCCTGTCGCTGCGCCCGGTGCTGGGCCCTACCGAGGCCGAGGCCTGGGCCCGGGCCGACCGTATCTTCGAGGCGGCCAAGGCGCAGGGCGGTAGCGCCGGCGTCGTGCCGTCTGGGCGCGTCGGCGGCGGCAGCGTCGGCTCGCAGCGCCTGCGCGAGGCCGCGGCACTGGGCCGCGTGGTCGACAAGCGGCTGTGGACGGCACTCGCCACGCTGCCCAACGCACGCGGCAGCGTGACCGGCCTGGTCGGTACGGGCGAGCAGGTGGCCGAGTCCTTGCTCGACTACTACGACGCAGGCATTTCGACTTTCCTGATCCGGGGTTTCGATCCGATCGAAGACGCGTTGGGCTATGGCCGGGAGCTGTTGCCGCGCGTGCGTGCAGCGGTGGCGCAGCGCGAGCGTTCGTCGGCTGCACAGGTGGCCGAGGCGCGGCCGGAACTGGCGGTCGCATCGTGACGCTCACGGTCGCCAGCCAATGGTCAGAAGCGGCCAACGCCCGCCTGCGGGCGCGCGGGCTCACCGTGTTGCCGGTGCCGGAGGGCGTGCCCACCGATGTGCCACGGCACGCGCAAGTGCTGCTGCTCGCGCCGCCTTTCAAGTGGGGCGGCCGCAGCGCGCCCAAGCCGCCCGGCTGGCCATTCGAACTACAGTGGGTCCAACTGGCGACGGCAGGCATCGACTTCTTTCCGGACTGGTTGTTCGAGGGGCCGCAGGTCACGTCAGCACGCGGCGTCACCGCTGATGCCATCGCAGAATTCGCGCTCGCGGCCATCTTCGCCGCCGCCAAGCGGCTGCCCGAGATCTGGATCGACGACCCCGCGCAGTGGAAGCTGAGCACGCTGCAGCGCGTCGGCGGCACGACGCTCGGGCTGGTCGGCTTCGGCGCCATCGGCCAGGCCCTGGCGCGGCGTGCGCTGGCGCTGGGCATGCGCGTGGTGTGCGTGCGGCGCGGCGACGCGGCACCCGAGGTCGATGGCGTCGAGCGCGCGTCAGATCTCGCTTCACTGTTCGCGCAGTCGGACCACGTCGTGCTCGCCGCGCCGGGCACACCAGCCACACAGCACCTCGTCGACCGCGCACTGCTCGCGCATGCCAAGCCGGGCCTGCACCTCGTCAACGTTGCGCGCGGCTCGCTGATCGATCAGGACGCCCTGCTGGAGGCCTTGGACAGCGGCCGCGTGACGCTGGCCACGCTCGATGTCACCACGCCCGAGCCGCTGCCGGCCGGTCACGCGTTCTACGCCCATCCGCGAATTCGGCTGTCGCCGCACACCAGTCCGATCTCGCCGGACACGCCGGCGCGGCTGCTCGCCAAATTCGTTGCCAACCTCGAGCGCTACGAAGCAGGGCTCGCGCTCGACGACGTAGCAGATCGGGCGCGGGGCTACTGACCACGAACGCCAAAAGGGCGCCTACCCACGTCGCAAGAGTTTTCTCATGAACACCACGGTACAACAGCTGTCTTCCGCTCCTTCGCTTGCGTCCGCGCTGCCCGCGCAGACTTTGCAACGTCCCTCACGCGGCGTTGACCAAGCCATTTCACGCCACGGCAAACTTGCCTGGGAAGTGCCGCCGCCGAAGTCCGACCTGGCGGCCGAGCGGCTGCACCGCAAGCAGCGGCTGGCGGCGGGCTTCCGGCTGTTTGCGCAAGCCGGCTTCGCGACCGGCGTGGCCGGCCACATCACGGTGCGCGACCCGCAATGGACCGACCACTTCTGGGTCAATCCGATGGCGGTTCATTTCTCGCAGATCCGCAGCTCCGATCTGCTGCTGGTCAGCCACACGGGCGAAGTGGTGGAGGGTGAGGGTTTTGTGAACGGCGCGGGCTTCGCCATTCACTCTGAGCTCCACAAGGCGCGGCCCGAGCTCAATGCGGCGGCTCACACGCATTCGCTGTACGGCAAGACCTGGTCGACCTATGGCCGACTGCTGGAGCCGATCACGCAGGACGCCTGCATGTTCTACGGCGACCACGCGTTGTTCGATGACTACACCGGCGTCGTCACCGAACTCAGCGAAGGCGCGCGCATTGCCGAGGCGCTGGGGCAGCACAAGGCAGTGATCCTGCAAAACCACGGGCTGCTGACGGCAGGCCGCACCGTGGAGGCGGCCGTATCCTGGTTCATCGCGATGGAGAACACCGCGCGCGCCCAGATCCTGGCCGAAAGCGGCGGCACGCCCAAGCCGTTGGGGCCGGTGGTGGCGGCGCGCACGGCGCAGATGATCGGCAGCGAGTTCATCGCGTGGCTCAACTTCCAGCCGCAGTGGGACGTGATCACGCGCGAGCAACCGGACCTGCTGCTGTGAGCGGCGCGACATCCGGCGTTCGGCCGCCCTTGCTGGCGCAGCCCAGCCCGAGATCCGACGTGGCCGCGGCGCGGCGCAAGCGTCGGCGCCATCTGCTGCGCTTTCTAGCGGTGCGCATCGCGCAGGCCGTGCCGACGCTGCTGCTGGTCGTCGTGGTGAACTTCACCCTGCTCAACCTCGCGCCCGGCGACCTGGCCCAGGTGCTGGCGGGGGAAGCCGGTGGTGCCTCGCCCGAGTACGTGGCGCAACTGCGCGAGAGCTTCGGCCTGAATGAGCCCGCATGGCTGCGGCTGCTGCATTACGTGCAGAAGGTGGCGACGCTGGACCTGGGCTACTCGTTTCGCAACAGCATGCCGGTGTCCCAGCTGATCGTCGAGCGGATTCCCGCGACGCTGCTGCTGACCGGCTCCGCCTTGCTGCTGGCCATCGGCGTGGGCCTTGCGGGCGGGTTCCTCGCGGCGCTGCGGCCCGGCAGCTGGGTCGACCGCACGATCTCGTCGATCGCCCTGCTGGTCTACGCCACGCCGGGCTTCCTGCTGGGCCTGGCGCTCATCATCGTGTTCGGCGTCAAGCTGCAATGGCTGCCGGTGGGCGGCATGTCGTCGGGCTCGGACGCGGGCGGGGACTGGTCGGCTTTCGGCAGCCTGTTGTCCCACCTGGTGCTTCCGGTGCTGACGCTCGGCCTGTTCTTTGCGTCCATCTACGTGCGCATCACGCGCGCGGCGATGCTCGAGGTGCGCGGCCACGACTATGTGCGCACCGCCCGTGCCAAGGGCGTGGCGCCGCTGCGCATCGCGCGGCGCCACGTGCTGCGCAACGCGCTGCTGCCAGTGGTCACGGTGATCGGCCTGCAGGCCGGCGCGCTGTTGGGCGGCGCCGTGCTGGTCGAGGTGGTGTTCGCCTGGCCGGGGCTGGGGCGGCTCGCCTTCGAGGCCGTCTTTCAGCGCGACTTCAACCTGCTCAGCGGGGTCGTGCTGTGCGGCGCGGTGGCGGTGCTGATCGTCAACATCGCGGTCGACCTGTTCTACAGCGTGCTCGATCCGCGCATTGGAGTGCGGCAATGAACAAGGTGTTCGTCTCTCGCTGGCTTCGCGTCGCCTGGCGGCATCGGGCCCTCGCGCTCGGCGCGGTGCTGCTGGGCGCGCTCGTGCTGCTGGCGCTCACCGCGCCCTGGCTCTTCCCGGGCGACCCGCACGACATGGTCGGCGCGCCGGCGCTCGCGCCTGGCGGCGATCCGGAATTCCCGCTCGGCACCGATCTGCTCGGCCGCGACGTCGCCACCAGCCTCGCCTGGGGCACGCGGGTGTCGCTGTGGGTGGGGCTGGCTTCGGCCGCCATCGCAATCGTGATCGGCAGCGTGGTCGGCGTGCTGGCCGGTTATGCGCGCGGCTGGACCGACACGCTGCTGATGCGCGTGTGCGAGCTGTTCCAGACCATTCCGCACTTCCTGTTCGCCATCTTCATCGTTGCCATCCTGGGCGCGACGGTGAGCAACATCACGCTGGCCATCGGCCTGACCTTCTGGCCGGGAATCGCCCGGCTGGTGCGGGCCCAGACGCTGCTGCTGCGCGAAATGGATTTCGTGCGCGTGGCGCCCTCGATGGGCGTGAGCGACCTGCGCATCATCCTGACCCACATCCTGCCCAACGCGATGCCGCCGGTCATCGCGAACGCGTCGATCCTCGCGGCGATCGCGATCCTCAGCGAGTCGGGCCTGTCCTTCCTGGGGCTGGGCGACCCGAACAGCGTGAGCTGGGGCGGCATGATCGGCGCGGGCCGGGAGGCCATCCGCACCGCCTGGTACCTGACGATCATTCCCGGTGCCGCCGTGTTGGTCGCGGTGCTGTCGCTCAACCTGATCGGCGACGGGCTGATCCGTGCGCTCGACCCGAGGAGTCGCGCATGACCGCAACACCCGGTAGCGTGGTGCTCGCCGCGCGCGACCTGAGCGTCGCCTTCCGCAGCCAGGGCCGGTGGCTGGAAGCCATCAGCGGATTCAACCTGACGGTGCGGTCCGGCGAAACCGTGGCGCTGGTCGGCGAATCGGGTTGCGGCAAGTCCATCACGGCGCTGGCCTTGACCGGCCTCTTGCCTGACGCGGCACGCGTCGTCTCTGGCCGGATCGAACTGCTCGGCAAGCCCGTGTCGACGCACACCGAAGCGCAGTGGCGCAGGCTGCGCGGCAACCGCATCGCCATGATCTTCCAGGATCCGATGTCCGCACTCAACCCGGTGCTGACCGTGGGAGAGCAACTCATCGAAGCGATCCTGTCGCACCGCGCCATCGGCCATGCCGCGGCACGCGCCGAAGCCGCACTACTGCTCGCGCAGGTCCGGCTGCCGGACCCGGCCGCGCGGCTGGACGACTATCCGCACCAGTTGTCGGGCGGCATGCGCCAGCGCGTGCTTATCGCCATTGCCATCAGCAACCGGCCAGAGGTGCTGATCGCCGACGAGCCGACCACCGCGCTGGACGCCACCGTGCAGGCCGAGATCCTCGCGCTGCTGCGGGAGATCCAGCATCAGACGCAGATGGCCCTGGTGCTGATCACGCACGACCTGCCACTGGTGGCGCGCTGGGCCGACCGGGCCGTGGTCATGTATGCCGGCCGCAAAGCCGAGGAGAGCGATGCCGGCGCCTTGCTGCAGCGGCCGCGGCATCCCTACACCCAGGCCTTGATCCGCGCCCGGCCCGAGCGGCGCCCGCGCGACGGCGCGCGCCAGCGGCTGACTGAAATTCCGGGGCTGGTTCCGGCGCTGGGCACCGCCGGCCCCGGTTGCGCCTTCGCGGGCCGCTGCCCGCTCGCCGTGCCGCCATGCCATCTGGAGCGGCCGGTGGAGCGTGTCATCGACGGCGGGCGGGTGGCGTGCCACCTGGCCTTGCGCGATCAGGCGCAAGCCCCCGACGTGACAGCCGTCGACGTGCGGGAAAGGCTCGTCGCATGACGCCAATCGCCGCCAAACCGTTGCTCGACGTCGCGGGCATCGACGTGGCTTTCGACGGCGCGCACGGCACCGTCCATGCGGTGCGCGACGTGAGCCTGCAGCTCCAGCGTGGCGAGGTGCTGGCCATCGTCGGCGAGTCGGGCTCGGGCAAATCGAGCCTGGCGCGCAGCATCATGGGCATGGTGCCCGCGCGGGCCGGCCGGCTGACCCTCGACGGCGCCGGCCTGGCAGCGTCCGCCCGGCATCGCACGCTCGCCCAGCGCCGCAGCATCAGCATGGTGTTCCAGGACAGCGGTGCCGCGTTCGACCCGCGCTTCACTGTGCAGCGGATTCTGGAAGAGCCCCTGCGGCACCTGGCGCAGGCACTATCCCCCGACGCGGGCGGCGCGGACACGACCGCGGCGCGGCTGCTCGACGACGTGGGCCTTTCTCGCACGCTGCTCGACCGGCGCCCGCACGAACTGTCGGGCGGCCAGCGGCAGCGCGTCGGCATCGCGCGGGCGCTGGCGACGGCGCCCGACCTGCTGATCTGCGACGAAGCCGTGTCGGCGCTGGACGTGTCGGTGCAGGCGCAGATCCTGAACCTGCTGTCCGACCTGCAGGCCCGCCGGCAACTCAGCTTTCTTTTCATTACGCACGACATCTCCGTCGTCGAGTATTTCGCCGACCGCATCGCGGTGATGTACCAGGGGCAGTTGCTGGAAACGGGCTTCGCGTCGGACGTGCTCGATGCGCCGCAGCATGCCTATACGCGCAGGCTGCTGGAATCGGTGAGGCTGGCGCGCGCGAGCTGAGGGCTGCACTAGGTCAACGGCAGCACCACGCTGGCGCGCAACCCGTGCCCGGCGCTGCCCACGGCCAGCAGCAAGCGGCTGCCGTGCAGGCGCGCGATCTCGTCCGATATCGCCAGGCCCAGGCCGGTGCCTTCGCCCTGCGTGCCCTGCACGCGGTAGAAGCGCTCCAGCACCCGCGCGCGCTCGTGCGGGGCGATGCCGGGGCCGTCGTCGTCCACCTCCAGCACGGCAGCGGGCGCGCCGGCTTCGCTGCGGGCACTGCGGCAGCGGATGGTGACGGTGCCGCCGCCGGGCGTGTACTTCACCGCGTTGTCCACCAGGTTGCCCAGCAGCTCGCGCAGCAGCCATGCATGGCCGCTGACCCATACCGGCTGCACGTCCAGGCCCAGGTCTATGCGCTTGGCCGCGGCGGCGTCGAAGTGGATCTCGATCATGGCCTCGCACAGCGCCTTCAGGTCCAGCGGCTCGGGCGCCTGGCCTTGCAGCGCATGGGCGTCGGCGCGCGACAAGGCCAGCAACTGGTGCGCCAGTTGCGAGGTGCGGCGCGTGGCATCGCGCAGCTTGTAGACATCAGAAGCTCTTAAATTAATAGCGCCTAGCCCAGGCTGCACCTGGGCTAGAGGCATATTTTCTTTAAATTCTGGTGCCGGCTGCGTGCGGCCGGCGGCCTGCGCCCAGGCCTCCACCTGGGCCTGCAGGCCGGCCAGCGGCGTGCGCAGTTGGTGCGCGGCGTCGGCGATGAAGCGGCGCTGGCTCTCGGTCTGCGCGTTGACCATGCCGAACAGGCGGTTGAGCGACAGCACCAGCGGCCGCACCTCGTCGGGCGAAGCCTGCGCGTCGAGCGGGCTCAGGTCGCGCGGCGAGCGGTGCTCGACCGCTTCCTTGAGCGCGATCAGCGGGCGCAGCGCGTGGCGCACCGCGATGTTCATGGCCACTGCCGTCACGGCCAGCAGCACCAGGTTGGGCAGCAGCACCCGCAGCAGCACGCTGCGCGCCCAGTTCTGCCTGGGGTCAGAACCATCAGCCAGTTGCATGACGAAGTCACCGGCTGCGGTGCTGACGCGCTGCGCGACGATGCGGTAGCGCACGCCGTCCTGCTCGCGGCTGTGGAACTCGGGCTCGCGCGTGCCGGGCGCGGGCACCTCCAGCCAGGGCTCGCCATGCAGCACGCGGCCTTCGTTGTCGGCCACGCTGTAGGCGGCCAGGCCCGGGCGTTCTTTCAAGAACTCTTCCACCGGCGGCGCCAGCAGCACCAGCGGCAGCGCGCCCTTGTCGTCGGCAACGATGATGGAGTCGGTCAGCATGGGCACCATGCGCAGCAGTTGCGCGTCCTGGCGCAGCGCCGCGCTGTCGGCAGAGCGGTAGTCGAGCCAGGCGCTGAACACCGCGGCCAGCAGCAGCGGGATCAGCAGCAGCACCAGCAGGCGGCGCTGCAGGCCCGCCTCTACGCGCATGCGGGGCATGCTCACGTCGCGGCGGCCCCCGGCTCACGCAGCTCCAGCCGGTAGCCAAAGCCACGGATGGCGCGCAAGGCCACGCCATGCGGCTCGATCTTGCCGCGCAGGCGCGAGATGTAGACCTCGACCGCGTTGGCGGTGATCTCCTTGTCCCAGCCGGTCAGCGCCTGCAGCAGCTTGTCTTTGCTGGTGGGCTTGGGCGCGTGCAGCAGCAGGTACTCCAGCACCGTCCACTCGCGCGGGCCCAGCTCCAGCGGCTGGCCGTGCACGCTGCCACGGCGGTTGGCGGTGTCCAGCTCCAGCGGGCCAAAGCCCAGCACCGCAGAGTTGGCGGCCTGCGAGCGCCGCAGCAGCGCACGCAGGCGCGCCAGCAGCTCGGGCAGCTCGAAGGGCTTGATCATGTAGTCGTCCGCGCCCAGGTCCAGGCCCTGCACCCGGTCTTGCAGCGCGTCGCGCGCGGTAAGGATCAATATCGGCAGCGCCAGGCCCTGCTGGCGCAGGTGCCGCGTCAGCTCCAGGCCGTCGGTGCTGGGCAGGCCGATGTCGATGATGGCGGCATCAAAGCGTTCACGGCGCAGCACCTCTTCGGCACGCTCAGCACTGCCGACCCAATCAACCGCATAGCCGGCGCCCGAAAGCCCCAGCTTGATGCCGCTGGCAACCATCACGTCGTCTTCGACCAGCAGCAGCCTCATGCCAGAGCGGCGCAAACGCGCCGTGCAAACGCCAGGGGAGAAACAGTGGGTGCCATGCTCTCAAGCCCGAAGAGAAGGGGCGCGCAGGATAGCACCCGACCTGCCTAGGGGAAAACCCCGCCGCAGCGTGTCAGCCTTCCTTCAGCGCCGCGCGCAGGGCCGCCGCTAGCATTGCCCGGTTGCGCGCAGCAAGGCTTTTTGCAGGCCCTGCGCCACGCATTCCGTAGACCCGAAAGGCGCTGCCCATGAACGTGCTTCTCAAATTCGCCCTGGCCGTGGACTGGACCACCCGCAAGCTCGGCAAGATCGCCGCCTGGGCGGTGCTGGCCGCGGCGCTCATCTCTGCCGGCAACGCCTTTGTGCGCTATGGCCTGGACATCAGCTCCAACGGCTGGCTCGAGATCCAGTGGTACCTGTTTGCCGCCACCGTGATGCTGGGCGCGCCGGTGGTGCTGCAGCTCAACGAGCATGTGCGGGTAGACATCCTCTACGGCCGGCTCAAGGGCAATGGCAAGGTCTATGTCGACCTGTTTGGCCTGCTGCTGTTCCTGCTGCCGGTGATGGCGCTGCTGGCCTGGCTCAGCTGGCCGCTGTTCGTGCGCATGCTGGAGACCGGCGAAAGGTCCAGCAACGCCGGTGGCCTGATCCGCTGGCCGGCCATGCTGCTGCTGCCGCTGGGCTTTGGCCTGATGGTGCTGCAGGGCGTGGCCGAGATCATCAAGCGCGTGGCCTATCTCACGGGCCGCTACGAGATGGACACCCATTACGAGAAGCCCGTGCAGTAGCCCTCCCCCTCCGCTGCTCAACGCTTTTCACGACTTCTCTCAGGACTCCACCATGCAGATGGAAAACTTCGCCCCGATCATGTTCGCGGGCCTGGTGCTGATCATGCTGATCGGCTTCCCCGTGGCCTTCTCGCTGGCCGCGCTGGGGCTGGCCTCGGGCTTCTTCGCGATCGAGATGGGCTGGTTCCCGGCGGGCTTCATGGCCAACCTGCCGCTCAACATGTTCGGCATCCTGTCCAACGAGTTGCTGCTGGCCATCCCCTTCTTCACCTTCATGGGCGCCATCCTGGAGAAGTGCGGCCTGGCCGAGGACATGCTGGATTCGATGGGCCAGCTGTTCGGCCCGGCCAAGGGCGGCCTGGGCTACTCGGTGATCATCGTCGGCTTCATCCTGGGCGCCATCACTGGCACGGTGGCGGGCCAGGTGATTGCCATGGCGCTGATCTCGCTGCCGGTGATGATCCGCTACGGCTACAACATGCGCTATGCCACCGGCGTGCTGGCGGCGTCCGGCACCATCACGCAACTGGTGCCGCCATCGCTGGTGCTGATCGTCATGGCCGACCAGCTCGGCCGCTCGGTCGGTGACATGTACAAGGGCGCCTGGGGCCCATCCATCCTGCAGGTGCTGATTTTTGCGGGCTACACCTTCGCGCTGGGCATCTTCAAGCCGCACCACGTTCCCGGCGTGCCCAAAGAGGCGCGCACGCTGCACGGCTGGGCGCTGTGGGGCAAGTGCCTGCGCGGCATCCTGCCGGCGGCCGTGCTGATCTTTGCCGTGCTGGGCTCCATGGGCGGCCTGCCCGGCATCGACACCGCCATCGCCACCCCGACAGAAGCCGGCGCCATGGGCGTGGTCGGTGCGCTGATCCTGGCGGCCATGCACAAGCGGCTGACGCGCCCGCTGATCTGGGACGCCATGGTCGGCACCATGCGCCTGACGGCCATGGTGGTCTTCATCCTGATCGGCGCACGCGTGTTCTCGATGGTGTTCCAGGGCGTGGACGGCGCCAAGTGGGTGGAGCACATGCTGTCGGGCCTGCCCGGCGGGCAGGTGGGCTTCCTGATCGCGGTCAACATCTTCATCTTCTTCCTGGCCTTCTTCCTCGACTTCTTCGAGATCGCCTTCATCATCCTGCCCATGCTGGGCCCGGTGGCCGACAAGCTGGGCATCGACCTGGTCTGGTTCGGCGTGCTGCTGTGCGTGAACATGCAGACCAGCTTCATGCACCCGCCCTTCGGCTTTGCGCTGTTCTACCTGCGCGGCATCGCCGACACGCTGTTCAAGGAAAAGCGCATCCCCGTCAAGATCAAGTCCAGCGACATCTACCTGGGCGCCATTCCCTGGGTGGCAATGCAACTGCTGCTGGTGGCCATCGTCATCTTCGTGCCGCAGACCGTCACCATCTTCCTGGACAAGGAAGAGGTGATCGACGTCGACAAGGTCAAGATCGAGATGCCCGCAGACGACGCGCAGCCAGAGCACGCCGAGTCGGCCGAGGACGAGCAAAAGCGCGTCGAGCAGATGTTCAAGTAAGGATGCAGGCCATGACCGATCCCACTGCCCTCATGGACGCCATGGGCCCGCCGCCCTTTCGCTTCACGCCCTCGCGCGCGGGGCTGGAGTCGCCCGCCTTCTCGCCCATCTTCCGCACCCTGGCCACGCTCATCGTCGGCGGCTGCGCCGCCTGGGTGCTGCGCCTGTGGACACGCGGCACCATGGAAACCGGCAGCGGTTTGATATGGGTCGTCGCCGGCATGGCGATGATGTTCTGGACCTGGTGGCACATCCAGACCAGCCGCACCCAGCTCAACGCCGACGGCCTGCGCCAGCGCTGGATCTGGGACAAGGCCCTGCCGCTGCGCGAACTGGCCTTCTGCAAGCTGATCCGCGTGCCCGGCCTGGACTGGCTGGTGGCGCCGCGCCTTTATGCGCGCACGCTCACCGGCAAGTTCCAGGTGTTCTATGCGGCCTCGCCGGAGATGCTGGCTGAGTTTGCGCGACTGAAACGCGAGCTGGAGACCTTCCGGCGAGGCTGATACGCAGACGACGCCCAAACAAAAACCGCGCCGAGGCGCGGTTTTTTCATGGGGGTGGTGAAGGTCTCATCTGATTCCCTAGAAACCGTTCACCTTGAGCTTATCGAAGGGTTCCCCGGCTTCGACAAGCTCAGCCCGAACAGGCTCTTGGAATCAGAGCTGCACGCCTTGCATGTAGCTATCAAAACGGGCTTCCGCAAAACGCGCCCAGATCAACTGGTCCTTCTGGAACGCACGGTAATCGTCATAGATCTTCTTCCAGTCGGCGTTCTTCGCGTCCAGCTCCTTGTAGACCTCCATCGCGGCCTTGAAGGAGGCGTCGAGCACTGGCTTGGGGAAGGCAACGACCTTGGTCTTGGCGCCTACCAGTTGCTTCAGCGCGGTCGGGTTGCGCGCGTCGTACTTGGCCTGCATGTCGACGTGGGCGAAGGCGCTGGCGGTTTCCACTGCGGCCTTGTATTCGGGCGACAGCGCGTCGTAGGCCTTCTGGTTGACCAGCAGGTCGAGTTGCAGCGCGCCTTCCCACCAGCCGGGGTAGTAGTAGTACGGCGCGACCTTGTTGAAGCCAAGCTTCTGGTCGTCATAGGGGCCGATCCATTCGGCCGCGTCGATGGTGCCCTTCTCCAGCGCCTGGTAGATCTCGCCGCCGGGGATGTTCTGCGGCACGCCGCCCATGCGCTCGATCACACGGCCGGCAAAGCCGCCGATGCGGAACTTCAGGCCCTTGATGTCTTCCGGCGCCTTGATCTCCTTGCGGAACCAGCCACCCATCTGCGCGCCCGTGTTGCCGCAGGGGAAGTTGACGACGCTGTACTTGGCGTAGAACTCGCGCGTGAGCTTCAGGCCATTGCCCTCGAACATCCAGGCCGACAGTTGGCGCGAGTTCATGCCGAAGGGGATGGCCGCGCCAATGGCGAAGGCCTCGTTCTTGCCGAAGAAGTAGTAGCCCGCGGTGTGGCAGGCCTCGATCGAGCCCTGCTGCACGCCGTCGACCACGCCCAGTGCGGGCATCAATTCGCCCGCTGCATGCACGCTGATCTGGAACTTGCCGCCGGTCAGCTCGCCAACCTTCTTGGCGAAGACCTCGGCGCCACCGTAGATGGTGTCGAGCGGCTTGGGGAAGCTCGATGCCAGGCGCCAGCGCACCGATGCTGCTTGCGCGTGGGCTGCGGGCGCAGCGCCGGCGGCCAGAACGCCGGCGATGCCTGCGTGCTTGATGATGGAACGACGATCCATTGCTGAGACTCCGTTTTTGCTGAAGGGAAGAGACCCGGGCCGCCGCCAGCGACGCTCCTGTGCCACGGTCGCGGCCATTCTAGGAATGGGCTTTCCGTGCACCCTTGGGGGTTTTCCCGCGCGCTGGGCGCGGTGTTCAGCAATCTGCAAGCTTCAGCGCTCAGCGCGCCTGGTCGGCTCCAAAGCGCTGGGTGATCGATGCCGCTATGCCCACCGCATCCAGCCCCTGCAGGGCCAGCAGCTTGGCCGGGTCGCCGTGCTCGATGAACTGGTCGGGCAGGCCCAATTGCAGCAGCGGCAAGACCACGCCGGCGGCGTGCAGGGCCTCGGCCACGGCGCTGCCGGCGCCGCCCATGAGGCAGCCCTCTTCCACCGTCACCAGCGCCTTGTGCGTGCCGGCCACGCGCAGCAGCGTGGCGGTGTCCAGCGGCTTGGCCCAGCGCATGTTGACCACGGTGGCGTCGAGCTTCTCGGCCGCCTCCAGCGCCGGGTACAGCAGCGAGCCAAAGGCCAGGATGGCGATGCCGCTGGCGCCTTCGCGCCGCACTTCGGCCGCGCCAAAAGGCAGGGCATCGAGGCCCGGCAGCGGCGCCACGCCGGCACCCGCGCCACGCGGGTAGCGCACGGCCACCGGATGGTTCTGCTGGTAGGCGGTGGTGAGCAGTTGGCGGCACTCGCGCTCGTCGGCCGGGCAGGCGATGCTGATCTGCGGGATGCAGCGCAAAAAGGCGATGTCATAGGCGCCGGCATGCGTGGCGCCATCGGCGCCGACCAGGCCGGCGCGGTCCAGCGCAAACACCACGGGCAGGTTCTGCAGTGCCACGTCGTGGATCAACTGGTCGTAGCCGCGCTGCAGGAAGGTGGAGTAGATCGCCACCACCGGCTTCAGGCCTTCGCAGGCCAGGCCGGCGGCGAAGGTGACCGCGTGCTGTTCGGCAATGCCGACGTCGTAGTAGCGGCCGGGGAAGCGCTTTTCGAACTCCACCAGGCCCGAGCCCTCGCGCATGGCCGGCGTGATGCCGACCAGGCGCGTGTCCTGCTCGGCCGTGTCACACAGCCACTGGCCGAACACCTGGGTGAAGGTGGGCTTGGGCGCGGTGGCAGGCTTGACCAGGCCCACCGACGGGTCGAACTTGCCCGGCCCGTGGTAGGCCACCGGGTCGGCCTCGGCCAGCTTGTAGCCCTGGCCCTTCTTGGTGACCACGTGCAGGAACTGCGGGCCGTCGAGCTTCTTCAGGTTCTCCAGCGTGGGGATGAGCGAGTCCAGGTCATGGCCGTCGATCGGGCCCACGTAGTTGAAGCCGAACTGCTCGAACAACGTGGCCGGCACCACCATGCCCTTGGCATGCTGCTCGAAGCGGCGCGCCAGCTCAAACAGCGGCGGCACGGCCTTGAGCACGTTCTTGCCCATGTTCTTGGTGGCCGCGTAGAAGCGCCCGCTCATCAACTGCGCCAGGTAGCGGTTGAGCGCGCCCACCGGCGGGCTGATCGACATGTCGTTGTCGTTGAGCACCACCAGCAGCCGGCCGTCGAGCACGCCGGCGTTGTTGAGGGCCTCAAACGCCATGCCCGCGCTCATGGCGCCGTCGCCGATGATGGCCACCGCATGGCGGTCTTCGCCCTTTTGCTTGGCCGCCATGGCCATGCCCAGCGCGGCCGAGATGCTGGTGGACGAATGCGCGGTGCCGAAGGTGTCGTACTCGCTCTCGGCACGCTGCGGGAAGCCCGAGATGCCGCCCATCTGGCGCAGCGAGCCCATGCGCTCGCGCCGACCGGTCAGGATCTTGTGCGGATAGGTCTGGTGGCCCACGTCCCACACCAGGCGATCGTTCGGGGTGTTGAAGACGTAGTGCAGCGCGATGGTGAGCTCCACCGTGCCCAGGTTGGAGCTGAGGTGGCCACCTGTGCGCGCCACGCTCTCGATCACATAGGCCCGCAGCTCGTCGGCCAGGGGCTTGAGTTGCTCGCGCGACAGCCGGCGCAGGTCCGCCGGGCTGTCGATGGTCGGCAGCAAGGGCGCGCGTGCCGCGCCGTCGGGCAGCAGGTGGGCGGGAGAGTCAGCGTGGGACATGCAATTTCCTGCTATATTTTTAATAGCTATTAGCCCTTGCAGGGCCTGGGCTTTCTGGCATTTTCATGCATATTTTCGTCGAATCACTGGATGCGGGCGAAGACGCGCGGCGCACTGCCCAGGAGCCGCCCATCACGGCACGCTCCGCCGGCAGCGTACGCACCACAGAGGTACCAAAGGCCGCGGCGCAGGCCATGGCCGGGCCGCTGGATGTGTCCTCTGCAAGGGGGTTGGCGCAGACGCGCAGCGCGTAGCCTGGGGGTGTTTCATCTAACACGAGCGGTCGATCACCATGTGGGCCAAAGCGTCGAGCGCGGCGGTGCTGTGCAGGCCGCTGGCGGCCAGCGCATCCAGCGCCTCGTCGCGCAGCTCGCGCGCATAGGCACGCGAGCGCTCCAGGCCCAGCAGCGATACATAGGTGGGTTTGTCCTGGGCCGCGTCCTTGCCGGCGGTCTTGCCCAGCGTGGCCGAGTCGGCGGTGACGTCGAGGATGTCGTCCACCACCTGGAAGGCCAGGCCCAGCGCGGCGCCGTAGCGCTGCAAGGCAGACAACGCGGCGGCAGGCGCGGCGCCGCAGCTCGCGCCCATCATGACGCTGGCCTCCAGCAAGGCGCCGGTCTTGAGGCGGTGCATGCGGCGCAATTGGTCTTCGGTCAGCGCCAGGCCCACGCTGGCCAGGTCGATGGCCTGGCCGCCGGCCATGCCGGCATGGCCGGCGGCGCTGGCCAGGCGCCGGCACAGCGTGGCCTGCACCGAGGCCGGCACGGCCGCGCCCTCGGGCACCAGCAGCTCGAAGGCCAGGGCCTGCAGTGCATCGCCGGCCAGCAGCGCGTCGGCCTCGCCAAAGCGCACGTGCACCGTGGGCTTGCCGCGGCGCAGCACGTCGTTGTCCATGCAGGGCATGTCGTCATGCACCAGGGAATAGGCGTGGATCAGTTCCACCGCGCAGGCCGCGCGCAGGGCCGCGTCGTCCAGGCCGGCACGCAGGGATTCGCCGTCCGGGCCGGGAATGTCGGGGTCGAAGGGCGCGACCGCCTGGCGGCCGGCCAGCACCAGCAGCGGGCGCAGGCGCTTGCCGCCGTCAAGCACGGAATAGCGCATGGCTTCGCCAAGCGAGGCTGGCGCGTCGCGCGCCACCCAGCGGTCCAGGGCGGCCTCGACGCGGGCCAGGCCGCTGGCGCTCCAGGCCTGGAAGTCCACGTCAACGCCGGCCTCTATCACTGGCGCGCTCATGGCGATGTCCACGGCTTGAGCACGCCGTCGTCCAGCACCTTGATCTGGGCTTCCACCGCCTGCAGCCGGTCGCGGCAGAACTGCAGCAGGGCGGCGCCGCGCTGGTAGCCGGCCAGCAACTGGTCCAGGGGCAGCTGGCCCGCGTCCAGGCGGGCCACCAGTTGCTCAAGCTCTTCGAGCGCGGCTTCGTAGGTGGCCGGCAGAGTCGTATCGGGAGAGGATGCGGGCGCCTTTGGCATGGAGGGGGCGGGATGCGTTCCGTCGTGGGAAACCTTCCATTCTAGGGCGTGCCCATAATCGCACCCCCGTCGGCCAGGGCTTGGAAGGACGCCGAAGGGGGTGCCGGGTACAATCCAAGGTTCCTCCAATGGCCGGCGCCCAGCCGGCTTCGCTTTTTTTACCTCCTGGCGCCCTCGGCGCATCCCCCTGTTTCTCCCTGTGGGGAGTCTTTAGGTCAGGTCACCCATGTCTGATTTAAGTCTTCGACTGCAGCAGGCCGCAAGCCAACTACCAGTTTCCAGCTACTTCGACGAGGCGCTGTTCCGGCGCGAACGAGAGACGCTCTTCCAGCAAGGGCCCCGCTATGTGGGGCACCAGCTTTCCGTGCCTGAAAAAGGCGACTACTACGCGCTGCCACAAGAGGGCGAGGGCCGCGCTTTGGTGCGCACGGCCGATGGCGGCGTGGAGCTGGTCTCCAACGTCTGCCGGCACCGCCAGGCGGTGATGCTCAAGGGCAGCGGCTCGCTCAATGGCACGGCGCCCGGCCACGCCGGCGGCAACATCGTCTGCCCGCTGCACCGCTGGACCTATGACGCCCACGGCCAGTTGCTGGGCGCGCCGCACTTCGCCGAAGACCCCTGCCTGAACCTGCGCAACTACCCGCTGCAGGAGTGGAACGGCTTGCTGTTCGAGGCCCCGCCCGGCCAGCACCGCGACGTGGCGGCCGATCTGGCCCAGCTGGGCCCGCGCGCGGACCTGGACTTCAGCGGCTTTGTGCGCGACCGGGTCGAGCTGCACGAGTGCAACTACAACTGGAAGACCTTCATCGAGGTCTATCTGGAGGACTACCACGTCGGCCCGTTCCACCCGGGGCTGGGCCAGTTCGTGGCCTGCGAAGACCTGCGCTGGGAGTTTGGCCAGGAATACTCGGTGCAGACCGTGGGCGTGGCCAACCGCCTGGGCAAGGCCGGCAGCCCGGTCTACCAGCGCTGGCAAGAGCAGTTGCTGGCCTACCGCAACGGCGAGCCGCCACAGTACGGCGCGATCTGGCTGACCTACTACCCGCACATCATGGTCGAGTGGTATCCGCACGTGCTGACCGTCTCCACGCTGCACCCGATCAGCCCGACCAAGACGCTGAACATGGTGGAGTTCTTCTACCCAGAAGAAATCGCTGCCTTCGAGCGCGACTTTGTCGACGCCCAGCAGGCCGCCTATATGGAGACCTGCATAGAGGACGACGAGATCGCCGAGCGCATGGACGCCGGCCGCCACGCGCTGCTGCAGCGCGGCGACGACGAGCGCGGCCCCTACCAAAGCCCCATGGAAGACGGCATGCAGCACTTCCACGAGTGGTACCGCAGCGCCATGGGCCGCGACAAACTATCTTTTTGATAGCTAATATCCCAGTCCACACCTGGG
Organism: Xylophilus sp. GW821-FHT01B05; assembly: GCA_038961845.1. Taxonomy (NCBI): domain Bacteria; kingdom Pseudomonadati; phylum Pseudomonadota; class Betaproteobacteria; order Burkholderiales; genus Xylophilus; species Xylophilus sp. GW821-FHT01B05. The sequence goes on from CP152408.1 coordinate 4,338,217, forward strand.
TTTCAGCCACTTTTCATTCAAAAAACGTGAATTTCCGCAACATGCGCGCGGGCTGGATGCTGCTCGCCTCCTTCTTCTTCGCCACCATGGGCGTCTGCGTGAAGATGGCGTCCGAGCACTTCAACTCGGCCGAGCTGGTGTTCTATCGCGGGCTGATCGGCATGCTGCTGCTGTGGGGCATCGCGCATTCGCGCGGCATCCGCCTGGCCACGCGCTACCCGGGCATGCATGCCTGGCGCAGCCTGATCGGCGTGGTCTCGCTGGGCTCGTGGTTCTATGCCATCGCCCACCTGCCGCTGGCCACGGCCATGACGCTCAATTACATGAGCAGCGTCTGGATCGCCGCCTTCCTGATCGGCGGCACCCTGATCGCCTGGCGCCCCGGCAGCGGCAAGGACGGCCCGCCGCTGCAAGGGTTCCTGATCCTCACCGTGCTGGCTGGCTTTGCCGGTGTGGTGATGATGCTGCGCCCCACGCTGAACCCGGGCGAAATGTTCGCCGGCATGATCGGCTTGTTCTCCGGCCTGACCGCCGCCTTTGCCTACATGCAGGTGATGGCCTTGTCCAAGATGGGCGAGCCCGAGACGCGCACCGTCTTCTACTTTGCCGCCGGCTCGGCCGTGGCCGGCGGCATCGCCAGCGCCATCGAGGGCCTGTCGCCGCTGGTCTGGCCCGCCGCGCTGTGGCTGCCGCCGATTGGCCTGCTGGCCGCGCTGGGCCAGCTCTGCATGACCCGCGCCTATGCCACCGCCGGCTCGCAGCGTGGCACGCTGGTGGTGGCCAACCTGCAGTACTCGGGCATCGTGTTCGGGGCGGTCTACAGCATCCTGCTGTTTGGCGACCAGATCCCGCTGCTGGGCTGGGCCGGCATGGCATTGATCATTGCCAGCGGCATCGCGGCCACCGTGCTGCGCCAACGCGCCGCGCCCCAGACACCCGCAGAAGAGCACTAGTGTGTCGCGTCAAGCGTGAGGTGAAGGATGGGTGCGAAGGCATCGGCGTGCAGCGCAAGGCGCAGGCCGCCGCCCAGGCTTTACGCCTGGGCAAGGGCTGCAACGCAGCGATGCGCGGCGAGGGCAAGCGCACACCGGCAGATCATGCTTGACGCGACACTGGTGCCGCACGTGATCTGCTGCCGTGGTAGAAAACTGCCATGAGCACCACCTTCACCACCCTGATCTCTGTCGCTGAGCTGCAGGCGCTGCGCGCCTCTGGCCGCCGCGCCATGGTCTTCGACTGCAGCTTTGACCTGCAGCGGCCCGCGGCGGGCGAGCAGCAGTACCTTGAGCGCCACATCGCCGGCGCGGTCTATGCCAGCCTGGACCAGGCGCTGAGCGCGCCGCACGGGCTGCCCGGCGCGCACGGCACCATCGTTGCGCGCGAGGCAGACCGCCCCGCCTCGGGCGGCCGCCACCCGCTGCCCAGCCGCGAGAAGTTCGCCACCTGGCTGTCTTCTGTCGGCTTTGCCAACGACATGCAGGCCGTGGTCTACGACCGCAACGGCGCCAACTACTGCGGCCGCCTGTGGTGGATGCTCAAGTGGGCCGGCCACGATGCGGTGGCAGTGCTCGACGGCGGCCTGCAGGCCTGGGAGGCGGCAGGCGGTGCCACGCGCGGCAGCGCGCCCGACGCCACCGACCACGAGCCAGAACCCAGCCACTTCCAGTCGCTCTTCACGCTGCAGCCGCCGCTGCGCACGCTGGTCGTCACCGCCGGCGTGCAGGCCGGGCTGGGCAGCAATGCGCAGACTGTGATCGACGCCCGTGGCGCACCGCGCTTTCGCGGCGAGGTCGAGCCGCTGGACCCGGTGGCCGGCCACATCCCGGGCGCGCGCAACCGCCCCTTCACCGAGAACTTCGGTGCCGACGGCCGCTTCAAGCCGGCCGCGCAACTGCGGCAAGAGTTCGATGCGCTGCTGGGCAGCCGCACGCCAGAGAGCGTGGTGCACCAGTGCGGCAGCGGCGTCAGCGCCGTGCCCAACCTGCTGGCCATGGAACTGGCCGGCTACGCCCCGACCGCGCTCTATGCGGGCAGCTGGAGCGAGTGGTGCAGCGACCCGGCGCGGCCGGTAGAGACCGGCGCCGCACGGGACGATACGCGCTAGACACTTGCCGGAGTCCATGCGGCATGGGCTCCGGTACAAAGCGCCCGTTTTTTCAGCAAATATCCCCGATACGACACCAATGCTTAACGCCGTGTAAGGGAAATTCTGACAAGCCGCGTACAAAACCAGACAACGCGGATGACGCTTCCCCGACTTAATTTCCGATTGGGGCGCTTTCACAATCCATTTCATCGGATCGGACATGCAGCGACCTGCTTGCACACCCCGATCCCCTCGAAAGGATTGCACTATGAACACCGAGCAACTGCTGGCTGAGATCCGCGAAGCGAACCTCACCTACCTGATGCTGGCCCAGAACCTGATCCGTCAGGACAAGGCCGCCGCCGTGTTCCGACTCGGCATCAATGAGGAATCAGCCGAACTGCTGGCCTCGCTATCGTCTGCACAGGTCCTCAAGCTCTCCTCCGGCAACACCTTGCTGTGCCGCTTCCGCGTCGACGACGACATGGTCTGGAACCTGCTGACCAACCACAGCACGCCCAAGAAGGTCGGCAACGAAGCCACCAACCGCCTGCACGCCAACATCCTGATGGCCGGCCGCGTATCCGAAGTCCTTTAGACCACCCCCAGGCTTCGCGCACTGCGTGTCGCTTGCGCCAACCCCCTTCGAGGAGGCAACACCAGCGGCCCGGCAAAGCCGGTTCCGCGGTGTTCTTGAAAAAGACAGCGTCCTTCTCTCGGCCCTACCTTTGTTTCTTTCGCAGGATTTGCCATGACCGCAGCAGCACCCAAGAGCGTCCTCAACGAATCGCGCCAGATCGAGCGCGCCGCGATGCTCATACAGATGGGCGCACGCATGCAGGTGCTGGAGTCGGAAACCACGCTGTCGTATGAGCGGCTGATCCGCCTCTACAAGGAGATCGCCGGCAAGTCGCCCTCCAAGGGCCAGTTGCCCTTCTCCACCGACTGGTTCCTGACCTGGCAAGAGAACATCCATTCCTCGCTGTTCCTGAACATCCACGAGTACCTGTGCAAGGGCGCGGCGCTGGAGCCGGTGGATGCCCTGACCAAGGCCTATCGCCTCTATGGCGAGCAGGTGGCGGCGGCCGAGATCGAGCCCCTGCTGTCCTTCACCCGTGCCTGGCGCCTGCTGAAGTTCATCGATGCCAACATGCTGCAGACCACCGCCTGCTCGCAATGCGGCGGCCGCTTCGTCACCGAGCCCTACGAGAACGCCCGCCACTATGTCTGCGGCCTGTGCAACCCGCCGGCACGCGCCGGCAAGAGCAAGGCCGCCGGCGCGCTGATGCTGCACTGAGCCACGCGCGCGACTTGTCAGAATGGCAGGCATAGCGGCGCTCCGAGCCGCAGACGCCTGCCATGCCAAAAATCACCGACTCCCTCTATGCAGAACTGCGCCGGCGCATCATGTCCGGCGTCTACCCGCCTGGCTCGCGCCTGCGTGAAGAGCACATCGCCGAAGAAATGCAGGTCAGCCGCACGCCCGTGCGCGCGGCGCTGCAGCGCCTGATCGACGACGGCCTGCTGCAGGCCGCGGCCCGCGGCACGACCGTGGCGGGCTGGACGCAATGGGACGTGGCCGAGGTGTTCGAGCTGCGCTGCCTGCTCGAGCCGCATGCCGCAGGCCTGGCCGCAGAGCGCGCCACCCCCGAGCAGATCGAAGAGCTTGAGCGCCTGAACGACGAGATGCTGACGCACGTCAAGTCGCGGCGCAGTGACCGCGTGGAGCGCATACAGGCCGTGAACAATCGCTTTCACCACCTGCTGGTGGAGGCCGCGCACTCCGGCCGGCTCAAGGCCATGCTGCAGAACTTCATCGACACGCCGATCATGATCGGCTCGTTCTACTTCTACAGCGAAGAGGACATGCTCAACAGCCTGGAGCACCACCGCCAGGTCACGCAGGCCATCAAGCGCCGCAACCGCGCCTACGCCGAGCAGGCCATGGCCTATCACCTGAGCGTGTCCTTCATGCGCTTCGAGATGCAGCGTGTCAGCGCCACCGGCCCGGCCACGCCGGACAGCGCCGAAGACTGAGCCCACTCCGCGGCAGCAGCCGCCCCACCCGCCAATCAAAACATTAAAAATACATTTCACGGGTATTTACCGATGAATAGCGCGTAATTTCCGAATTCAATACAGATTCAACGCACAAATGTGTTTTTTCTGTATTTTATGAAGACAGCAATTCTTGGTGGCGGGGTGGTGGGCATCTGCTATGCGCAGGCCCTGGCGGGCAGCGGCCACGTGCTCGCGGGCATCTGCGACCCGCAGCCTTCGGCGGCCCTGCACGCCTTCGCGCAAGCGCATGGCCTGGCCATCCACCCGGCGCCCGGCCCCTGGCTGGCAGAGGCCGGGCTGGTGCTGAGCGCCGTCTTTGGCAGCGTGGCGCTGGACGTGGCGCGGGCCGCGCTGCCGCAGTTGCGCGCCGGCGCGCTCTACCTGGACATGACCACGGCCGACCCGGCCGACATGCGCCAGGCCGAGGCGCTGGCCCTGGCCGGCGGCCAGCGCTTTGCCGACGTGGCGATCACCGGTGCGGTGAACCTGAGCGGCGCACGCACGCCCCTGCTGTGCGCGGGCGACGGCGCCGCAGAGGCCAGCCGGCTGCTGGCCGCCTGCGGTGCGCCGGTGCGCGTGGTCGGCAGCCGCGCGGGCGACGCGGCGGCGCTCAAGCTGCTGCGCAGCATCTTCACCAAGGGCATGGAGGCACTCGCCGTGGAATGCCTGGTGACGGCAGAAAGCAAAGGCCTGCGCGAAGAGCTGCACACGGTGCTCTCGGACATCGACGAGGGCTGCCTGCGCGAGACCATGGAATCCATGGTGCGCACGCACATCACACACGCCGGGCGGCGCCTGAACGAAGTGCTTGAAGCCCAGCGCCAGATGCGCCTTGCCGGCATAGAGCCGGTGGTGCTGCCGGGCGTGCAGCAGCGCTTCGAGAAGACCGTGGCCATGCTGTCCGCGCATGCCTTTGGCGGCGGCGACACCGCTGCCGCGCTGGCCTGGCTGGCCGACCCCGCCACAGCCTGAGCCGGGCCGCGCACGCGGGCTTCCATTCCCCCTACGGGCCAGTCTGGTCCGCACCCCATTCCCACCAGAACACAACCAGGAGACCGCTATGAACCTCGCCCGACGACTGATCGTCATGACCTCCCTGCTGGCCGCCGCCGGCGCCGCGCTTGCGCAAGGCTATCCCGCGCGCCCGGTGAAGATCATCGTGCCCTTCCCGCCCGGTGGCGGCACCGACAACCTGACCCGCCTGATCGCCGCCAAGCTGACCGAGACGCTGAAGTGGACCGTGGTGGTCGACAACAAGCCAGGAGCCGGTGGCAACCTCGCGCTCGACAGCACGGCCAAGGCCCCGGCAGACGGCTACACCCTGGTCATGGCGCAGACCGACAACGTCGTGCTCAACCCCCTGCTCTACGGCAAGCTGTCCTACGACCCGGCCAAGGACCTGGTGCCCGTGGGCCTGGTGGCGCGCGGGCCTGCGGTGCTGGTGGTGCGCGCGGATTCGCCCTACAAGACGCTGGCGGACGTGGTCGCTGCGGCCAAGGCCAAACCGGGCCAGCTCACCTTTGCCTCGCCCGGCACGGGCACGGTGACGCACCTGGTGCTCGAGATGTGGCAGAAGAGCGCAGACATCCGCTTTACGCATGTGCCCTACCGTGGCATTGCCCAATCACTGCCCGACCTAATCGGCGGCCAGGTCGATATGTACATGGGCTCCATCCCCACGCTGCAAAGCCATATCCAGGGCGGCAAGGTACGCGCGCTGGCGGTGACCACGCCGCAGCGCTCGCCAGTGCTGCCCAACGTGCCGACCTACGCCGAGGCCGGTTTTAGTGGTGTCGAGCTGGCCAGCGTCTGGGGCCTGATGGCTCCGGCCGGCACGCCTCCGGACACGATCCAGCGGCTCAACACCGAGGTCAACAAGCTGCTGCTGATGCCCGAGGTGCGCGAGAAGATCATCGCCAGCGGCGCCGACGTGCTGGGCGGCTCGCCGCAGGACATGGCCCGGCTCTATGCCGCCGACAGCGCCCGGCTGGCACCCGTCATTCAAGGCTCGGGCATCAAGCTCGACTGAGAAATCCCCTCCACTTTCTGCACCCAGGTACTTCCCATGATCGGACTCCAGATCCTCAAACGGCGCCGAGCCGTCGACCTTGCGCTGGCACAGCGCTTTCTCGGCGTGCCGGTGGCCAACGTCAGCGACTGCATGTCGCGCATGACGGCCGGCGGCGCGCGCCTGCGCCCCATGCACGGCAGCGGCGCCATGGCCGGCCCGGCGCTCACCGTCAAGGCCCGCCCGGGCGACAACCTCATGATCCACAAGGCGCTGCAGTTGGCACAGCCCGGTGACGTGATCGTGGTCGATGCCGGCGGCGACCTCACCAACGCGCTGATCGGCGAGATCATGGTGGGCGACGCCACCCGACGTGGCCTGGGCGGCCTCGTCATCAACGGCGCCATCCGCGACGCGGCGGCCATCCGCAGCGGCAGCTTCCCGGTGTTCGCCGCCGGCGTGACGCACCGCGGCCCCTACAAGGACGGCCCGGGGGAAATCAACGTACCCATTGCCATCGACGGCATGGTCATAGCGCCAGGCGACCTGGTCATTGGCGACGACGACGGCCTGCTGTGCGTGCCCTATGACGACGTGCAATCGCTGCTGGCAGCCGCAGAGCACAAGCAAGTGGTGGAAGCCAGGATGATTGCCGACATCGCGAACGGCAGCTACGACGCGGCCTGGGTCGACGCCACGCTGGCGCGGCTCAACTGCCCGATCGAGAGTTAGTGCCGCGTCAAAAAAGGCTGCCCTGCCCCACCGCCCCCGGCGGCCGGAAAGCCGAGTGGTCGAGCTGTATGCGCTGGCGGTTGAAGCCCAGGCGCTTGGTGGCCTTCTCGAAGCGCTGGCGGATCAGATCGGCCCACAGGCCGCTGCCCTTCATGCGGGTGGCGAAGTCGGCGTCATAGTCCTTGCCGCCGCGCATCTCCTGGATGCGTGCCATGACGCGCTCGGCGCGGTCAGGGTAGTGCAGCTCCAGCCACTGGCGAAACAGCGGCGCCACCTCCCAGGGCAGGCGCACCACCGTGTAGAAGGCGCTGCGCGCGCCGGCCTCGAAGGTGGCGGCCAGCACCTGCTCCATGTCTTCGGTGATGAAGGGGATCTGCGGCCCCACGCTGACACCCACCGGGATGCCGGCCTCCGTCAGCGTGCGGATGGTGCGCAGCCGCCGGTGCGGCGCGGCGGCGCGCGGCTCAAGAATGCGGGCCAGCTTGGCGTCCAGCGTGGTGACGGTGACGTAGACGGCCGCGCGCTTCTCTGCCGCAGCGGCGGCCAGCAGGTCGATATCGGCCTCGACCGCGCTGGACTTGGTCACCAGGCCGAACGGGTGGCGCGCCTCGTGCAACACCTCTATGGCGGCGCGCGTCAGCCGCAGCTCGCGCTCCACCGGCTGGTAGCAGTCGGTGGCGGTGCCAATGGCGATGTGGCTGGGGCGGTAGGCGGGGCGGGAGATTTCGCGCCGCAGCACCTCGGCCAGGTTGCGCTTGGCGATGATCTTGGTCTCGAAATCCAGCCCCGGCGACAGGTTGAGGTAGCTGTGCGTGGGCCGCGCAAAGCAGTAGATGCAGCCATGCTCGCAGCCGCGATAGGGATTGAGCGAAGCGTCGAAGGGGATGTCGGGCGAGTCGTTGCGGCTGATGACGCTTTTCACGTCTTCGAAGCGCACTTCGGTGGCAGGCTGGGCCTGGCGCTGGTCAGCCAGCTCCTCCAGCGAACCCCAGCCATCGTCATAGGCGTCGCGAAGCTGTGACTCGAAGCGGTGCGCGATGCGTGTGGCGCTGCCACGGCCCTTGAGGGCTTGCAGGGGGATGAAGACCGGGTCCATGGCGCATCAGGCAAGTCGCCACAGGGATACGGGGTGTACCCATGCGGCTCCAGTGACCCAAGAATACTGTATTTTCATACAGTTATATTACCCCTGCTGCGCCGGCTTGGGTAGCGGCGCAGGTGCCTCAGCTCATAAGGTCTCGCCGTCCTTCAGCACACCGGCGGTGCGCAGGGCGGCATCAAGCCACTTGGCGGCCGTGTCGCCGGTCTTGATGGCGGCGATGCGGGCGGCCTCGTCGCGCACCTTCTTGGCGGCGGCGGGTAGCAGGGCCTCGATCTTCTCGCGCTCCACCACGACCACGCCGTCGGCGTCCGCGATGATGAAGTCGCCGGGGTGCACCGTGACGCCGCCGCATGTGACCGGGTGCCCGATGCGGCCGGGCACGTTCTTGGTCGGGCCGTTCGGGTTGGTGCCAACGGAGAAGACCGGGTAGTCCATCTCGTCGATCTCGAGGCTGTCGCGCGCGGCGCCGTCGATCACGACACCGGCAATGCCCAGTTGCTGGCAGGCCGTCATCATGATGGTGCCCATCAAGGCTGCCGTCTGGTCGCCCTTGCCGTCGATCACCAGCACGTCGCCCGGCTTTGCCAGTGCGATGGCGGCGTGGATCATGAGGTTGTCACCCGGGCGCACGTCCACCGTGAAGGCGGTGCCGGCCAGTTTCATGCGCGGGTGCAGCGCCTTGATGCGCCCATGCATGGCGCCGCGCCGGCCGGCCACGTCGGCCAGGATGGCGGGCTGGTATTGCGCGGCCTGCTGGACGATGGCGGCGGGCACGCGCTCGAAGTCGCGAATGATGTCGGGTTGAGAGGTGTTGCTCATGTCTAGTCCTGGAGCGTGCTGCAGAAGCGCTGGATGCGGGCGCAGGCGTCTTCGAGTTGTGTGGTGGCTGCCGCGTACGACAGGCGGAAGTGCGGCGCCAGCCCGAATGCGGAGCCCTGGACGATGGCCACGCCTTCGGCGTTGAGCAGCTCCAACGCAAAGTCGCTATCGGTGCTGATGCGGGTGCCGCTCTCGGTGCGCTTGCCGATCAGGCCCGCGCACGACGGGAAGACGTAGAAGGCACCCTCCGGGGTCGGGCACTGCAGACCGGCTGCGGCGTTCAGGCTTGCCACCACCATGTCGCGGCGCTGGCGAAACACTTCCCGGCGCGGCGCCAGAAAATCCTGCGGACCATTCAACGCCTCTACCGCGGCCCACTGCGAGATGGTGCTGGCGCCCGAGGTGATCTGGCCCTGGATCGAATCCATGGCCTTCATCAGCGTGGCAGGGCCTGCGCCATAGCCAATGCGCCAGCCGGTCATGGCGTAGGCCTTGGACACACCATTCATCGTCAGCGTGCGCTCCAGCAGCGCGGGCTCGACCTGGGCGATGGTGGTGAACTCGAACTCGTCGTAGACCAGGTGCTCGTACATGTCATCCGTCAGCACCCACACATGGGGGTGGCGCAGCAGCACCTCGGCCAGGCTCTTGAGTTCCGCCCGGGTGTAGGCGGCGCCGGACGGGTTGGAGGGCGAATTCAGGATGAGCCACTTGGTGCGGGGCGTGATGGCTGCCTCCAGCGCTTCGGCCGTGAGCTTGAAGCCGTTCGCCAAGGTGGTGGCAGCAAAAACGGGCACGCCATTGCACAGGGCCACGAGCTCGGGGTACGACACCCAGTAGGGCGCGGGGATGACGACTTCATCGCCCGCATCCAGCGTCGCCAGGAAGGCATTGGCGATCACCTGTTTGCCGCCGGAGCACACCATGACCTGGCTCGGCTTGTAGCTGAGGCCGTTCTCGCGCTGGAACTTGCCCACGATGGCCTCGCGCAGTTGCGGGATGCCGCTGACCGGCGGGTACTTGGTCTTGCCAAGGCCAATGGCGCGGACTGCGGCCTCCTTGATGTTGTCGGGCGTATCGAAATCAGGCTCGCCGGAGCTGAGGGCGATGACGTCGCGGCCTTGCGCGGCCAGGTCGCGGGCACGCTGGCTCGCAGCGATGGTGCTGGAGGGTTTGATGCGGGAAAGTGTGGAGGAAATGATCGACACGCTGGGCCTCTGAATGGATGGGAGCTCTGCCTAGATATGGCGGATGTCTGAAATGAATTTCTGCGCACGAGGGTGCTGTGGCCGCGTGAAAAAGTCTTCGGGCGTGGCGCGTTCCAGCACGGTGCCTTCGTCCATGAAGACGATGCGGTTCGCCACCTCACGCGCGAAGCCCATCTCATGGGTGACGCAGACCATGGTCATGCCTTCCTTGGCGAGCTGCTGCATCACCTGCAGGACCTCGCCCACCATCTCGGGATCAAGTGCGCTGGTGGGCTCATCGAAGAGCATGACGGGCGGCTGCATGGCCAACGCCCGCGCGATCGCCACGCGCTGCTGCTGGCCACCCGACAGCTCGGGCGGAAAGGCATCGGCCTTGTGCTGCAGGCCGACCTTCTCCAGCAAGGCGAAGGCGCGGTCCTTGGCTTCTTGCTTGGACAGGCCCCGCACATCCATAGGCGCCAGCATGATGTTCTGCAGCGCGCTCAGGTGCGGGAAAAGGTTGAACTGCTGGAACACAAAACCGATCTCGCTGCGCAGCCGGTTGACGTTCACTTCTTTGCCGTGGATGTCCACGCCGTTGACGGTGATGCGGCCCGAGGTAATGGGCTCAAGCCGGTTGATGGTGCGGATCAGCGTGGACTTGCCAGAGCCCGAGGGGCCGCAGACCACGACGACCTCGCCCTTGTCCACGGTTTCGTTGATCTGATTGAGCGCCTTGTAGGCGCCGTACCATTTTTCGACGTTTTGAAATGAAATCATGAAGCACTCCGGAGTCGCACCTGGCGATCGCGCTTGATCCGCTTCTCGATCCAGGACATGCACAGCCCCAGCGACCAGCAGAGAAGGAAGTAGATGACCGCCAGAATGGCGTAGACCTCGAACGGCCGCGTGAGCAACTGGGCGTTGATCTGGTAGGCCGAATAGGTCAGCTCATTGACACTGATGATGTAACCCAGAGAGGTGTTCTTGATCAGGTTGATGAACTGGTTCAGGATGCTGGGCAGCATCTGGTAGAGCGCCTGCGGCAGCACCACGCGGCGCATGGTCTGGAAGTAGTTCAGGCCCAGCGAGCGGGATGCTTCCACCTGCCCTTTGGGAATGGCCTCGATGCCGGCGCGCACCACCTCGCCCATGAAGGCCAGCTCGTAGACCACCAGGGCGCAGATCACCGTGGTCACGCCAGAAATGCTGCGGCCAATCACCAGCGGCACGATGAAGTAGGCCCAGAAGATGATCAGCAGCACGGGCAGGCCACGGATGGCGTGCACCAGCGTCGAGACCGGCAGGTAGATGGCGCGGATGCGGCTGGTTCTGGCAACGCCCACCAGCACTGCCAGCGGGAAGGAACACACCAGGCCGGTCACCGCCAGGATCAGCGTGAGCGCCAGGCCACCCAGCGGCCCTTCGGGGTACTGCCCGATGAGCAGCAGCAGGCCATAGTCGTGAAGTATCTGCAGCATTTAGCGGCTCCCCCGTGGACGCAGCCAGCGATTGGCGCGGTGGCCAAGCGCCATCAGCAGGAACGAGAAGACCCAATAGAACACCGAGGCGACAGCAAAGGCCTCGAAGGTCTTGAAGGTTTCGTTCTCGATCTGGTGGGTGGCATAGGTCATCTCGGCCACGCCAATGGCCATGGCTAGGCTGGTGGCTTTGAACAAGCCCAGCGACTGGTTCACCAACGGCGGCACGGCCACGCGGATTGCCTGCGGCAGCAGCACCTTGCGCATGGCCGAGACATAGCTCAGCCCCAGCGCACGCGCGGCTTCCAGTTGCGATGGCGGCAACGAGCGCATGCCGCTGCGCAGGTCTTCCGACATGTAGGCTGCCGCATTCAGGGACAACGCGATGCAGCCGAAGATGAACTCGCTGCCGTGGGCGTTGATCCACATCTGCCATGCGTCAGGCAGGAACTGCGGGATGCCGAAGTACCAGACAAAGAGCTGCACCAGCCCCGGCACATTGCGGTGGTAGCCAACGAAGGCAAAGGCCACAGCCTGCAGCAGCTTCACGCCGGACGAGCGTGCCGACACCACCAGCAGCGACAGCACAAAGCCCATTACCCACGACACGGCGAACAGCGCCAGCGTCGTGAGCGCACCGGCAAGCAACCAGTCCGCATAGCGGCCGTGGAAGATGGTGGCGAAATCCAGGGTCAGCATGGGTCAGAAGCGCGAGATCGGGGTCAGCTTCTTCTCCCGGGGAATGTTGTACTTGGTGGTCGGGCCATACCACTTGACCCACATCGCATCCAGCTCGCCCGAGGCCTCCATCTCTTCAAGTGCCTTGTTGACCGCAGCCAGCAGCGCGGGCTCGTCCTTCTTCACCGCCAGCGCCGTGGCCTCCCAGGCCAGCGTCTCGTCCAGGAACTTGAACTTGCCGCCGGTCTCGCTGACAAAGCGCGAGCCAGAAGCCTGCGCAATGGCAAAGCCCTGCACCTTGCCCTGCTGCAGGGCCAGGAAAGCGGTGGGAGCGTCCTGGAAGGTGACGACATCGGCGCTGGGGATCACCCGGCGCGCATGCAGCTCAGGCGTAGAGCCCTTGTTGGCGCTGATCTTCTTGCCCGCAAGATCCGCGAACTTGGTGATGCCCGAGCTGGTAGCCACGATCACCTTGAGCGGGATCTGGTAGTGCGACGCCGTGAACGCCACCTGCTCTGCGCGCTCCTTGGTGTAGCCCATGGCTGCGGCCACCAGATCGACCCGGCCCAGCGCCAGCTCTGGAATGCGCGCTTCGACCGTGACCGGTTTGTGCTCCATCTTGACGCCCAGGTGCTGGGCGACGGCGGCGCAGGTATCCACGTCAAAGCCGATGTACTTGCGCGTGGCCGGGTCCTGGTAGGCCAGCGGCTCGGAGCCCGAGAGCGTGGCGCAGGTCAGGCTGCCGCGCGCCTTGATGTCGCTGAGGCGGTCGGCATGCGCCAGACCCACGAATAGCGTCGCACAGGCAAGGCCGGCAACTGCGGAGCGCATGACACGCTTGAGGCCTGAAGTCATTCGAATCCCCTTTTGATCGAGTGAAGTACGTTTTTCATACTCAACGTATGAAATCATGATTCAGCACGATCTATGCCCGGGAAAACCCGAACGAGAGAAGCTTCAAATTCCATAAATTGCATCGAATTGGTGCAATTCACGTGTTTTGCATGGAATTGGTGCACCCGCACGCCGCAACGCAGCCCTGGGCGTGGCGGAGCCCGGAGCTGTGTGGGAACAAAGGTTTTGGCCGGCGGAATCGACCATGCCGCGCCCCAGGCGGGGCGCTACAGCAGATCAGCGCAGTGTCAGCAAGCCGCCGGGTTGGGGCGGGAAGCGATGGGGATGCTGCATCCCAATGCCGCGGCCAGCGACAGGGCCTGGCTCAGCAGAAATTCGTGCGTCTTCTCGTTGCGGATGTCAAAGCGCTGCTTGGGGCCGGAGATCGTCAGTGCGCCGACCAGGCGGTTGCCTTCGCCCAGCACCGGCGCAGAGATGGAGGCGGTCCATTCGTCGAGGATGCCGGTGGACTGGCGCACGATGCTGGCGGTGTCATGCTGCTGGTAGCCACGGCCGTCGTCAAAATCCCGCAGCACCTGGTCGGTGGAGGTGGCATCGAGCGCCACCACCCGGCCCGCGTTGACGCTGACCCTGAGCGAATGGGCCGAATCGTGGCGGAACAGGCAGAGCCGGGTTTCGCCTTCACGCACGTAGAAAGACGCGCTCTCGCCGGTGACTTCCACCACCTTGGCGAGTACCGGCAACACATAGGCCGAGAGCTGAAAGCCGTTCTCGTAGCTCTTGCCCAATTGGTAGATGCGCGAACCCAGCTGGTAGCGGCCGTCGGCCCGCCGGTGCACGTAGCGCATGCGCTCGAGCGAGATCATGTAGCGCAGGATGACGCTGCGAAACAGGCCCGTTGCATCCTCGATGTCCTTGAGCTTGAGCGGCCCGTCCTGTTGCAGGAACGCATCCAGAATCGCCAAGGTCCGCTCTGCGGAAGCTACCGAACGATCAACGTCTGAAGAGGATTGGGAGGCCATCTGGGGTCGCTAGGGCAAACCGCTGGATTTTAGCGGCGTGCTATCGGCTGCCCGGCCATGGCCCAAAGCGGCGGATTGGTGCATGCTTTGCGGGCGTTCTCTGGAACGCTTTGTGCAACGGAGCCTGAGAAGGAGCACCCCATGCCACCATCTGACGCAACCGAGTTCTCGCACGTGAAGCCTGGCGATACCGAGTTTGTCTCGGGTGGCCTGCGCGACTTCTTCCTCTACCGCGACCTGGGCATTGCCAAGGCCACGCATGGCAAGGTCATCGCCCACCTGGTCAAGGCCAACCTGCCGCCCGAGGCCGGCACCGGCTGGCACCGGCATGAGGCGGACTTCCAGATCGTCTACATGCTCAAGGGCTGGGCCCGCTTCATGTACGAAGACCAGGTGACCCTGGTGCAGGCCGGCGACGTGGTGCACCAGCGCCCCGGCATACGGCACTACCTGTTCGACTATTCGCCGGACATGGAGTACCTGGAGATCGTCTCGCCGGCCGATTTCAAGAGCATTGATGTCGACCCGGTATGCGAGATCCCGCCACCCACACCGTGGCCGGCCCAACCGTAGAAATCACTTTTTGATAGCTAACAGCCCAGGCTGCACCTGGGATACAGGCCTTTTTTCTTTAAATTTCTCAATGTGTTGGTTGTGTTGAATTTTCAGTAATTACTGAAAATTCAACAAAGTCGCGCGACAATGCGCGCATGGCCGATAGCAACTACCTCCCTCCCTTCAACCGCCAGTTCGTCGCCCACTTCGGCGAAATGGGCAGCCGCTGGGGCATCAACCGCACCGTGGGGCAGATCTATGCCCTGATCTTCATTTCGCAGCGCGCGCTCAATGCCGACGACATCGCCGAGGCGCTGGAGTTCTCGCGCTCCAACGTCAGCATGGGTTTGAAAGAGCTGCAGTCCTGGCGCCTGGTGCGGCTGCGCCACCAGCCGGGCGACCGGCGCGAGTACTTCGAGGCGCCCAACGATGTCTGGGACATCTTCCGCGTGCTGGCCGAAGAGCGCCGCCGCCGCGAGATCGAGCCCACGTTGTCGATGCTGCGCAATGCCCTGCTGGAGTCGCCCGGCACCGAACAAGAGCGCTACGCACAAGAGCGCATGCGCCAGATGCACGACCTGATCGACCGGCTCATGACCTGGTTCGACGACGTGCAAAAGCTCGCCCCGGAAACCGCCATGCAGCTGATGGGCATGGGCGCGGCCGTCACCCGCGTGCTTGAATTTAAGGACCGCCTGCGCGGCAAGTCGGCGAACAAGGAGAGTTGAGCGTGGACGCCCTGGTTCTCTCCCGCATGCAGTTTGCGGCCAACATCAGCTTTCACATCCTGTTCCCGGCGATCAACATCGCGCTGTGCTGGTTCTTGCTGTTCTTCCGGCTGCGCCACAGCGCCCACAAGGGCCGCGACCCGGTGGCCGCGCAGGCCTGGGAGCAGGCCTACTACCTCTGGACCAAGATCTTTGCGCTGAGCTTTGCGCTGGGCGTGGTCTCGGGCATCACCATGAGCTTTCAGTTCGGCACCAACTGGCCGGGCTACATGGAGCGCGCCGGCAATATCGCCGGGCCGCTGCTGGGCTATGAGGTGCTGACCGCCTTCTTCCTGGAGGCGACCTTTCTTGGCGTGATGCTGTTCGGGCGTGGCCGCGTATCAGACCGCGTGCACCTGTTCGCCACGCTGGCCGTGGCCTGCGGCACCACGTTGTCGGCCTTCTGGATCCTGAGCCTGAACTCGTGGATGCAGACGCCTGCGGGCTTCGAGATGATCGACGGCAAGATGCACGCCACCAATTGGCTGCAGATCGTGTTCAACCCGTCCTTCCCGTACCGGTTGGCGCACACGCTGCTGGCCTCGACGCTGACCGTGGCCTTTCTGGTGGCGGGCCTGAGCGCCTGGCAGATCCTGCGCAAAAGCGCCAACGCCGGCACGCACCGCGCCCTGCGCACGGCCGTGATCGCCGCCGCCATCGCCGCGCCGCTGCAGATGATTGCGGGCGACATGCACGGCCTGAACACGCTGCAGCACCAACCGGCCAAGATCGCCGCCATCGAAGGCATCTGGCACACCGAGAAGAGCGCGCCGCTCACCCTGTTCGGCTGGCCCAACGAGAAGGCGGGCCGCACCGACTACGCCGTGACCGTGCCCAAGCTGGCCAGCCTGATCCTG
Organism: Xylophilus sp. GW821-FHT01B05; assembly: GCA_038961845.1. Taxonomy (NCBI): domain Bacteria; kingdom Pseudomonadati; phylum Pseudomonadota; class Betaproteobacteria; order Burkholderiales; genus Xylophilus; species Xylophilus sp. GW821-FHT01B05. The sequence continues at coordinate 4,354,427 of CP152408.1, forward strand.
GCGCATGACATCAACGCCGAGCTCAAGGGCCTGAACGAATTCCCCAACGCGCACCCGCCGGTGGCGCCGGTGTTCTGGAGCTTTCGCCTGATGGTGGGCCTGGGCGTACTGATGCTGCTAACCGCCTGGTGGGGCACCTGGACGCTCTGGCGCCGGCGCCGCCAAGTCAGCGCGGCACTGGCGCCGTTCTCGCGTTGGCAGTTGCGCCTGCTCGCCGCCATGACCTTCTCCGGCTGGCTGGCCACGCTGGCCGGCTGGTACGTGACCGAGATCGGCCGCCAGCCCTTCCTGGTCTACGGCGTGCTGCGCACCGCCGACCTGGTGGCCGACCACCCGCCGCAAATGGTGCTGTCCACCCTGATCGCCTACCTGGTGGTGTACGCACTGCTGCTGGTGGCCTATGTGCGCGTGCTGATGCACATGGCCGGGCCGCCCAAGCCCGCCGCGCCAGCCACACTCATTGGAGCCACGCCATGAACATGACCTGGAACGAAATCCTGCCGCTGATCTTCATGGCCGTAATGGGGCTGGCACTGCTGGCCTATGTGATCCTGGACGGCTACGACCTGGGCGTGGGCCTGCTGCTGCCCTTTGCCACCGACGCCGAAAAGGATGTCATGGTGGCCAGCATCGGCCCCTTCTGGGACGCCAACGAGACCTGGCTGGTGCTAGGTGTGGGCGTGCTGCTGATCGCCTTCCCGCAGGCGCACGGCATCGTGCTGGGCGCGCTCTATCTGCCGGTGGCGGTGATGCTGATCGGGCTCATCCTGCGCGGCGTGGCCTTTGACTTCCGCGTCAAGGCGCGCGACGAACACAAGCGCTTGTGGAACCGCATCTTCTCCATCGGCTCGCTGGTGGCCGCCGTGGCGCAAGGCTGGATGCTGGGCAGCTACATCACCGGCTTTGACCGGGGCGCGCTGTCGCTGGTGTTTGCCGCCGGCATCGCGCTGACGCTGCCGGCCGCCTACGCCATGCTGGGCGCGGGCTGGCTGATCATGAAGACCGGCGACGCGCTGCAACTGAAGGCGGTGGCCTGGGCACGCCGCGTGATCCTGCCCATGGGCGTGGCGCTGCTGGGCATATCGCTGGCCACGCCGCTGGTGAGCCCGGAGATCTTCGACAAGTGGTTTGGCCTGCCGCAACTCTTTGCGCTACTGCCGATACCGCTGTCCTGCCTGGCCGCCTTCTGGGCCACCTGGCACGTGATCGCCCGGCCGCGCATCGTGGCCGCGGGCTATGGCTGGGTGGTGTTCGGCAGCACGGTGGGCATCTTCATCATGGCCTTCCTGGGGCTGGCCTACAGCATCTACCCCTTCATCGTGCTGGACCGCCTCACCGTATGGCAGGCCGCCAGCGCGCACGAGTCGCTGGTGGTGATCTTCATCGGCGTGGCGATCACGCTGCCGGTGATCATCGTCTACACCATCTTCATGTACCGCGTGTTCTGGGGGCGGGCCCGGGAGTTGAGCTACGGCTTGTGAGGCGCGTGCAGTGCATCGGCACGGCCATGCAGCGTAAGCCGCGTCAACAGCGCGGCCACCAGCGCACAGCCGGCAATGCCCGCCACCATGGGCCGCGCCGTGCCGTCCACGAACAGGCCCACCACGGCGATCACCGCGGCGCCGGTCACGAACTGCAGCGTGCCCATCAGCGCCGAGGCGGTGCCGGCAATGCTGCCGTGCTCCTCCAGCGCCAGCACCGCCGTGGTCGGTATCACCAGGCCCAAAAAGCCATAGCCGATGAACAGCATCCCGGCCAGCACAGGCAACTGGTCAAAGCCCAGCAGGTCCAGCGCCAAGAGCAGGCTCATGGTGATGGCATAGCCCGTCACGGCCACGCGCACCGTGCGGTGCAAGCCCCAGCGCGCGCCCAGCCAGCCCGTGAATTGCGACGCGCCAATAAAGGACACGGCATTGACCGAGAAAGCAATGCTGTACATGCGCGGCGTCAGGCCGTAATGCTGGATCAGCACGAAAGACGAGTTGGCCAGATAGGCAAAGAAGCTGGAGATGCCAAACGCACCGATGAACACCAGCCCCAGAAAATGCCGGTCGCGCAGCAACACGCCGTAGCCGCGCAAGGCGCTGCCCACGCTGCTGTCCACGCGCTCATGCGCGGGCCGGGTCTCTGGCAGGCTGGTGCCCAGCAGTGCCAGGCCCAGCACCGCCGCCACCGTCACCGCCCAGAACACACCGCGCCAGCCGGTCCATTCGATCAGCAGGCTGCCGGTCAGCGGCGCCAGGATGGGCGAGACGCTGAACACCAGCATCAACAGCGACATCAGCCGCGCCGCATCATGGCCGGTGTGCAGGTCGCGCACCACCGCGCGCGGTATCACCATGCCGACGCAGGCGCCCAGGCCCTGCACGAAGCGGAAGGCGATCAGCGTGTGCACGTCGCCCGCCAGCGCGCAGCCAATGCTGCCGGCGGCAAACACCAGCAGCCCGAAGTACAGCGGCGGCTTGCGCCCGAGCATGTCGGACACCGGACCGTAGACGATCTGCCCCAGCCCCATCGAGATGAAAAAGGCCATCAAGCTCATCTGCACCGCGCCAATGTCTGCGCCCAGGCTTTGCCCAATGGAAGGCAACGCCGGCAGGTACATGTCGATGGCGAACGGCCCAATGGCCGACAGCAGACCGAGCACCAGCGCGGTCCGCAAAAGAGAGGTTTTCATGGGAGACGGAAGAGAAAAGAAGCCGCAGCGCCAGCAGCCCGCACCGCGCCGGAAGGCGGCGATGATGCCTCAGAACGGCAAAGGCTGCTTAGCGAACCAGCCAGCCGCAGGCCAGCAATGCGGCAAACAACAGCGCCAATGTACGCACCGACGCCGCCCGGCGCTCCACGCCGTAGTGCAGCGCCGTGCCCGCCAGCACCGACAGCACAAAGGCTGCCAGCATGCCCCACGCGTTGGCCGCCGGGTCGGCCGGCCAGTTGCGGCTGACCCAGGTCGCCACCAGCAGGCAGACCGGGAAGTGGATCAAGAACACCGAGTACGACATGCGCCCCAGCCGCAGCAGCGCCGGGTGCGCCTGCCAGCGCTGCAGCAGCTCGCTGCGCTGCGCCCAGGCCAGCACCAGCGCGGCCACCAGCGCCGTGGCCAGGCGCCCGCGCCAGTCCAATGCCAGCGCCGGCACACCCAGCACCAGCATGGCTACGATCCAGCGCCGCGGGTGGCGCGAGCGGCCCGCCCACCAGGCCAGCATGCCCAGCCCGTAAGAGCCAAAGAAGTACAGCGCGGTGTCGTCGTACTCGGCGTGCCGGTTGAAGATGGCCAGCGACAGCATCGCAATCACCAGCACCAGCACGGCCCCGATATGCGTGCCGTGGCGCGGCCAGCGCCGTTGCAGCGGCCGGGTCAGCGCCAATAGCAGCACCGTCAGCGCAAACAGCTGGAAGTCGATCGCCACGTACCAGACGCCGGCCGACAGCCCGCCCTCGCCGGCCAGGTCCTGCACCAGCAGGCCATGGGCCAGCAACTGCTCGATGGTGGGCGCGTCCGGCACCGCCGGGTTGTGCAGCGCCGGGCGCACCAGGGCGGCCACCAGCACGCTCACGCACAGCGCCGCCAGGTAGGGCGCGGTCAGGCGCGCATAGCGCCGCAGGATTTGCGCCAGCGGCCGCTCGAAGCGCGGTCGCCCTTCCGGCGCCAGAGAGGCCGCGGCCAGGAAGCCGCCGACCACCAGGAACACATGGACCGCCATGCGCGCGTACTCGGCCAGCCAATCCAGCAGGGCCGGCGCCAGCGGCCGGGCAATGTCCGACATCGGCCCATAGAACGCCAGGTGGTGCCAGATGATGAACACGCAGGCAATCGCCTTGAGCGCATCGATCACCGGCATGCGGTGGGCATTGGCAGGAGCGGACATGGTGAAAGGAAAGCGAGTGCCGGACAAGGCAAAGGCCCGCAAGCGGGCCTTTTGGGGAAAGGTGGATTTTAGGCGATCAGCCGGCTGCGGGCCTCGGCGTACTCGCGGCGCAGGCGCGCAATCAGCTCGGCGGCGGGCAGCACTTCATTGATGGCGCCAATGCCCTGGCCGCAGCCCCAGATGTCTTTCCAGGCCTTCTTGGCATCGCCGCCGAAGTTCATCTTGCTCGGGTCGCTCTCAGGCAAATTCTCAGGGTCCAGGCCAGCGGCGCGAATCGAGGGCGCCAGGTAGTTGCCGTGCACGCCGGTGAACAGGTTGCTGTAGATGACGTCGTCCGAGTTGCCGTCGACGATGGCCTGCTTGTAGGCCTCGCTGGCGCGCGCCTCTGCCGTCGCGATGAAGGCCGAGCCGATGTAGGCAAAGTCCGCGCCCATGGCCTGCGCTGCCAGCACCGCGCCGCCGGTGGCAATGGCGCCCGACAGCGCCACCGGGCCGTCAAACCACTGGCGGATTTCCTGGATCAGCGCAAACGGGCTCTTCACGCCCGCATGGCCGCCGGCGCCCGCAGCCACCGCGATCAGGCCGTCGGCGCCCTTCTCTATGGCCTTGCGCGCAAACTTGTTGTTGATGATGTCGTGCAGCACCACGCCGCCATAGCTGTGCGCGGCGGCGTTGATGTCTTCGCGCGCGCCCAGCGAGGTGATCAGGATCGGCACCTTGTACTTCACGCACAGTTCCATGTCGTGCTCCAGCCGGTCGTTGGACTTGTGCACGATCTGGTTGATGGCAAAGGGCGCGGCGGGCTGGTCGGGGTGCGCCTTGTCCCAGGCTGCCAGGGTCTCGGTGATCTCGGCCAGCCAGTCTTCCAACTGCGCGGCCGGGCGCGCATTGAGCGCGGGCATGGAGCCCACCACGCCCGCGGTGCACTGGGCAATGACCAGTTGGGGATTGCTGACGATGAACAGCGGCGAGCCGATGATGGGCAGCGGCAGGCGGTCGAGCGGCGATGGAAGTCTGGACATGGCGTGGCGACAGTTTTTAGATAAAAAGTGGCTGAAATCGGCTACCGACTAGGGCACTTAGCTATTATTTAAGTAGCAAATCAGAAAGCTTCAAGTGCCAGGGCGGTCACGCTGCCGGCGCCGTCGACGATGCTGTCGCGCAGCCCCGGCGCGCGCGCCAGGATGTGGCCGGCGTAGAAGCGCGCAGTGGTGATCTTGGCCTGCATGAAGGCCGCATCGCTATCCCGCGCGAGACAGTCCTCGGCCACCAGCAGCGAACGCGCCAGCTGCCAGCCCGCCACCAGGTTGCCGGCCAGCATCAGGTAAGGCACGGAGCCGGCAAAGACCGCATTCGGGTCAGTCCGGGAGCCAGCCACGACAAAGTCCACCACGTCGATGAAAGCCAGGCGCACGGCCTTGAGCCCGCGCAGCACCTCAAGTGCGGCATCGCTGCCACGCTGTGCCAGTTCGGCCTCGGTGGCCTCGATCTGCGCTGCGATCGCCTTGGCGGTGCGGCCGCCGTCGCGGCCGGTTTTGCGGCCAACCAGGTCATTGGCCTGGATGGCCGTTGTGCCCTCGTAGATGGTCAGGATCTTGGCGTCGCGGTAGTACTGCGCGGCGCCGGTCTCTTCGATAAAGCCCATGCCGCCATGCACCTGCACGCCGAGCGAGGTGACCTCCAGGCTCATCTCGGTGCTGTAGCCCTTGACCAGCGGCACCAGGAACTCATAGAAGGCCTGGTTCTGGGCGCGCGCATCGGCGTCGGGGCCATGGTGCGCGGCGTCATAGGCCGCCGCCGCCACGGCCGCCATGGCGCGACAGCCTTCGGTGAAGGCACGCATGGTCATCAGCATGCGACGCACGTCGGGGTGGTGGATGATGGGCGCGCTGTGCGGCAGCGAGCCATCCACCGGCCGGCTCTGCACGCGGTCGCGCGCATAGGCCACGGCGCGCTGGTAGGCGCGCTCAGCCACGGCAATGCCCTGCACGCCGACGGCATAGCGCGCGGCGTTCATCATGATGAACATGTACTCCAGGCCGCGGTTCTCTTCGCCCACCAAAAAGCCCAGCGCCCCGCCCGTATCGCCAAACTGCAGCACCGCCGTGGGCGAGGCCTTGATGCCCATCTTGTGCTCGATGGAGACGCACTGCACATCGTTGCGCGCGCCCAGGCTGCCATCGGCATTGACCAGAAACTTTGGCACCACGAACAGGCTGATGCCCTTCACGCCCTCTGGCGCACCGGCGACACGCGCCAGCACCAGGTGCACGATGTTCTCCGCCATGTCGTGATCACCATAGGTGATGAAGATCTTGGTGCCAAAGACCTTGTAGCTGCCATCCGGCTGCGGCTCGGCGCGCGTGCGCACCAGCGACAGGTCGCTGCCGGCCTGCGGCTCGGTCAGGTTCATGGTGCCGGTCCATTGGCCGCTCACCAGCTTCTCCAGGTAGGTGGCCTTGAGCGCGTCGCTGCCGGCGGTCAGCAGCGCCTCGATGGCGCCGTCGGACAGCAGCGGGCACAGCGCAAAGCTCAGGTTGGCAGAGTTGAGCATCTCGCCGCAGGCCGCGCCAATGGTCTTGGGCAAGCCCTGGCCACCAAAATCCACCGGATGCTGCAGGCCCTGCCAGCCGCCTTCGGCGTATTGGCGAAACGCCTCCTTGAAGCCGGGCGTGGTGGTGACTGCGCCGTCCTTCCAGCTCGACGGCTGCGTGTCACCCAACTGGTTCAGTGGCGCGACCACGTCCTGGGTGAAGCGCGCGCACTCTTCGAGCACGGCCTGTGCGGTGTCCAGGCCGGCATCCTCGAAGCCGGGCAGTTGGGCGATACGGTCGATGCGGGCCAGGTGCTCGATGTCGAACAGCATGTCCTTGAGGGGGGCGATGTAGCTCACGAAAGTGTTCCTGTGGTGGGGTCTCTTATTGCCGCAGTTGGCCGCTGCCCGCAACGATGGACAGATCAACGTAGCGCGAGCCGGTGTGCTCACCCGGGCGGAAGCTGATGACGTAGTCGCCCAGGTCGAAACGGTCCATGCTGTCGAGCGCCTTGACCAGGCTGTCGCGCGTGGGGTTGGCGCCGGCGCGCTTGACCGCCTCGGCCAGCACGCGGCCGTTGATATAGCCCTCCAGCATGGCGTGGCCGCCAGGAGTCGGGCTTTTTGACGCCTTCAGCGCCTGCTGGAAGTCGCGCACCAGGCGCGTGCTGAGCTTGGTCGGACTGGGCGTGACCTGCGCGATCGAGATGCCCGCAAGCTGCTCCTCGCCCAGCCGGCGCGAGAGCTGCTCCACATCGATGTCTGAACTCGCAAACAGCTGCGCCCCGCCACCATCCGAGCGATACAGCTCGACAAAACCGGCGCTGGCCGCGCCAGCCAGGATCAGGATCGCCTGCGGCCCCGCGGCCCGCAGCGCGGCCACGGCAGGCTGTACCTTGCTGGAATTGGGGGGCACGGTTGCCACAGCCACCAGCGTCAGCTTGCGGCGCGCCGCGCTGTCTGTGAGCAAAGTGCGCACGGCCTGGGCTTGGGCATCGTCTTCCATGAAGACGCCAAGCTTGCTGATGCCCAGCGTGGCCAGGTGCTGCATGATCTTGTCGACCTGCTCCGCCAGCCCGGCCCGCACGCTGTAGACCAGCGGCAGGTCACCGGCCAGTTGCGTGGCGCGGTAGCCGACCAGCGGCAGCTTCTCTTGCTCCAGCAGTCCGCTGGCGATCAGGTCGCCCACGCCGCGCGTGCCAAAGTAGCCCGCCAGCGCCAGCGGGCGCTGCTCGGCCACGTTGGCCCGCGTCAGGCTGACCGTGTCTTCCGGCCGGGAGCCGTCGTCCTTGGATACCAGCTTGAGCGTATTGCCCGCCGCCCCGCCAGCGGCGTTGAACTGGGCAAAGGCCAGTTGCAGCCCGGCCTCGTAGGCACGCCCCATCGGGGCCTGCACCCCGGTCAGGGGTGCGACCTGCAGCACCACCAGAGAGGCCGCCTGCACGGATGCCGCGGCCCAGGCGGCGCAAGCCCCCAGAAAAAAACCACGGGCCTTGCGGCCGGCATGGAGCGTTCGCATATTGGTCTCCTCCGCTTGCGGATGTCTGCTGCCATTTGCTGGTCTGGTGGCACACGCACCAGCCGCATTTTTTCTTCTTCTGCTGTCCCTTGAGACAGGAACGGCGCCCGAAGGCGCCGCTTGCTGCTTACAGAGCCTTGACCAGCTCCGGCACAGCCGTGAACAGGTCGGCCACCAGGCCGTAGTCGGCCACCGAGAAGATCGGAGCCTCTTCGTCCTTGTTGATCGCCACGATCACCTTGGAGTCCTTCATGCCGGCCAGATGCTGGATGGCGCCGGAGATGCCCACGGCCACATACAACTGCGGCGCGACGATCTTGCCGGTCTGGCCCACTTGCCAGTCGTTGGGGGCGTAGCCCGCATCAACTGCGGCACGGCTGGCACCCAGGCCGGCGCTGAGCTTGTCGGCCAGCGGCGTCATGACTTCATTGAACTTCTCGGCGCTGCCCAGGGCACGGCCACCGGAGACGATGATCTTGGCGGCGGTGAGTTCAGGGCGGTCGCTCTTGGTGACTTCGCGGCCCACAAAGCTGCTCTTGCCGCTGTCGGCAACGGCGTCGGTCTTCTCTACCGCAGCGCTGCCGCCTTCGGCTGCCGCCGGGTCGAAACCGGTGGTGCGCACGGTGATGACCTTGACCTTGTCGCTGCTTTGCACGGTGGCAATGGCGTTGCCGGCGTAGATCGGGCGCTCGAAGGTGTCGGCCGCGTCGACCTTGGTGATGTCGCTGATCTGGGCGACATCCAGCTTGGCAGCAACGCGCGGGGCCACGTTCTTGCCGCCGGCGGTGGCCGGGAACAGGATGTGGCTGTAGTTGCCGGCGATGGCCAATACTTGGGCCGCAACGTTCTCGGCCAGGCCATCGGCCAGGCTGGCGCCGTCGGCGAGGATGACCTTCTTCACGCCAGCGATCTTGGCAGCGGCGTCGGCCGCGGCCTGGGCGTTCTGGCCGGCAACCAGCACATGCACGTCTGCGTCGCAGGCCAGCGCGGCGGTGATGGTGTTGAGGGTAGAGGGCTTGATCGACTGGTGGTCGTGTTCAGCGATGACGAGTGCGCTCATGGTCAGATTACCTTGGCTTCGGTCTTGAGTTTTGCGACAAGGGTGGCAACGTCGGGCACCTTGATGCCGGCACCGCGCTTGGGCGGCTCGCTGACCTTGAGGGTCTTCAGGCGCGGATTGACGTCAACGCCGAGGTCCTCGGGCTTGACCGTGTCGAGCTGCTTCTTCTTGGCCTTCATGATGTTGGGCAAGGTGACGTAGCGCGGCTCGTTCAGGCGCAGGTCGGTCGTGATGATGGCCGGCAGCGTGAGGCTGAGGGTTTCCAGACCACCGTCGACTTCACGGGTGACGTTGACCTTGTCGCCAGCAACCTCAACCTTCGATGCGAAGGTGGCTTGCGGCAGGTCTGCCAAAGCCGCCAGCATCTGGCCGGTCTGGTTGGCGTCGTCATCGATGGCTTGCTTGCCGAGGATGACCAGGCCGGGCTGTTCCTTGTCGACCAGAGCCTTGAGCAGCTTGGCCACGGCCAGGGGTTGCAGCTCTGCGGTGGTCTCGACCAGGATGGCGCGGTCGGCGCCAATGGCCAGGGCGGTGCGCAGGGTTTCCTGGCACTTGGCGTCGCCGCAGCTCACTGCGATGACTTCAGTCACTACGCCCTTTTCCTTCAAACGCACCGCCTCTTCAATGGCGATCTCGTCGAACGGGTTCATGCTCATCTTCACGTTGGCAATGTCCACGCCCGTTTGATCGGATTTCACCCGAACCTTCACGTTGTAGTCCACCACCCGCTTCACGGGTACCAAAACCTTCATTGCTGCGGCTCCTTTGACAATGGTTGATAGCGCTCGGATCCGGTCAATTTTATGCCCAACAATTTTCGTTAAGCGTTCACTTAACCAAAAGCAGGGGCCGACCGGCTGTCGTGCCAGAGCCCATCGCAAGGCCCGTTAAAAGCACGACCGTTCGTTTTTTATTATAGAGAGGCGACTGCGGGCGGCGCTGGCGTCACATGCACCACACGCTGCGGATAAGGGATATTGATTCCCGCCGCCCGCAGCGATTCAAGAATGGCGATATTCACCGCCGAGCGCACATTGGCCTGCCCGTTGGACGGATCGTTGACCCACAGATTGAGTGTGAACAGCAGGCCATCCGGCGCGAAGCTCATCAGGTAGGCCACCGGCGCGGGCGTCTGCAGCACGCGCAACTGGGCCGCTGCGGCTTCGCTCAGCAGGCGCTGCACCAGGGCCACGTCGCTGTCGTAGCCCACCGTGATGTCGGTGGTGATGTTGAACTTGAGGTCGGCCTGCGACAGGTTCTCTACCCGCTGCGTGATGAAGGTCTCGTTCGGGATGATGGCCTCGCGCCCGTTGCCCGCGCGCACCAGGGTGTAGCGGGTCTTGATGTCGGTGACGCGGCCTTCGAAGGTGTCTATTCTGATGTTGTCGCCAATGCGCAGCGAGCGCTCCAGCAGGATCACAAAGCCGCTGATGTAGTTGGAGGCCAGCTTCTGCAACCCAAAGCCCAGGCCCACGCCAATGGCGCCGCCAAACACCGAGAGCGCCGTCAGGTCCACCCCCACGATGGACAGCACGAACAGCATGCCCACCAGCAGCAGCACCGCCCGCGTCACATTGGCCGCCACCTTGCGCAGCGACAGATCGCTGACCGCGCTGCGCAGGATGCGGCGCTCGAACGCGGACGATATCCAGAGCGTGACCACCAGCATCAGCCCGGCAGAGAGCGCGCCCTCCAGCAGAGTGCGCAGGTCCACCCGGGTTTTGCCGAAACTCAGCGTGATCGACTCAAGCTGGCCCAGCACCGCCGGCAACAGGCCCACGGCCCACAGCACCGCCACGATCCAGGCGCCCCACGATACAAAGCGCTCGACCAGGCGCGAGGCCGACGACTGCGGGAACACAGACACCAGCACCCGCGCGCACAAGCGCACCACCACCAGTGACATCAGCACCGGCACCGCGATGCGCAGCACGAACAGCGGCAGGTACAGCGCCACCACCTGCCCGGCCGCGTAGACCAGCACCAACGCCAGCAGCGGGAACAGCACGCCGTCCACGATGCGCTGACCAAACCAGACCGAATTCGCGTCTGGCTGCCGATCACGCCCGAACCAGCGCGCCACGCCATAGGCCAGCGCCACGCAGGCCGCCACCAGCAACAGGCCCAGCCAGGGGTTGGAGCCGTGAAAATCGGCCAGCAGTTGTTGCAATGCCTCCATCAAACCTCCGCCAGCACCCGCAGGTGCGCCTCAACACTGCGCGCCAGCGCATCCAGGTGGTAGCCGCCTTCCAGGCAAGACACGATGCGCCCGCGCGCAAAGCGCCGCGCCACATCCTTCATACGCTCGGTGATCCAGGCAAAGTCTTGTTCGGTCAGGCCGAGCCGGCCCAGATCGTCCTCGCGGTGGGCATCGAAGCCAGCGCTGATGAACAGCATCTCGGGGCGGAATGCCTCCAGCCGCGGCATCCACATCATCTCGATCAGCTCGCGTACATCCATGCCCCGCGTATAGGCCGCTATCGGCAGGTTCAGCATATTGGGCGCCGGGTTCTCGGTGCCGCTGAAGGGGTAGAACGGGTGCTGGAAGAAACCCACCATCAGCACCCGCTCGTCGCCGGCACAGATGTTCTCGGTGCCGTTGCCGTGGTGCACGTCGAAGTCGACGATGGCCACGCGCTTCAGGCCATGCACCTCCAGCGCATGGCGCGCGGCCAGCGCCACGTTGTTGAAGAAGCAGAAGCCCATGGCGCGGTCGCGCTCGGCATGGTGGCCGGGCGGGCGCACCGCGCAGAAGGCATTGGCCAGCTCGCCCGCGATCACCGCGTCGGTCGCGGCCACGGCCGCGCCGGCGGCGCGCAGCGCGGCGTTCCAGGTGTAAGGGTTAAGGCTGGTGTCGGGGTCGATCGCGGCATGCGCCGGGCCGCCCGCTGCTATATCCTCGACCAGCCGCGCGGTCATGCCCTGCAGCCGGTCGATGTGGGTCGCCGAATGCGCGCGCAGCAGGTCGGCATGGCTGGCCAACGGCGCCTCGCACCGCTCCAGTGCATCGCCTACGCCGGTCAGCAGCAATCGGTCTTCGATGGCGTCCAGGCGCGCCGGGCATTCGGGATGGTCTGCACCCATCTCATGCTGCCAGCAATCGCGATGGGTGAAGTAGCCGGTTTTATTCAAGGGGAGCCACTCCATGTCTCTTTTTCGGCTAACGTCCATGCCATGCAGATACAGCAAAAACTTGAGGCCTTGCTAAGCCAGCTTAACACGGTGATCGTGGGCAAACAGGCGCAGGTCCGCGACTGCGTGGCCTGCCTTTTGGCAGGCGGCCACCTGCTGATCGAGGACGTTCCAGGCGTTGGCAAGACCACACTGGCGCATGCGCTGTCGCGCACTTTTGGCCTGCAATTCTCACGCGTGCAGTTCACCGCCGACCTGATGCCGGGCGACCTGGTGGGCATCTCGGTCTACGAGCGTGGGCGCGAAGGCTTTGTGTTCCACCCCGGCCCGGTGTTCGCCCAGGTGCTGCTGGCCGACGAGATCAACCGCGCCAGCCCCAAGACCCAGAGTGCGCTGCTCGAAGCCATGGAAGAGAAGCAGGTCACGGTCGAGGGCGAGACCCGCGCCCTGCCCCACCCGTTCTTCGTGATTGCCACACAAAACCCGCACGACCAGTTGGGCACCTTCGAGCTGCCGGAGTCGCAGCTCGACCGCTTCCTGATGCGCATCTCGCTCGGCTACCCGGACCGCGCGGCCGAGCGCGTGCTGCTCGAAGGCGCGGACCGCCGCGACATGCTGGACCACCTGTTGCCGCTGCTGTCCACCGATGAGTTGGCGGCCATCCAGCAGCAGGTGCTGGCGGTACACGCCTCCGAGCCGCTGCTGGACTATGTGCAGGCACTACTGGCGGCCACGCGCTCGGGCCGCTGGTTCTTGCAGGGCTTGTCGCCTCGCGCCGGCCTGGCCTTGCTGCGCGCAGCCAAGGCGCAGGCCTTGCTGGCCGGGCGCGACTACGTTGCGCCGGACGATGTGCAGTCCATCCTGCCGCAGTGCACGGCGCACCGGCTGGTGCCGGTTGGCCAGGCCGGGCGCGGCGCGGTCGAGCAGGTGCGCGCCATGCTGGACGCAGTGCCGCTGCCCTGACATGAAGCTCTCCCCCAGGCTTGCCCACTACGTGTGGCCGCCAACCCCCTCACCGGGGGCAACACCAGCGGCCCGGCAAAGCCGGTTCCGCGGCGTTTCTGGGTTGGGCCGCGCCTGTGCCATGCGCTACGGGCCATGCCCAACGAGGCAGCACTGACATGGCGACTCCGACTGCATCCGTCACGCCGAGCCATACAGGCCGCATCAGCGGCTGGCTGGCCAACCGCCTGCCGCTCCAGGACACCCAGTTGCTGACGCAGAACAACGTCTACATCCTGCCCACGCGCGCCGGCCTGGCACTGGTGGCCACGCTGCTGGTGCTGCTGGTGGCCTCGATCAATTTCGAACTGAACCTGGGCTATCTGCTGACCTTTCTGCTGGCCGGTGCCGCGGCGGTGGGCATGTACCTGGGCCACGGCACGCTGCGCGGCACCACGCTGCACCTGGCGCCGCCCGAGCCGGCCTTTGCCGGCAGCGCTGCGGTGCTGGACATCCAGCTCTCCAGCGCGCGCGCCGCGCCGCGCCACGCGCTGGCCGTGGCCGTGCGCGGCAGCCAGGCCTATTCATGGACCGATGTACCCGGGGGCGGCATGGCCACGGTGCAGGTGTCCTTCGTGCCCCCCGGGCGCGGCCTGCATGCGGTGCCCATGCTCACCGCAGAGACGCGCTTCCCGCTGGGCACCTTCCGTGTCTGGACGGTCTGGCGCCCCGCTGCGCAGGTGCTGGTCTACCCCGCGCCAGAAACCCCCGCGCCGCCGCTGCCGACTGGCGCGTCCACCGCGGGTAACGCGCCGGTGCAGGCGCAGGCGCGCGGCCCGGGCGAGATCGATGGCCTGCGCGCCTACCAGCGCGGCGACCCGCTGCGCATGGTGGTCTGGAAGAAGGCAGCGCGCGCCATCGCTGCCGGCAGCGACGACCTGGTCAGCCGCGACACCCATCACACGCAGCAGCAGGACCTGTGGTTTGACCTGGCCCATACCGGCGCGCCCGCGCTGGAGCAGCGCCTGTCGCGCCTGTGCGCCTGGGTGCTGCAGGCCGAACGCCTGGGCGTGCCCTACGGCCTGCGCCTGCCCGGCGCCACGCTGCAGCCGGCGCAAGGCCCGGCGCACCAGCGGCAATGCCTGGAGGCACTGGCACGATGCTGACCGACAGCCCCCGCTCCTGGTTCACCCGCCTGGCCACGCTGCCACGTGACAGCCGCGACACGCTGTTTTTGCTGCTGGTCGTGGCCTGGGTGATCCTGCCGCAAGTCGGCAATCTGCCGGCCTGGGCCAGCGCCGTGGCCGCGCTGGCGCTGCTGTGGCGCGCGCGGCTGGCCTGGCGCTCGGCACCGCTGCCGGGCCGCTGGTGGCTGCTGGCCCTGCTGGTGATCTGCGTGGCGGCGACCTTGGCCACCTACCGCACCATCGCGGGCCGCGAGGCTGGCGTGACCCTGGTGGTGATGCTGCTGGCGCTCAAGACACTGGAGATGCGCGCCCGGCGCGACGCCATGGTGGTGTTCTTTCTTGGCTTCTTCACCATGCTGACCAGCTTCTTCGTCTCGCAGTCCCTGCCGACCGCGCTGGCCATGGTGGTGGCACTGCTGGGCCTGCTCACCGCCCTGGTGCAGGCGCACATGCCGGTAGGCCGCCCACCGCTGTCCGTGGCGGCAAAGACGGCAGTGCGCATGATGCTGCTGGGCGCGCCGATCATGCTGGCGCTGTTCCTGTTCTTTCCCCGGCTGGCACCGCTTTGGGGTGTGCCGGGCGACCCGTCGCGCGGCCGCAGCGGCTTGTCGGCCGACATGCGGGTGGGCACCATCGCGCAACTGGCGCTGGACGAGGGCGTGGCCATGCGCGTGCGCTTCGACACCCCGGATGGCAAGGCCCCACCGCAGCAGGATCTGTACTTTCGCGGCCCGGTGCTGGCCCGCTTCGATGGCCGCAACTGGCGCCCGCTGCAACAGCGTTTTGGCGACGGTGGCGCCTCACGCGCGCAACCGCCGGCCGCTCTGCAAGTGGCCGGCGCCCCGGTGCGCTACGAGGTCACGCTGGAGCCCAACGGCCATCCCTGGCTGCTGGTGCTGGACGCCGCGCCGCAAAAGCCCGAAGGCGTGCCTGCCGCCTATCTCACGCCCGACCTGCAATGGATAGGCAGCCGGCCCATCACCCAACTGCTGCGCTACCGGGCCGAGAGCTACCCGGACTTCCGCCACGGCCCGCTGCAGATGACGCCCGCGCTGCGCCCTTTCACCGAGCTGCCCGACGACTTCGACCCGCGCACCCATGCACTGGCCCGGCAGATGGTGGAGCAGGTGCGCGCCAGCGGTGCCGAAGGCCCCGCCGCCACGCGCGCGCTGGTGGCGGCCGCACTGGAGCGCCTGCGCACCGGCGGCTATGTCTACACGCTGGACCCCGGCATTTATGGCGACAACACCGCCGACCAGTTCTGGTTCGACACCAAGGCCGGTTTCTGCGAACACATCGCCTCGGCCTTCGTGGTGCTGATGCGTGCCATGGACATCCCGGCACGCATCGTCACCGGCTACCAGGGCGGCGAGCCCAACAACGTCGATGGCTACTGGACCGTGCGCCAAAGCGACGCCCACGCCTGGACCGAGGTCTGGGAAGCCGGCCAAGGCTGGGTACGGGTGGACCCGACCGCCTCCGTTGCCCCCAGCCGCATCGGCCAACTGCTGCGCCTGCAGGCACCACAGGGGGCATTCGCCCAGGCCTTTGGCACCGTCGTTGGCGCGGGGCTGGTGCAGCGCCTGCGCGCCACCTGGGAGGCCGTCAACAACGGCTGGAACCAGTGGGTGCTCAACTACACGCAAGACCGCCAGCTGAACCTGCTCAAGCGCCTGGGCATCAGCGCACCCGACTGGCAAGACCTGGTGCGCGTCCTCGCCCTGCTGCTGGCCACCGCCAGCCTGGTGGCCGTGGCCTGGGCCGCCACCCTGCGCCGCCGGCAAGACCCCTGGCTGCACCTGCTGGCCCGCGCACGGCGCCGGCTGGAGCGCGCCGGCCTGACGGCACTGGCAACCACACCACCGCGCACCCTGGCCACCCAGGTGACGCAGCGCTTTGGCGATGGCGGCCGGCCGCTCAGCGATTGGCTGCTGCGGCTGGAGGCGCAGCGCTATGCTGCCGCCGCCCCGGCCGCGCGCCGCGCCGCCCTGCGCGCGCTGCGGCGAGATTTTGCGCGCCTGCCCTGGCCCGCCGCGGTGCCGGCCCGGTCGCGGCTCCACGACCCTGCAACCTCCTGAGCTCGATGCCCCATACCCTCACCCGCCCGCTGCGCCTGGCCGCCCTGCTGCTGGCCGCCGGCATGGCCTGCGCCAGTGCCTATGCCCAGGCCGCCGGCCACACGACGGCCAAGCCCAAAGCCCAGCCCAAGCGCCCGGCCGCAGCCAGCGCGCCAGCGGCGCCTGCCGTCTACTACGCCAGCCGCGCCGAGGCCATGCGCTTTGCCGACGACCTGGCCGCACGCCGCGACCTCGACCGCGAATGGGTGCGCCAGGCCATCGGCCAGGCGCGCTTTCTGCCGAGCGTGCCGCGCCTGATGCTGCCGCCGCCTGCGGGCACGCCCAAGAACTGGCGCCTCTACCGCAGCCGCTTTGTCGAGCCGATCCGCATCCGCGCCGGCGTGCGCTTCTGGCAGCAGAACCAGGCCACCCTGGCCCGTGCCGAGCGCGAGTACGGCGTGCCGGCAGAAATCATCGTCGGCATCATCGGCGTGGAGACCATCTACGGCCAGCAGACCGGCACCTTCCGCGTGATGGACGCGCTGGCCACGCTGGCCTTTGATTTCCCCACCGGCCATCCACGCGCCAATGACCGCCGCGACTTCTTCCGCAGCGAACTGGAACAGTTCCTGAGCCTGGCCAACCGCAACAACATCGACCCGTTCGCGCTGCGCGGCAGCTATGCCGGCGCCATGGGCCTGCCGCAGTTCATGCCGTCGAGCTGGAACAAGTACGCGGTGGATTTCGACGGTGATGGCCGCATCGACCTGTTTGGCAGCCCAGCCGACGCCATTGGCTCGGTAGCCCACTACTTCCAGGCCTACGGCTGGAAGCCCGGCATGCCCGCGACCTACCCGGTGTCCTTTGATGCAGAACGCCTGGACCGCGAGGCGCTGCTGGCGCCCGACATCCTGCCGAGCTTCAGCGTGGCCTCTTTCACCGCCAAGGGCGCGGTGCTGGAAGGCGAAGCCCTGCAGCACACCGGCCCGCTGGCGCTGGTGGAGCTGCAGAACGGCAACGACGTGCCGAGCTACGTGGCCGGCACCGAGAACTTCTACGTGATCACGCGCTACAACTGGTCGAGTTATTACGCGATGGCGGTACTGGAGCTAGGCCAGGAAGTGGCCAAAGGCATGAAATAGCAGGCCACACCTGCGGCCTCTGGCAAAGCCAGATCCGCAGTGTTCTTGGCATCCGCCTCAGCGCGCTTTACTGCACCTGCGTCAGGTCCAACGCAGCGGTCAGATCGCCCATCGCCTTGCCACCATTCTTGACCAGCGCGGCGTCGCGCTGTGCCAGGCCGGGCAAGGTATCCAGGCCCCAGCGGCGGGTGATGAAGCGCAGCGTGGATGCCGTGTCGTACTGCGTGTGGTCGACCGCGCCATGCTTGGCCCAGGGCGAGACGATCAGTGCCGGGATACGCGTGCCCGGGCCCCAGGTATCGCCCTTGGGTACTTGCTTGTGGTCCCAGAAGCCGCCGTTTTCGTCATAGGTCACGACGATCAGCATGTTCTTCCACTGCGGACTGGCTTGCAGCTTGGCGATCACATCGGCGATGTGCGCGTCGCCATCGGCCACGTTGGCATAGCCGGCGTGCTGGTTCAGGTTGCCCTGCGGCTTGTAGAAGCTCACGGCCGGCAGCGTGCCAGCGGCGGCGTCCTGCAGGAACTGGCTGTCGAAGTCCTTCAGGTGGGCTGTGCGGTAGGCCGCAGTAGAGGTCTGGGTGGGATCCAGCTTGGCGTAGTAGTTGAACGGCTGGTGGTGGAACTGGAAGTTGGGCACCGGGCTGCCGAACTTGCGATCCGACAGGGCCGAAGTCAGCGTGGTGTTGTAGCCACCGGCATACCAGGCCCAGCTCACGCTCTTCTTGTCCAGCAGGTCGCCGATGGTGGTGGCGGTCTGCGGCGGCAGGGTGCTGGCCTTGCTCGGGTCGGCGGTCAGGTTGCTGGCGCCCGCAGCCGGTGCATTGCTGCTCGGCTGGTAGGGCGGCTGCATGGTGTTGACCGCGTAGAACTTGCCGTCGCCTGCGTAGTTCTTGGGCGTGATGGTGTTGCTGTTGACGAAGGTCGGCGGGCCGGCGATGGCCGACGCGGGCGAGTTGGCAGCCTGCGTCAGGCTGGTGAGGTAGTTGCCCGAGGCGTCCTGGTCCACCACGGAGATGGAGGTCTTGGCCACCGAGCTGTCGGCATTCGGATACTCCGGCGCGCAGGCGCAGACCAGGTACTGGTGGTTCAGGAAAGAGCCGCCAAACGCGCCCATGAAGAAGTTGTCGGCCAGCACGTACTGCTGCGCCAGCTTCCACAGCTTCATTGCGCTGCCGTCGTAGTAGCCCATGGTCAGGCCGCCCGAGTCAGCCCAGGCGGCGAACTTGTCGTTCTTGCCGCCGTTGATCTGCATCTGGTTCTCGTAGAAGCGGTGGTACAGGTCGCGCGTGATCACGTCCTGCCCCACCTTCACGCCCGTGCTTTGAAAGCCGGCGGCCGCGTCGATCTGGAACGGCTGGTTGTTCTGGTTGGCGGTGCTGCCTTCAGGCACGGTCACGGCCTGGCCCGAGGCCGTCACGCCACCCCAGACCTTGGGCAGCTTGGCCAGCACCGTGCTGGCCGCATCGCGGTCGGTCTGCGGCACATAGCTGCCGCTGGCCGTGGGGTTGACGCCCGGAATGCCGTCGGCGCCGGGGAACAGGCCGTACAGGTTGTCGAAGCCGCGGTTTTCCGCGTAGATCACGACGACGTTCTGGATGTCGCGCTGCAACAGGCTGTCGTAGGCGGTGCTGCCACCGTCACTGCCGCCGCAGGCGCTCAGGAAGGTTGACGCCGCCAGGGCGACGGGAACAAGTCGAAAAATGGGGTGCATGGTGGGGCTGCTGTTGTGATGGGTTTTGTGCAGCGTGCATTCTTGGATTCCAGGCGTGACAAATCCGTGACGGTGCCCGTGTCATGGGCCTGACATATTCGGCGCCAACCATGACGGGTTGCTTCTTCTCTCCAGGCGCTCTTCCATGTTCCTCGCCTCTGGCCGCCACCGGCGCTGGGCTCTTGCTGCCGGCTGCGCCTGTCTCTTGCTGGCCGGCCTGTGGACGGCCCACTCGCAAACCCTGCGCCCTGTGGCCGCGGCCCTACCAGCGGCCGAGGCCAATCGCATGCAGATGCTGGCGCAGCCCGACTTCGCCAAGATGCAGGCGGTGGGCCGGGCGATGTTCTTTGACCGCTCGCTGTCTGCATCCGGCGCCATGTCCTGCGCCAGTTGCCATGACCCGGCACATGCCTATGGCCCGCCCAATGCGCTGTCCGTGCAACTGGGCGGTGCAACGGGCCGGCAACTGGGCGCGCGCGCGGCGCCCTCGCTGCGCTACCAGCAAAACGTGCCGCCCTTCACCATGCACCGCTTCGACGACGATTTTGACGAGAGCGTGGACCAGGGCCCGGCCGGCGGCCATGGCTGGGACGGGCGTGCCGGCACCTTGCACGAGCAGGCCGCCATCCCGCTGCTGGCCGCGCACGAAATGGCCAACGCCAGCCCCGCAGCCGTGGTCGCCAAGCTGCGCGGCGCGCCCTATGCGGCGCAGTTCCGCGACACCTTTGGCGCCGACGCGCTGGACGACGACGCGCGCGCCTTCCAATGGGCCACGCTGGCGCTGGAGATGTTCCAGCAGGACCCGAAAGAGTTCTATCCCTACAGCAGCCGCTTCGATGAATACCTGCGCGGCAAGGCGCCGCTGGCGGCCAACGAGATGCGCGGCCTGGCCTTGTTCAACGACGAGAAAAAAGGCAACTGCGCGGCCTGCCACATCAGCGAAGTCAGCCCCAACAACGGTGCCTTTCCGGCCTTCTCGGATTTTGGCTACATCGCCATCGGCGTGCCGCGCAACCGGGCGCTACCGGTCAACCGCGACCCGGCCTTCTACGACCTGGGCCTGTGCGGGCCAGACCGCACCGACCTGGCCGGCCCCGACAACGCAAAGCTGTGCGGCGCCTTCCGCACCCCGACCCTGCGCAACGTGGCAGTGCGCCAGGCCTTCTTCCACAACGGCGTGATGCACAGCCTGGAAGAGGCGGTGCGCTTCTACGTCACCCGCGATACCCAGCCGCAGCGCTGGTACCCCTACCCCGCGCGCAAGGCCGGCCCGCACCAGCGCTATGACGATCTGCCGGCGCAGTACGCGCGCAACGTCAACACCGAGCCGCCATTCGACCGCGGCCCGGGAGAGGCGCCGCGGCTGAGCGAGGCAGAGATCCGCGATGTCGTGGCCTTTTTGCACACGCTCACGGACCGGGATGTAGCGGCCACGGCCGAGGCGATTGCCCGGCCGGCCAAGCCTGGGCGTTAGGCGACCTCGGCGATCAGTTCGATCTCGACACAAGCCCCCATCGGGATCTGCGCCACGCCAAAGGCGCTGCGTGCATGCGCGCCCTTCTCGGCGCCAAAGACCTGGGCGAACAGTTCGCTCGCGCCATTGGTGACCAGGTGCTGCTCGGTAAACGTGGGCACGGAGTTGACCAGGCTCATGACCTTGACGATGCGGGTGATCTGGTCCAGGTCGCCGATGGCGGCCTGCAGCGTGCCGAGCAGGTCGATGGCGATGGCGCGGGCTGCGGCCTTGCCTTCTTCGGTGGCGATGGCGCCGCCCAATTGGCCGACCCAAGGCTTGCCATCCTTGCGCGCGATGTGGCCAGACAGGAACACCAGGTTGCCGGTGCGCACAAAAGGCACGTAGGCGGCAGCCGGCACGGCCACTGGTGGCAGGGTGATGCCGAGTTCGCGGAGTTTGTCGTAGACGCTCATGGAATTTCCTTTTTTAGATGAAAAGTGGCTGAAACGCAGGCCGCACGCCGGCTTATAGCTATATATTAGATAGCACCATCAGGCCAATGGCTCGACCGTGACCGCCACCTGCAACTGGTGTTCGCCGCCGCCCAGCAACAGGCCGCGCATGGGCGAGACATCGCCAAAGTCCCGGCCGATGGCCAGGGTCACGTAGTCCGCGCCCGGGGCGCGGTCGTTGGTGGGGTCGAAGTCGTACCAGGCGCCGGCCGCGCCCTCCACGCCCGGCGCGTAAACCGACACCCAGGCATGCGAGGCATCGCTGCCGACCAGCCGTGGCTGGCCCGGCGCGGGCGTGGTGAGCAGGTAGCCGCTCACGTAGCGCGCCGGCAGCCCCAGCGCGCGCAGGCAACCGATCATGATGTGGGCAAAGTCCTGGCACACGCCACGGCGCTGGGCCAGGGCCTCTACCGCAGGCGTGTCGACCTCGGTGCTGTCGCTTTCGTAGCGAAACTCGGCGTGGATGCGGCGCATCAGCGCATGGGCGGCATCCAGCACCGGCGTGCCAGCAGCAAAGCTGGCGCGTGCATAGGCGGCAAAGTCGTCGTGCCGCGGCACGTATTCCGAGGGAAACACAAACTCCGCCGCCGCATCCCAGGTGCCGCCGGCGCGGTAGCGAAACTGCTCGCGCACCGCCTCCCAGGCCGGGCTGCCGCCAGCGCCCAGCGGTGCGGCGGCCGGCTCGCGCGTGCTGACCACGCTGTCGGCCACCACGCGCAACTCGTCGTGCACGGTCTGCAGAGTGAAGAAGGTGCGGGTGTTGCCATAGACGTCGGTGCGCTCGCCGCGCCGGGTCTCGACCGGGGTGATCACCAGCTCGTGCTGCAGCAAGGTCTGGCTGTCGGTATCACGCGGGCGCAGGTGCACCAGGTGCTGCGCCGTCTCCACCGGCGGGGTGTAGGCGTAGTGGGTTTCGTGGACGATGTGCAGCTTCATGGCACGCTAGCTGACGATGCTCGCGTGAGCGTCTATCGAGTGGGTGAAATAGAGCGCACCAATCGCATCCGACAGCGTGAATGTCGCCTCGGTGCAATGCTGCAGCAGGGCATGCAGGCCCAACGCGCCCGGGGCTTCCGCATCGCCGTCCACCGTGCTGCACAGGCTGACCAGGTCCCACTTTTCCGGGTCAGGCACGGCCGGCAGCAGCGCGCCCAGTTCGCCCGGGCGCTGGCCGGCCAAACGCGTGAGGCGGCTGCGCAACTGCTGCGCCACCCAGCCAAGCGAGCGCGGGTTGTCACGGTCTATCACCAGCAGGTCCAGCAGCGCGGCCACGTCGCGCGTCTGCTGGTACTGGGCGTGGAAGGTGATGGTGCTGTCGAACAGCGCCAGCACGCCTTCAAAACCAGCGACGTCGTGCACGGCGCCGGTCTCGAAGGCCAGCGCCATGGCCTGCGACAGGAAGGACAGGCGCTCGATGTGCCGG
This sequence comes from Xylophilus sp. GW821-FHT01B05, assembly GCA_038961845.1. NCBI lineage: Bacteria > Pseudomonadati > Pseudomonadota > Betaproteobacteria > Burkholderiales > Xylophilus > Xylophilus sp. GW821-FHT01B05. The sequence goes on from CP152408.1 coordinate 4,376,973, forward strand.
CCCACGGACAGCAGGCGCCAGCCATCGTCGCGCGTCATGCGGTCGGTCTGGCCGCCGGTGATGGCGGCCAGGTGGCCGCTGGCGGCTTCGAGCAGGCGCAGCGCATCGACCGCCTGGTAGCCGTCGCCGGCTGCGTGCTCGGCGCTGCGGCGCAAGAATTCTTCTTCGGCGCGCACGATGATGGTCCAGTGCTCGTGCGCCATGCGCTCGCGCACGCCGGCCGCAGCCTGGCGCAGCGCCTGCAGGTTGAAGGCAACGCTGCCGCGCTCGGGCCGGCCCAGGCCGTCGATCAACGAGCGCTCGAACACCCGGCGCGCCTGCGTGGCGGCGGGCACGCTGGGCAGCACCAGCGCGTTGTCCTCGGCCATGGCCGAGATCCAGGCCAGCAGCGGCTGCGAGGACTGGTCGTCGCCGTTGAGCACTTGCAGCGCCAGGCGCGCCAGGCGCACCGTGTTCTCGGCGCGCTCGGTGTAGCGGCCGAGCCAGAACAGGTTCTCTGCCGCGCGGCTGGTGACCAGGCGCACACGCTGGGCCAGGGCCACGGGTGACAGCGTGGGCTGCAGCATCGTGGTCGGGTCGACATGGCCGGGCGCCAGCACCCAGACGTCGGCACTGCTGCCGCCGCGCTGCATCGAGGCGATGCCGCTGCCGGCGCCCGCCCCCGCCACACGCGCCATGCCGCCAGGCAGCACGCGCCAGCTGCCCGGGCCGTCTGACACCGCGAACACGCGCAGCATGACCGAGCGCGGCGCAATGCCGCCGCTGCCATGGCTGCTGGAGGTAAGCGAGCGCCAGGTCGGCATCTGCGAGATCGGCAGTTGCGACTGCAGCGTGTGCTCGTCGCTGCGGCGCAGGATGCGGCCGGCCCATTCGTCGCGCTCGCGCCGGCTGAGCGTGTCGCCCAGCACCGAATCAAAGCTGTCGTGGTGCGGAGAGCTGGCATAGGTCGGCTTGACCACGCAGTCGCCCAGTTGCGGCAGCACCTCATCCAGCACGGCGCGCTCGCCGCACCACCAGGTGGGCAGCGCGGGCAGCGACAGCTCTTCGCCCAGCAGGTGCCGCGCCAGCGCCGGCAAAAAGCCCAGCAGCGCGGGCGACTCCAGAAAGGCCGAGCCCGGCGCATTGGCCACCAGCAGGTTGCCCGCGCGCACCGCCTGCAGCAGGCCGGGCACGCCCAGGGTGGAGTCAGAGCGCAGCTCCAGCGGGTCCAGGAACTCGTCGTCCAGCCGCTTGAGCAGGCCGTGCACGGGCTTCAGGCCCTGCAGGGTCTTCAAGTAGAGCCGCTCGTCGCGCACCGTAAGGTCGCTGCCCTCGACCAGGGGCAGGCCCAGGTAGCGCGCCAGGTAGGCGTGCTCAAAATAGGTTTCGTTGTAGGGGCCGGGCGTGAGCAGCGCGATCAGCGCATCGTCACCGGCCGCGCTCATGCGCTTCAAGCCCGCCACCAGCGCGCTATAGGTGCCGGCCAGGCGCTGCACCTGCATGGCGTCGAAGGCCTCGGGGAACTGGCGCGATATGGCCAGGCGGTTCTCCAGCAGGTAGCCCAGGCCCGAAGGCGCCTGGGTGCGCTGCGACACCACCCACCAGTGGCCGTCGGGGCCGCGCGCCAGGTCAAAAGCGGCAATATGCAGAAAGGTGTCGCCGGGCGGCACGCTGCCATGCATCTCGCGCAGGTAGCCCGGGTTGCCCAGCACCAGCGCGGCCGGCAGCAGGCCGCTGGCCAGCAGGCGCTGCGGGCCGTAGACATCGGCCATGACGCGGTCCATCACGCGCACCCGCTGCAGCACGCCGGTTTCGATGCGCTGCCAGTCGTCGGGCGCCAGGATCAGCGGGAACAGGTCGACCGCCCAGGGGCGCTGCGGGCCGCTTTCGGCGTCGGCGTAGACGTTGTAGGTGACGCCGTTGTCATGGATCTGCCGGCGCAGCTCGGCCATGCGGCGGTCCAGGTCCTCGAAGCCGTCGGAGCCCAGGTGCTCGAAGAAGCGCGCCCAGTCCGGCGCCAGGCCGGCCTCGGCCGAGCCGCGCGCGGCATGGCCGCGCAGCTCGTCGAAATGGCCGTGCGCAGCCGCAGCCGCCAGCGAGGCGGCCAGGCTGGCGGGGGGCTCGGCGTCAGTGCCTGAGAAGAGAGTGTTCAGTGTGCGCTCCACGGAACCCGCCATTGTCGCACCGGCGACGGCGGCGCTCAGTTCAGCTTATCGGCGCAAATCCAAAGTGAACGGAAACTCTTTGCTACCCGCGACGCCGGTCGTCGCCTCTGGCACCTTCAGCGCGCCCGGGCTGTGGCCGGTACGGAAGAAGCGCGCCAGGCGCCGGCTTTCGGCCTCATTGGCATTGACCGGCAGCGTGGTGTAGTTGCGGCCACCAGGATGTGCCACGTGGTAGACGCAGCCGCCCACCGAGCGCCCCAGGGCGATATCGACGATGTCGAAGGTCAGCGGCGCGTGCACGCCAATCGTCGGGTGCAGGGCGGAATACGGGTTCCAGGCCTTGTAGCGCACGCCAGCGATGTACTCGCCCTCGGTACCGGTGGGCTGCAGCGGCAGCGGCCGGCCGTTGACGGTGACCGTGTGGCGGTGCGGGTGCAGCCCGGTGACGCGCGCCTCGATGCGCTCCAGCGATGAATCCACGTAGCGCACGGTGCCGCCGCCGGCCACTTCCTCGCCCATCACATGCCAGGGCTCCAGCGCGGTGCGCAGCGACAGCTGCAGGCCCATGGCCTCGACCGAGCCAATGCGCGGGAAGCGGAACTCCAGATGCGGCGCAAACCATTCGGCATCAAAGGCGTAGCCGGCCTGGCGCATTTCCTCGATCACGCCTTCCAGGTCTTCCTGCAGGAAAGCCGGCAGCATGAAGCGGTCGTGCAAGGTCGTGCCCCAGCGCGCCACCGGCGCCTGGTAGGGCTTCTTCCAGAAGCGTGCCACCAGCGCGCGCAGCAGCAGTTGCTGGGCAATGCTCATCTGCGGGTGCGGCGGCATCTCGAAAGCGCGCAACTCCAGCAGGCCCAGGCGGCCGGTGCTGGAATCGGGCGAGTACAGCTTGTCGATGCAGAACTCGGCGCGGTGGGTGTTGCCGGTGATGTCGATCAGGATGTTGCGCAGCGTGCGGTCGACGATCCAGGGCGGCATCGCCTCGCCGTGCTCGGCGCGTGCTTTGGCGATCTGCTTCAGCGCGATTTCCAGCTCGTAGACCTGGTCGTTGCGCGCCTCGTCCACGCGCGGGGCCTGGCTGGTCGGGCCGATGAACATGCCGCTGAACACATAGCTGAGCGACGGGTGGTTGTGCCAGTAGTGGATCAGGCTGGCCAGCAGCTCGGGCTTGCGCAGGAAAGGGCTGTCGTCCGGCGTGGCGCCACCCATCACAAAGTGGTTGCCGCCGCCGGTGCCGGTGTGGCGGCCATCAGTCATGAACTTTTCTGCCGATAGGCGCGACTGGAAGGCTGCCTCGTAAAGAAACTCAGTGCCGTGCACCAGCTCGCGCCAGTTGTGCGCGGGCTGGATGTTGACCTCGATCACGCCTGGGTCGGGCGTGACCTGCAGCAGTTGCAGGCGCGGGTCGCGCGGCGGCGGGTAGCCTTCCAGTATCACCGGCAGGCCCAGCGCGGCGGCGGTTGCCTCAACGGCGGCCAGCAGCGAGAGGTAGTCTTCCAGGTGCGCCAACGGCGGCAAGAAGACGTAGAGCAGCCCGGTCTTCTTGCCCTCCTTGCGGGCCTTCTCGCGCGCGGCGGCTTCGGCCTCGGGGCCATTGGCCAGGGCCGGGTCGCGCACCTCCACACACAGCGCGGTGCGCGTGGTCCAGCTGGCGGATTCGAAGCGCTCGGGCTTGCGCGCGATGGCGCTGGCAGCAGGTGCTGGTGCGGCTTTGCCCGTGCCGGCCTTGGCGGCCAAGGGGCCGCGCGGCACGCTGGGGTCAACCTCGACCAAGTAGGGGATGTCTTCGTTGCGAATCCAGGGCAGCGCATCGAGCGGCAGGCGCAGGCCCATGGGCGAATCGCCCGGCACCAGGTGCAGCCGGCCGTCGCGGAAGTACCAGGGCCCGGTAGACCAGGCGGTGTCGAGCGAGGACACGGCCGGCGGTTGGCCGGGCTGGGGGCGCGGCGCATCCGGGCGCAGGCCGGCCTGCAGCGGCAGCAGCCAACCGGTGACGGCGTCCAGGCCGCGGTCAAACACGCGGCGCAGGCGCGCGCGCTCCAACTCGTCGCCCAGCTTGGCGTCAAACACATCGACGTTGACCGGCAGCTTGCGTTCGCGCCACAAGTAGTAGAGCGTGTCTTCGTAGCCGGGCTCGATAAAGGCGTCGGTCAGGCCCAGCTCCTGCGCCAGGCGGCGCGTGAAGCGCTCGGCGTCGGCGCTGCTGCAGTGCGTGGGGCTGCGTTCGTCGGCCAGCAGCGCCTGGTCTTGCCAGCAGGGCTTGCCGTCGGTGCGCCAGTAGATGCCCATGGCCCAGCGCGGCAGTTGCTCGCCCGGGTACCACTTGCCCTGGCCCACGTGCAGGAAGCCGCTGGGGGCGTACTCGGCTCGCAGCTTCTCGACCAGCGTGACCGCATGCGCGCGCTTGGTGGGGCCGAGCGCGGCGGTGTTCCATTCACCGGCGTCGCGGTTCTCGGTGGCGACAAAGGTGGGCTCGCCGCCCATGGTCAGGCGCACGTCGCCGGCGATCAGCTCGCTCTCTACCTTGTCGCCCAAGGCCAGGATCTCGGCCCATTGCGCGTCGGTATAGGGGCGGGTGGCGCGCGGCGATTCGTAGAAGCGGGTGACCGTCATCTCGTGGCTGAACTCGGCCTCGGCCGAGGTCAGCAGCGCACCTTCGATCGGCGCGGCGCTCGACGGCGTGGGCGTGGCCGCCAGCGGAATATGGCCCTCGCCCGCCAGCAAGCCAGAAGTGGGATCGAGCCCGACCCAGCCGGCGCCGGGCAGGTAGACCTCGCACCATGCGTGCAGGTCGGTGAAATCGACCGTGGTGCCGCTCGGGCCATCCAGCGCCTTTACGTCCGGCACCAACTGGATCAGGTAGCCCGACACAAAGCGCGCGGCCAGCCCGCAGTGGCGCAGCAGGTGCACCAGCAGCCAGGTGGAATCGCGGCAGGAGCCGCAGGCGCGCTCCAGCGTCTCGTCGGGCGTTTGCACGCCGGGCTCCATGCGGATCAGGTAGCGCACGTCTTGCTGCACCATGCGGTTCACGTCCACCATGAAATCCATGGTGCCGCGCTTGCTGCGGTCGATGCGCTTCAGGTAGGCCGCCAGCAGCGGCGTGGCCGGCTCCACCGCCAGGTAGGGCGCCAGCTCCTGCGCCTGCGACTCGGTGTAGGCAAAGGGAAAGTGCTCGGCCTCGGGCTCCAGGAAGAAGTCAAACGGGTTGTAGACCGCCATCTCCACCACCAGGTCGACCGTGACCTTGAACTCGGTCACCTTCTCGGGCAGCACCAGGCGCGCCAGGTAGTTGGCAAACGGGTCTTGCTGCCAGTTGATGAAGTGCTGCGCCGGCTCGATCTGCAGCGAGTAGGACACCACATTGCTGCGGCAGTGCGGCGCCGGACGCAGGCGTATCACCTGGGGGCCCAGCACAACGGGACGGTCGTAGCGGTAATGCGTGACGTGGTGCAGGGCTGCGTGAATGGACATGCGCGGACTTTGTGAGGGAGGGCACACCCATACTAGCAAGAGGCAAGCCCGGGGCTGTGACAGCGGCCCACGCGTTTAGGATCCCGCCATGTCCGCCCTCCCCCTTGGTGCTGGTGCCACGGCCGCGTCTGATGACGACGACGCGCCGCGCCGCGCGGGCTTTGCACCGGCGCTGGCGGGGCTGGTGGTGGGCACCGCGCTGCAATTGCTGCAGCCGGCGCTGTGGCCGATCTGGGTCTATGCCTTGCCAGCCATCGCCGGCCTGGCCGCGCTGGGGTTCCGCCGCATCCGCCGCCGTGGCGCGCTGGTGCTGGCCCTTGCGGCCTTGGCGCTGGGCTTTGGCGCCACCGGGCTGCGGGCCGCGCACTTTGCATCGCAGGCCCTGGCGCCAGAACTGGAAGGGCGCGAGCTGCTGCTGACCGGCACCATCGCCGCCATGCCGCAGCAAACCGCCACCGGCCTGCGGCTGCGCCTGGAGGTGGAATCGGCCACGCTGGAGGGCACGCCGGTGCGTGTGCCAGCGCTGGTGGACCTGGGGTGGTGGGGCCAGGGCGCGTTCTCGGGCGCCGACCCGCTGGCGATTCGGCAAAGCCTGCCGGCGCTGCGCGCGGGCGAGCAGTGGCGCCTGCCAGTGCGGCTGAAGGCGCCGCACGGCGCGCGCAACCCGCATGGTTTCGACTACGAACTCTGGGCCTGGGAGCAAGGCGTGCAGGCCACCGGCAATGTGCGCACCGGCAAGAGCGCCCCCGCGCCGGTGCGGCTGTCAGAAGGCTGGAGCCACCCGGTGGAGCGGGCCCGGCAGGCGGTGCGCGATGCCATCTACGCGCGCCTGGCGCCCGAAGCCGCGCAGGCCCAGGAAGGCTTCGACGCCCGCCGCCGCGCCGCTGGCGTGGTGGCGGCGCTGGTCACCGGCGACCAGCGCGCCATCGACCGCGCCGACTGGGATGTGTTCCGCGCCACCGGCGTGGCGCACCTGGTCAGCATCTCTGGCTTGCACGTGACCATGTTCGCCTGGCTGGCCAGCGGCGTGGTGGGCTGGCTGTGGCGGCGCTCGGCGCGGCTGTGCCTGTGGTGGCCGGCGCAGCAGGCGGCCTTGTTGGGCGGCGTGCTGCTGGCCGCGGCCTATGCGCTGTTCAGCGGCGGCGGCTTGCCGGCGCAGCGCACCATCTGCATGTTGGCCGTGGTGGCGCTGCTGCGCTTCTCGGGCCGGCGCTGGCCCTGGCCGCAGGTCTGGCTGGCGGCCTGCGCGGCGGTGGTGGCGCTGGACCCATGGGCCCTGCTGCAAGCCGGCTTCTGGCTGAGCTTTGTCGCAGTAGGCGTGCTGTTTGCTACCAACTTCGTAGCTGGTATCCCAGGCAGTACCTGGGCTGGAGCCACTTTTCTTTCAAATTTCCAGATGCGCGCCGCGCAGGTGTTGCGCGAGCAGGCGGTGGTCACGCTGGCGTTGACGCCGCTCACGCTGCTGCTGTTTGGCCAGGCCTCGGTGGTCGGGTTGGCGGCCAATCTGCTGGCGATCCCCTGGGTGACGCTGGTGGTCACACCGCTGGCCATGGCCGGCGTGCTGCTGCCGCCGCTGTGGGACGCCGCCGCGCTGGCGGTGCAGGCGATGGGCGCGGTGCTGGGCTGGATGGCGGCCTGGCCGCATGCCGTGCTGTCGCGCCCAACCGCGCCGCTCTGGGCTGCGGCAGCCGGTGTCTTTGGTGGCGCGCTGCTGTGCATGCGGCTGCCGCCGGCCCTGCGCTTGCTGGGCCTCGCGCCTTTGCTGCCGGCTCTGTTCTGGCAAGCGCCACGGCCGGCCGTGGGCGACTTCGAGTTGCTGGCCGCCGACATCGGCCAGGGCAACGCGGTGCTGGTGCGCACCGCCGGCCATGCGCTGCTGTACGACACCGGCCCCCGCTACTCGGCCGAAAGCGATGCCGGCCACCGCGTGCTGGTGCCGCTGCTGCAGGCCATGGGCGAGACGCTGGATGCGGTGGTGGTCAGCCACCGCGACAACGACCATGCCGGCGGCGCCGCATCGGTGTTGGCGCAGCAGCCGCAGGCGGCGCTGATGAGCTCGGTGGAAGGCAGCCATCCGCTGCAGGCGCTGCGGCCCGTGCAGCGCTGCCTGGCCGGCCAGCAGTGGGAGTGGGATGGCGTGCGCTTCGAGTTCCTGCACCCGCAGCCGGCCGACTACACGCCGCAGGCGCGCAGCAATGCGCTGAGCTGCGTGCTGCGCATATCCAGCAACACCGCCAGCGCCCTGCTGGTGGGCGACATCGAGGCGGCGCAAGAAGCTGCACTGCTGCGCGCCAGCGCGCCGCTGTCGGCCGACCTGCTGCTGGTGCCGCACCACGGCAGCAAGACCTCGTCCACCGCCGCCTTTTTGGATGCGGTGGCGCCGCGCTGGGCCCTGGTGCAGGCCGGCTACCGCAACCGCTTTGGCCACCCCGCGCCGGCCGTGGCGGCGCGCTATGCCACGCAGGGCGCCGACCTGGTCGCCAGCCCCGCCTGCGGCGCGGCGCGCTGGTCCAGCAGCGCGCCGGCCACCCTGCATTGCGAGCGCCAGACCGCGCGGCGCTACTGGCAGCACGAGCCACCGGCCACGCTGGTCGCAGCCGAGTAAATCACCGCGCCAGCGCTGCATCTCGGAAATGCGGCCTGGAAATTGCTATCCTCCCTGGCCAGGAGATAGCCCCTTTATGCAGAAATTCGACGAGATGTACAGCACTCTGCCAGCCGAATCCGGCAAGGTGCGTGACCACTACCGCACTTACGGCCAGTGGCTACAGGGGCAGGCGCTGGACGCCATGCGGGTCCGGCGAGAAGAGGCGGAAATGATCTTCCGCCGCGTGGGCATCACCTTCGCCGTCTACGGCGCCAAGGACGAGAACGGCTCGGGCACCGAGCGCCTGATCCCGTTCGACCTGATCCCGCGCATCATCCCCGCGCATGAGTGGGCGACGATGGAAAAAGGCCTGGTCCAGCGCGTGACCGCGCTCAACCGCTTTCTGCACGACGTCTACCACGACCAGGAAATCCTCCGCGCCGGCGTGATCCCGCCCGAGCAGATCCTGCAGAACGCGCAGTTCCGCCCCGAGATGATGGGCGTGGACGTACCCAACCACATCTACTCGCACATCGCCGGCATCGACATCGTGCGCGCCCCCGACGCCCAGGGCAACGGCGAGTACTACGTGCTCGAAGACAACCTGCGCGTGCCCAGCGGCGTCAGCTACATGCTGGAAAACCGCAAGATGATGATGCGGCTGTTTCCCGACCTGTTCAGCCAGCACCGCGTGGCGCCGGTGGCGCATTACCCTGACCTGCTGCTGGAAACCCTGCGCGCCTCCGCGCCGCCGGCCACGGCCGAGCCGACCGTGGTGGTGCTCACGCCCGGCATGTACAACAGCGCCTACTTCGAGCACGCCTTCCTGGCCCAGCAAATGGGCGTGGAACTGGTCGAAGGCCAGGACCTGGTGGTCAAGGACGACTTCGTCTGGATGCGCACCACGCGCGGCCTGAAGCGCGTGGACGTGATCTACCGCCGCGTCGACGACGACTTCCTCGACCCGCTCGCGTTCCGCCCCACCTCCACGCTGGGCGCGGCCGGGCTGGTGCAGGCCTACCGCGCGGGCAACGTGGCGATCTGCAATGCCATCGGCACCGGTGTGGCCGACGACAAGTCGATCTACCCCTACGTGCCCAAGATGATCGAGTTCTACCTGGGCGAGAAGCCGATCCTGAAGAACGTGCCCACGCGCGTCTGCCGCGACCCTGAGGACCTGGCCTACGTGCTGGCCAACCTGAAGGACCTGGTGGTGAAGGAGGTGCACGGCGCCGGCGGCTACGGCATGCTGGTGGGCCCGGCCTCGACCCAGGCCGAGATCGAGGACTTCCGCCGCGCGCTGATCGCCAAGCCCGACGGCTACATCGCCCAGCCCACGCTGAGCCTGTCGAGCTGCCCGACCTTCGTCGAAAGCGGCATCGCGCCGCGCCACATCGACCTGCGGCCCTTCGTGCTGTCCGGCAAGGAGGTGCAGATGGCACCCGGCGGCCTGACGCGCGTGGCGCTCAAGGATGGCTCGCTGGTCGTCAACTCCTCGCAAGGCGGCGGCACCAAAGACACCTGGATTCTCGAAGTTTGAAGAAGAAGAGGACACCGACATGCTGAGCCGCACCGCTGACCACCTCTTCTGGATGTCCCGCTATACAGAACGCGCCGAGAACACGGCGCGGATGTTGGACGTCAATTACCAGACCGCGCTATTGCCCCAGTCCGCCGAAGCCGCGCAGATCGGCTGGCAAGGCCTTTTGACCATCAGCGAACTGCTGCCCGCCTACACCGCGCTGCACGGCAGCATCACGGCGCGCGAGGTGATGGAGTTCATGGTGAAGGACGAGGGCAACCCCTCCTCCATCGTCTCCTGCCTGAAGGCCGCGCGCGAGAACGCGCGGGCGGTGCGCGGCACGCTCACCACCGAGGCCTGGGAGACGCAGAACCAGACCTGGATCGAGGTCAACCGCATGCTGCGCGCGGGCGAGTTCGAGCGCGACCCAGGGCAGTTCTTTGAGTGGGTGAAGTTCCGCTCGCACCTGTCGCGCGGTGTGACGGTGGGCACCATGCTGATGGACGAGGCGCTGCACTTCATGCGCATAGGCACCTTTCTGGAGCGCGCCGACAACACCGCGCGGCTGGTGGACACCAAGTTCCACGCCATCCAGAACGACTTCTATGGCACGGCCAGCGAGCGCGATCAAGAGTTCGACTTCTACCACTGGAGCGCCATCCTGCGCAGCGTCTCGGGCTTCGAGATCTACCGCCGCGTCTACCGCGACGTGATCCGCCCCGAGCGCGTGGCCGACCTGCTGATCCTGCGCGCCGACATGCCACGCTCGCTGCACTCCAGCCTGAACGAGGTGGTGACCAATCTCTCCTACGTGGTCAACGACCCGGGCAGCGCCAGCCAGCGCAAGGCCGGCAAGCTGCGCGCAGACCTGCAGTTTGGCCAAATCGACGAGATCCTGGCGACCGGCCTGCACGCCTTCCTGACGCAGTTCCTGGACCGCGTGAACGAACTGGGCGCGCACATCAGCCGCGAATTCCTGCTGCCAGCCACCACGTAGTCCTGCGGCCCCAGGGGCCTGCAAGGGCCTGCAAGGGCCCGCAACGGCATCGCCGCCGCGCGAGGAGCACCGAGATTTCGACTTCCGTTTCCGGCATACGCGCGCCCCACGGCGCCACCCTGCCCCTGCACCACCGGCTGACACGCTGGCTGCGGCGGCTGTCGGTCGGGCGCAAGCTGATGCTGATCTACCTGCTCGATTTGAGCGCGGTGATCTTCGTCTCGGGCATCCTGATCCACGAGAAGTTCCTGTCGATCGACTTCACGCGCAAGGAGAGCGTGGGCAGCGTCTACAGCGCGGCGGTGCGCGACATGCTGCTGATGCCCTTCCTGCCCGCCAAGCTGCCGTCGGCCAGCGCCGACGCGGCGGCGCACCAATTAGAGGCATTGCGCGAACAGCATGACGCGCTGCTGCGCTCAGGCGAGGCCAGCCAGGCCTTCATGCAGGCCTGGGAGCAGGTGCGGCAGGACATGCGCGAGCGCCCCGATGCATTGCACGCGGCCACGCTGCGCACCATGGTGCGCAAGGCGCGCGAACTGCTGACCACCGTCGGCAACCAGTCCAACCTGATCCTCGACCCCGACCTCGACAGCTACTACGCGATGTCGCTGGTGGTGCTGCGCTTTCCCGAACTGCTGGAGGTGATGAACGACACCATGCACGCGCTGGAAGGCACCGGCCCGCGCGCGCTGCAGCGCGGCGAGCGGCGGGCCGAGCTGCTGATCCTGGCCGGCCGCATCGACGCCGCCAGCCTGGGCATACGCTCGGACTACCTGCAGGCCTTTGCCGCCGGCTCGCCCGCGTTGCGCGCGGCGCTGGAGCCCGGGCAGCGCGGCATGGAGCAATCACTGGCGGCCTTCCTGGCCATCGTGCAGCGCCTGGCCGACGGCCAGGCCAGCAGCGACAGCATCGCCCAACTGCAGACCGCGCATGCCCAGACCCTGCGTGAACTCGACCGCGCCTGGGAGCGCGCGGCGCTGGAGCTGGACCAGATGCTGGCGGCCCGGGTCGATGCGCTATTCACCCGCATGTGGCTGCACCTGGGCACGGCCTTGCTGTTGCTGGGCTGCATCCTCACGCTGGTCTACGCCGTGGCGCAGCAGATCGCGCGGCCGCTGCGGCACCTGGCGCGGGTGGCCGACGACGTGCGCCGCAGCGGCGACTACCAGCGGCGCGCGGTCTGGCACAGCCGCGACGAGATCGGCCTGCTGGTCACCGCCTTCAACGACATGCTGGCCCAGCTTGGCCGCGAGCGCGAAAGCCAGCAGGAGCTGGCCTCGCGCGAGCGCGCGGCACGCGCGCAGCAAGAGATCGTCGAGGCCATTCCCATCCCCATGGTGGTCACCTCCATCCCGCGCCACGAGGTGCTGCACGCCAACGCGCCGGCCGCGCCCTGGCTGGACGGCCAGGCCAGCGACCCGTGGGCCCGCAGCCTGGAGCCCGGCGTGCGGGCGCGCTTCTTCCAGCAACTGGCCGACCGTGGCGCGGTCGATGAGTTCGAGGTGCAGTGGCGCGGCCCGGCGGAGACATCCTGGGCCGTGCTGTCGGCGCGGCGCCTGCAGTTCCAGGGGCGGGATGCGATCCTCACCGCCTTCGCGCCGATCAATGTGCAAAAGCAGATGGAGCGCCGCCTTGAGCTGTGGGCCAAGGTGTTCGAGGCCTCGTCCGAGAGCATCGTCATCATGGACGAGCGCCAGCACATCCTCAGCGTCAACAACGCCTTCTGCCGCAGCACCTCTTACGACGCCTACGAGGCGGTGGGCCTGGACTTCTCCACCCTGCTGGACGAGCAGGTGCACGGTCCGCTGGCACCGCGCATTGCCGACGCCGTCGCCGAGCGCGGCGCCTGGCAGGGTGAGGTGGCGTTTCGCCGCATGGGCAGCAACAGCTACCCGGCCTGGCTCATGGTGTCTGCCGTGCGCGAATCCAGCCGGCATGGCGCCATATCGCACTACATCGGCATCTCGGTGGACATCACCGAGCGCAAACGCACCGAGGCGCGCGTGCGCTTCCTGGCCGAGCACGACGTGCTGACCGAGCTGCCCAACCGCGCGCTGTGCGTGGCGCGCCTGGGCGAGGCGCTGGCCGCGGCCCAGCAAAACGGCGACCGCATCGCGGTGCTGTTCATCGACCTGGACCGCTTCAAGTCGATCAACGACACGCTGGGCCACCACGTGGGCGATGCGCTGCTGCGCTCGGTCGCGGGCCGGCTCACCCAGGCCGTGCGCGACCAGGACACGGTCAGCCGCCTGGGCGGCGATGAGTTTGTGGTGGTGCTGCGCGGCGTGCGTGATGCCGATGAGGTGCGCAGCATCGTCCTGCAGCGGCTGATCCCGCTGATCCGCGCGCCGCACGACGGCCAGGGGCACGAGCTGCGCATTTCCTGCAGCATCGGCATTGCCGTCTACCCCGAGGACGGCGCCGACCTGGATGAGCTGATGCGCCGTGCCGACGCCGCCATGTACGAGGCCAAGGCCGCCGGCCGTGACCAGTTCCGCTTCTTCTCATCCACGCTGGACCAGCTCGCACGTGAGCGCCGCACGCTGGAGCAGCACCTGCGCCAGGCCATAGCGCACGGCGAGCTGCACATGCACTACCAGCCGCGCATCGACGCCCACAGCCTGCGCGTGGTGGGCACCGAGGCGCTGATGCGCTGGCGCCACCCGGAGCTGGGCGACGTGCCGCCAGGCACCTTCATCCCGATCGCCGAAGAGACCGGCCTGATCCGCGCACTTGGCCTCTGGGGCCTGCGCCAGGCCTGTGCGCAATTGCTGCGCTGGCAGCAAGCCTGCGGGCCCGACGCCGCGGCGCTGGCCATGTCGGTCAACCTGTCGACCGCGCAGCTGGGCGACCCGGAGGTGCTGGAGTTCTTGCGCGGCTTCATTGCCGACAGCGGCATCGACCCGCGCCTGCTGGAGCTGGAGATCACCGAGACCCAGCTCATGGAAAACGCCGGCGCCGCAGGCGAAGGCCTGGCCGCGCTGCATGCGCTGGGCGTGCGCTTTTCCATCGACGACTTCGGCACCGGCTATTCCAGCCTGACCTACCTGAAGCGCTTCCCGATCGACAAGCTCAAGATCGACCGCTCCTTTGTGCAGGGCCTGCTGGCCAACGCCACCGACCTGGCCATCGTGCGCACCATCATCGGCCTGGGCCACAACCTGGGCCTGGGCGTGGTGGCCGAGGGCGTGGAGACACCCGAGGTGGCGCAGCAGCTCAAGCAGATGGGCTGCGACGAGCTGCAGGGCTACTACTTTGCGCGGCCCATGCCCGGGGACGCGCTGCCCGCCTGGCTGGCCACGCGCGTGCTGACGCAGGAGCGGGCCAGCACTTTTGCCAGCGAACGGTAGTTTCAAGCAAAAAGTGCCTCTAGCCCAGGCTGCACCTGGGCTATTAGCTACAAATACAATAGCATTACGCAGGCAGCAGCAAAGGGGATGCGCCAGATTCGGCAGCGCCCGCCTCCAGCCGGAACATGCCCACCGCGCCAGCCAGTTGCCGCGCCTGCTCACGCAGGCTGTGCGCGGCGGCAGCGCTCTCTTCCACCAGCGCGGCGTTGCGCTGGGTCATGCGGTCGAGCATGCCGACGGCACCATTCACCTGCGCAATGCCCACGCTCTGTTCGCTGGTCGAAGCGGTGATCTCGCCGGCCATGGCGGTCACGCGCTGCACCGAGCGCAGGATGTCGTCCATGGTGCCGCCCGCCGTGCCCGCCAGCTTCGCCCCCGAGGCCGATTGCCGCACCGAGGCACCGATCAGCGCCTTGATCTCGCTGGCCGCCTTGGCGCTGCGCTGCGCCAGGTTGCGCACCTCGCCCGCCACCACGGCAAAGCCACGGCCCTGCGCACCGGCGCGGGCCGCCTCCACCGCGGCGTTGAGCGCCAGCAGATTGGTCTGGAAGGCAATGCCGTCGATCTCGCCGGTGATGTCCGCGATGCGGCGGCTGCCGGCATCGATCTCGGACATGGTGCGCACCACCTCTTGCACCAGCGCGCCGCCCTGCTGCGCGATGTCTGACGCGGCCGTGGCCAGGGCGCTGGCCTGCTGCGCGCTGCCCGCCGTCTGCTCGACCGTGCCGGTGAGCTGCTCCATCGCCGAAGCGGTCTGCTGCAGGCTGCTGGAGGCCTGCTCGGTGCGCTGCGACAAATCCTGGTTGCCGGCAGCGATCTGGGCGCTGGCCACGGCGATGCTGTCGGTGCTTTGCCGTACTTGGCGCACCATGCCGGCCAGCGAGGCGTTCATGCCCTGCAGCGAGCGCAGCAGCGCGCCAAACTCGTCCTCGCGCTGCACCTCCAGCACGGTGCTCAGGTCGCCCGCGGCGATGCGCGCGGCCAGCGCATTGGCTTCGGCCAGCGGGCGCAGGATGCTGCGGATCAGAGCGGCAGCCGCCAGCGCCAGGCCCAGCAGCATCAGCAAAGCCCCGCCGGCCAGCATGCGCGCGGCGGTAGTGCGCTCATCCGCCAAAAACTGCTGCAGTTGGGCGGTGGCCTGCTCCTGCATGGCGACAAAGTCGCGCAAGCCCTTCAAATACACGGCCACGGCCGGCTGGTACTGGCCGCGAAACAGCTCCAGTGCCTTGTTCTGCTGGCCGGTGTCCTTGAACTTGTCGGCGCTGGCGCGCAGCTCGGCCACCTTGCGCTGGCCGTCTGCGATGCGCGCCATCTGCGCCTGGTCTTCCTGCGGCAGGCCCATCTGCTCCAGTTGCCCACGCACCTGGGCGATCTGCGCATCAGTGGCCGCCACTGCATCCTTGAAGGCCTCGCCGATCTCGGGCTCGCTGCTGAGGATGGTGGCCTCGGCGCGCGCCGCGTTGGCCTCGGTCAGCCCCAGCCAACGGCTGGCCGCCTGGATGCGCCCGATGCGCTCGGCCAGCGCCGCCGCGCCGCGTGCCTGCACCTGCGGCGCATGCAAAGTGGTGAAGGCCACCAACGCCAACTGGAGCACCACGATGCAGGCAACGGCAAGCCACAGCTTGGTGGACAGGCGCAGGGACAGAAGTCGCATGGGGGATCGGTTACGAAAAGTACAACACCCCCGAAGTCTTGCCGTTGCACAAGACAGTTGTGTGAAACACCACAGCCACACATCTCGCCGCGCATGCCGGCGCACCCCTCGGTAAAATCCACGCCGACGCAGTCTGCGTCCGGGCGGCCCCAAAGCCCCTGACAACAACAACTTTCTTACTTCATCACATCATGGCAACTGCAAAGAAGACCGTCAAAACCGTAAAAGCACCCGTCGCAAAGAAGGCCGTCAAGGCCGCCGCCCCCGCTGCCAAGCCCGTCGCGGCCAAGGCCCCTGCCGCCAGCCCCAAGCCCGTGAAGGACAGCTTCACCAAGGCCGGCCTGATCACGCACCTGGCTGAGCAAGCCGCTGTTGAGCCGAAGTCCGTCAAGGCCGTGCTCGCCGCACTGGAAGCCACCATCCTCGGCGCAGTCCACAAGAAGGGCGCACGTGAATTCACGCTGCCCGGCCTGCTGAAGATCGGCGTGCAACAAATCCCCGCCAAGAAGAAGCGCATCGGCAAGGACCCGTTCACCGGCGTTGAGCGCGAATTCGCAGCCAAGCCCGCCACCGTGCGCATCAAGGCCCGCGCCCTGAAGAAGCTCAAGGACGCAGCGCTGTAAATAGCGCCCCCAAGCTGCGATGGCGCCACGCCATCGCGGCTGGCGAGAAAGTGCCGGGCCTGCCCAAATGCGCAGCCCGGCAAGTTTTCTATCTCGCGACTCTGCGGAAAATCTCTTCCGCCCGCTCAATGTCCGCATCCGCGATATGCCGGTGCATGACACAACGCAACAGGCCGCTGCCCCACGGGCGCACACGCAGGCCCTGCGCATCCAATGCCTCTACCCACTGATGGCTGCTGCGACCAGTGGCAGATACGTCGACCTGGACGATGTTGGTCTGGGGTAGCGACGCGCGCACCGGCAGGCCGGCGGCGTTGAGCTGGTCGCTGAACCGGCGCGCACGCGCATGGTCTTCGCCAAGACGCCCGTGCATATGGCGCACCGCCTCCAGCCCGGCTGCGGCCATGATGCCCGCCTGGCGCTGGGTGCCACCGATCATGCGGCGCAGGCCGCGCGCCTTGTCGATCACGGCACGGGCACCGGCCAGCACCGCGCCCACCGGCGCGCTCAGCCCCTTGGACAGGCAGACCGACACCGTGTCCGCAAAACACGCAACGTCCAACGGCGCCACGCCCAATGCGGTGGCCGCATTGAACATGCGCGCCCCATCCAGATGTACCGGAATGCCCCGGCGCTGCGCGATCTCCTGGACGCCGCGCATGTGCTCCAGCGGCAGCACGGCACCGCCCGCGTTGTTGTGCGAGCTTTCGATGGCAATCAGGGCCGTCTTCAGCTTGTGGCTGCCGCCCTGCACGGCATCCTCCAGCCGGGCCAGGTCCATCGCGCCGGCCTGCCCGGGCACCGGCAGGTAGAACAGGCCGGTGAAGGTGGCGGCTCCGCGCTCGGAGGTGTACATGTGCGCAGTGGCCTCCAGCACCACCTGCTCATTGCGCCCGCCCTGCGCCAGCACTGCCAGCAGGTTGGCCATGGTGCAGCTGGGCACGAACAGGCCGGCCTGCTTGCCGAGCTGGCTGGCGACGGTTTCTTCCAGCTCGCGCACGGTCGGGTCGCCATCCAGCCCGTCATCGCCGATCGGTGCCTCCAGCATGCGCTGGTACATCTCGGGCGTGGGACGGGTGACGGTGTCGCTACGCAGATCGATGGGAAACATGTGCGCGAACGGGTCCTTCGCGGGCTTGAAATCGGGGTTCATGGGAATCAATGCTGGTAGCGGTTGCGCCGGGCCAAGAATGCCGTGCCGCGCGAGGCCGCAAAGCAGATCACGAGGTAGACCAGCGCGACGAAGATGTACATCTCGACCAGCCGGCCGTCGCGCTGGCCGATCTTCGAGGCCGCGCCCAGAAAATCCGTGAGCGACAGCACATAGACCAGCGAGGTGTCCTGGAACAGCAGCACGATGCGGGTCAGGATGGCCGGCGTCATGTTGCGAAAGGCCTGCGGCAGCACCACGCCGACCATGACCTGCGCCGGCCGCATGCCCAGCGCCATGGCAGCAGCCGCCTGGCCGCGCGATACGGACTGGATGCCGGCACGCACGATCTCGCAGAAGTAGGCCGACTCAAACAGCGTGAAGGTGATCACCGCCGACTTGAACGCGCCCACCTGCACCGGGCTGGACTGCCCCAGCACCCAGGCGCCCATATAGGGCATCAAAAAGTAGAACCAGAAGATCACCAGCAGCAGCGGCACCGAACGCATCACGTTGACATACACCGCGGCCGGCCAGGCCAGCAGCTTCAGCGGCGACAGGCGCAGCATTGCCAGCACGGTGCCCAGCGCAATGCCCATCACGGCCGCCAGCGCGGTCAGCGTCAGGGTAAAGCTCAGCCCGGTCTGCAGCAGGTAAGGCAGGGCCGAGACGATGGCGCTCAGGTCGAAATGGCCCATGTCAGACCTCACCCTTGGGCGCGGCGCCAATCATGCCGGGCACTGCCACGCGGCGCTCCAGCAGGCGCATGCCTTGGCTCACCGCACCATTGATCACCAGGTAGCCGATGGTCGCGGCACAAAAGGCCTCGAAGATATGAAAGCTGAAGTCCGCCATGGAGCGGGCCTGCCCGGTCAGCTCCAGCAGGCCGACAGTCAGCGCCACCGACGAGTACTTGATGGCGCCCATCATTTCCGAGGTCATCGGCGGCAGGATGATGCGAAAGGCCTCGGGCAGGATGATGTGGCGATAGCACTGGAACTCATTGAGCCCCATGGCGCGCGCCGCCTGCAACTGGCCGCGCGGCAGTGACTCGATGCCAGAGCGCAAGGTCTCCGCCAGCCGTGCCGCGCCATAGCAGCCCATGGCCAGCACCGCCAGCCAGAACGCGCTCCACGGGTGCGGCAGTTGCTTGATCGCCAGGCCGAGGCTGCGCGGCAGAAATTCCGGCACCACGAAGTACCAGAGAAACAGTTGCACCAGCAGCGGGATGTTGCGAAACACCTCGACGTAGATGGTCGCAACCAGCTTCAGCGGCTTGCTGCTCACGCAGCGCCAGGTGCCGATCAGGCTGCCCAGCAGCAGGGCGATGGTCCAGGCGCAGGTGGCCAGCATCAGCGTCCAGCCGGCACCGACAAACAGCATCTGCAGGTAGTCGCGGGAACCGTCCAGCGACGGCTCAAGGAAGACGCCCCAGCTCCAGTCGTAGTTCATCGGTAGCGTCCCGATCTGGCGGCTGGCAGGCTTACTGGTAGAGCGCCGGGTCGCCCGAATCGGTCGGGTTGGCGAGCACCCGCTTGAGGATGTCGCTCATTGGGTAATTGAGATTGATCTGCTTGGGCGGGATCGGCGACATGAAGTACTTCTGGTAGAGCGCCGCCACCTTGCCGCTCTTGATCATGGCGACCACGGCTTCGTCCACCACCTTCTTGAAGGCCGGATCGTCCTTGGGTTCCATGATCCCGTAAGGCGCGGGCTCCAGCCCCTTCTTGCTGATGACGAAGTCCCCCGGGCTGCGCGACGAGGCCACGGACGCATAGGCCAGGCCGCTGTCCTGCGCCGAGGCCGCAGCACGCCCGCTCTCCACCATCAGAAAGGTTTCGGCCGTGTCCTTGGTCGGGATCACCGTGATGCCATAGCCATTCTTGGCGCTCAACTGTGACACCAGGCGGAAGGTCTGGCCACCGGCCTGCGCAGTGATCGCCTTGCCACGGAAGGAGGCCAGGTCGTCGACGTTGACGCCGCCATCCTTGCGCGCCATCAGCACCACTTCTGCCACAAAGGTGGTGGGCGCAAACGCCACCAGCTTATGGCGCTCGATGTTGTTGGTGGTGTTGCCGCACTCCAGATCGATCGTGCCATTGGCCAGCAGCGGAATCCGCGTGGCCGAGGCCGTGGGGTTGTAGCGCAGCTCCAGCTTGGGCAGGCCAAGCGTCTTCTGGATGTGCTGGCCGATGCCCTGGCAGATCTCCACGCTATAGCCCACCGGCGTCTGCTTGTCGTCCAGATAGGCGAACGGCACGGACGACTCCGGATGCCCCAGCACCAGCACGCCAGACTGTTTGATCTTGTCCAGCCGACCGTCGGCCCATGCAGTCGTCGAGCAGAACGCGCTGAAGCTCAGCACGGCAGATGCAAATAAAACCGCAGAAGCTTTCATCCGAATGTTCCTCATGCCATGTCGGGCAAGTCCATCTGAATTGGTACGGGTCCGTCCTCGCTTGTGGCCAGTATCCGGGAGCGCTATGCTTTTGCCCAATTCCACTTGGATATCCATCTATTCACATTTGATATGACCGATTCCAGGATGTCGCTGCGGCACATCGAAGCTTTTCGGGCGGTGATGGTCACGGGATCGATGACCGAGGCCGCGCGCCGCATGCATACATCGCAGCCGCAGATCAGCCGCCTGATCGGGCAACTGGAGAAGATCGCCCAGTTCACGCTGTTCAGTCGCAAGGGCAGCCGGCTGACACCCACGCTGGATGGCTCGCGCTTCTACCGCGAGGTCGAGAAGACCTTCGTCGGTCTGGCCGGGCTCGAATCCGCCGCGGCCGGCATCCGCGCTTTCAGCGCCGGGCGACTGTCAGTGGCGGCCATGCCGCGCCTGGCGGGCGGCCTGCTGGCGCGTGTCGTGGCGCAGTTCAAGACGCGCTACCCCGAGGTGATGGTGTCGATCCAGTCCGGCAATGCCGGCGCCGTGCATGACTGGGTCAGCACGGGCCTGTGCGACCTGGGCCTGGCACTGCTGTCAGAAGAAAGCAGCGGCGTGCAGGTCGAGCCGGTGCTCAGCATGAACTGCGTGGCCGTGCTGCCGCAAGACCATCGCCTGGCGCGGCTGGAGCAGTTAGGCGTAGAGGACTTCGCCGGCGAGCCCTTCATCTCGTTCTCGGGCGGCACCGCCTTGCGTGACCGCATCGACGCGCTGTTCAGCGAAGCCGACGTGCGGCGCCTGCTGGTGGCAGAGGCAAGCCTGGGCGCATCCATCTGCGCCATGGTCGGCGCTGGCCTGGGCATCAGCATCGTCAACCCGCTGGCCGCCACCGAGGAAGTCGGCGGCAGCGGCATCGTGGTGCGCCCGTTCACCCAGGCAGTCCCCGTCACCGCCGCCCTGCTCTACCCGCCTTATCACAGCCGCAGCCGCCTGGTGGATTTGTTCGCGCGCTATGCGCGGCAATGCATGCTGCAGGAGATGGCGCACCTGGGAACGCCGGTGCCGGCACATGGCCACTCCTGAGTGATTGGGACGGCACCAGAGGCTATGGCGCGTGCCGAAGATCTGTCAGGACCCGACGGGCTGGTCGACACGGGGCGAGGTCTCCACGCCAAGTTCCGAACGCAGAAGACGCTTCAGTACCTTGCCCGATGGGTTGCGCGGAAAGGCGTTATCGCGGATGACGACCTGGCGAGGTAGCTTGAAGCCCGCGAGCAGCGTCCTGCAATGTGCGACCACCTCTTGCGCACTCAGGGCCATGCCCGGATGCAGGACCAGCACGGCGACCACGCGCTCGCCCCATTGCTCGTCCGGCAGGCCGATCGCCACCGCCTCCGACACCTGAGGCAACTGATAGAGCGCGCGCTCCACTTCTGACGAGGCGATGTTCTCGCCACCGCTGATGATCATGTCCTTCATGCGGTCTGTGAGGAATAGAAAGCCATCGGCATCGAGGAGGCCGACGTCACCGGTGCGCAGCCAGCCGCCGGGATAGAAGCAGTTCTTCGTCTTCTCCGGCTCACGCCAGTACCCTGGCGTCACCTTTGGTCCGCGGATGCAGATCTCGCCTTGTTGGCCAGCGGGCAGAACGCTGCCATCGAAGTCCCGGATCTCGATGGCAACGTGCGGCAAGGCTCGCCCCGTGGAGCCGATCTTCTTGAGCTCCATGCCGGCTTCCATCAGCGTGTCGCCCGAGCAGGTCTCCGTCAGCCCGAAGGCGTCGATGTAGCGCCCCTGGCGAAAGAGATCGGTGAAGCTGCGGATGCGCTCTTCTGGCGTGCGCTCACCGCCGCCGATCATCCATTGCAGGCTGGACACATCGAAGTCGCCGCGCTGAGGACAGGTCAGCACCCGCTGAAGCATCACAGGCGCCATCCATCCGCAGGTCAGCCGCTCGCGCTCGATCGATGCCAGCACGCCCGCCGGATCGAATTCCCTCAGGACGCAAAGCATGCCGCCGACGAGCAGCAGCGCAACGCCCGGCAGATCGTACGCGCCGACGTGATACAGCGGCCCGACGACGAGCAAGCGGTCACTAGCAGAGAGTCCGAGCGCGATCATGTGATCGAGGCTCTTCCAGTAGAAATTGCCGTAGGTGTGCATCACGCCCTTGGGACGGTCCGTGGTGCCTGAGGTGTACATCAGCCGATACAGCGTGTCCGGCGTGTTCTCATGCGCGGGCACCGCCTCGTTGCCCGGCGGCGCGAGTGTCGACGCATCAGATTGCGCGTTTTCATCGACCACGATCGTGGCGGCGAAGCCTTGCGCCGATGCGGTGAGCTCCTCGTCCACGAAAAGCAGCCGGGCCTGTGCGTGCCCGAGGATGTAGCTGACTTCGTCGGCCGCCAGTCGGTAGTTGAGTGGCAGGAGGACGGCGCCGACATGGCTCACCGCCAGGCTCAGCTCCAGGAAGGCGCTGCTGTTCTTCATCAACAACCCGACCACGTCACCCGGGGCAATGCCCCTGGCGCGAAGCAAACGGGCACACGCATGGATGCGTTCACCCAGGGCGGCATAGGTCACCCGTTCGGGGCCGTAAACGATGGCGAGCCGTTGCGGTGTTGCGCGGGCGTGAAAGAGGACGGAGGCACTCAACGAAAGCATGATGGAGTTCCGGTCGTTTGCAAGATAGCGCTCTCGTCCTTCAGTAGGACTTTGGCATACCAAGATCGTGCATGGCGATGAAGTTCAGGATCATCTCCTCAGAGATCGGCGCAAAGCGGAACAGCCTGCAGTCGCGCCAAAGGCGCTCGACGTGATACTCCTTCGCGTAGCCCATTCCGCCCATGGTCTGCATGGCCCTTTCGGTGGCGCGGGCCACCGCTTGCGCCGCCAGCAGCTTGCCCGCATTTGCCTCGCTGCCATAGGGCTGCGCGGCATCATAGTTGGCCGCGGCCTTGTGGTTCAGCAGGCGAGCGGCCTCTACCTCGGCATGGCACTGGGCCAACGGGAATTGCAGCCCCTGGTAGGCACTGATGGGCTTGTCGCCAAAGACCTTGCGGTCGTTGGCATACTGGACAGCCAGCTTGATCGCCAGTTCGCCCGTACCCACCAGGGCCGCTGTCGTCACGATGCGCTCGGTGTTGAGAACATCCAGCAGTTCACGCCATCCCCCATGCAGGGTGCCCACGAGTTCGTGCGGATGAATACGCACCCTGTCAAAGAAAACGCTGCTCGATGCCAGAGTCCACGTGCCGACCTTGTCGATCGCCGAGTGGGTCAGGCCCTCGCGGTCAACGTCGATCATGAACATCGAGAGCCCGTCGGTGCGCGACTTCGAGTCCGCAAGCTTCTTCGTCCTGGCAACAACGAGCATCTTCTGTGCATCCGGCACCGCCGTGATCCATATCTTGCGGCCATTGAGGATCCAGCCTTCGGCATCCTGTTCCGCGAAGGTCTTGATCTCAAGGGAATTGCTTCCGGCATCGGGTTCGGTGAGCGCCATGCAGAAGTTGATCTCGCCAGCGATCAGCTTGGGCAGCAGTTCGGCCTTCATCTCAGGCGTACCGAAGCGGGAGATCGACACACCGCCGAAGATCGAGTTGATCATGAACAGCTGCCCCACGGTCGATCCGCCGCCTGCGGCCGACAGGTTCTCGATAATGAGTGACAGCTCCAGCACACCGAGATCACTCCCGCCGAACTCGCTGGGCAGTGCGGCGCCACCCAACCCGGCGTCGCACACCGCCTGCCAGTACTCCTGCGGAAACTGCTTGGCACTGTCCTTCTCGCGCCAATAATCCAGGCCGAAGCGCTCGCCCACCTTGCGCGCGCTGTCGGCGATCATCTTCTGTTCGTCGTTGAGTTGGAAGTCCATCTTTTGCCTCTGGAGTTATTCGGATTTCAAGCTTTTTCGCCTCGCCAGCAGCAGCGCTGGCAAGTCGGGATCGAAGACAGCGCCGCGCTATCCCCGTCAGATGTGAAGGACGCGGTCGAATGCCGCCAGCACCGACTCGTGGAGCGTCTCCGACAGCGTGGGGTGCGGATAGACCGTCTGCATCAGCTCGGCCTCCGTCGCTTCCATGACGCGCGCCAGGCCGAAGGAGTGAATCAGTTCGGTGACCTGCGGCCCGACCAAATGGGCACCCAGGAACTCGCCGCTGTCGGCATCGAACAAGGTCTTCACGAAGCCTTCGGGTTCATCAATTGCCAAGGCCTTGCCGTTGCCCTGGAAAGGGAATCGGCCGACACGGATCTTTCGTCCGGCGGCCCGCGCTGCCTTCTCTGTGAGGCCGACACTGGCCGTCTGCGGATGCCCATAAGTGCACGACGGGATGCAGTCGATTGACGGGGGATGCGCCTGCTCCATCCCCACGATATGTTCGATGCACGCGATCGCCTCGTGCGACGCCTTGTGCGCCAACCAGGGGGCTCCCGCCACATCGCCGATGGCATAGATGCCTGGCTCTGCGGTTCGCCCCCAAGGGTCGGTCTGGATGTGGCCGGATTCCAGCACCACCTTGGTCTGCTCCAGGCCCAGGGCTTCGATGTTGCCGACGATGCCGATGGACACAAGCACGTGTTGCGCGCTCAAGGTCTCTACGCCCGACGCGGTGCGCAAGTGCACGAGGGCCGAATCACTTCCCGGCTCGATCTTCTCGATCGTCACGCCGGTGCGCACATCCACGCCCTGCGCGCGATAGGCCTTCTCGACGAAGGCGGACACCTCTTCGTCTTCCGACGGAAGGACGCGCTCTCGCCCCTCGACGACGGTCACGGCGGTGCCGAACGCCGCATAGAAACTGGCGAACTCCATGCCGATTGCGCCCGCACCAACAATCACCATCGACTTCGGCAGATTGCTGGGCGCCAGCGCGTGGCGATAGTTCCACACACGAACACCGTCGGCCGGGGCACCGGGAAACTCCCTGGGCCGCGCGCCAGTCGCGAGCACGATGTGCGAGGCTTCGAGCCTGCGCTCGCCGGCCTTGCCGATGACGCTCACGGCCCCCGGGCCGTCCAGACGCGCCACGCCTTCGATGACATCGACCTTGTTCTTCTTCATGAGGTGCCGGACACCTTGCGTGAGCTTGCCCGACACCTGCCGTGATCGCGCGACGATCTTGGCAAAGTCGAAACTGGGCGCGCCGGTCTGGATGCCGAAATCGCTCGCATGCTTCACATGCCGCCAGATCTCGGCCGCATGCAGGAGCGCTTTGGTCGGGATGCAACCCCAGTTCAGGCAAATGCCCCCGAGCTGCTCGCGCTCGACCAATGCGGTGCGCAGGCCCAGCTGCGCCGCGCGGATGGCTGCGACATAGCCGCCAGGCCCGCCGCCCACAATGACGACGTCGTATGGTGCCGAACTCATGCGAAAGCCTCCGCAGTTGCCGTTGACTGGACGGCTACCGCCCGGGGTATGTAGTAGGTCTCGACCGCCTTGGGCGACAGGGATACCAGGTCGATCGACACAGCAGAGTCGGTCGGGTGTGGGCGGAGTGAAGGGCTATTCATGACATGCGCTCCAATTGCGTTCAAGCCACCAGGCCCAAGGGCTGTTCAAGGCCCTGCACGACCGCGTTGAGAAAACGCAGCCCCGAGACACCGTCGAAGATGCGGTGATCACCGGCGAGCACCAGGCCGAGTTCACGGCGCAGCGCCGGCTGGCCTTGCGCGTCGGGTCTGAAGACTTCACGCACGCTGCCCACACCGAGGATCAGCGACTGACCCGGATTGATGATCGGCGTCATGTAGGTAACGTTGAACATTCCGGCGTTCGAGATGCTGATCGCGCCGCCCGCCATGTCGGCACCGGTCAATGCGCCGCTGCGCGCCTTCTCTACAGACGCCTGGACGGCGAACGAGAGCTCCCTGAATGGACGCGCCCCGACGTCTCGGACGATGGGAACCAACAGCCCTCGGTCAGTATTTACCGCCACGCCCACATCGCAACTTCCGAAGGCGACGATGGCGTCGTCTGTCCAGACGCGATTGAACTCGGGCAGCGCCTGCAGGGCACGAGCGACACCCGCTACCAGCAGATGCGTCATCGTGACCTTCGGATACCCGGCGATCGCGTTCAGTTCGAGACGCAAGGCATTGAGCCGAGTGACCTCGACCTCGGCTGCGAGGTAGAAGTGCGGCACCTGCTGCTTGGCCTGCGTCAAGCGCCGCGCGATGGTCGACTGCATGGGCGTGGGCTTCACCCGCGTGCCGGCAAGCGGCGCAGTGATCGGTGTGGCAGTCGGGGGCTGCACATTCGGTGCGCCCGACGACGGCACACGGGCCGGCGCACTCGCGGCGCCTTGCACATCCGCAGCCTTGATCCGGCCGCGTGGCCCGCTGCCGGCGATTCCGCTCAATGCCACGCCGAGCTGCACCGCGATGCGCCTTGCCAGCGGTGTCGCCACAACACGTTGGCCGTTGCCCGCGGCGGGCACAACGCCTGCAGCTGTGGACTGGGGGGTGACAGCAGGCGTCGCAACAACGCTGTCGCCAGCGGGTGCGGCTGCAGGCGCGCTCTTGCTTTCAGCCGTAGCAGCGGCGCCATCGTCGATATAGCCGATGACCGCGCCTACCTCCACCGTCTCGCCGACCTGGACCACGATCTCGACCAGGGTGCCGTCCGAATCTGCTGGCACTTCGTTGGCGACCTTATCGGTCTCCACGACAAAGAGGCCGTCCCCGGCCTTGAAGGTGGCGCCGGGCTCCAGCATCCATTCCGCCAGGGCGCCTTCCGTCATGGTGAGGCCCAGCTTGGGCATAAGAACTTCGCGGCGCACGGCTCAGTTCCCCTTGAATTCAGGCGTCTGCTTGGCCAGGAACGCCCGGCAGCCGACGTGGGCATCGTTCGAGTCGAGTACCAGCCCGATCATGGCCTGCTCGTACGACAGCGCAGCACCGAGCGGCATCTCAATGCCCTGGCGCAGGCTGCGCTTGAGCAGCTTCAAGGTCAGGGGCGACTTCAGCGCAATGCGATCAGCGAGCGCGAACACCTCTTGCATCAGGTCTGCCCGGGGAACCGCGCGGTTACACAGACCCCATCCGACCGCCTCTGCGGCCGTGATCTGGTCACCCGTGAACATCAGCTCCTTGGCTCGGCAGGGAGCGATTTGCCGGATGATCCGCTGTGTGCCGCCCGCGCCGGGGAACAGGCCGAGCATGATCTCTGGCAGTCCCAGCTTGGCCTCATTCGCGACCAGACGAATATCGAGCGTGAGCAGCAACTCCGTGCCGCCACCCAGCGCCCAGCCGTTGACGGCGGCGATGGTGGGCTTGTCGCAATCCTCGAAGCGCCGGAACACGCGGTGAATGACTTCGGCAAACTCCTGGTAGTGCGCCAAGCCCTGCCGGCTGTCGAGGTCGGCGATATCGCCACCGGCCACGAAGGCGCGGTCTCCGGCACCCGTGATGACGATCACCCGCACGCCGTCGCTTGCCTCGAACGCCGTAAGGGCGGCCTCCATCTCCAGCAGCGTGGGAACGTCGAGTGCGTTCAGGGTCTTGGGACGGTTGATGGTGAGCAGGCCCACCGCCCCGCGCGTCTCGGCAAGAATGGCTTTTTCGGTCATGGGTGTGTTCCGGTAAAGGTTGGGGGTAGAGCTTTTGATCGGGTCATGCCAGCGTGCGTCGAACGGCATTGACGATCTTGTCGACGGTCACGACGTAGCCAGCCTCCAGCGACTTGGCGAAGGGCACTGGCATGAAGGGCGCGCCGACCCGCACCACCGGTGCGTCGAGCTCGTCGAAGGCCTCGTCTGCGATGGCTGCAGCGATCTCTGCGCCGACACCGAAGGCCTGGACGGCTTCGTGCACGACGATGGCGCGGTGCGTTTTCGCGATGGAAGCGAAGACAGTGGCGCTGTCCCACGGCTGGAGCGACCGCAGGTCTATGACCTCAACCTGCACACCGGACTTCTCGAGTTCCGCCGCAGCGGCAATTGACGTCGCGACAGTCGCCCCGTAGGTGACGATGGTGGCGTCACGCCCCTCTCTGGCCACGCGCGCCTTTCCGATGGGAATGGCCTCGCCAGGCGTGACCAGGCCCTTGACGCCATACATGGCCTTGTGCTCGATGAACACCACCGGGTCGGCGTCGTCGATGGATGCACGCAGCAGCCCATAGGCGTCCCCGGGTGTCGAGGGACACACCACTTTCAGACCCGGTACGTGCGCAAACCAGGCCTCGAGACATTGCGAGTGCTGGGGGCCTGCGCTCAAGCCACCGCCGTGTGGCGTGCGCAGCACCATCGGCACGCTGCTGCGCCCGCCGAACATGAAGCGGGCCTTGGCCGCCTGGTTGACCAGGGCATCCATGGTCAGGGTGACGAAGTCCATGAACATGATCTCGGCCACGGGCCGCAGGCCCGTCATCGCAGCACCCACGCACATGGATGCAATCGTCGCCTCCGAGATCGGCGTGTCGCGTACGCGCGCAGGACCAAACTCGTCCAGCAGACCTCGCGTAACCTTGAACGAGCCGCCCGCGGCGGCGATGTCCTCGCCCAAAAGCATCACGGAGGGGTCAGCTTTCATGGCGTCACGCAAGGCCTCGTTTACAGCCTGGAAATACTTCATCTCACGTGCTGGATTGCTCATGCTCGGCTTTCGATCGGCGCGGCTGCCGGGGTATACACATCGGCGATAGCCGCCTCGAAGTCGGGTTGCACGTCGGCACGCGCGCGCCCAACGGCTGCCTCGACCAGCGCCAGCACCTCGTGCTCAATGCCGTCGAGCACAGACGGCGAATGGCCAGCCTCGACCAGCGCGCCGCGCGCGCGCCGAATGGGATCGGCCTCGATGCCCGTGGCGAGTTCGGTGGCGCTGCGGTATTTCTGCGGGTCGCCCTCGTAGTGCCCGCGCACCCGGTGCGTGACGCACTCCAGCACCTGGGCGCCAGTACCGCTCCGGATCGCCGCAACCAGCGCGGTGGCGGCGTCATCAACGGCCGCCACATCGTTGCCTTCGACCAGGGTGTGCGGGATGCCAAACGCACTGGCAAGGTCCTTGAGCTTGGCCGCGAACTGGAGCGCGGTGGGAGAGAACTCCGACCAACCGTTGTTCTCGCACACGAGGAGCAGCGGCAGCTTCCAGAGCGATGCGATGTTCAACGTCTCATGCAGCACGCCTTCTGCCATTGCCCCATCGCCGAAGAAGACCACGGCTGTACCGCCGGTGCCACGCACTTGATGGGCAAGCGCGCTGCCCAGTGCGATGGGGATGCCCGCGCCGACGATGCCGTTGGCGCCCAGGATGCCCATCTGCATATCTGCCACGTGCATCGATCCCCCGCGGCCACCGCAGATACCACCGGCCTTGCCCATGATCTCCTTGAAGAACAAGTCGAGATCGAGGCCGCGTGCAAGCACATGGCCGTGTCCGCGGTGCGTGGTGGCCATCGAGTCGCGTGAATCCAGTGCGGACATGACGCCCGCCGCGACACCTTCCTGACCCAGGCTCAGGTGAATGAAGCCAGGTACCTCGCTGTCGGAGAAGAGCTTGATAAGACTCTCCTCAACGTTGCGGATGAGCAGCATGGTTCGGTAGAGCGGCAAGGCATTCGGCCTCTCTTTGACTTTTTTCATCTTGATGTCGCTTCTCGATGGGTTGTCGGCAGCGCGGCTCTGGCGCTGCCGGGTGGATGGGACGGAAAGCGGGGCGGCCACGGTTTCTCAGGCACCGAGGTAGGCTGCGGACAGACCGGTGTCGGCTGCCAGCGTCTTGGCATCACCGTGCTGGACCACGTTGCCGCGGCGCAGGACGTAGCCTTGCTGCGACACGCGAAGCGCCAGGGCGGCGACCTGTTCGCACAGCACCACGATCGTGTTGTCGCGCCGCACGTCGTCTATGACCGAGAAGATCTGCTGCACGATCAACGGCGCCAAGCCGAGCGACGGCTCGTCGAGCAAAAGGCAGCGAGGGCGGTGCATGAGCGCGGCCGAAAGGATCAACATCTGCTGTTGCCCGCCCGACATGAGTCCTGCCTGTAGCGACCTCTTCTCGGCCAGGATCGGAAAGCGCGCGTAGGTCTGGTCCAGGGCCTGCCGTAAGGGTCGCGGGCCCCGCCGGAAGTCCCACGCAAGACGCAGGTTCTCCTCGACCGTCATCCGGTGGAACAATCTGCGCCCCTCCATTGCATGCACGATGCCGAGCCGGGCTCGGAGGTGCGGCGCCAGAGAAGTGACGTCGGTACCGTCGAGCAGGATTGCGCCCGTGCTGGGGCGGGCCAGTCCGGAGATCGCTTTCATGAGCGAAGACTTGCCGGCACCGTTGGCGCCAAGGATGGCCGTGGTCGTGCCCTCGGCGCATTGGATGCTGCAGTTGTTCACGGCAGCGATCGGTCCGTAGCGCACGGACAGGTCCTTGACCTCAAGCATGCTCAGTCTCCAGGCGAACTTCGGTACCGAGATAGGCAGCTACCACCGAGGCATTGCGATACATGCCTTCCATTGATCCGCGGTAGATCAATTTCCCGCTCTCCAGGACCACGACTTCATCGACCAGATCGTCGAGGAAGTCCATGTGATGCTCGATCAGAACCACTGCCGCGCCACGGCGCTTCAGGATGCGGATCACCTCCGCCAAGCGCGCGAGCTCCCCCTCGGACAACCCGGCAGCTGGCTCGTCGAGCAGCACAAGACGCGGTGCGGCCACCAGCACCCGACACAGCTCCGTCATGCGCTGGTCGCCATACGGCAGGTCCCTGACGGGCGTGTCTGCCAAGGCGCAAAGGCCGACGATGTCGATGGCCTCCGCGACCCGTCTCAACATGGCGGACTCCTCGCGGTGGGCCGAAGGCAGATCGAGGGCGGCGGCGATGCGCCCCTGGCGATAGAGGCGGTGCACACCGAGCATCACGTTCTCCCGCACCGTGAAGGACTTGACGAGCCGCGGGTCCTGGAAGGTGCGCAGCACACCAAGCCTGGCAACGACATGGTCGCGCAACCCGGCGATGGAACGGCCGTCAAAGATCACGGCGCCTTCGGAAGGCCTGTAGATGCCGCTGATGACGTTGACGAGCGTGCTCTTCCCTGAGCCGTTCGGTCCGACCAGTCCAATGATCTGTCCGGGGCGGACATCCAGACTGACGCCGTCGAGTGCGCGCAGACCCAGGAAGCTCAAGGCGATGTCCTTCACGACGAGCAGCGGTCCGGCAGTGCTCGGCGCAGCGGCATCCATGGAGCCCGTCGTCTTCGGTGCCTCCAGCACAGACGCCTTGATGTACCGCGTGCGTGGCAGAAGCAGGCCCGCAATCCCCTTGGGCAGCAGGATGAACGACACCAGGAGCAGCAGCCCGTACGCCATGAACTGCCAATCCGCGAAGACCTGCAGCCTCTCCGGGAGATAGGTGAATACGATCGCGCCGAGGATCGGGCCGGAGAGCGTTCCCAGGCCGCCTACCACCGCCATCACCAGCGCCTCGACCGAGCGATGCAGCCCGAAGGACTCAGGCCCCAGATAGCCGACGAGATGGGCATAGATGCCCCCGGCCAGGCCGATCAGTGCGGCGCTCAGCGTGTAGGCTTCCCGCTTGGTGCCATTGCGGTCCACGCCGATACTGCCCGCGGCCACCTCGGAGGCATGGATGGCAAAAAATGCCCGCCCATAGCGGCTCATGAGGAAATTGCGCAGTTGCCACAACACGAGCGCCGTCGTCACCAGTGCAAACTGGAAGTAGCCGACGGGACCGATGCCATAGCCAAACAGGCTCAGCGTCTTGAGTGCAGGGGACGGCACGCCGCTGAGCCCTGCAACGCCACCGGTGACGGCCGTCCATTCGCGAATCGCTTCGTAGAAAATCATCCCGAAGCCCAGCGTCATCATGGCGAGATAGAACTCGCGCACGCGGCGACCGGCAAATGAGAGCAGCCAGCCCGTGGCAGCGCTCAACAGCGTGGCGGCCATCATGGCAAGTGGAAATGGGAAGCCATATTCCTTCGACAACAGGGCCGAGGCATAGGCGCCGATGCCCAGGAACGCGGCATGGCCGAGCGATATCTGCCCTGCAACACCGGTCAGCACGTTGATGCTCTGCGCGATGAGAACGTTCACGAGCACGAACGACCATATCTGCACCGTCGAGCCTGACGCGAACTCAGCACCGATACCAAATGCCAGAACCAGTGTCAGGCCGAAAAGGGGATGCCCCACGAAGGCCAACTTGGCTTTGAAAGCTTCGGGCATGCTCAGACCTTGTTGATCTCTGCCTGGCCGAACAGCCCTTGGGGCCGCCACACCAGAATGACCATGAGGATGGCAAAGGCCATCGCGCTCTCGATAGAGGACGACACATAGCCGCCGACGAGCTTCTCGATCACGCCAAGCGTCACGCCGCCGACCATCGCGCCCAGCACGCTGCCCATGCCACCAAACACGGCGGCCACGAAGCCGAACACCATCAGGTTGAAGCCGAAGGCGGGATCGACCGTTCCGTTGATCTGCGAAAGCAGAACACCTGCTAGGCCTGCAAGCACGCCGCTAGCGATGAAGGAGATCATCACGACCTTCCGCACAGGCCCCCCCGCCAGCGAAGCTGCCGCGCCATCGTGCGCCACGGCCCGAACGGCGCGGCCCCAGGCACTCGTGCGCAAGAAGACCTCCATGCCGACCATGAGTGCGGCCGATACGACCAGCACCGACAGCGATTGCGCGGACACCTGCACGCCAGCAATGGAGACAAAGGACATGCTGTCAAAGATGATCGACGGCACGGAGATCGCCTGCGAACCGAAGAACTTGGCGACGAAGCCTTGCACGAAGAAGCCGAGCCCGAGGGTCGAGACCACCCAGCCCATGCTCTCGTCCGAGCGGAGCAGCGGGCGGATCGCAACGCGCTCGACCACCAGCATCAGAATGCCGGTCCCCAGCAGCGCGAGAGTGACGGCTGGGAGCGCAGAAAGCCCGGCGGCCATGAGCGCTGTGACCGCTACCGCTCCCAGCATCAGGATGGAGCCCTGACCGAAGTTCAGAGTCTTGGTGGTCCAGAACGTGAGCGACAGGCCCATGGCGATCAATGCGTAGGCAGCACCCACACAGACCCCTGCGAAAAGCAGTTGGAGAAAGAAGTTCATGCGAAACCTCGGATGCCCTCGCCCGCTCAGTCTTTGGCGATGCGCAACTGGGGCTTGTCGCCGACCTTGACGTACTCGAAAACGGCGACGTCCTGCTCCGTGACCGCGTGGTGCTTGGTTGCGGAGAACGAGTAGCTGGCGTTCACGCCCCTGAGTCCGTTGATGCCTTCAATCGCCTTGTTGATCGCAACCGGATCGCTCGAATTGGCGCGTTTGATGCCTTCCAACAGCACATTGGCTGCGTCGTAGGCATTGGAGACCGACAACGCCATGAAGACCTGGGGCCGAGCGGGGTTCGTTCCCCACCAGCGGTCCGCACCGAACTTGGCTTTGTAGGCGTCCGCAAACTCCTTGGCGGCCGGGTTCATCGGTTCTTCGCCGAAGACGCCGATCATCGTGCCGCGCGTACCAACGACCAGGTCTCCCGCGCCTTCCTGATAGGGGATCGACAGTGCGCCGTTGGACGCCACCAGAGGGACATTGAAGTTCAGCCGCGCCATGGTCCTTCGCACCACGGCGAGGTCAGCACCAAGGCCCACGCACATGACCACATCCGCATCGGCGCGCTGCAGCTTGGCGACCTGCGCCGTCATGTCCTGCGCACGCTGGTTGTAGCTCTCGAGCGCAACGACTTGTGCGCCGCCCTGTGCCTTGAGTTCCTTGCCGATCAGGTCGGCACCGCCAGAGCCGTAGGCCGTGCTCTCGTGTATCAGGCCCACCTTTTTGAATCGCTTGCCAGCGTAGGTCGCGAGAACCCTGGCCTCGATGTCGTTTTGCAGTGCGAACGAGAAAACATTCGAGCTCGGCCTGCCGTTGCCACTGCTGGGATAGACCACGGTGGGCGACTGCGCGACAGGGTTCATATACGGCCGGCCGTCTGAGGCGGCCATGGCGATCACCGCCAGCGTGGGGCCGCTTCCGGCAGGACCGATGAAGCCCACGAGATCCTTGTTGTCGAGCAGCTTGCGCATGTTCTGGACTGCACGGTCCGGCACCAACTGGTCGTCCAGCGCCATCGCCAGCTCGACCTTCTTGCCGTTGATGCCACCCAACGCATTCCATTTGGCAATGGCGAGATCCACACCGCGCTTTGCGCCTTCACCGTACTCGTTGTACGGACCCGTGAGCGCCGACGTCATGCCGATCTTGATGCTCTCCTGCGCCAGGACTGCATGCGGGCACAGGATGACGCCAAAGGCTGCCGCGGCGATGAATCTGCCGAAGGACCGAATTTTCATTTTTGTCTCCAGAAGCGCCAGGGGCGCAGATGCCTTGATCGACGAACGTGGCCGCAGGCCATGCACCGCCACTACGCAGCTTGATGCCCTGCGCCAAATATGAATGACGGTTCATGGTTCGTATACTAGGTGCGCGCACGGAACAGCGTCAAGCGCGAAGTGAGGGTTCGCGGGTAAACACCGGGGTCTGCTGGTTTGCGTGGAATGGGCCGGATCTCCGCCCGCACTGACATCGTCGCGCTCCACCGTCAAAGTGCAGGCGCGCACTCGCCCCGTCTTATGCAGTGACTGATGACTCGTCGATCGCAACCGTGGTAGCGTATAAACCTCAAGTCAATCGGTGGATGGAGCCGGGCCAAGGCTGGCGGGATTGACGTTCCTTCGTTTTCTCGAGGCTGATATGAAGAAGAGTGCGCTGCGTTCAGAGACAGCATCCTGGCGTGATGCCGGCAGTCGATCTGAAAAATCCGAACTGATCCGTGAGGCGCTACTTCGGTCGGCGGCCGAAGTGGTCGGAGAATTGGGCTACGCCGACGCCTCCATCACGATGATCACGCAACGCGCTGGTGTGGCGCAGGGCACCTTCTACAACCACTTCAAGTCGCGCCAGGACATCCTGGACAAGTTGCTGCCCGATGTGGGTGAGCACATGATTTCGCATGTGAGGAAGAAGGCGAGCGGACGCGGCGAGTTTGCAGAGCTAGAGGAGCGCAGCTTCCGCGCCTTCTTCTCTTTCATCAAGCAAACGCCACACTTCTCTCGGATCCTCAACGAGGCTGAGAGCTTTGCGCCCCTAGGGTATGAACAGCACTTCAAGACCGTCTCGACGGGCTATATCCGGTTCCTGAATAAAGCGCTGAGCAACGGGGATTTCATTGGCTATTCGGAAGCCGAACTGGAGGTCGTCGCCTATATGCTGATGGCGGCCCGCAGCTACCTGGCCCAGCGGTATGCGACAGAGGACGGTAAGCCCATCGAGATTCCGAATGACGTGGTCAACACCTACATGAAGTTCGTCCTCTTCGGGCTGAAGGGGCAAGCTTCAGCAACAAAACGCCGCCCCCCCAGCTCAAAGTCAGAAAGCCCGTAACGTTGCACTTCGATCGCCGCTTCGTTCGGTATTCACCGCCGAAGCCGCAGAGATCGACCGGCGCTGGCCCAAGATTTTGACGCTCGCTGCTGACAGCCCAGCACTGCGTTAGCACGCCTCTCCCCGCCCCGACTCGTCCTAGAAAAATATCTGGCTCCGCCCTTCTTTACTTGATGGGCAATGGTTGGATCGGCGTCCTTGCCCCCGAGGTCATGCTGCAGCAGTTGGCACAGCGCCGGGGCCACACGGGCGAAGCGGCTCCCAATGCTTACTTACTCCTCCGCCCGCGAGCCCGGAGGTGCTCCCCAAAATAGGCCGTGACGTGTGCAAGCCAGTACAGGTGCGTGCAAACGACCTGCCCCACCGGCTCGCACCGCATCGAGTAGCCATGGCATGCCGCCGACACGAGGCAGGAGCCGCTGACTCGGGCCATCGCCTCGACTTAGCCATCGAGACGCAAGGCGTCCGCATCAACTGCCGCCGCTCGTGTTCAAGCATTTCGGCGACGCTGAACTCCCCGTCCTCGGAATGTTTGGGCACCCATCGAATGCTTCGTTGAGGCCCGCAAGGAAGCGGCACCTCACCAGGATCCGCCTCGCAAATTGGGCCCACCCGGAGGCAGCCGAGACACGGCCGATCCATCAAACCAACATCCGTCAAAACTCGGGTTCTCCCTGGGTCACCGACGGAATGAACGGGTGTCCAATGGCGCTCGAGATCTGTGATTCATGATTCATCAATCACACAGATCCGAGGCGATGAACATAAGAGGACGTTAACCCAACGTGGCACGCGCCAAAGGAGACAACAAGTGAAGATGAAGACCAGTAAGGTACCTACCACTTGGCCCTTCGGGCCAGCTGCCCCCACAGCAGAGGGCACGGTCATGGACCAGGTCGTCAATTGCGGAGTAGTACTTGCCACTCAAGGCAGAGACGCTGCCGGCAGTCGACCATCCGCATGCGGAAAAGCCCAGCGCTTTCAACGCCGAATTTTCGTGCCTTGCGCGCTCGTACTGAGCACGTTTGTCATGAGCGCTGACCAAGTTCGGGCGGCGGAGCCCTCGGACACGTCCGATGCAGCATCGTCAATGGACTCCGCCGCACGTGCCCGCGCCCTGGATGCGAAGTATGGCTACAAGGGGTGGATTACTTCATTTCCCTCTTATGGAAATACCTTGACCAACGACGATGGCCATTGGCGAACCAAGTTGGCAGAGCACGGCTTTGGCTTCCAGATTCAAGGCGTTTCGATAGCTCAGGCTAACCTGCTCAATACACCCAGCAAAATTCCATCGGAAGGCTATGCGTCATGCGGACCGAGTAACAACGGCTACAACTGCGCAGGTGGTCGCTCATACTTCGGCCAACGACCTGGCATCAAATTTGCCGGCACTGCATTTTTGACGTATGACATGAGTCAATACGGCGTTCCTGATGGGCAAATTGCCGTTGCCACGAATTTTGGAGTCTCCTCAGACCAGCAGTACAGCGCCAATACGGCCCGCATCAACGGTATATCCTGGTTTCAGACTATTTTCGATAAGAAAGTTGAACTCAAGGCTGGATATTTTCCAACAATGCCTGAGTTCGCCGGCACCACCGTTGGCGGCTTGGTGGTCAACCCATTTGGCCCTTCCGCGTCTATGCCGGTGATTTTCGGCACCACCAGCAACAACATCGCGACCCCAAACTTTCGCGCTACATGGCGTGTGACTGATAAGTTCTACGCGCAGACCGGCATTCAGCGCAGCACACCAGTCAGAGGGCCTACGGGTAACACTCTTTATGATGAAATTAAACTGAACCCATCCGGTCTCGATTTCAACTCTTCGGTTCCTGGAACTGGCGTGCTTTATACAAACGAGCTTGGCTACAAGCGGCCGTCCAAGCCCGGCATTCCGTTTGCATGGCTGCGTGCAGGGGTCATGCACAACACCTCTGAGTTCAAGGACTACAGTCGCCTGCTGGAAACGTCTACCGCGACAAAGAATGGCGCAACCGGACTCTACATTCTTGGTGACTACCAACTGACGCAACCGCTGGCTTCGCAGGGCAGCGCCCATAGAGGCATGTATATCGGCGGTAGCTTCATGTACGGCGACCCGAAGGTGGCAAGCTCCACTCAGTATTATGAAGCGCGCTCTTACTGGTTTGGTCCGTTCGAAAATAGGCCCTCTGACTTCCTGTCTGTTGTTGCCCTCCACAACAAGACAAGCAAATATGCGCAGAACGTCATTAATTCATTTTCTTCGCGCACAAACTTCTTTGCAAACAAGGCCTCGAATAGCATTACGGCATCCTATACGTACTACGTAAGATCAGGCCTCTATGCAACTTTCGGAGCTGGTTACTCGGACAACCCCAGCTTTCAGTACTTCAAGAACGAGGGGCACTCTCTTAATGCATTGTTCAGCCTGTATGCGGTATTTTAGGGATACTTTTTCTTTGAGATTTCAAAAAATTTCCGGCAAAGCCTTATTTACTGCGCGAAGAATTTCAGAACGGTGTAATTTCATAAATTTATTCGCTCTAACAAATTTCAATCATGGAACATTCGATATGCAGCAAGCAATATATTATGGCTTGAGGCGGAATATTGAAAATATCATATAAGATTTAATATGAATCAATTCAGCAATACCATCTCACTTGCAGGTAGGAAGGCATTGATTACTGGCGGGGCTTCCGGGATGGGCCGCGCTTCTGCGCTGCTTTTTGCTACACAGGGTGCACATGTCATCATCGTTGACCGCAATGGTGTGGCAGCCGAAGAGGCTGCGGCCGAGATTCGCCGTGCGGGCGGCGCGGCCGAAGCACACGAGGTAGACCTGCTCGACCAAGACGCGCTCAATGCCTTCGTCGAGACCTTTCTGCGCGACCACACGGTGTTGGACATTCTGTTCAACCATGCCGGCCTGCCGGCGCCGCCCGGTTTCGACTACGACGCCGAGAGCTTCAACACCTGCATGACGATCAACGTCTGGGTGCCGATGATCCTGACCAAGCGGCTCTTGCCGCTACTGAGGAAATCATCTTCCGCGTCGGTGATCTGCACCTCATCTATTGCTGGCCTGAAGGCCGTGTCGTTCTTCCCGACCTATTCAGCCAGCAAAGCGGCCCTGATCCAGTACGTGAAGTCGATCGCGCAGCTGCTGGCCCCCGAAGGCATACGGGTGAACGCGATCTGCCCGGGTGCGACCGACACACCGGCGCTGCGGCGCGACATCGCGGACGGGATCGTCAAGGCCTCGCTTGAGCAAATCTCGGCGTCCGTACCGCTGCGGCGCATGGGAAGCCCGGAGGACATGGCGCACATGGCGCTGTTCCTCGCGTCGGACGCATCTAGCTTCATGACGGGCGTGGCGATTCCCGTCGACGGCGGTTCGACCGCCTGATCTCACATTTGATTTTTGCCGGGACGGCTTCGCCCACTTTTGCAGTGCAACGCAAACCTCTTGGAGAACGACGACATGACAGACATCCAACTACACCGCCCTGGCAAGCTGGGTAATCCCGATCTCCTGATCCGGGACGATCTGCGCACCGATCGGCGCCTAATCGCCGCGCTGAGCGCGGCGCAAATGGACGGCGCGCCGCAAGTCCATATCACCGGCAGCACGCCACTCGAAGGCATTCGCGAATACCTCAAGGCTGCCGAGGCCGGATCCGTCCCGTTTCTGGCGGCCTCGGTCGCCGGTATGCCACCGATAGAAGGCGTGACCACCACCGTCGAGAAGATCACGGGCGTGGACGGCAACGAAATCGCCCTGTTCATTCACCAGCCGGATGACGTCGAGGGCCCGATGCCTGCAGTACTGCACCTGCACGGCGGCGGCATGTGCATCCTCGATGCCGAAGGCCCGCTCTACACCCGCTGGCGCGACGATCTGGCCACCAAGAAGCTGGTCGTCATCGGCGTCGAATTCCGCAACGCCACGGGGCGGCTGGGCGTGCACCCTTTTCCCGCCGGACTGAACGACGTCTCCTCTGCGCTGGCGTGGGTGAACACAAACAAGACCAAGCTGGGTATTTCCAAGCTCGTCATCTCCGGTGATTCTGGCGGCGCCAACCTCGGCCTGGCGACCGCGCTCAAAGCCAAGCGCGAAGGGCGAGTGCATGAGGTAGACGGCGTCTATGCCCTGTGCCCCTACATCTCCAACGCCTATACCAACAAACCGCCCGAGCTGCAGTCCCTCTACGAGAACGACGACCTTTATACGCCGCTGGCCGTAGTGGCGGCGACCGCCATTGCCTATGACCCGGACGGGAAGAACGCCACCAATCCGCTGGCGTGGCCCTACCACGCAAGTCAGGCTGATCTGGAAGGACTGCCACCCCATGCCATCTCGGTGAACGAGCTGGACCCGTTTCGCGACGAAGGCTTGGCCTACTACCGCAAGCTCCAGGCGGCTGGCGTGCCTTCACGTGCCCGGACGGTCAACGGCACCTTCCACGCCGCCGAGATCAATTTCATGCAGGCGATTCCCGACGTGTATGACGCGACGCTCAGCGACATCGCCGTTTTCGCCTACTCGCTCTGAACCCGAAAGGAAATTGCCATGAAAAAACACCTCGCACAGGGTTCGTCCGACCCAACCCAGGTCGACATGCTGATCGTTGGCGCCGGCATCACCGGCCTCTACCAGCTGTATCGCGCGTTGGATGCCGGCATGACCGCCGTCTTGCTTGAGGCAGGAGACGGCGTCGGTGGCACATGGTTCTGGAACCGCTACCCGGAAGCGCGCTTCGATTCGGAGAGCTACACCTACGCCTATCTCTTCTCAAAAGAGCTCTACGATGAATGGCGCTGGTCAGAGCATTTCGCCGCGCAACCTGAGATCGAGCGCTATCTCAACCACGTTGCCGACAAGTTTGAACTGCGCCGCCATATCCGTCCGGGCGCACGGGTCACCTCAGCAGTGTTTGACGAAAAGAGCGGGACCTACATCGTGCAGGCCAGCGATGGCAAGACCCGCATCGCCCGCTACCTGGTCGCTGCAACCGGCGTGCTGTCGGTGCCCTTCTATCCGGATGTGCCAGGCCACAAGGAGTTTGCGGGAGAGTCTTATCACACGGGACTCTGGCCCTCCGCTCCCGTGGACTTCAAGGGCAAGCGCGTCGCGGTGATTGGCTCAGGCTCCAGCGGAGTCCAGATCGTCCCCGCGATCGCGGACGAGGTGGCATCGCTGACGGTCTACCAGCGCTCGGCAAACTGGGTCACGCCGCTTAACAACCGTCCCATCTCCGAAGAAGAGCAGCAGGAACTGCGCGCCAACTACGAATCGATCAAACGTACGCTGGACACCAGTCTCAGCGGATTTCTACACCAGTCGCACGACCGTGCCTCTACCGACGATACCCAAGAGCAGCGCCTGGCATTTTTTGAAAAGCTGTGGAACCGCCCCGGCTTCTCGAAGTTGACAACCAACTACAGCGACTTCTTCACCAATCGCGAGCTTCGGAAGGAATTTTCCGAATTCATCGCTGGCAAGATCCGCACCCTCGTTAAGGACCCGGCAACCGCCGACAAACTGATTCCCAAAGACCACATCTACGCAGAGAAGCGGCCACCTTATGCCACCGGTTTCTACGAGGCTTTCAACAAGCCCAATATCAAGCTGGTTTCGCTCAAGGAAGCCCCGATCGTCCGACTGACGGAAAAGGGCATCGAAACGTCCGCCGGCTTGGAGGAGTTCGACATCATCGTCTGGGCGACCGGCTTCGATTTCGCGCGCGCGCTTCAGCGCATGGGCATCCGGGGGCGCAACGGCGTGGCGCTGGAAGAGGCATGGAAGGATGGCCCCAGCACTTTCCTGGGTCTCCAGGCCGCAGGCTTTCCCAATCTCTTCTTCCCCGGCGGACCACATGGCGCAGCGGCCAACAACCCCCGCTACAACGGCGACCAAGTCGACTTCACCATGGAGCTGCTGGCCCACATGCGCGAGCATGGCCTTCACGTCGTCGAGCCAAGTCAGGCAGCAGAGGATGAGTGGAACAACATGATCAGCGCCATGGCCGCCTATTCGCCGTTTTCGCCGGAGCACAGCTATTACTACGGCTCCAACGTTCCCGGCAAACCACGCAAGCTCCTGCTCAACCCGGCCGGGCGAGGCGTGCTCTTTCATCTGATGGGCAAGAGCCGGGCCGCGCAGTTCGCAACCTTCACCATGTCGCCATGCCCAGTGGCTGCACTCAGCGAAATGGAGTAGGCCCGTGACAAGCCCCACCACCAGCAAGGAGCCGCGTGACTTTCGTGTCGAGCGGCTGTTCCACCCAACAGCGCATGTGCCTGACGTGACGCAAGCCGAACAATGGTTTGCACGCGCCTTCGGGCAAAAAAGCAAGCCGTTGACCGCGATCCTGCCCTCGACACCCGATTACCCCACGGAGTACTCGCTGTTCACCGTCATCCGTGACGTGTTCTTCGACAGCGTCGACCCCAAGCTCCACTTCGTCAACGGTGTGCAGCGCTATCCAGCCGCGCAGGTGCCCAGCCTCAAGGGCTTGGGTTGGTACATTGAGGGAGTGGAGGAGCTCTATCACGCGTTGCGCCGCCATGGCATTCGCTGCATGGACCTGACCAACAACATATCGGATGGCGACGATCCCCCACTCT
Organism: Xylophilus sp. GW821-FHT01B05; assembly: GCA_038961845.1. Classification (NCBI taxonomy): domain Bacteria; kingdom Pseudomonadati; phylum Pseudomonadota; class Betaproteobacteria; order Burkholderiales; genus Xylophilus; species Xylophilus sp. GW821-FHT01B05. Next base: position 4,418,879 of record CP152408.1, read on the forward strand.
CGCGAGGCGGACGCGTCATGACCTACTTCACGGTTCCCGAGGACGCCGGGCTGCAATACCAGTTTTTCCGCGAAGGGCCGTTCCCGCTCGATCCCCGGACCACGCCGGGCTGGGTGCTCGGGCCAGTCGAGGCGGACGACCCGCTGGGCATCGAGCACTGTGCGCACCACACCATCCTGACCAGTCGGCCCGAGCGTGCGCTTCGGTTCATCGTGGATGCCCTCGGTGGCACAGTGGTACATCAGGGCCGCAACGAGCTACTGGGCGCCGCCAGTACCTTTGTCTTGATTGCCGATGCCTTGCTTGAGTACGCGGTCCCTGACCCCGGCACGCCCGCCCATGCCGACCTTGCAACACATGCGCCGCTAGATTCCTATTACGGCATCACCTGGAAAGTCACCGACCTTGACCGGGTGGAACGCCATCTCGCCGCAATAGGCGTGAGCATCCGCGAACAATCCTCCCAGACCATCATCACTCAGCCGGACACCAGCTTCGGCATCCCGTGGGGCTTCACGACCACGCTGAGCGTGAAGTTGCCGGAAGGACGCGGCAAGACCGGCGGTGGCACGGGAGATGCGGAAGCTCTGAAAGCCGGCGCCCAACGAGACCATCCATTTGGGAGCAATAAAACATGAAAAACACCCGGTTTGGAATGGTTTATGGCGGATGGCGCGTGCTGGCCGGGTCGTTCTTCTGTGCGGCGGTCGTAGTCGGTTTCACAACCTATATCTTTGGCATGTTCGTGATGCCTGTGACGAAGGAGTTCGGCATTTCCCGAGCGAACTTCAACAGCGGCATGATCGCGTTCCTGATGGGCGGCGGGCTGATGGCTCCCATTGTTGGGAATTTGCTGGACAGGTATTCGGGCCGGCTGCTATCCAGCGTGGGTGGCATCCTCTTCGGCGGTTCCCTGATGCTCATATCGCGCGTCGACTCGCTGTGGCTGATGCTCGCTCTGATCTTTCTGCCACTTACTTTCGGTGCGGCGACCTGTGGCGTCCTAGGCGCCAACACCCTGGTGGTGTCCTGGTTCCAGAGGCGGCGCGGGCGCGCCTTGGGAATACTGGCGCTCAGCACCTCTTTCGGCGGCTTTGTCAGCCAGCCGGTCACGGCTTTACTGATCGAGTCCTTCGGCTGGCGTGATGCCCTGTTCCTGATTGGACTGGGTGCCGTGTTGATTTTCTTTACCGTGATCAGCCTGACGGCGCGTACTCGGCCGACGACAGCAGAGGCCGGATATGCGGACGAATTCTCACCCTCCGTGCAGGTGAATCAGCCGAAACCCGGGATCTCGCAGGAGCGTTCGTGGAGCAACCGCGAACTATTGCGCAACCGGAATTTCTGGTTTCTAACCATCGGCCTCGCGCTGCTGTTTGGCACGGACCAGGCGGTGCTGGTATCGCAGGCGTCCTTCTTTCAAGATACGGGTTTGGACCTCAAGACGACTGCGCTGCTGATTTCGGTGAAAACCATTTCAGCAGTGGGAGGCAAACTCGCCATCGGCTTCCTATCGGACAAGGTGAATCTGCGTCTGTTGTACGCCTATGTGGCGGGGTCGAACATGCTGCTGATGTGCATCTACATACTGCAGCCGTCATTCGTGATTCTGCTGATCAGCGTAGCGCTGCTCGGGGTTGCGGTCGGCGGTGTGTTCCCCCTCTGGGCCACATTGATAGCATGGCTGTTCGGTGGGCGAAGCTACGGCAAGGTCATGGGAACGTCGATGATCATCATGCAGCCCTTCGCAGTGGTGGCTCTGCGCTTCATCGGCGAGGTATATGACCGGACGGGCAGCTACCACTTGGCTTTCGGAACGTTCATCCCGCTGGTATTTACATCCGTTGTGCTGATCGGAATGCTGAAGCCCGAGCGGGACGACACCGCGAACGCTGAAGCGGCCTTGCCGGAGGATCGTTCGCCACAATGGCGCGCAACAGCCGCGACAGACGGGGTCGCCCGATGATCGCGCCCAACAGGGTACTAATCGTCGGTGCATCAGCTGGCGGCCTGTGCACTGCAGAGGCATTGCGGCGAAGCGGCTACAAGGGGCAGATCACCCTGGTCGGCGATGAGCCACATGTGCCTTACGACCGTCCGCCGCTCTCCAAACAAGTGCTTCACGGTACATGGGAACCGGAACGAGCAACGCTGCGCCCCTCGCAGGCCTTGGCTGCTCTCGATGTTGATCTAGTTCTGGGCGACGCGGCGCTAGACCTGGACGTGGAGGCTCGAAGCGTGCGGACGGCATCGGGGCGCCTCTTTGAGGCGGACGCGATCGTGATCGCAACAGGCGCGAGGGCGCGACGTTTGCCGAAGCAAGAGGCTCTTGCCGGCGTGCATGTGCTGCGCTCGCTCGACGATACGCTGGCGCTTCGCGCTGAACTACTCGCGGCCTCGCGGCTGGTCGTGGTGGGCGAAGGCGTGCTCGGCTCCGAGATTGCGGCCACTGCGCGCACGATGGGGCTGGACGTGACGCTGGTCGGACCGCTTTCCGCGCCGATGGCCGCGCAGATCGGGCCGCTCGCCTCTGGGCTGCTCGCGCTGGTACACGAAGAGCACGGCATCCACCTGCGCCTGGGCACCGGTGTCGCAGGCCTTGGCAGCGATGGCCAACGTGTCACCGGCGTGCGTTTGGCAAACGGCAAGGAATTACCCGCCGACGTGGTGGTAGTCGCCATCGGTGCATCACCCGCGACCGATTGGCTGGAGAGGAGCGGGCTGCGCATCGACAACGGCATCGTGTGCGATTCCCGGTGTCGGGCAGCAGACGGAATCTATGCGGTGGGCGACGTGGCGCGCTGGCATCACGAGAAGCTGGGCCGCCTGACGCGTTTCGAGAACCGGACCAATGCCACCGAGCAGGCCGAAGCTGTCGCCGCCGGCATCCTCGGCAAAGACGCGCCATATGCGCCGGTGCCGTATTTCTGGACGGACCAGTTCGACACCAAGATTCAGGTGTTCGGCGTGATCACGGCCGAGGCGCAGGCGGAAATCGTCGAGGGTGATCCGTCGGCGCGCCGGTTCGTCGCACGGTATACGAGCGGAGGTGTCGTGACGGGCGTGCTGGGCTGGAACATGCCAAAGCAGGTCCGTCAACACCGACAGGATGTGGTCAACGCGATGGAGACCCATGCCCCCAGTGCTGAACGTGTTCAAGGTTGAACTTGAGGCAATACCAAGGAGATGTGAAATGAAGATTTTTATCGACCAGGAAAAGTGCGTCGCTGCGGGGCAGTGCGTGTTCTACGCGCCCCATGTTTTCGACCAGCGCGAGGAGGACGGCATCGTTGTCTTCGTGAACGAGAACCCTCCGCCAGAAGAGGCCGAGAACGTTCGCCAGGCTGCCGCTGTCTGCCCAGCGCTCGCGATTCGTATCGAGGAATGACACGCGATTGCAGAATTTTCTATTGAATCGACAAGGACGAAATATGAATACCACCGTGGCCAGTGACACCGAGGAAATTCTCGACTATCCGACTCCGAGGGACCCCTCCGCCCCTTTCCTGCCGTCGCCGGAACTGCGGGCGCTCCATGATGCAGGGGTCGAGATCTCTCGGGTCCGCATCTGGGACGGCAGCACGCCGTGGATCCTGTTGTCGCATGCGGCTCAACGCAAAATCATGTCTGATCCGCGTGTCAGCGCCAACGATCATCTTCCCAACTTTCCCTTCATGAATCGGGCGATTGCCGAGACCATCCACGATCGGCCGAAGACCATCTTTGATTCCGACGGCGAGGAACACGCGCGCCTGCGTCGGATGCTGACGAATTCGTTCACCCGCCACAGGATGGAGAAAATCCGGCCCAAGATCCAGCAGACCACCGACGATCTGATCGACAAAATGCTGGCAGGACCGAACCCGGTCGATCTGGCAGAAACACTGTCACTGCCGTTGCCGTCGCTGATGATCTGTGACCTGCTTGGCGTCCCCTATGAGGACCATGATTTCTTCGAGAAACACTCCAAGGTCGCCAATGCCAGCGACAAGTCTATTGATGAGCACCGTGTCGCGACGCGGGCCCTTGGCGAATACATCGGCCAGCTCATGCAAAAGAAGATGGACAGCCCTGAAGAGGACGTGGTGTCCGACCTCGGGCAGCGCGTTAAAGCCGGTGACCTCGACATGGCGGGTGCGGTGCAATTGGGGGTCATACTGCTGATCGCAGGCCATGAAACCAGCGCCAACATGATCTCGCTGGGTACGGCGCTGCTGCTGCAGCACCCCGACCAGATGAAGCTGCTGCGCGAAACCGATGACCCGAAGATCGTCGCCAGTGCCGTCGAGGAGCTTCTGCGCTACCTGACCATCCCGCACCTACTGCAACGACGCATCGCGCTTGAGGATATCGAGTTCAACGGCCAGATCATCCGTGCCGGTGACGGTGTCGTTTCGCCACTGCCCTCGGCCAACTTCGACCCCGTTGCCTTCCCCGACCCCACCAAGGTCGACATCACCCGCGACGCGCGTCACCATCACGCCTTTGGTTGGGGTGCGCACCAATGCATCGGGCAGCAACTTGCCCGCATCGAGCTGCAGGTCGTCTATCCAACGCTCTTGCGCCGCATCCCGACACTGAAGCTCGCCGTGCCCTTCTCCGAACTGCGTTTCAAGCACGATTCGCTGGCCTACGGCATCAAAGAACTTCCCGTGAGCTGGTAAAGGCGGAGTCGTTCCGCGCCCGCTGGTTACGGCAACAGCAAAGGTAAATGTGATGCGCTCCGTCCGCATTGCTGCGCAATGAATAGCGCGTCCAACATAGGAGAAGAGACATGACCGTAGAGAAAGAGGCGCCCTCCGGCGCGAACGCAACGACCGATCTGCGTACGGCGGGATTGGCGGCGCTTCGTGCGGCCTTGCCTGGTGTTTTCCCCGACAGCGACGTCGACCTGCGCGATGGCAAGTTCGGGGAAGAACTCGTCGAGATCGGCCTCGTGAGCGTCTGGGGAGCGTTGTGGGCGCGGGACGGACTGAGTCGCCGCGACCGCAGCCTGGTCACGCTGAGCCTTCTCATTGCCCTGAATGCCGAGACTGAGCTGCGCACCCACATCAAGATCGCGCTGACGAATGGTCTGACCGAGGATGAAATCGCCGAAGTGATTTATCACTCATCCGGCTATGTGGGATTCCCTGCAGCGGTAGCAGCCCGCAGCGCCGCCCGCGAGGCCCTGGGCACGTGATCGAAGCGTGCGCCTGAACACCGTCACACAAAAGGATAAACACCGTATGTCACTCGAAGGAAAAAATGCTGTCGTCACAGGCAGCGCGCGTGGAATTGGTCGGGCCATCGCGACGGTACTCGCTGCCCAAGGTGCTGCCGTCGCCGTCTGGGATCTGAACGCCGAAGGAGCAGAGGAAACGGTCGATATCATCCGCAAGGCGGGCGGCAAGGCAATCGCCGTGACGGGCAATGCGGCGGACGCCAGCGCCGTCGCTGCCTCCGCTGCGCGCACCCGTGAGGAGCTCGGCACGGTCACGATCCTTGTCAACAATGCGGGAATAAGCAGTTATGTGCCTTTTACGAGCCTGAGCGAGGAGGTGTGGGACCGGATCATCGGGGTCAACCTGAAGGGACCGTTCCTCGTGACGAAGGAGTTTGTTCCCGACATGCTAGAGGCAAGCTGGGGACGAATCGTCAACATATCCTCGTCCTCCGCGCAGAGCGGCGCGCCCTCGATGGCGCACTATGCCGCATCCAAGGGTGGCGTCATTGGGTTCACCAAAGCCCTCGCGATCGAGTTTGCCGACAAAGGGATCACCGTCAACCACGTACCGCCGGGCTTCGTCGATACGCCGCTAGTGCGCGAGGGCCCCATCGACGTGGAGGCCGTGGCACAGCACATGCCGATGAAGCGCGCGGGGCAACCGGACGATATTGCCTATGCCGTAGCCTATCTCGCGTCCAAGGAGGCCAGCTACGTGACGGGGCAGACGCTCAGCGTCAATGGCGGACGCTATCTTTTTTGATGGGAAATGGTGTCCCAGTCCAGTTTTGGCCGGCCCCTAGATAGAGAGTTCTAGGTGGCAGCGCGCGGCCCCCCTTCTGCATGGGGTGCAGGATTCGAATCCTTTCACACCGACCAGAATCAGTACGCAGATCAATGGCCTGGGTCTACAAAACTCAGGCCATTTTCTTTGTGCGGCGCGCCTGGCAAGATGATCGCGCGGGTTTACGACCGGCGAAAGACAAAAACGGCAACACCAGCCGAATAGCCGTATCCCAAAAGCAAGGAAATCAAATTCCAGAAATGACAATGGGTTGCATCATTTCTGATGCAACCCATTGAATTCACTTAAGAATTTTGGCGGAGTGGACGGGACTCGAACCCGCGACCCCCGGCGTGACAGGCCGGTATTCTAACCAACTGAACTACCACTCCTGGTAGATAGCTTTCGCTCCTGCATTTTCATGCCTGAGCCAAGCGCTACAACTTGGCGACCCTACGGGGATTCGAACCCCGGTACTCACCGTGAAAGGGTGATGTCCTAGGCCTCTAGACGATAGGGTCAAAACCTTGGAACTAACCGTCAGCAAAAATGGTGGAGGTAAACGGGATCGAACCGATGACCTCTTGCATGCCATGCAAGCGCTCTCCCAGCTGAGCTATACCCCCATCTGCCTTCAACACCTATCGCGTTTTGCGCTTTAGTTGTCGTCAACTGCTGAGCCTCGAATTATAGACAGCTTTTCATACGTTTTTCAAACGTGCCAACAAAATTTGTCGATCGAGCAATTCGAGCACCGCATCAACCGACGGAGTATGCGCCGTTCCCATGGCCAGCACACGCACTGGCATGGCCAGTTGCGGCATCTTCAGGCTGTGTTCGGCCAGGGTTTCCTTGATGGCTGCGGCGATGACGGGCTTGCTCCACTCGCAGCTTTCCAGCTTGGCGGCCAGCGTGCCAACGGCGGCCACGGCTGCCGGGGTCAGGTGCTGGGCACGCTCCTCGGGGGAGGCTTGCACGTCTCCATAGAAGCGCTGCGCCCAATCGGCCAGCGCCACAGTGGTGTCGCAACGATCCTTGAGCAGCGCGCAGATGCGCGGCAAGCGCTCATCCGCCGTGATGCCGCGGGCGCGCAAGTGCTCTGCCACTAGGGCGGCCAGCATTTCGTCGGACGCGGCCTTCATATGCTGGGCGTTGACCCAGCGCAGCTTGGCTTCGTCGAACTGCGCGGCGCTGCGGCCCAAGTGGTCCAGGTTGAACCACTGCAGGAACTGCTCGCGCGAGAAGATCTCGTCATCGCCATGGCTCCAGCCCAAGCGGGCCAGGTAGTTGACCATCGCATCAGGCAAGTAGCCTTCTTCGCGGTACTGCGTGACCGGCTTGGCGCCGTTGCGCTTGCTCATCTTCTCGCCCTGCTCGTTGAGCACGGTGGGCAGATGGGCGTAGACCGGCGGCTCCTTGCCGAGCGCCTGGAAGATGTTGATCTGCCGCGGCGTGTTGTTGACGTGGTCGTCGCCACGGATCACGTGGGTGATGGCCATGTCGATGTCGTCGACCACGACGCAGAAGTTGTAGGTGGGCGTGCCGTCGGGGCGCGCAATCACCAGGTCGTCCAGCTCGTCGTTGGCGATCTCGATGCGGCCCTTGACCTTGTCGTCCCAGGCCACCACACCACCTTGCGGGTTCTTGAAGCGCAGCACCGGTTGCACGCCTGCCGGCACTGGCGGCAAGGTCTTGCCGGGCTCTGGGCGCCAGGTGCCGTCGTAGCGCGGCTTTTGCTTGGCTGCCATTTGCTGTTCGCGCAGCGCATCGAGCTCGGCCACGCTCGTGTAGCAAGGGTAGACGTGACCGGCAGCCTGCAGGTCGGCCAGCACCGCCTTGTAGCGGTCCATGCGCTGCATTTGGTAGAACGGGCCTTCATCGTTGTCCAGGCCAAGCCAGGCCATGCCTTCAATGATGACGTCCACCGCAGCCTGGGTGGAGCGCTCAAGGTCGGTGTCTTCGATACGCAGGATGAAGTCGCCGCCGGTGGCGCGGGCGAATGCCCACGGATAGAGCGCGGAGCGAATGTTGCCGAGGTGGATGAAGCCGGTCGGCGACGGGGCGAAGCGGGTACGGGTACGTTGTGTCATCTAAAAGCGTGTTCTGCGAACTCAGGCGTCCTGGGCATTGGGCAGCGCAAGGCGTGAGGTGTCCTCTTCAGCGAAGGGCTCTTCCTGGCCGACGCGGGCCTCGTTGATGCGCTGGATGTCATCAGCGTTGATGTCGCCGGTCACATAGACGCCGTCGAAGCAAGAGGCATCGAAGCCGTTGATCTGCTGGTTGAGCGAGCCGATGGCTTTCTTCATGCCCTCGACATCCTGGTAGATCAGCGCGTCGCAGCCGATGACCTGGCGCACTTCCTCGACCGTGCGGCCATGCGCCACCAATTCAGTGCTGGTGGGCATATCAATGCCATAGACGTTGGGGTAGCGCACCGGCGGCGCGGCGCTGGCCAGGTAGACCTTCTTGGCGCCAGCATCGCGCGCCATCTGCACGATCTCGCGGCTGGTGGTGCCGCGCACGATGGAGTCGTCCACCAGCAGCACATTGCGGCCCTTGAACTCGCTGCCGATCACATTGAGCTTCTGGCGCACGGACTTCTTGCGAACGCCCTGCCCCGGCATGATGAAGGTGCGGCCGACGTAGCGGTTCTTCACGAAGCCTTCGCGGTACGGAATGCCCAGCAGATGCGCCAGTTGCGTGGCGCTGGGACGGCTGGACTCGGGGATGGGGATCACTACATCGATCTCGCTCGGCGGCACGGTGGAGATCACGCGCTTGGCCAGTGACTCGCCCAAGTTGAGGCGCGCCTGATAGACCGAGATGCCGTCCAGCACGGAGTCGGGCCGCGCCAGATAGACGAATTCGAAGATACACGGGTTGAGCTGGGGCGCTGACGCGCATTGCTGCGCATGCACCTGGCCCTTGCCGTCAACAAAGACGGCCTCGCCTGGCGCGATGTTGCGCTCGAACACATAGCCCGAGCCCTCCAGCGCCACCGACTCGCTGGCCACCATGACCGTGCCGTCTGGGCTGCGACCCAGGCACAGCGGGCGGATGCCATGCGGGTCACGGAAGGCCAGCAGGCCGTGACCGGCGATCAGCGCCACTACGGCGTAGGAGCCCTTGACCCGCGCATGCACGTTGCGCACGGCGGCAAACACCTCTTCCGACTGCAGTGGCAGGCCACGCGTGGCTTTCTCCAGTTCGTGCGCGAACACGTTGAGCAACACTTCCGAGTCGCTCTCAGTGTTGGTGTGGCGGTGGTCGGTGGAAAACAGCTCGCCACGCAATTGCTTGGCGTTGGTGAGGTTGCCGTTATGCACCAGCACGATGCCGAAGGGCGCATTCACGTAGAAGGGCTGCGCCTCTTCTTCACTGTAGGCGTTGCCTGCGGTGGGATAGCGCACCTGGCCCAGGCCGACATTGCCCGGCAGCGCGCGCATGTTGCGGGTGCGGAAAACGTCCCGCACCATACCCTTGGCCTTGTGCATGAAGAACTTGCGCTTCTGCTCCGTGACGATGCCGGCGGCATCCTGGCCACGGTGCTGCAGCAGCAGCAAGGCGTCATAAATCAGCTGGTTGACAGGGGCGTTGCTGACGACACCGACGATTCCACACATGGGGAGCAAACCTTATCGAGAGAGAAATTGGGCAAACGCGTCCGGCAATACCGGCTTAAGACTTTCAAGCGCCGACTGCAGCACTGGCGCCACCTGCGACTGCTGCCACCACAGACTGGTGTGCAGCGGCGTCATATGCACCACGACCGCTGCTGCCAGCAGCAACACCATGCCGCGAACCAAACCGAAGGCTGCACCCAAAGTGCGATCCACCGGACGCAGCCCTACCGTGGTGATCAGCCGCCGCATCAGCGAAGCCACCAAACCGCAGGCAAACGCCGCGGCCACAAATACGATGACGAAACCTGCCGCATAGCGCGCCGAATCGCCTGGGCTACCAAACGGCAAATGCTCTGCCAACGTGGGCGCCCACCACTGGGCCAGCACAAAGGCGACGATCCAGCCGAACAGCGACAGCACCTCGAACACCAAGCCGCGCCAGAAACCCAGCAGCAGCGAACCCAACAGCACTACACAGAAAATCCAATCGACCGCAGCCATCGCGCGGCAGCTTCACAGCGTTAGGACGCTGGCCGGGAAATCAAGACCCCGAATCCGGCTGGCCGCGTGATCAGCCTCGCTACGCTGTGTAAACGGCCCGACGCGCACCCGATGGCGCTTGCCGTCCTTGGTGTCTACGGACTGCACATAGGTTTTCAGCCCGTTGCGCTCTAGCTTGGTACGGACTTCCTGGGCCTTTTCCAGCTCGCCGAAAGCTCCGACCTGCACCACAAAGCGCGTGGCCGACTCAGCCGCAGCACCGGCCGCGGGCGCTGCCGCCACCACGGCGGAGGGAGCGGAATGGCCCTCCAGCAGGGCGCGTGCGCGCGCGGCATCGTCGGTCTTGGCCGGCGCTGCGGGCGCGGCGGCAGGCTTGGGCTGCGGCTTGGGTTCAGGTTTTGCTTCGGGTTTGGGCTCTGGCCTAGGCTCCGGCTTGGGCGCGGGCTTGGGTGCCTTCTCCGGCACGGGCGCAGAGCTTTCGATGACTTCCTCTCCCTCATCCAGCGCCTGCGCACCCGTGGTCTTGGCTGCGGATGCGACTTGCGTCGGTGCAGCACTTGCGGTGGCAGGCGCATCGATCGCACCCGATGCCGGGCGCGCACCGGGCAGCACCAGAGCTGGCGCCTTGTTGCGGTCGGGGATGGAGATGGGGATGTCGACCGCGATCGGCCGGGGCTGGGTGTCGAACAGCAGCGGGAAGCCGACGACGCCCAAAACCACCAGCACGGCGGCGCCTATCAGGCGGTGGCGTGCGCGGCGACGCAGTGCATCGGCGCTTTCGGCCTGGGGCGCGCCGCGGCGCGTGCGCGTGGTACGCGCACCGGCCTTGGTGTCGTCCTGCCCCTTGCGGCCCGGCCAGCTGAACTTGAAAAAAGCCATTGAATGCGAGAGGCGAGAGCTGTTCGGCTATCCGAGATGCCGGGCCTGCAGACGGGGAATTCCGTTCTGCAGCACACCGCCCACGGTATAGAACGATCCAAAGACCACGATTCTATCAGCGGGGTCTGCCGCGGCCGCAGCAGCGTCCAGCGCCGCCTGGGGGTTGGCAAAAGCAGCCGTATGCACCTGGCGACGGCCACCGGCCACCATTTGCAGGGCATTCCACTTGCTGAGCAGGTGGGCGGCGCTCTCTGCGCGCGGGGTGGGCAGATCGGTGAAATACCAGCGATCCACCAGCGGCGCGACGCGGGCCAGCATGGGGCCCAGGTCCTTGTCGGCCATGGCGCCAAAAACTGCGTGGGTGGCAGGATAGAAGCCCATGGCGTCGAGGTTTTCAGCCAGGGCAGCCACCGAATGCGGGTTGTGCGCAACGTCCAGGATCAGCGTGGGCTGGCCTGGCACGATCTGGAAGCGCCCAGGCAGCTCGACCAGTGCCAGACCGGTGCGCACCGCCTGGGCGGTGACCGGCAGCCGGTCGCGCAGCGCCGCGAACACCGCCAGCACGCCAGCGGCATTTACCAATTGGTTGGCACCGCGCAGCGCTGGATAGGCCAGGCCGCTGTATCGACGCCCACGCCCCGCCCAGCCCCATTGCTGCTTGTCGCCAGAGATATTGAAGTCGCGGCCGGTGATCCACAGGTCTGCGCCAATCGCCTCGGCATGCGCAAGGACACTGGCAGGTGGCGCCGGATCGCTGACCACCGCAGGCCGGCCTGGCCGCATGATGCCGGCCTTCTCGAAGCCGATGGCCTCACGCGTCGTGCCCAGAAATTCCGTGTGGTCGATGTCGATGCTGGTAATGACGGCGCAATCGGTATCGACGATGTTGGTGGCGTCCAGCCGGCCGCCCAGGCCGACTTCCAGCACGACCACGTCCAGCTCGGCCAGCGACAGCAGGCGCAGGATGACCAGGGTGGTGAACTCAAAGTAGCTAAGCGAGACCTCGGCGCCGTCGGCCAGCCGCGCGGCTTCCACCGCCTCGAAGTGCGGCAGCAGCGCCTCGGCCTGGACGATGTCGCCACGCACGCGGCAGCGCTCCTCGAAATGCACTAGGTGCGGTGAGGTGAAGAGCCCCGTCTTCCAGCCCGCTTGCAGCGCGATGGATTCGAGCATGGCGCAGGTCGAACCCTTGCCGTTGGTGCCGGCCACGGTGATTACCGGGCAGTGGAAGGCCAGGCCCAGCCGCCGCGCCACCTCGCGCACACGGGTCAGGCCCATGTCGATGGCGGCGGGATGCAGGCGCTCGCAGTGGGCGAGCCAATCAGAAAGGGAGCGGGAAGACATAAGGAGCGGGATTGTCGCCCAGCGACAAAACCTGCGCGCGCGACAATCGCAACCCATGACCACCCTCTACGGCATTCCCAATTGCGACACGGTGAAGAAGGCGCGCGCCTGGCTGGGCGCGCAAGGCCTGGATCACCATTTCCATGACTTCAAGAAAAACGGCGTGCCCACGGCGCAGCTGGACCACTGGCTGTCCACCGTTGGCGCGGCCACGCTGGTCAACCGCCGCGGCACGACCTGGCGCAAGCTGGCGCCCGAGGCCCAGGCCGCCGCCGATACGGACGCCGGCGCCCGCGCGCTGATGCTGGAGCAATCCAGCGTGATCCGTCGCCCGGTGGTGGAGTGGCCGGATGGCAGCGTGACGGTAGGTTTTGACGCTGCCGACTGGGCGCAGCGGGCCGGATAGCCATCTTTCACGATTGCTTACAGACCTTCATTTGGGGGGCGCAAGGGAACCTGGGAGCCCGGAATAGACTCCTAGACACGTAGGGCGCATACCGCGCCTCGTAAGGAAAAGTCCATGAAAACCATCCTGGCATTTACCGCAGTCGCCCTTGCCGCAGGCAGCGCCGCTGCACAGACCGGCCCGCGCGAGATGGGCCGGGTTCTCAACACCACCCCCGTGGTGCAACAAGTGGCCGTGCCGCAACAGTACTGCGGCACACAGCCCATGCTGACGCAGTCACAGCCCTCCGGCGCAGGCGCCGTGATAGGTGCAGTGGCCGGCGGCGTGCTGGGCAATGCCATCGGGCATGGCAGCGGCCGCGCAGCAGCCACGGCTCTGGGCGTCTTCGGCGGCGCCGTAATGGGCAACCAGGTCGAAGCCAATGGCTCCACCCGGGTACAGAACGTTCAGAACTGCGTCACGCAGACCGCCTACGAAAACCGCACCGTGGGCTACGACGTAACCTACGAATACGCCGGCCGCCGCTACAACACGCGCATGGCCAGCGACCCGGGCCAGTGGGTGCCGGTGCAGGTGGGTGCGGCATCCGACAACTACCAGGCACCACAGCAACTGGCGCAGGACTACGGCGCGCAGCCCGCCTACAGCGAGCCAGGCGTGGTGGTGTCGTCGCCCAGCTACTACGCCGCCCCCCCGGTCGCCTATGCGCCGCCGGTCTACCCTGTCGCTTATCCGACCTATCCGGCCTACTACGGCGCGCCCGTGGTGGCGCCGATCGGCCTGTCGCTCAACCTGGGCTACAGCCGCGGTTGGGGTGGCGGTCACCACTGGCGTTGAAAACGGTGGCCGCATTTGCGGCGCAAACGGATTTAAATGAAAAGTGGGATTGCTAAATTGGCATTCCAATAGAGCAATCTCCATGCCCATTCCCGCCAACCCCGCCCTGCTGTTTGGCCAATGCGCCGCCGCACACCGCTGGGTGCCGGCGGCGCAGCAGTTTTATTTCCTGCGCCACGGCCAGACGGCCCGTAACGCATTGCGCATCTTCCAGGGACCAGAAGAACCGCTGGATGCCACCGGCCAGGCCCAGGCCGAGCGTGCAGGCCACACGCTGGCCGCCACCGGCGTACCGATCACCAGCATCGCCTTCAGCGACATGCTGCGCACCCAGCAAACCGCAGAGGCCGTCAGCCGCCACCTGCCCACGGCCACGCGGCTCCCGCTGCCTGACCTGCGCGAGCGCAACTTCGGCGCGCTGATAGGCACGTCTTCCGAGCAACTGGCCTGGGACTGCGATCCGGTGCAAGGCGAAACACTTGCGCAATTCGTCGAACGCACCGCCGCCGGCTTGCAAACCGCGTTGGCCTTGCCGGGGCCGGTGCTGGTGGTAGCCCACGGCGGTACGTTGCATGCCCTGGCCGCGCTGCTGCAAATCAAGACCACCGCCGCGTTGTTCGCCAACGCGCATCCCCTGCAACTGGCCCCGGGGGCGGATGGCTGGACCGCTACGGCGCTGGCTGCAGCGGCGGCGGACCAGCGGCGAGATCTATCCTGAAGAATGGGCAACCGCCGCGAGTTCAAGGACTACGCGACTGCGGACCCGCAGCACCCAGGGCGTTGCCACTACGGCCAGCAGGCGCACCAGCATCAGCTCGCGCGGCAACCAGCGGGGCCGCGTACCCAGCACATTGAAGGTGGCAACACAGGCACCCGCCTCGTCCAGCAGCGGTACGTTGACCACCGCTTGCAGGCCCAGGACCGCGATGCGGGCATGGTCATCGAAGACCTCCGCCAGCGCAGCGCCGCCTTCGCCAACGAAGACCTCGCCACGCTGCAGCAACTGCCGCGTCCACGGTGTCATGGCCTTGCGTTTGCGGCCGGCGATGGGGTAGGCCTGCGGGTTGGAAGTCCACAGGCGCTGTAGCTCGATGGTTTCACCATCAGCATCGCTGCCACCCGGCGTGGCGTCGATGTTGACCGTCAGCAGCCCCTCGCCCAACAGTTGCTGCCGCACGCCGTTGAGGATGTGCATGGCCTCGTCCAGGCCCGGCGCCCGGGGCAGTGCCTGGCACAGCGCCAGGCAGACTGCGGGCGGCAGGCTCAGCGCACCGTCGTCCATGGCCTCAGTCAACCTTGATGCCCAGGTCCCGAATGATCTTGCCGTAGCGCTCGGCGTCGCGCTGCAGCACGGTGGCGAACTGTTCGGCGCTGCCCTTGACGATCTCGACGCCCATGGCGTCCATGCGGGCACGCAGCTGGGGGTTGGCGAGTGCGGTGTTGATCTCGGTGTTGAGTTTGTCCACCAGGTCCTTGGGCATATTGGCCGGACCAAAGGCGCCGTACCAAACCCCCAGCTCGTAGCCCGGCAAGGTCTCGGCCACCGCGGGAACGTCGGGCAGCAGGGCCGAGCGCTTGGACTCGGTCACGGCCAGCAGCCGCAGCTTGTCGGCCTTTACATGCGGCAGCGTCTGCGTGCCGGCAGAGAACAGCACCTGGGTCTGGTCGGCCACCGTGTCCATCACGGCCGGCGCGCCGCCGCGATAGGGAACGTGCAGCATTTCGATGCCGGCGGCCTTCTCAAACAGCACGGCGCTCAGGTGGTTGGTGGAGCCACCGCCGGCCGAGGCATAGGCCAGCTTGCCGGGGTGGGCACGGGCGTAGGCAATGAGTTCCTTCACGTTCTTGGCCGGCACCGAGGGATTGACCACCAGCGTGTTGACCACGTTGGCCATCTGGGCGATGGGCGTGAAATCTTCCACGCCGCGAAACGGCATGTTGGGTATCAGCGCCGGGTTCATCGCGTGGGTGCTCATCGAGCCAATCAAGAGTACATAGCCATCAGGCTTGGCCTTGGCGACAAAGTTCGAGCCGATGTTGCCCGAGGCCCCGGCGCGGTTGTCGACGATGACCGGCTGGCCCATGGACTTGGTCAGCTGCTCGGCCAGGGCGCGGGCCAGGATATCGGTGGAGCCACCCGCGGCCCAGGGCACAATCAGCGTGATGGGCTTGTCGGGGTAGGCGGCAGAAGCCAGCGAGGCAAAGCCGCACAGGGCGGCGAGGGCCAGACAACGGCGGATTCGAGACAGCATGGCAATGACTCCAGAAAAAGGTGAAAAGAAAAAGACAAAAGGCGGGACAAGGACGGTGCTTAACGGCCCACGGCATAGCCCTGCATGCCGCGCGGGTTGGCCGCGGCGCGCAGCACCAGGCGGCCCTGGCGATCACGCTCGCGGCTGCAGGCAGACATGCGGCTCTCGGACCAGGCATCGCCCACCTTCACGTCATGGCCTGCGGCGCGCAGCGCATCGATCACCTCGGGCGCCAGGCGCGACTCGACGGTCAGGCGGTTCAAGGTGGTCTGGCGCGGCCAGAACGAGGAGGGAAAGTGGTCCACATGCCAGGCCGGCGCGTCTATGGCCTCTTGCAGGTTCATGCCGTGCAGCGCGTGGCGCAGGAAGAAGGCGGGCGACCATTGGTCTTGCTGGTCGCCGCCCGGTGTGCCAAAGACCATGTAGGGCTCGCCATCGCGCAGCGCCAGCGAGGGCGACAGCGTGGTGCAAGGCGGCACGCCCGGCGTCACGCTATTGGGCAGGCCGTCATCGAGCCAGGTCATCTGCAGCCGCGTGTTGAGCGAGAAGCCCAGCGCCGGTATCACCGGGCTGGACGACAGCCAGCCGCCCGAGGGCGTGGCCGCCACCATGTTGCCGTGGCGGTCGATCACGTCGATGTGGCAGGTGTCGCCCACGAAGATCTCGCGCTCTTGCCACTCGGCCATGGGTGGCAAGGCCGCAAAGGTGGGCTCGCCAATGCCAAAGCGAGTATCGGCCGTGAGCAAGGTGCGGCGCGCCACATCAAGGTCGGGCAGGCGCGGCATATGGCCGCCCGGCGCACCCGGCTGCAAGGCTTGTGCGGCCTGCTCGCCCACGCCCTGCCAGCGCTGCCGCAGGTAGTCGTCAGACAGCAGCGCCAGCTGTGCCTCGCGCGAGGCGCCCGGCGCGCTGCCGTACCACGCCAGGCGGTCGGCCATGGCCAGCTTGGCAGCCTCGGCAAGGCGGTGCACAAAGCCCGCGCTGTGCGGCGCGTGTTGCCCAAGCCCTGCGTGGCGCAGCATGCCGATCTGCTGCAGAAAGGCCGGCCCTTGGCTCCAGAAGCCGCACTTGGCCAGGGTGTAGCGGCCAAAGTCCAGCGTCAGCGGGGCCTCGACCGTGGGCGCCCAGCGCGCCATGTCGTCATAGCGCAGCAGGCCGGCGTGCTTCTCGCCCGTGCCGTCCTGCACTTGCTCGGTGCGGTAGTAGGTGTCTATCTCACGCGCCACAAAGCCCTGGTACCAGCAGGCCAGCGCGGCATCGATCACCGCGGTGCGGCCCTCTGCCTGTGCCTCTGCGGTGCCAACAATGCGCTCATAGGTCGCCGCCAATTGCGGCAGGCGGAACAAGGCGCCCGGCGCCGGCACCCGGTTGTCCGGCAGCCAGACGGCGGCGGACGAAGCCCATTGCTGCCGAAACAGATCCTGCACCGCGACGATGGCCTGCACCGCGCGCGGGATCAGCGGAAAGCCGTCACGCGCATAGCCGATGGCCGGCGCCAGCACATCTGCCAGCGACCAGGTGCCATGGTCGCGCAGCATGGTCAGCCACGCACCAAAGGCGCCAGGCACGGTGGCCGGCAACAGCCCAATGCCGGGCACCTGCTCCAGGCCCAGACGGCGAAAGGCCGCCGCCGACGCCTCGGTCGGGGCCGGCCCCTGGCCGCAGACCGACAACATGCGGCGCTCGCGCTCGCTCCACAGCAGGATCGGTACCTCGCCACCGGGGCCATTCAAATGCGGCTCGACCACCTGCAGCACAAAACCGCCCGCCGCTGCCGCATCAAATGCATTGCCGCCGCGCTCCAGCACGCCCATGGCGGTCTGCGAAGCCAGCCAATGGGTGGACGCGGCCACCCCATGGGTGCCGACGATTTCAGGGCGGGTAGTGAAGCTGCTCATGCTGTGTTGTGGTGCGTACTGGAAAGCGCCGCAGTGTAGAAGCATGAAATAGACCAATTAACATATTAATGAATAGATGTATTCATGAAATAACATTCATCCCTATGCCTCTCCTGCCCGACCCACTGGCCCATCGCCTGGAAACCCGCCTCAAGATGCGGCACTACGCCCTGCTGCTGGCGGTGGACCGGCATCGCTCCATCACCCGCGTGGCCGAGCTGCTGTCGCTGAGCCAGCCCACCGTGACCCGCGCGCTGGCCGACATCGAGGACATCTTCATGGCGCCGCTGTTCTCCCGCAGCCGGCGCGGCCTGGAGCCCACGCCCGCAGGCAACGTGGTGCTGGCCCGCGCCCGGCTGGCGGTGGCCGACAACGCAGCGCTGCAGCAAGAGTTGCGCGCCGTGGGTGCGGGCCACCAGGGGCGGCTGCGCATCGGCCTGATCCCCTATGTGTCGACACCCACGCTGGACGCCACCTGGCAACACCTTTTTGCGCTGCAGCCACGGCTGGCCCTGCTGGCACATGAGGACACCACCCACAACCTGGTCATGGGCCTGCGCAACCGCACGCTGGACTGCGCGATCTGCCGCTTCTCGCACGACAGCACCGACGACGACATGGTGCAAGAGCTGCTTTACCACCAGCAGGCCTGCTTGGTCGTTGCGCAGCCCAGTGCAACCCTGCTGGCGCAGCAGTCATCGCTGAACGTCACGCAGCTATCCGAAATGGACTGGATCTTGCCGCCGCCCGACACACCGGTGCGGCAGATGATCGATGCGCTGTTCGCCGCTGCAGGCCGCACCGTGCCCGTGCCTTTGATGGAAGCCTATGCGCCGCGCACCATCGCGTCGGCCCTGCGGCAAATGCCACGCGGCATCACCGTGCTACCGCGCGATGTGGCCGATGCCGTGGTCGCCACGGGTGCCGCCCAGGCCATGCCACAAGCGCTGCCATGGCGCCTGCCGCCGGTCGGGCTGGCCTGGCTGCGCGACTCGCCCAAGGCGGCCGTCGCCGCCGCGCTGGCGGCTGCGGTACGCCCGCCGATCAATGCTCACGCAGCAGGCGCCGCCCTTTCACTGTGATTTCCAATTGGCCGTGCTCGTCGCGATCGACCACCCCGTGGTCGATCAGTTCGGGCGCCAGGCGCAAGTGCTGGGTCGGCTCGCCCTCTGCCAGCGCCAGGTCTAGCGAGCGCAGTGCGGCGGTATGGGCCGGCGTCAGGGTGAAGGCGGTGGTGGGCTGTGTCATGGGGGAACTCCTGGCATGCGGGCGACAGCGCCCGCTGAGCGCAGTTGTGGACCGCAGAGCTCCCCGCCCCCATAGGCAAGCTGCGCAGCCGCCTGTAGGAGTGGGCTTGCAATGCTCGATTTACTATCAAAAGTAGAGCAAATAGTCCAGGCAGATATTGGGCTAGAGGCCTAAAACACCTAAAGTTTCAATGCACTGACAGATCGGATGCGCCCGGCCTGCTCCTGGAGCAGGTGCCATCCTCGAAGGCCATGGCGACTGCATTGGCACCTGGCGCCCGTCTAGCCGCAACGAAATCACGGAATTCCGCGATTCCCCCAACGCCGGCAATTTGTGACATTTCCTAGCGCGTGCAAGCCGCGTCACACGCGCAGGAATATGTTGCAAACGCAGGGGAACCGAGCCCAATGAGCACCGCCCGCCACAGCGTGACACCCGAGGCATTTGCCCAGCGCCCGTTGCTTTCATTTCCCGCCGCACCGGCCCCCGGTGGCAGCACGGGCCCGGCGACAGGCTGTCGTCCACCGCCCGCCATGGCGAGCCCGCCACTCACGGCTTCGGGCCCATCGAGTTCGAACTCGCGCCCGAGCTGGGGGTGGTCGGCTCCGGCGCGGCTTGCTGCGACGGGCATGGCCAGACAGGCCATTGCGACATCGCTCCGGTGCTGGTGCAGCCTGGTGCCTTTCACACCGGTAAGCCGGCGAGCGAACCGTTCTACATCTGGTTCATCGAGACCCACGCCCTTTCCCAACATCGGCATGCCGCCGATGGGCGCCGGCACCACCGCCAAGGTGCTGGTGTCGGGCATGCCGGCACTGACCAAGACCTCGAAGATACCGATGACCAACGGCGACCAGGGCGGGGCTGCGGGCGGCGTGGTGTGGGGGCAGATCATGGTCGAGTTCGTGCAGGGCAGCACCGAGGTCAAGTTCGAAGGCCAGTTCGCCGTGCGGCTGTCCGACCCGACCAAGCAGAACAAGGGCAACGCGATGGGCGCGGTGCTGGCCCCCAGTCAAAGCAAAGTCATGGTGATGAGCTGATGACCAACCAAGGAAGAAAGAAACAGATGCCCTCCATAGACAAGCACCGCAGGCAACTCCTGCACGGCATGGCCGGCGCCATGGCGATCCCGGCGCTCGGGGCCTGCGGCATGGGCCACGCGGCCGGCGCCGCACCGCCGTCGGTCGACGCCGCGATACGCGATTTTGCAAAGCTGCAGCCGGACACCACGAGTGCGCTGGTGCAGGTTGATGCCCCGCTCGGCGGATGGTCCGCCGGGCACCAGCCGGGCAAGCAGATCTTCGTCGGCAGCGCGGTCAAGACCTTCATCCTCGCCCAGTTCCTGCGCGATGCGGAGCAGTTGCGCGACAACATCTCCGAGAGCGCCGCCTGCACCATCGACGACGAGTACCGCTCGCCGGGAAGCGCCGTGTTGGGCGATCTCAGCGGCACGACGGCCTGGCGCAACGTGCTGGAGGCCATGATTTCTCACAGCGACAACACGGCCACCGACCTGGCCCTTGCACGCGTGGGGCCGGATCGCGTGCGCGCGCTGATCGCGCAGGCCGGGCTCTCGAACACGCAAATTCCAGACTCCACGCGCCGACTGTTCTCGTACCTGGCCGGTGCGCCCGCGGGCACCGATCTCGGCTGGTCGGGCATGCAGCGGCTGGCGCGCGGCGACAGCATGGGCTACACCGAGCGTGACGACGTGATCAATGCGCAGCAGTCCATGCTGAGCACCGCCGAGGACATGGTGCGCTGGTATGGCAATGCGCTCTCCGGGCGCTACTTCACGCAGGCAAAGTCGCGCACGGAGTTCAAACGCATCTCGTCCATGGCCGACGCCATGTCCTCCGTAGTGCCCGAGGGGCTGGAGGCCTACGGCAAGGGTGGGAGCATTGACTGGCGTGACTTTCACTGCATCGCCGTGCCGGGCCAGATGCTGGTCGACCGTGTTCCGGTGAACTTCTGCTTTGTGCTGAATTGGCGCGCTGGCGACTCGACCAGCATCACCCGCCTGCCCGATTTTGTCGCTGCAGTGTCGGCCGTTCTCTCTTCCACTGAACAGGCCGTTCGCTCTGCGGGCCTCACCCGGTCATGACGTTGACGAGCCTTCCCTTCGCCCATCTGTCGCAACGCGGCGCCCTGCGCGCCGCTGCGCCCGCCGCCGTGGTGCGGGGAATTACCGGCTGCGGCGGCAGCTCTGCGCAATCGCTCCAAGTCGACGCTGCAGCCCTCGCCGCCGAAGCGGTAGCGGTAGTGCGCGGGCGCGTAGTCGTGGGCCACAGCTTCGATACAAAGCTGCGCACGCTCGAACACCGGCGGCGCAATCTCACCTTCGGCGGGGCCACCGCCGAGCATGGAACCCATGCCTGCCCCAGAACGAAGGCATGGGCGCCCAGGCCGTCTCGCCGCGGCGCGGCTGTGCGCGCGTGGTCACCGCCTGCGTCTGCGTGACGGCCTGTACGCGCACCACGGTGCGTCCTCTTCGAGAACGAGTTGGAGACGCTGCAAGGCTATCCGGGTGCAAATGGCATCGTGAACTTCGCAGAGGACTTCCGCGCCGGGGCCCATGTGTTCGGGGCCAGCGACTTCCCGGCGCCACGGGATCGACTCTCTGCGCTGCAAGTGCCCCGCATCAACGTGCGCTACGACTTCGAGGGACAGGACGAACTATTGAAGACCACCGGCCGCATCGCGGATGCTTCTGCGCCGCCGCGATGAACTGGCCACAGAAAGGCAGCGCCTTGCTGCCCAGCAGATCAGCGACGCGCAGGCACTCATCGAGGTCCGGGCGCCCGGCGCGCAGGGCGAACCGCTGCTCGAGGTAAGCGTGCCGCCGCGTATCGGCGCCTGCTGGAGCAGCGACAGCCGCATCCGGTCACCGCAAACCCTGCAGGCCATGTTCGGGGCCCTGCTCGATGCATCCGCCCCGCAGGAAGCGGCGCCGCCATGAGGCCTTCAGGACCATCCCTTTCAGGGTCTTAGTTCTTTGCGCTTGTAAAGCGGTCAAATTGGTAGCGGAGCAGTTCGCGCCTCCCATGGCCCGCAAAGCAGGCGAAACACCCGGGCAAAGGTGTCGTGTGAGGCGATGCCCAAGGGCAAGGACCTTGAGCGCCACAGTCTTCGGGGCGCCTACCTAATTTCGGGTATTCCCAGCGACCGCGGATACACGTAAAACAGGCCAAGAAGACAGCAGCACGGCAGTGCGCCCCTGCGGCCGCTCCGAAGTGGCCGCCAAGCAGCCACGCGAAAGGACGCGCCCGCTGTGCAAAAGCCCTCACTTGCTCACGTTATAAGCAGCCCTCTCTGAGAGGTGCTTTCGTTTCGAATTGCCATGCCACCCTCTGCCGATGTAACCATGCAACGAATATTGATCCTCGACGACGATCCGTTGGCACGCATGCGAATACGCCGTATCGTGAAACGCATACGACCTGAGGCTGTGTGCACCGAAGTGGCTTCCCTGGCGCAGGCGATGACCCTGCTCGAATCCTGCACCTTCCAGCTTGCCTTGGTCGACATCGGTCTGCCCGATGGGAACGGCATCGAACTGCTCGAATGGCTGCAATGCCGCGCGCCGCAAACGGAGACGGTGATCATCTCGGGCCAAGGAGACGACGCGACGGTCCTGCATGCGATTCGTGCAGGCGCCGTTGGCTATCTCCAGAAGTATGGCGACGACACCGAGATCGAACTGTCACTCGCCAGCCTGCAACGCGGCGGCGCCCCGATTGATCCGATCATTGCACGGCGCATTCTCGCGATGATCAGCATGCCCCTAACGCCGCCGACACCCGAGGCGCCGATCCACATACCCGCGGCCATTTGGACGAAATCTGCATCCAACCCCAAAGGCAGATCGGACACGCCGCAGCCCAGTCTGAGCGAGCGCGAGACAGCCGTCCTGAAGCTCATCGCCCAAGGCTGCAGCAACCCCGAGATTGCAACGCTGTTGTTCGTCTCTATCAACACCATCGAATGCCACGCCAAGAACATCTATCGCAAGCTCGCCGTGCATTCCCGATCAGCCGCGGTACACAGCGCACGCACCAGCGGCCTGCTGGGATGACCCTTTCCGGGCATCACACGCATCGTGGGCTAAACAAGCGGCTCCGCGCCTGCGCCCCGCGTGCCGCTGCTTACCGCTTTCGCGATGCGCACGCCCTTTTCATTGCGCGGCTTTGCGCGCCTGCCGGGTCGTCTGGGAGCTACCGTCCGGACTCCACCCGGGAGGCTGGAAGAGATAGTTGAAAACGTCCGACACGCTGCGTGCCTTCTTCAGATCCTTCGCAATGCCCCACCATTCGTGAAAGGCAATGCGCACAGGATTGAAAGTCTCGATGTTCTTCGTCAGTCCGAAGTGGGGGGTCACCGATTCCGGGGTGAACGTTCCGAACATGCGGTCCCATATCGACAGAGTGCCTGCGTAGTTCTTGTCGAGATACTCGAAATTGCTGCCGTGGTGCACTCGATGTTGCGACGGCGTATTGAAGATCGCCTCGAACCAGCCGGGCATCCGTTTCACGGCCTGCGTGTGGATCCAGAACTGGTACATGAGGCTGGCGGACTGCATGAAGAGGATCATCTTCGGATGAAAACCAATCAGTGGCATCCACGCCCAGAACAGGAAAGTACCGCTGATGGTGCCGGTCCAAGTCTGACGCAAAGCCACCGAGAGGTTGTACCTCTCCGAAGAGTGATGCACTGAATGCGAAGCCCAGAACCAGCGCACCTCGTGACTGAACCGATGGAACCAGTAGTAGCTGAAGTCATCAGCCAGGAAGCACAGTGCCCACGCCCACCACACGGCAGTGGGAATCGAGAAGAAACGATATTGATAGAGCCAGCTCAGAAAGAACAACATCGCGCTGGCGCTGAGCAACGCGACAACCAGGTTTCCGAGGCCCATCACCACATTGGCCCACGCGTCTTGCGATGCGTAGAGCTGGCTGCGCACCTTGAACGAATAGGCGATCTCGACCCCGATCAACAGGGCGAAAGCCGGCAGCGCAAAAAGAATGATGTCAGGAAGATCGTGCATTGGCAGCTCGGCACCGTAAGCTTCAATCGCTTGATCTTCGTACCGCCCATGCTGCTTGGAAATAACGGAATTCCGTGAATTTCAGTACGCTGGCACGACTCCACACCAGTTCGTCCGGATTGAGATCGGGTGCCCGCCCGGCAGGAGGTGCATGCGTGGGTCGCCTCTGCAAGTACGACTGAGAGTAGTCGACTGCTGGAGGCTTGCAGGGGCCGAGCAATGCCGCCTTGCTGCCGGGCATGTGGGCTGCACCGTGCTCGAGGCGGAGCAAGAAACTCTGCCAAGCACAAAAATAAAACGCGCAGGGCGCCTTGCCCACCCTGCCTGCAAACCCGCATGGATACAGGGTTTCCGGCGGAAGCGGTGAGATTCGAACTCACGGATGTCGTTAAACATCGCCAGTTTTCAAGACTGGTGCATTCAACCGCTCTGCCACGCTTCCGGAAGAGGGAGCCGCGATTCTAACGGCCCCGCGAGGCCTCAATCGGGCAGGAACAGCGACTGCAGGTCGCTGAGGAAATCAAAACCCTTTTCGGTCGGTTGCGCGCGTTGGAAGTCGCGCTGCAGCAGGCCACGGCGCTCGGCTTCGGCCAGGGCTGGGCCGATGGCGGCCAGCGACAGGCCGGTGCGGTCGGCAAAGTCCTGCAGCAGGAAACCTTCGCGCAGGCGCAGGGCGTTGAGCATGAATTCGAACGGCAGCTCGGCACGCTTGACTTCGTTTTCCTGCGCGATGGCGTTGCCGGCCAGTGCGCGCTCCATGTAGAGCGCCGGCTCGCGCACGCGCACTTGGCGCACCACCCGGTGGGCAAAGCTGAGCTTGCCGTGCGCGCCTGCGCCAATGCCCAGGTAGTCGCCAAACTGCCAGTAGTTGAGGTTGTGGAAGCAGCCGTGGCCGGGCTTGGCGTAGGCGGATATCTCGTAGCGCGCCAGGCCCGCCGCCGTGGTCATCTCGGTGACGCAGTCGAGCATGGCGTAGGCGGTGTCGTCCTCGGGCACGACTGGCGGGAACTTGGCGAAGTAGGTGTTGGGCTCGATGGTGAGGTGGTAGATCGAGATGTGCGGCGGCCCCAGCGCCAGCGCGGTGGCCACGTCGTCTTCGAGCTGGGCCATGCTCTGGCCCGGCAGCGCATACATCAGGTCGAGGTTGAAGGTGTCGAACGATGCCGCCGCCTCTTCCACCGCAGCCAGCGCCTGGGCGCGGTCGTGCACGCGGCCCAGGGCCTGCAGGTGCGCATCGTTGAAGCTCTGCACGCCCACCGACAGGCGCGTGACGCCCGCCGAACGAAAGGCGCGAAAGCGGTCGCGCTCGAAGGTGCCGGGGTTGGCTTCGAGCGTGATCTCGGCATCAGCGGCAAGCCGTACCCGCGCGCGGATGGCGCCAATCAGGCGCTCGATGGCCTCGGGCGAGAACAGGCTGGGCGTGCCGCCGCCAAAGAACACGCTCTGCACCGTGCGGCCCCAGATCAGCGGCAGCGAGGCCTCCAGGTCGGCCACCAAGGCGTCGACATAGCGTTGCTCGGGCACGGCATGGCCGCCCTCGCGCAGCTCGTGCGAGTTGAAGTCGCAGTACGGGCACTTCTTGAGGCACCAGGGCAGGTGCACGTAAAGCGACAGCGGCGGCAGCGCGCCCAGCTGCAGCGTGCCGGGGCGCATGTAGTGCTGCGGGTCCGGCAGGCTGCCGGCTGCGGGCGCGGCTGCCGGCGTGATGGGGATCGTCACGTCCACTGCTCCCTGATAGGCAGATCACACACCAAAAACACCGCGGAACCGGCTTTGCCGGGCCGCTGGTGTTGCCCCCTGCAAGGGGGTTGGCGCAGCGACACGAAGTGCGCGAAGACTGGGGGTGAGCTCATTTCATCCAGCGCTCACGCACCAGCGCAAGCATCTGTTTGGCGGCAATGCCGCGATGGCTGTTGGCGTTCTTCACTTCGGCCGGCAGTTGGGCAAAGGTCTTGCCAAAGGCCGGCACGAACATCACGGGATCAAAACCGAAACCGCCGTCGCCGATCGGCTCGCGCGTGATCTCGCCGGCAACGCGGCCGGCCGCGATCAGGGGTTCGGGGTCGTCCACGCGGCGCACGCCCACCAGGGTGCTGACCATGGCGGCGCGGCGGTCATCCACGCCGGCCATTTGCTCCAGCAAGGCGCGCACGTTGTTCTGGTCGCTCTTGGGGTAGCCGAACTGCATGGCGTAGTAGGCGGTATCCACGCCCGGCAGGCCACCAAAGGCCTCGACGCACAAACCAGCGTCGTCGGCGATGGCGGGCAGGCCGCTGACATGCGCCGCATGGCGCGCCTTGGCCAGCGCGTTCTCGACGAAGGTGCGATGCGGCTCATCTGCCTCGGGAATGTCCAGGTCGCCCTGGCGCAGCAGCTCCACGCCCAGCGGCGCGAACATGGCTTGCAGTTCTGCCAGTTTCCCCCGGTTGTTGGATGCGAGTACGATTTTCATAGTAAAAAGTGGCTCTAGCCCAGGCGCAGCCTGGGCTATTAGCTATTAATTAGATAGTGCCTGCCGCTGCAGCAGCACCAGCTCGGCAATGCCCTTCTCGGCCAGCGCCAGCAGGCGGTCCATCTCGGCGCGGGTAAAGGCCGCGCCTTCGGCGGTGCCCTGCACTTCTATGTAGTGGCCGGCGCCGGTCATGACGACGTTCATGTCGGTGTCGCAGCCAGAGTCTTCGATGTATTCCAGATCCAGCAAAGGCACGCCATCGACGATGCCGACCGAGATCGCCGCCACGTGCTCGCGGATCGGCGAAGCCGAGAGCTTGCTCTGCGCCATGAGCTTGTTCACCGCATCCTGCGCCGCGACAAAGGCGCCGGTGATGGCCGCAGTACGCGTGCCGCCGTCGGCCTGCAACACGTCGCAGTCGAGGTGGATGGTGCGCTCGCCCAGCGCCTTCAGGTCGAACACGGCGCGCAGCGAGCGGCCGATCAGGCGCTGGATCTCTTGCGTGCGGCCGCTTTGCTTGCCGCGTGCGGCCTCGCGGTCGCTGCGGGTGTGGGTGGAGCGCGGCAGCATGCCGTACTCGGCCGTGACCCAGCCCTCGCCCGAGCCGCGCTTGTGCGGCGGCACCTTTTCTTCGACCGAGGCGGTGCACAGCACACGGGTATTGCCAAACTCGATCAGCACCGAGCCTTCGGCATGGATGGTGTAGCCGCGCGTGATGCGCACGGGGCGCAGGGCGTCGGCAGCGCGACCGCTGCGCACATAGGAAGAAGCGGCAGCCGTGCTGCCAGTGGGATCGCTCATGGTGGTCCGGAAAGGAAAGAGGAAAGAATCAGCGCCGCCGCGCCGCCGAGCGCCGGATGGCCTCGTTGATCTCGGCAATGGAGCGCTCGATGGCGGCGTCGTCCAGGTCATCGGCCGAGCCGTCGGGCACGCCGGCCTGGATGGTCGAGGCAAAGACCCCGTCACCGATGGTGTCGGTGGATATGCCACGCGTGGGCTCGAAGTCAGGGGCTTCCCACTCGAGCGCCACGGCGGTGACATTGTCGCTGCTTGGCCCGGCGTTGCGCAGAGCGCGCTCCACCAGCTCGGGTACGGCCGAGGCCACCGGGTGGGCGCCGACCACGCTGGCGATCTCGGTGTCGCTCAGCATGTCCCACAGCCCATCGGAGCACAGCAGGATGCGGTCGCCGCTCTGCAGCGGCATGGGCGCCGCCACGTCGAACAAAGGCCGCGTGGGCGAGCCCAGGCAGGTGAACAGCACGTTGCGGTTGGACTGCGGCGGGCGAAACGAGGTGATCTCGCGGCGCTCGGTGTACGAGTGGTCGCGCGTGCGGGTCACCAGGCTGCCATTGCGCACCAGGTACAGGCGCGAATCACCGCAATGCGCCCAGGTCGCCTGCCCGTCCTGCAACACGGCCACCACCAGCGTGGTGCGCGGCGAATCCAGCAAGCCCTTGGACGATGCATAACGCAGCAATTGCTGGTGCGCCGCCAAAACCGCCTCGTTCAGAAAGCCGGACACATCCGCCAGCCCCGGCTTGGCATAGCGCTGAAACAAGGCAGACACCGTCTGCAGCGCCAGCTGCGCGGCCACCTCGCCCTCGGGGTGCCCGCCCATGCCGTCGGCCAGCACGAACAGGCCGGCCTGCCGGGTGTAGCAGTAGCCCATGCGGTCTTCATTGAGCTCGCGGCCGCCCTTGCGGCTGACCTGGAAAACGGAGAATTTCATTGCACTGGCGCCTCAAAACCACTGCCACGCATGGCCTTGCGCGCCGGGGCCGGCTTGCGGCCATCAGACACCAGCGCATCCAGCTGCAAGCGCATGCGTTCGCCCACCGACAAGCGCGTGTAGCGCCGCTCCACCGGGCGGCCCAGCTCCTTCTGCAACGCGAACACCGACTGCGGCCGCGCCATAGGATCGAGCGACATGCACCACTGCACCATCTCGATCAGGTGGTCGGAATAAACGCCGCGCAGCCGCGACAGGGCCATCGCCAGGCGGTCCTTGTCCTGGCGCTGCGGCACGTCGTTGGGCGGATAGCCCTGCATGCAGGCATAGATGCAGGCGCCGACCGCGTAGATGTCGGTCCAGGGGCCAAGCGCGGCATCACGCTTGTACATCTCGGGCGCGGCAAAGCCCGGCGTGTACATGGGGCGCACAAAATGGTTGTCCTTGCTGAGCACCTCGCGCGCCGCGCCAAAGTCGATCAGCATGGCCCGGTTGTCGTCGGTGATGAAGATGTTGGCAGGCTTGATGTCCAGGTGCAGCATCTTGTGCTGGTGCACGATGCGCAGGCCGCGCAGCACCTCGTCGAACAACGAGCGGATGGTGGACTCACGAAACACCTTGGCGGCCTTCTGCTCGCGCGCCGTGATGACGAAATCCTGCAGCGTGTCGCCTTCCAGGTAGTTCATCACCATGTAGACGGTTTCGTTCTCGCGGAAGAAATTGAGCACGCTCACCACCGAGGGGTGCGATATCTGCGCCAGGGCCCGCCCCTCTTCAAAAAAGCTCTTCAGGCCCAGTCGGTAGAGAGACAGCTTCTCGGCAGGCACCTTGGGCAGCAGGTCGTCCGCGCCGCGAGTGGCGAGGGAGGCAGGCAGGTATTCCTTGATGGCCACCTGCTGGCCTTCGCCGTCGCGCGCGAGGTAGACGATGCCAAAACCGCCCGCCGACAGGCGGCGAACCACGCGGTATCCGCCGATCACCGAATCGGGCGGCAACGGCGCCGGTTTGGTCTTGGTCATGCGGGAAGGCCAGGAAGAAGATGCAAAGGCGGCAGGGGCGCTTCGCGGACGCGGGCAATCCCCAGGGTATTCTCGGGAGTCTTCCAACGATCAATGAATCACATGCCAGTTTACAGCATGACCGGTTACGCCAGCGTGCAGCACGGTGCGCCTGCCGGCGAGGCCGAAGCCGCTGGCCGCAACACCCCGACGCGCCGCCTCGGGCTGGAAATCCGCGCGGTCAACAGCCGCTTTCTCGACCTTGCCTTCCGCCTGCCGGACGAGTTGCGCCAGTGCGAGCCAGCCCTGCGCGAGCGGCTGACCGCCCGCCTCAAGCGCGGCAAGGTCGAAATCCGCGTCGCCCTGGAGCAGGACAGCGGCAGCCTGCCCGAGCCGTCGGTGCGGCTGCTGCAGCGCCTCAACTCGCTGCAGGACACGGTACGCGCCTGGCTGCCCAGCGCCGCCCCGCTGTCGGTGGCCGACGCACTGCGCCTGGGCGCTGCCGAGCAAGCCCCCGAAGGCGACTGGAGTGAAGCCCTGCTGCCGCTGGCCGACCGCGCCATTGCCGACTTGCTGGCCGCGCGCCAGCGCGAGGGCGAGCGCCTGGCCAGCATGCTGCACGACCGTGTGTCACAACTGCGCGCCCTCGCCAAGCTGGCCACGCCCCTGGTGCCGCAACTGGTCGAGCAGCAACGCCAGCGCTTCATGGAACGCTGGCGTGAGGCCATGGCCCTGGCCGAAGGTGCCACCCTACCCGAAGCCGCGCAGGACCGGGCTCTGTCAGAGGCCACCGCCTTCGCCATCCGCATCGACGTGGCCGAGGAAATCACCCGCCTGGACTCGCACCTGGACGAAATCGACCGCCTGCTGAGCAAGGGCGGCGAAGCCGGCAAGCGGCTGGATTTCCTGATTCAGGAACTGCACCGCGAAGCCAACACCCTAGGCTCCAAGTCCGCAGCACTTGAGCTCACCCGCATCTCGGTCGATATGAAGGTGCTGATCGAGCAGATGCGCGAGCAGGTGCAGAACATCGAGTGAGGTTTTTCGGGGTGGCGCCGGGCCGCCCCAAAAGATCACCGACCGATATGCCGGCTGATGACGCTCAGATGTCGGCAGCGATCTCGCACGTGATCCGCAGGAACTTCTCGATATCCGCGATGGAGTTGCAATGCAGCGGCGACACCCGCACAGTGCCCGCCAGCCCGAAGGATTCGAGCATGCGCTTCGAATAGATGCTGGTCGCCACGCGCTCGTAGACGGTCACGCCGCGCTTGCCGTACTCCACCACCGCCTGCGTGCAGTCGATGTGGTCGAAGCCGATACCCAGGATCAGGTCGCGCTTCGTCAAATCTTCGTGGTCAAGAAAGACGTTGACGCCCTTCAGCTCGCGCATGCCGGTGGCGCGCTCGTTGCCGTCCAGCAGCACCGCCAGCAGTGCGCGCTCGTGCAGCTCGATGCGCGTGATGCCCTCAACGAACAATGCACGGCGCTCGGTGGCATCGGTGAAATGGCCACCCAGCCAGCACACGTAATCGACGATCTCAGTAAGCACCGCGAACTGCCACGGCGCCGAGCTGCCCAGGTCCCAGTAGTCGGGCTTCTTGGCGGCCAGCTTGTGGTGCGGCAGCACGGCCGCGCGGTCAGACACCCACGACAGCCCAGAGCCCCGGCAGCCGAAGAACTTGTAGGGCGCAATGTTGACGCCATCCACCGGCGTCTTCTGCAGGTCGATAAGGCCGTGCGGCGCATGCTGCACAGCGTCCACCAGGATGTACAGGTCGGGCTTGATCTCGCGCGCACGGCGCACGATCTCGGCCATGTCGAGCTTGGCGCCGGAGATGTTCGACGCGTAGATCACGTTGAGCAGGCAAGTGTCCTTGTCGACCAGCCGCACGATCTCGTCCACATCAACGCCGCCGGTGACGGGGTTGCTCTGCGCCACGCGCAGCTCGCGGCCGAGGCGCTGGGCATAGAGGCTCATCGCGTCGAAGGCCGAAGGGTGCTCGAGCACCGTGGTGACCATGTTCGTGCCCGGCACGTTCTCGGCCACCGCGCGCACCATGTCGAACATGGCGCCCGAGGCGGTGAGCGAGGCGTACACGCTGCCGCCCTGTGCATTCAGGATGATGCGCAGGTCGTCGCTGCCCTTGGCCTGGATGTTCTGCAGCTCGACCGCCGTGGCGTGGATGCGCTCGGCGTTGTCTGGAATGGCGTCGATCTGCGCGAAGCGCTCGGCTGCAGCCTTGAGGCGGAACGAGCCGCCGGCGTTGTCGAAGTACAGGCGCTCGCGGCCGTGGTGGTCATGGTCGACCTGCAGGAAGCGCGCTTTCACCTCGCGCATCAGCGTATCGGAGAAAGCTGCACCTTGGGGGTATTGCGAATGCTGGGAAGCCATCGCTCAGACGCCCTTGTTGTTGGGGTTCTTGTAGATCTCGCGCACCGCGTCCGACATCGGGAAGTCGAGGTTCGCGTTCTTCGGCGGGATCGGCGACATGAACCACTTGGCATACAGCTGCTCGATGGCCCCCGACTTCATGAGGCCGGTAACGGTCTCGTCCACCAGCGCCTTGAACTGCGGGTCGTCCTTGCGCAGCATGATCCCGTAGGGCTCCTGGCGCAGCGACTCCTTCAGGATCTTGTAGTCGCCGGGGTTGGGCGAGCTGGCGATCATGCCGGCGAGCTGCACATCGTCGAGCACATAGGCATCGGCGCGGCCGGTGGACAGCAGCAGGAAGCCGTCGGAGGTGTCCTTGCCAGCGATCTCGTTCACTTCGATGGTGCCGTTCTTGCGCGCGCCGCGCAGCAGTTGGAGCGAGGTGCTGCCCGAGACGGTGGCCACGTTCTTGCCGTTGAGGTCCGCGAACGAATTGATGCCCGAGTTCTTGCGCACGGCAGCCGTGATGTTGGTCACGAAATGGCTGGGCGCAAAGTCCACCTGCGTCTGGCGCTGCGTGGTGTTGGTGGTGGTCGCGCAGTCGAGGTCGACGGTGCCGTTTTGCAGCAGCGGGATACGGTTGGTCGAGTTGAGCATGGTGTAGCGCACCTCGAGCTTGGCCAGGCCCAGCTTGGCCTTCACCGCGTCGACGATCTTCAGGCAGATGTCATTGGTGAAGCCGATGGGTACGCCGTCAGCGCTGAGCTTGTACGAGAACGGGATCTGGCTGTCGCGCGCGCCGATCAGGATCGCTCCGTTCTCCTTGATCTTCTGCAGCGTGCCGCCCTCCTGGGCGCTGGCGGCGCCGCAGGCGAAAGCGATGGTGAGGCCAAGTGCGAGGGGCAGTGTCCTGAAATCCATGGTCGGGTTCCTTGAAGAGTCGATGACGGTGGCGTTTAGTGATCTTCGGCTTCGCCATTAATTTCTAAAAGCGATTTTTTGTGATCGAATCACATGAATAAAAGCGTTTTTTAGTTGGACTCCACCAAAACCGCGCACCGCAATGACCTTCAAGCAACTCGAAGCCCTGTACTGGATCGCACGGCTCGGCGGCTTCGCGCAGGCGGCCAACCAGCTCAACACCTCGCAGTCCGCCATTTCCAAGCGGGTGCACGAGCTGGAGCAGTTGTTTGACACCGAGTTGTTCGACCGCAGCCAGCGCGCCGCACGGCTCACCGAGAAGGGCGAGGAGATGTTCGTACTCGCGCAGAAGCTGCTGGCGCAACGCGACGCGGCGGTCGAGCAGTTCGGCAAGCCCGGCGTGGTGGAACGGCGCATCCGCATCGGCGTGACCGAACTCACCGCCATGACCTGGCTGCCGCGCCTGGTCGGGCTGATCCGCCAGCACTACCCCAAGGTAATTCTCGAGCCCGACGTGGACGACAGCCTGAAGCTGCGCGACAAGCTTCTGGCCGACGAACTAGACCTGGTCATCGTGCCCGACACCTTTGCCGACTCACGCATGCAGCACAAGCTCATCGGCAAGGTCCGCAGCGTGTGGATGTGCAAGCCCGGCGTAGTAGCCACCACCGGCACCATGCGGCTACACGAGCTCGCTCGGCAGCGCATGCTGGTGCAAGGCAACAACTCGGGCACCGGCCGCGCCTACGACACATGGATGAAGGAGCAAGGCGTGCAGCCGGCCGACGTGATCGTGGTGAGCAACCTGGTGGCCCTCACCGGGCTCACGGTGTCCGGCCTGGGCGTGAGCTACCTGCCGCGCCAGTGCCTGGAGCCGCTGGTGGCAGCGGGCATGCTCGCGGTGATCGACGTAACGCCTGCCTTGCCGCCCGTGCACTACGTGGCGATGCACAAGGGCGAGCATCGCAGCGCGCTGACTTCTTCCATTGTGATGCTGGCGCAGGAATGCTGCGATTTCACACGGATGTTCCAGGCACAGGTGCCGGGGGAGGACGAAGCCTCGCGGGACTGACCCACGCTGCTGGCTGCTTATCTATAAAAATCAACAACTTGGAGTGCCGCTCGCGCTTCCGGTGCAAAATATCGAGCGATCCCGCCCGCCGGGAATCCCCTCACCGCCTCACTGTCTCGCATGGACTATCCCGGAAATCTCTTCGTCGTCGCTGCCCCCAGCGGCGCAGGCAAATCAAGCCTCGTCAAAGCCCTGATGGAGCTCGACTCCCAGGTGCAGCTCTCCGTCTCCCACACCACGCGCGCACCGCGTGGCCAGGAAAAGCACGGTCGCGAGTACTTCTTCGCATCGCACCAGGAGTTCGACTCCATGGTCAGCAGCAACGCCTTCGTCGAATGGGCACATGTCCATGGCGAGCGCTACGGCACTTCCAAGAAGGCCATTGAAGAACGCGTGGCCATGGGTGCCGATGTCATCCTGGAGATCGACTTCCAGGGCGCCGTGCAGATCAAGCAGACCTTCGCCAACGCCGTGCTCATCTTCATCCTGCCGCCCAGTTGGGAAGAACTGCGTGCCCGGCTGGAGCGCCGTGGCGAAGACGCGCCCGATGTCATCGAACTGCGCCTGAAGAACGCTGCCGCCGAGATGGCCGAAGCCCGAAAATTCGACTACGTTATAATCAACGAGTTGTTCGAGCGTGCGCTTTTTGACCTCAAAGCCGTGGTCCATGCCCAGCGCCTCAAGTTCGCGGCCCAGCGCCGCGCCCGCGCCGACACCTTCAAGTCGCTCAATATCACCTAGTTCCCCCGGAGGTTCCCCATGGCCCGTATCACCGTTGAAGACTGCCTGCTGCAGATCCCCAATCGGTTCCAGTTGGTGCTTGCTGCCACCTACCGCGCCCGCATGCTGAGCCAGGGACACGCCCCCAAGATCGAAAGCAAGAACAAGCCCGGCGTTACTGCCTTGCGCGAAATCGCTGAGGGCAAAGTCGGCATCGAGATGCTGAAGAAGGTCCCCTGACCGCCTCCCCGGGTCGCGTTCCGCACCGAAGAACACCGCAATGCGGTGTTTTTTTTTGGTCGAACCGCATGAGCAGCGCGCGACTTTTGTTTCCCGTTGCACAGGGCTTTTTCTTGCGCGCTACATTTAAGGCATGACAGCGGTGCTGCAAACGTCCTCCCCCGCAAGTCCCTCCTCCGACACCCTGCTGCAAGGGGCGTCGAGCGCAGCTGCGGCCAACGCCGCAGCCGCCAGTTTCGCGGCGCTGACTGCCGGCCTTGATTACCTGGGCCCCACCGGGATCGAACAGGTACGCCAAGCCTACCGCTTCGCAGACGAAGCCCATCTGGGCCAGCTCCGCAACAGCGGCGAGCCCTACATCACACACCCGATCGCCGTTGCAGCCCAGTGCGCCACCTGGAAGCTCGACGCACAGGCTCTCATGGCCGCGCTGCTGCACGATGCGATCGAGGACTGCGGCGTCACCAAGGCAGAGCTGATCGAGCGCTTTGGCGCCCCGGTGGCAGAACTGGTGGACGGCCTCACCAAGCTCGACAAGCTGCAGTTCAACACACGGGAAGAAAACCAGGCCGAATCCTTCCGCAAGATGCTGCTGGCGATGGCGCGCGATGTCCGCGTGATCCTGGTCAAGCTCGCCGACCGCACCCACAACATGCGCACCATGGGCGACATGCCACGCGAGAAGTGGCATCGCATCGCATCGGAAACGCTGGATATCTATGCGCCCATAGCGCACCGACTGGGGCTGAATCAGACCTACCGCGAACTACAAGAGCTGTCCTTCCGCTACCTGCACCCGTGGCGCCACGCCATCCTCGCCAAGGCCGTGACCAAGGCGCGCAACCGCCGCCGCGACCTGTTGCGCAAGGTCCAGGCCGACGTGGACACCATCTTCACCGCGGCCAATATGCAGATGCGCATTGCCGGTCGGGAGAAAACCCTCTACTCCATCTACCGCAAGATGGAGGACAAGAACCTGAGCTTTGCGCAGGTGACGGACATCTACGGCTTTCGCATCATCGTGCCGGGCGTAACCGACTGCTATACCGCGCTCGGCCTGCTGCACCAGATGTACAAGCCGGTGCCAGGCAAGTTCAAGGACCACATCGCGATTGCCAAGCTCAACGGCTACCAGTCGCTGCACACTACGTTGGTCGGCCCCTCGGGCATCAACATCGAGTTCCAGATGCGCACCGAAGAGATGCACATCGTGGCCGAGGCCGGCGTGGCAGCGCACTGGCTCTACAAGGCGGATGATCCGGGTGAAAGCGCCGAGCGGCATGGCACGCAATGGCTGCAGTCGCTACTCGACATTCAACAGGAAACCCGCGACGCCGCAGAGTTCTGGGACCACGTCAAAGTGGATCTGTTTCCCGACGCGGTATATGTCTTCACGCCCAAGAGCCAGATCATGGCTCTGCCGCGCGGCGCGACCGTGGTGGATTTTGCCTATGCAATCCACACCAATGTCGGCGACCGCACCGTTGCCGCCAAGATCAACGGCGAACAAGTCCCACTGCGCACCGAACTCAAGAACGGCGACGTGATCGAAGTCACCACGGCACCGGTGTCCAACCCCAACCCTGCATGGCTGGGTTTCGTTCGTACCGGGCGAGCACGCTCGAAGATTCGGCACTACCTGAAAACACTGGAGCAGACCGAATCCCAGTCGCTGGGAGAAAAGCTGCTCACCCAGGCGTTGCGCGCCGAAGGCATAGAGCGCCTACCGGAACATGACGCCGATCACCAGCCGATCTGGGACAAATTGCTGCGCTTCACCGGCAACCGCGACCGTGCAGAGTTGTTGACTGACGTTGGCCTGGGCAAGCGCATTGCCAGTATCGTGGCCAAGCGCCTGATGATCCTGCTCACCGAAGACGGCGCACGCCCGAATGCACTGCTACTCACCCGCGAGCGCTATACCTCGCACGAGAACCTGTCGCAGGGCGCCGTGACGCTCGACGGCAGCGAGAATGCCTCGGTGCAATACGCCAAATGCTGCCGCCCCGTACCCGGTGACCCCATCGTGGGCTACCTGGGGCGCGGCGAGGGCCTGACCGTCCACACCGCCGATTGCGCCGTAGCCAACCGACTGCTGCACAAAGACAGCGAGCGCTTCATCGCTGTGGCCTGGGCCGACGAACCTGTGCGCCCCTTCGAAACCGGCGTTATCGTGACCGTCACCAACCGCAAGAGCGTGCTCGCACGTGTGTCTGCAGAGCTGGCCCGCGCGGAGGTGGACATCACCCACGTGGACATGGGCGAAGAGGCGGCACTCGACACCACCGACCTGCGCTTCGTCATTGAGGTGCGCGATAGCGCCCACCTGGAAACAGCGCTGCGCAACCTCAACCGCACCCCCTCGGTGCTGCGCACGCGGCGGATCAAGCCAGCGGCAGGCTAATCCACCGGGTAGGACACCGACAGCACCTCGATGTCCCGCGCGCCAGCGGGCGTGACCAGGCGCACGACGTCACCCTCCCGCGCCTTCAGGAGCGCCTGGGCAACCGGTGATATCCAGCTTACTTGCTGCTGCGCGCTCTCGGATTCGTCTATGCCCAGAATGGTGACGCAGCGCTCCTCGCCCTCGTCATCGTAGGTGACCGTCGCGCCAAAAAACACTTGGTCCTTGCCCGCATGCACGCGCGGGTCCATGACCTCGGCGATCTCCAAGCGCTTGGTCAAGAAACGGATGCGCCGATCGATTTCGCGCAGGCGCTTCTTGCCGTAGAGATAGTCGCCGTT
The DNA here is from genome assembly GCA_038961845.1 of Xylophilus sp. GW821-FHT01B05. Lineage (NCBI taxonomy): Bacteria > Pseudomonadati > Pseudomonadota > Betaproteobacteria > Burkholderiales > Xylophilus > Xylophilus sp. GW821-FHT01B05. Next base: position 4,456,155 of record CP152408.1, read on the forward strand.
TTCAGAGCGATCCCCATTGCGGGCCGCCCAGTGCACGGCCTCAACCACCTTGGGGCGCTCGTTGTCCATCAGGTCCAGCAACTCGGCACGCAAGCGCGCGTAGCCGGCGGGCGAGATGTAGTTCTTGCGCCCTGCCAACGGGGATTGCGCAGCGGGGGCGTCATCACCCTCGTCGTCGTCCGTCTCTTTGGTGAAGGCTTTGTTCATGCAGTACTCCGGCATGTACAACACAAAGGAAAAAGCCCCGGAACTTTGCAGTTCCGGGGCTATCCGTTTGGTGCGGCTGGCAGGAATTGAACCCACGACCCCTTGGTTCGTAGCCAAGTACTCTATCCAACTGAGCTACAGCCGCCGAGCTTCGTATTATAGCGCAGTATTTCCGTCTTTCCCATCCCCGCGCAATTTTCCTGGCAATGAGATCAATCAGTGCGCAGAGCCAGCAGCGAAACCACGCGCTCACGGCTGATTCCGGTCAGTGCCGGCGCCACTGATGCTACAAAACGATAGTCCGAACTGCTGGCATTGTCCCGGAACTCCCGGCTGAAGTCTGCGGCCCAGCTTGGCATCACGGCACCTCCCATCCCAGCTTCGCCGATCTCCGGCCTGTCAGCCGCATCCGCCAGCTCTCGGCTCACATCCTGCCGGGCCTGACGCACCCGCCCTTGTGCAGCAGCGACATCACGCAAGGCGCCATGAAGGTCATCCATCCGCCATTGCTCCGGGGTAACAGCCGATGCCACGGCCTGCGGCCGCACGAGATGCATTTGCCCTGCGGGATAGCGCATGCCTCCACCGCGTATGGCCAAGGTGCCACGCACTGCCTCCCACTGGGCCTCAGGCACGTCGAACAGCAGGTCACCTTGCTCATTGGCCGTGACCCGGATGCCTGCAGGAAACAAGGCGAGATCCATGTGCCGCACCTGTGCAGCGGAGGGCAGGGCCGGGTCCAACGTCACGGGAATAGCCTGTCGCCCAGCCCCCGCCACGGAAAAGAACAAGGTCTCTTGCGCCTGAGCCTGCAGGCTGTGCACGTCCAGGCCAGGAATGCGAAAAGATTGGCGCGCCTGGCCGCGTGCACCAAACGCCAGTTGCCCGTCGAGGCTGCGTGCAGTGGCCTCACCTCGCTCATCCCAGCGCGCCACCAATTCGTGCAAGGCTGCGTTCAGCGTGCCGTCTTCAGCACGCGAACCGCCGGCCAGTGCTCCCTTGATGGCCGTGCCCAGTACCTGCAACTTGCCGGCAACGTCCCCCAGAAAGTCCAGGGTCTGTTGAGCGCTGGCCAACTGCAGGTTGTAGCCTGGGTCCCAGGCGCGCAAGCCTTTGCGCACCGGCACGGCCACCGGTGCGCTAGTGTCCAGCACAGCGGACCGACGATCGATGGCCTTGCCCGTGATGGGGTGCGGCACAGACACGGCCCCGCCCGCATGGGCCGCGCGCTCAGGAACAAACCGGGTGGAGGCAGGCGACTCAACCTGCATGATGTCGCAGCATGTGCAATCAGATCACGTTGAACAAGGACAGGTTGCTGACCTTGGCATAGGCCTTTTGTGTAGCCTCAACCGCAATGGAGTAACCGTTGAGCCTGACAGCCGCATCTCCGTAGTCGAGCTGGCCAATCGTGATCGCTGCGTTCTTGTTGGACAGGCTCACATCAGCATGTGTGTCGTCCAGAGTCTGCAGGATATTGTGCTGGCCGCCGATCCGGGCGATCTGCGTGTTCACGCTGTTCAGGGCGACATCCATGCCATCCAGGGCTGCCACCAGCTCCGCCCGGACAGCCGGATCGTTCACGTTCACCGTCGAGCTGCTCAGCGTGGCACTCACACGATCCAGCAGGTTGAGCAGGTCCTGCGCCTCGGGAAGGCTGACATTGGCCGCCTGCGTCACGCCATTGCCCACCACCACCGATTGCACGCCCAGGTTGCCGGTGAAGGTGTAGCGCGAACCCAGCGGCTGCGCTGCGTCATAGCTGATGGTGGCAGTGTTGAGCGCTGTGCCCGAGAACACATAGCGCCCCTCCTGGTCACGACTGTTGGCCGTATAGAAGATGCTCTCACGCAGGGAGTCGACCGAGCTCGCCATGGCCTGCAGATCCTGCGGCACATTTGCTCCGTCGGAGGCCCACACCAACAGGTCTCGCACCTGCATGACATCGCTCACAACCCCATCGAGCCTGGCCTCGTTCTGTTCCAGGCGCGATGACAGGGTTTCGATGTTCTTGCGGTACTGGTCGAGCGCTGCCTCTTCACGCTCCAGGCGCATCAGCCGCACCTGCGCAATGGGGTCATCAGAAGGCTTCAACAGGCGCTGGCCGGACGCCATCTGCTGCAGCACCGACCCGACCCGCTGGTTGGCCAGTTGCAGAGCAGCATTCATGGTGGTGTGGTACTGGGTACTCGCAATTCGCATGGTGATGACTCCTTTAGTCAAGCATGGCCAGCGTGCTGTCGAGCAACTGGTTGGCGACGGAAATCACCTTCATGTTGGCCTCGTACATGCGCAGGTACTGCATCAGGTTGATGGCCTCTTCATCTTCGCTGACGCCGCTGGTGGATTTCCAACTCTCCTCGGCCTGATTGCGCACCGTGGTCGAGGTGGAAAGCGCCACCTGGTTCTTCTGGCTGTCCATCGCCAGGCGACCGACCAATTGGGCGTGCGCATCGCTCAGCAGAACACTGCCAACCGAAGTCAGCGTTACGGGCTGCTCTTTCAGCGCAACCAAGGCCAGCAGGTTGCTGCTGTCCCCCGGCAGGGTGGCACTACCGGAGAACGCCAGGTCCTGCGCCAGCACGCCGCTGCGAACTTGCATGATGCCGCTGGTGGGTGCCGTATCGAATAGCGGCGATCCGGCCGAACCGTCCAGCGCGAAACCTGAGGCCAACTGGGTATTTACGCGGGTGGTGACCTGCTGCGCCATTTCCCGAATGGACTGCATGAGCGGCAGCAGCTCCTGGTTCTCGAAATCAGCCACCCCCCCCAGACTGCCCCCCAGGTTAGTGGCGGGCAAGGTGAAGGACTCCTTCACAAAACCCAGCTTGAGCGTCTGCGAGCCATCGGCATTACCTTGAAGGGAGAAGCTGCCGGCTAACGAACCGATCACCAACGGCTGCCCGCTGCGCAGCGACACACTGCGCGAGCCATCTGCCTGATCAACGACCTGAATGCCGATCAGGCCCGCCAGCTCGTCGATCTTGCGGTCACGCTCATCAATCAGGCCCGAGGGGTTGGCCCCCGTGCCATGCGCCCCTGCGATCTGCTCATTCAGGGCGGCGATGCTCGTGGTCAACGAATTGGCCTGAGCGACCATGGCCTCGCGTTGGCCAAAAACCGATGCGCGCTGGTTAACCAGTAGTTGGTTGAGACTGTTGAAACGCTGGGCTAATGCATCGGCAGCGGTGATCACCTGTTGACGAAGGGGGCTGGACGTGGGCTCCACCGTCGCTGCATTCAACGCAGCAAAGAAGGCATCCAGGCCGCTGTCGATGTTGGATGCGTCATTACCCATGACCGACTCCAACTGAGTCAGGTAGGGCTGCGCTGCGGAATACTGGCCGAGGCTCGACGCTGCCGCCCACATCTGCTGGCTTTTGTAACCATCGGCGAAGCGCAGCAAGGCCGACACATTCACGCCATTGCCCGGCGAGTTGGTGCTTCCCAGCCGCGATACCGCCGACAACAGAATGCCCTGGCGGGTGTAGCCGGGCGTCATGAGATTGGCCACGTTCTGGCTCGATACGCTCAGCGCAGCTTGGGCGGCCTGTGCGCCAGACAGGGCGATATTGGTGATCATGGGAGGGCTCCGCGCGCTGAAGGATCGAGAGGATCGACCGGGTCTTGCTTGGGATAGGCGACCGCAGTAGCGGCAGGCTTAAACGCTCCTGACAAAGGCGCCGAAGCAGCGGGCCCTGCCGTGCCCGGCAGCAATTGCCGCAGGATCACATCGGCAATCCCGAACGCGTGCGGACTCGCCATGGAATCGGCCACCAGGGTGTCAGCCATGTCCAGCATGTCGTCGTTGACGCGGTTCTGAAACATGCCGTCCTCGCCCGCAAGCTCTCGCGTGCTGCGCCGCATCTGGCGCAGTACCTCGGCAATGAAGAAGCCCTCGAACTTGCGTGCGGCCTCTTCGATCCTGGCCCGCTGCACGGGTTCCAGATCGGTAGAAGTCGTGCCACCTGAGTCGGTACTAGCAGCAGCATCGATGGATAGGGACATGGCAAAGCCTCCGCGTCAGATCACGATCAGTTCGCCATCGATGGCACCGGCCTGGTCCAGCGCCTGCAGGATGGCCATGATGTCATCAGGCGAAGCCCCGATGCTGTTGATGCTGTCGACGATGGTCTGCAGGCTGGCGCCAGCGCGCAGATTGAACATGCGCCCAGACCCCTGGTCGACGCTCACCTGCGATTGGGGCACCACTTGCGTCTGGCCACGACCAAAGGCCGCGGGCTGGCTGACGGCAGGCTGCTCCGATATGACCACCTTCAGGTTGCCATGCGACACCGCGGCGGGCTTCACACGCACGCCTTCCGCGATGACCACGGTCCCGGTACGTGAGTTGATGATGACCTTGGGCACCTCCAGACCAACATCCACGCTCAATGCCTGCAAGGCGGCCACAAAGCTCACGCGCTGGGTTGGGTTGGTCGGTGCGATGACCTCGACGCTCGTCGCGTCATGCGCCGTGGCGATCTCGCCATAGCGGCGGTTTATGGCGGTCACGATGTTGGTCGCCGTTTGGAAGTGCGGGCGCCGCAGGCTCAGGCGCACCGTTGCTCCGGCGTCGAAGTCGCTCTCGATCTCGCGCTCTATGCTGGCCCCGTTCGGTATGCGCCCAGCTGTCGGCGTATTCACAGTGACGCTGGAGCCGCTGCTGCCCTGGGCGGCCAGGCCACTGACCACCAGGCTTCCCTGCGCCAGCGCATACACCTCACCATCTGCCGCCCGTAGGGGCGCCAGCAGCAGCACGCCGCCACGCAGGCTCTTGGCGTCCCCCATGGACGACACTGTGACGTCTATGGTCTGGCCCTTGCGGTAACCCGGAGGGAAGGTGGCGCTGACCATCACGGTTGCAACGTTCTTGAGCTTGGGGTCAGTTCGCTCGGGCAGCTTCACACCAAACTGCTTAAGCATGTTGATGACCGACTGACCCGCGAACTTCACTTGCGTGCCATCGCCACTGCCGCGTAGGCCGACGACCACGCCGTAGCCAATTAGTTGGTTCTCTCGCACACCTTCCACATGGGTCAGATTGCGTAGCGCCTGCTCGGCTGCCCACACGGGGATGGGCAGGCAGCAGACCAGCCCGGCACAAAGGGCCAGTCGGCGAAGCAACAGGCGAAGGGGAGGCGATGTACTCATGGCATGCGGCCTCAGAAAGGCGCCAGGGGGCTGACAAAGAAGCGAGTAAGCCAGCCGGCAGAGTTGGCGTCCGCCAACGTGCCGCGTCCGGAGTAGGCGATGTTGGCATTGGCAATGCGCTGCGAGGACACCCGGTTGTCGGTATCGATGTCACCGGGCCGGACATAGCCATTCAGGCGGATAAATTCTTCGCCCTGATTCAGGTAGAGGCTCTTCTCCCCCTGGATCAGCAACAGGCCATTGGGCAGCACGTTGTGCACGATCACCGTGATGGCGCCTTGCAGCGTGTTCTGTTGCGTGCTTGAGGAACTGCCGTTGAAGTCATTCTGGGACTCCAGGCCAATGTCGGTCTTGAGCGACTTTCCTGCGATTACCGCGGGGGCGAACGACAGGCTGCTGCCCTTGCCAAACTTGGTGCCCGCCTGCTTGCTGGCCTGGGTGGTTTCCTGCAGCACCACGGTCAACACGTCTCCCGGCCTGAAGGCACGACTGTCGGAAGTTAGTTGCCAAGGCACCTCGGAGCCGAACACTCCCCCAGCCCGTCCCTTTCGGGCCACTGCCGGATCGGGCAATGGGAAAGGCTCCACATTGCGCGCCACAGGCGGCTCCGGCGGCGCCATGTTGGCACAACCCACCAACATGGTAGCCACCCAGCAGGCGCCAGCCAGCACAGCCGCGCGCAACATCAGCGTGCCGCCTGTGCAAGGTACTGCATCATGTTGTCCGCTGCGGACAACACCTTGGTGTTCATCTCGTAGGTCCGCTGGGCCGCGATCATGTCCACCATCTCCTCGACCACCTGCACGTTGGAGCCTTCCAGCGTCCCTTGCTTGAGCTTGCCCAGCGCGTTCTCGCCCGGAATACCCTCGGCCGGGGCGCCGCTGGCCGCGGTTTCCTGGTACAGGTTGCCCCCCAGCGCCAGCAAGCCGGACGGATTGAGGAAATTCACCAGATTGATCTGCCCCAGTTCGTTCGGCGCCGTGGCTCCGGACACCGTGGCCGACACCATGCCGTTCTCGCCGATCGTTACCGCCGTGGCATTGGCCGGCACGGTGATCTCCGGCAACAAGGGCAGGCCCTGCGCCGTGACCAGACGGCCCTCGGCGTTGACCTGCAATTGGCCGGCGCGGGTGTAGGCGATGTCGCCGTTGGGCTGCTCGACCTGCAGAAATCCCAGCCCGACAATGGCCACATCCAGCGACTGCCCGGTGGTCTGCAGCGGCCCGGAGGTGAAAGTCTTCTGCGTGCCCAGCAAGTGCGTGCCAGTCCCCAGTTGCACGCCCGAGGGCGTAATGGTGTTGTTGTCGCGCTGCGTGCCGGGCGGCCTCTCTACCTGGTAGAACAGGTCTTCAAACACCACGCGGTCGCGCTTGAAGCCGGTGGTGTTGACGTTGGCGAGGTTGTTGGCAATGGCCTGGAGCTTGGCATCCTGGGCCTGCACGCCGGTCTTGCTGATCCACATGGCGGGGTTCATGCTGTTCTCCTGAAATGGTTGCGTGTTAGCGGGGTCGGACGCATGCGCTGCGTCATTCGCGAATCAAACGATTGCCGGCATCAGCCATGGAGTCAGTGGCGCGGTAGAGCTTCATCTGGATCTCAAAGTCGCGGCTGATGCCCATCACCGCAACCATCTCTTCGACGGCCGAGACATTGCTGCCCTCCAGGAAACCGCCGCGCACCGTGACCGTCTCATCGGCCGGCAACACATCGCCCGAGCGTGCAACGATCAGGCCGGCGAAGTTCTTGGTGACGGCGGCTGCCTCGGGTTTGACCAGCTTGAGCCGGTCCACGGGTTGCAGGTCTTGCTGGCCCGGTGCCTGCACCAGCACCGTTCCGTCGTTGGCAATCGCGACGCGCTGGTATGCAGGCAGCACGATGGGGCCGCCGTCGCCAAGCACGGCACGGCCGTTGACCGACAGCGCGCCTTCGGCACTGATGTCGAGGTGGCCGGCGCGGGTATAGGCCTCACCCGCCTGCCCGTCTTCCCCAGGTGACTCGACGGTGAAATAGCCCCGCCCAGAGATGGCGACATCCAGGTCTCGGCCGGTTTCACGTACGGCGCCTTCTCGAGCTGCCACCGCGTTGGCCTGTAGCTGACTCAGGTGGCGTGCGTCGTAGCCGTAACCTGGGACTTGCTGGCCGGTGGCCAGTTCCAGGTCGGCGCGAAAGCCGCCCGTCTCCAGATTGGCCAGATTGTTGGCATGCACCTGCTGAGCGCGCAAGGCACGCTCAGCCCCACTCATGGTGGTGTAGATCAAGGCATCCATGGCAGCGGACCTCAGACTGCCTGCATCAGGGACTGCATCATCGCGCTGTGGGTTGATATAACCTTGGTATTGGCCTGGTAGTTGCGCTGTGCCGTCATAAGCATGACGAGTTGGGTCGACATATCGACATTGGATTGTTCCAATGCGCCAGCGGTGAGCTTGCCGGTGATGCCAGTCCCAGGCGTCGAATACAGCGGCTCGCCGGTCTCCGACGAGGTCGCCCAGGCCGTGCCGCTGATGGGTACCAACGCGTCCTCATTGGGGAAGGTGGCTAGGGCTAGCGTGCCGGCACGCTGCTTCATGCCGTTGCTGTACACACCAAGCACCGAGCCATCGGAGTCGATCTGCACACCGGTGAGCACGCCAGAGGCATAGCCGGTCGCCGCATTGGTCAACTCAGTGGTCGCGCCACCGAACTGCGTGCTGCCGGTGTAGTCGATATTGATCGCCAGCGCTGCGGCACCGGCCGGTGCGGCAATGGCCAGGTTGACCCCACCCGTCGGAGCCGTGAGCTGCCCTTCCGTGTTGAAGGTCAGGTTGGCCGTGTTGGCTTGCATCGTGCCGTCGAAGCCGTAGCGCACCGTGATGGCCCCCGGTCCGGTTTTCACGAAGTACTGGGTCACCGTGTGCTTGGAACCCAGTGAGTCGTACACGACCGAAGTCGAGGCACTGTTGTAGCTCAGCGGGTTGGCCTGGTCGAAGGCCGCGGTCGGCACGGTCCAGTCAGAAGACAGGTTGCCCACGTAACGCAAGCTGTCAGTGGCCTGCGCCGCAATCTGGCCGTCACGCAGTTTCAAGTTATCCATGGCGCCCAGCGCAGCCCCCTCCAATGGCCGACCCGCAGCATCGTAGAGCTGCCCATAGCCCTGCACATTGCGACCGGCGCTGTCCACGACATAGCCGTTCTTGTCTATGGAGAAGATACCGACACGGGTATAGGCCATCTGCCCCGCGCTATCGCGGGTGACGAAGAAACCGCGGCCCTCGATCATGGCGTCCATGCCGCGCCCCGTGGTCTGGGCGCCGCCGCCGATGCCAATGCTCTGCGTGATCGACGCCACCTCCGCGCCGGCAGGCTGGCTACCGGCATACATCGATGCGAAGTTGGCGCGACTCGACTTGAAGCCGTAGGTGCCGGTATTGGCGATGTTGTTACTGATGGTCTCCAACTGATTGTTGATGGCGGAGATGCCGGACAGTGCGATATCGAAACTCATGATGAAGTCCTTTCAACGGATCGGATGGTGTTAGCTACTGCGGCCCAGGAAACCAGTGATGTCGGCGGTGGTCACCGTGCCGGCCGAGGTGACATCCACTACCGGCGAGCCATCGGCGGCAAACCGCAGGCCGGTAATCTTCCCAGTCACTTCGGCGCTGAGAGTGGTTCCCTCCGCCGTCTCCAACCCCAGGCCGTACTCGCCTGCGGGCAGCCCAAGAGTCACCGGATCGATATCGAACGTAAGCTTTCCTGCGGCGCGCGGGCCGAGCGAAGTGCGGTGTACCTGTCCGTCGGAGCCGGTCAGCACCAGCGTCAGGTCCGAGGTGTTGGTGTCCAGGGTCGCGCTGGCCTGCACGACCTGGTCCGACAGCTTTACGCTACTGCTCTTTACCGTCACGGTAGACCCAACCTGGTTCCCCATGGCCAGTACCTGCAGACTGAACAGCATGCTGCTGGTGGCACTGTTCTGGCTGACCAGTTGCTGCAGGGCCTCTGTCTGGCTGAGCTGGTTGAGCTGAGTCACGAACTCGCTCGGGTCCGTCGGCTCCAGCGGGTTCTGGTTCTTGATCTGGGCCACCAGCAGCTTGAGGAACATGTCCGACATGCCGGCCGAACTGTTCGCCGAGACTGCAGTGGCTGTGGCATTGCTGCTAGCCAGCGATGCAGTGGATGAAGTGGTTTCCATGGACTTAGCCCTCTCCCAGACGCAACAGTGATTGCTGCATTGACTTGAGGCGCCCCAGCACCTCGACATTGGTTTCGAAAGCCCGTGACGCGGCCATCATGTCGGTCATCTCCGCCACGGAATTCACATTTGGATAGAACACCTCACCAGCCTCGTTGGCCAGCGGGTTGTCCGGCTCGTAGGCACGACGCAGGGGCTCGGTGCTTTCCACGACGTCCAGCACCTGGACCCTGGCGCCAGGCAGTTGACCGCTTCCCATGCCATCGGCACTGAACACCGACGCAAACACCGGCTTGCGCGCACGGTAGGTGGACGCCTCGCTGTCGGACGCAGACTGCGCATTGGCCAGATTGCTGGCCACCGTGTTCAAGCGCACGGTCTGGGCCGCCATGGCCGAGCCTGCGATCTGGGCAATATTGCGGAACGACATGCTTATTGCCCCGCAATCGCTTTGGCCAGGCCCTTGAGCTTCATGTTCATGAAGGTCAGGCTGGTCTGAAAATCCGAAGCATTCTGCGAAAACGCCGCCTGCTCCACCCCCAACTCAACGGTATTTCCGTCCTGGCTCGGGTGGTAGGGCACGCGATACTGCAGGTCACCAGAGCCAGTCTCGAACCCCTGCCCGCCCGTGTCATCCGCCAACACGCTTTGCAAGGTTGCAGCGAAATCGATATCGCGTGCCTGGTAGCCCGGCGTGCTTTCGTTGGCAATATTGGAGGCTAGGACCTTGGTGCGTTCCGCCCGCAATCTGAGGGTATCCTGATGAACCCCCAGAGCTTTGTGGAAGTCGATGCTCATGCGCTTTCCTTTCATCAGATTGATGCACAGGTTGAAATCCGTCCTCCTACTAGCCCTGCTGCCACTGACCGTGGCAGCGACACCTTTTCCAGCCTCCCGGCTAGACACGGGTGTGGCCAAGGCCTTGCAGCAATATCTGGTGCAACAGGCGCAGGCCAGTGACCTGCACAACGCAAGGTTTGAGCTCAGTCTGCTGGGCGGTGATACGCCCCCCTCGACGTCCTGCCGAACACCCCCGACCATCGAGGCGCTGGACATGCGATACACCAGCCGCATGCGCTTCCGGGCCACATGCGCGGATGCAGGCATCGCCTGGCAATACGAGTTCCTGGTGCGGGCCGCACTCTCGGCAGAGGTGGTGGTCGCTGCGAGCTCAATCCCGGCCAAACGCCCCATTGGCGCATCCGATGTGCAATTGGAGCTGCGGCCACTGGACAAGCTGTCAAGCGCCACGTCCAAACTGGAGGCCGTGATCGGACAGTCCAGCCGCCGCCCATTGCGCGCCGGCCAGGTGGTCCTGACGCCCTTTCTGGAAGCCGCAGTGCTGGTGCGCCGTGGCCAGACGGTACGCATCTCGATGCGTCGCGGTCTGGTCCAGGTAGACAGTCTTGGAGAGGCGCTGGATGCCGGCAGCCTGGGCGACATGGTGCGGGTGCGCAATGCCAGCAGCGGCAAGACCATACAGGCCCGCGTGGCAGGCAACGCGGCTGTTGAGCCCATGGAAATGTCCATGCCGTCCACGCCTTAGTCCCCCGCCCGCGTACGCAGTTGCCGGGCAACCCGCGCAAGCTTCGCTGCGTAATCAGGATCCGTGGCGTAGCCGCCCTGCGCCAGACCCTTGGCAAAGGCTTGGGCATCGTCGCCGGCCTGCAATGCTGCACGATAGGCGGGCTTGCTGGACAGCAGGCGGGCATAGTCCCTGAAGGCACTGGCCTCGTCCGGGTAGCTGCGAAAGCCCTCCGTCTTTTTGACCGACGCCCCTTGTTCGAACTCGGTGGTCAATACCTCGGCGACTCCCCCTTGCCAACCAGCCCCAGCTTTGATGCCAAAGAGATTGTGGCTGTCAGTGCCGTCGGCATGGCGCAGCGGGCGCCGCCCCCAACCAGATTCAAGCGCGGCATGCGCACTCACGAGATCGGCCGAAACTCCCAAGCTCTGCGCGGCTTCGTGTGCCCAAGGGGCGATACGAGCGAGGAAGTCGCCCTGCGAGTCCACGACACTACCGATCTCCTCCGACGCAGGGCGAGCCGACAGCGCCGACAGCTGCTCACGCGCTCGCAGGCTACGGGCCTGCACATCCAGAGTGAACGCGGACAGTGCTTGCCCCTCATCCTGTCCGCTTGTGATGTAGCCTGCAATCTGTGTTTTCAGCTCTGAATAGAGCGCACCAAAGCCCTGACTCCCCCCTCCCTTGAGTGGCAGCGCAATGCGCTGCGTCTCCTCGGCAATCAGCGAGGCAGTCGCGGTGGCATCAGCCCGGAGCATAAGTCGCCTCCTCCTGGTTCAACACGCGCCGCATGACTTCGTTCTGCTCGACCATGAGGCGGCAGTTGCGCATGTTCTGGGCCTTGCATTCGTGCACCAACTGTTCGAGCGTGCTCCACCAGGACGACAACGCATCGCGTGCAGTCGGTGGCAGCAGCCCGAGCAGCGTAGGCATGCCAACTGCCGCGCCGCCTGGCGCCCATTCACGCGCCAGAGCCACGCGTTCTTCGCGCCGCGCTTCCAGCTCTGCGGTCAGCTCGACGATGCTCCCGGCCAAATCCTCCAGGGCAGCCGTCTCATGGCGCAGAGCTGCGTCAAACTGAGCGACCAGCAGGCTACGCAGTGCCCGATAGCCGTCCACATCCGCGCGCACCCCTTGCATAAAGCGGGCAAGCTTCTGTTGGCTGACACTCACCTGCCACTCCCGTGGTAGCGCTGCACCAAGGAAGCCAGTCGCCCGGCATCAAAAGGCAGATCGCCACGCATCAAGGCATCACGGATCTCCGCAACGCGGGCCTGATTCACCGCAGGCAAGGCATCCATTGCCGCCAATGCGGGCTTCAGCACGGCTGACTGGCTATCAGGGCTTTCCACAGCCGTGGCGGGGCTAGCCGCAGCAGCCGCGGCAGAGGTGCCGACGTCTGCCACCGGGGCAATGGAAGGGGAATCCAGGCTGGGGGTTGTGGAGATTCGCATTCTTGAGCCTCGTGTTCTGGTTTGCATGGCGTCAATCCGATGTGGGCCATCGCATGGTGTTGAATGGAACGGCATCAGTTCGCATTCGGGCTGCTCCGGTCCTGGGCCTGCAACTGCAGGCGCAACTGATCCAACTCTTCGCGGCCTGGCAGGCCCACGCGAACACCTGGTGCTAGCAGCTGCATGCCGTCGGGCGTGCCAAACATCGCGGCGACCAGGCGCGACTGGGCGGGAGTAAGGATGAGCAGCTCAATGCGGCGATTCGCCGACGCCATGTTGTCACCCTCGTCCAGCGGTGCACGATCGGCCATCCCCACCACCTGCAGAACGCTGCGCGCGGGCATGCCGCCCTCTGTGAGCTGAGTCCGCGCCGCCATGGCGCGATTGAGTGACAGCGTCCAATTGGAGAACCCTGCCAGCTCGCCTCCGGCATACTGCCGCGCGTCGGTATGGCCTACCACCAGCATCTGGTTTTCAATCTGCGCAAACAGCGGCCCCATCTGGCGCAGCAATTGGCGAAAGCGCTCACTCGGGATGCTGCTGCCGAGCTGGAACATGCCCTGCCGATCAGTGTCGTGCAGCATCACGCGCAATCCGTAGGGCGTCACGACGGTCTGCACATGGCCCGACAGGCCCGCCTGGTCGCCCATGCTTTCCAGCAGGCGCGCCAGCTCCTGCAGATCGGCGCGGCTCTCCAGGCGCGTTTTGATCGGGCGGCTAGCGGGGTCCATGCCTTCCACGGCCGGCTCGTCCTGGCCCTGCGCCCTCAGCGGTGATGGGGCATTGCTGCTGCCCGGCTGAGGCTGGCGCTCGATCAGGCTGCCGCGTGGTCCGCTCACCGTCTCGGCCATACGCCCCTGCCCCTGATCGATCCGACTGCCGCCATAGCTGCGCAACACCTCTTGCAAGCTCTCGGACTGGCGCGCCGCCATGAGCCACAACACAAGAAACAGGCACATAAGTGCAAGGCAAAAATCGGCAAACGCGACCTTCCACGCGCCTCCATGCGCCTCCTCTTCGTGGCGCCCGCCGCCGCGCTTGACGACCGTGGTGTCGTGCTGCCGCGCATCAAGCTTGCTGGACACGCCGGTCTCCTGCACGTCGGGCAGCGGGCGCAGCAACATCGGCTTCTTCGTCGCCTGCGCGCAGTTTGTCGATCCAGCCTTCCAGCTTAGCGAAGCTGGGCTTGGTATTGAGCTGCACCAGCCGGCGCCCGGCATCTATGGCTAGCAGCGGCGGCTTGCCCGATACATGCGTGACCAGCACCACCTTGACCGACTCCAGCGTGCTCATCTCTTCGGTCACCACCTGCTTCATCTTGTTGCTCAGGGGGTCCAGCAGGCCGTAGCAGAAGAACACGCCCAGAAAGGTACCGACCATGGCCGCGGCCACGTGCTCGGCGATCTCGCCGGAGCTCGCGCCCTCGGCCACCGAATGCATGGTCATCACGATGCCCAGCACCGCGGCCATGATGCCGAAGCCGGGCATGGCTTCGGCAATCCGCTGCAGCGATTTCGATGGCTGGACCATCTCGTCGTGAATCGCCTCCAGTTCCTGCTCCAGCACCCCTTCAAGCTCGTGGGCATTGATCTTTCCCATGGCCATGAGGCGAAAGTTGTCCACGATGAAGGCCAGCAGCTTGGGTTCCGCGAGGATGAGGGGATAGCGCTTGAACAGATCGCTCTCCTGAGGCGCCTCCACATGGGCGTCCAGGGCCTTGAGGCCACCTGCGGCCGTTTGCAGCAGCTCATACATGAGCAGCAGCAACTGACGCTGAAACTCGGACTCCAGCTTGCGACCGACGATGACCTTGCGCACCTGCAGCTTCATCTCGCTCAGCACATGCCGTGGGTTGCCGACTACCAGCGCGCCCACTGCGGTGCCGACGATGATGACCATCTCCACTGGTTGCCAGATCACGGCAAACGAGCCCCCGCTGAACAGGAAGCCGCCGAACACGCACCCCAGAACGATCAGGAGGCCGATGATGGATTGCATGGTGGTTTTCCGTGAAAAGGGGGCTCAGGAGGGCTGGAGAAGCTCGCGCATCTTGCGCAAGGCTCCCTTGTTGAGCTGGCAAATACGCGCCTCGGTCAGATCGAGCACGGCTGCGATCTCCTTGAAGCTCAGGTCGAATTCGTAGTACAGCTGGATCACACGCTGCTCGCGCTCGTCCAACGCATGCAGAGCCTGCTCGATGCTGCGCCGGGCAATCATCTGGGCCTCGGGAGACTGCATCTCGGAAGGTTGATTGCTGAGCTCATAGATCAGCTCGTCAAAGCTTGCAAGCTGCTCGGCGTTCTCCGCAAGCTGGTATTCCTGGTACGCCTCGGGGGTGATCCCCAGTGCTCGCACGGTCTCCGCTTCGGAGGGTTCGCGCCCGAGCTTGCGCGTGAGCTGGCGCACGGCATCACGCATGCGATGGCTCTCCTGGCGCACCGCTCGCGGCCGCCAATCCTGCCGGCGCAGCTCGTCTAGGATGGCCCCGCGTATGCGTACCGCCGCGTAGGCACCAAAGCGCTCATCCGGTACGCCGTAGCGCCGCAAGGCCTCCAGCAGCCCCATCAAACCGATCTGCTGCATGTCGTCGCGATCCACCACGCCTCCCACCTGCGCATGCAGCTGGTGCACGGTCCGCTTGACCAGGGGAACATATGCCAGCAAATGGCGCTGCTCCTCGGCCCGGTCACAGGCCACGGCGGCGACACTCTGCATTTCGGCATAGGCGGTCTGCATCGTCGAATCACTCGATGATGAGCTTGCCAATCATCACATCGATGAACGGCTGCGGACTATCGTCATGCGCATAGCTCTCTGCGTACGCGCGGCTGATATCGGTGGTTAGCTCCTCCACCGTTGCCAGGGAAGCCTTGTCCATCGTGTATGAGGACAGGAAACGCACGGCAATGCTGCGCAACAGAGGCAACTGCTCGCGCACCAGCTTCTCGGTCTTGGCTTCCGTCTTGAACACCAGATCGATGGACATGTAACGCGAGACTGGCTCGCCCTCACGGCTGCGCAGCATGACGATGACCTTGTCGAGGCTCACGTACTTCGCATCGCGGATCACTGCCTTCTCTGGCTTCTTCTCCAGCTGCATCTGCGTCGTGGCGACGTTGGGGCGCAGCAGCCACCAAGCTCCTGCAGCGCCCGCCGCGACCATGAGCAGGCCTGCGAGAAGCGCAGCAAGCAGGGGGAGGATTTTTCTCTTGATCATGCAGTGTCAGAGCCAACGTCAGGCCAATGTGAAGAGTGAGTGCTCATGGCCAGCCTCAGCCTCGGCCAGAGCTCGGCCGGGCGCAGGATCGGGGGCATCCTGGTCCTGACCATTGCGCTGCCGCCCAGCGGATTCGCGTTCGCTGCCATGAGAAACAAGCACCGACACATCGCTGAACTGACGTTGCCCGAGTTCCTGCCGCAGGCCATCACTCATTTGCTGGAGCTGTCG
This sequence comes from Xylophilus sp. GW821-FHT01B05, assembly GCA_038961845.1. Lineage (NCBI taxonomy): Bacteria > Pseudomonadati > Pseudomonadota > Betaproteobacteria > Burkholderiales > Xylophilus > Xylophilus sp. GW821-FHT01B05. The sequence continues at coordinate 4,472,114 of CP152408.1, forward strand.
GACTACTTCGCTGTGCGAGGCATGGAGCTGGACCTGAAGCACGCCCGCTTCGTGTCGGATGACGATCTCCAAGCGCCCCATCATGGGAGGATCCAATCGAATCACCGCCCGCTCGCTGCCTTGTGCAATCTGTACCTTGATCCGTTCACCCAGGGCCTGCATCAAAGCCGGCTGCCGGGCGGCAAGCTCTGCCGGAGCCGCCTCCTTGGCGCGGAGGCCAGCCTCTGGCGCCAGCGGAGAGGCCGAAGCCTGCAACTCCACAGATACCGTCACCGCCGAGCGGCTACCGTCCGCCATCGACGCCGAGGTGCGGGTCTCCCGGGAGGGCTGCTCGCGCAAGGACGGCAGCGTGCCCGTCTGGGACAAGGTTTCGACCTGGCGCTCCTTTCCACGGCGCGGGCTCTGGGCTTCCTGCAGCGGCGAAGCTTGTGCGAATGTCACGTCCGCAGACGGTGTTGACGATGACTCCGCGAAGAGCCCTGGCATCCTCTGCGTAGGCTCAGCCGGGAGCATTGCAACCGACGCTGCCCCCTGCGAGACGAGCAATGGCGTGATGGCCGATTGCGCACCATTGCCCCCACGGGCAATCCCGCCCGCCCATGCCGGTTCAGGCGACACAGCGGCCACCTGCCCCGCTTCGCGCCACCACACCGACTGCATCGCGGCGAAGGCCTCCATCGCAGGCGCCGCCTGCATGCCTTGGAGCTCAGCGCCGCTCGCGTCCGAAGCATCCTCGTGGACACTCCCTTCCCCCTCTGTCATCGACACCTCAGTCAATGACAGCACATCCTGTGGATTCCCCTGCGCCGCACGCATGGCGTCCATGAAGAGCGGAGCCGATCCATCCCCCCGTAGCGTCGTGCCAGAAGCTATCGGGAATACCTCATCCTCGACAGGCATTGCCGATGTAGCAGTCGGAGCGGCCTGCGGAGCCATGGAAAAAGCTGTCATTTCGACCTTTCACAGGGCGCGAAGCCGCAGTCACCAAACACGTAAATCCGCCCAAGAGGATAGAAAAACCGGCGGTGCAAGGCCTGGGAGATGTTGCTCATGCCGACTCCCCTCTCCAACCGCTGCTCTCCAGGGCATAGGCCAGCCAGCCGTCGCGGTGCTCGCACAGATCCCGCAACTGGCCGCTGACCTTGGCAACCTCATCCCGGCAACGCTGCAACGCATGATCGTGCACGCGCCACAGGCTGGCGGCAGTCGCGCGCTCGCCCGCAGACCACGGGCCATGCGACAACAGCGCCTCGATCTCAACATCCACAACACGCAGACCCGCCCAATCGCCGGCCGCGACACAGCGCGACAGGCGCAGGGCCAGATCTCGCAATTGGGTCGTCCGATCCATGCTGCTCATCTATCCCAGGCGGGCGTGCATGCCCTGCCAACCCTGACGCAGAGTCGTGACCAAGCGTATGACTTCGTCCACCCGGCCAGGATCGAGCTTGAACCCCGCCTGATAGAGACGCTCGGCGCAGTAGTCGTACAGTTGCCCTAGGCTGGAAACCACCGCTTCACCCGAGTCGGTGTCCAGCGCACTGGACAAGCCATTGAGAATGTCGATGCAACGGTCAAGGCTGCGCGCCTTGAGCTCATAGCGTCGGGCCTCGATATGAGCCTTGGCGCGCACCAGCTCCTCCAGCAGGCCATCCGTCAGGAGCAGCACAAGCTGGACGGACGAGGCCTGGGAAGCCTGGGCACTGAGGTTGACAGCGTGGTAGCTGCCGTAGGCGTCGTGATGGGCGATCATGGTGCTTCTGGGAAAAGAATGGACGGACTTCAACCGCTGGTAAGTGACGCGGACAGAGTGGATGAGGTCTGCTCCATTTGCGCCATCAGCGTCTGCAGTTGGCTGAACTGCTTCAGATAGCGCATGTACATCAGGTCGTACTGCTCGTTGAGCCGCGTCTGCCGAGAGGTCAGCGCCTTCTGCTGGGTCTGTACGGTTTGCTGCCTGCGCGCGATTTGCCCGGTACTGCTGTCAAGCCAAGCATCCATGTACTTGTCCAGGGTACCCAGCAGCCCGCTGCTGTTGGCCACGCTGGCGCTGCCGAAGACCTTGTCCAGCGCGTCAGGGTCGGTCATCAGCCGCTTCTCGAGCTTTTCCTTATCGAACGAGAGATTGCCGCTGCGGTCGGCACTGACGCCCAATCCAAACAGGCTGGCGCCGCCAAAATCCTGCCGCACCATCTGGTTAAGCCGACTGCGCAGGGCACGCACGCTGGCATCGGAAGCGAAGGCGGCCGAACTGGTGCCCGCATCCACGTCACCGACCTTGGTCAAGTCGTCCAGGACCTTCTTCAGCGCGTTGTAGGCGTCTACAAATGCCTGCACATTGCTAGCCGTGCCGTCCTTGTCGGCCGAAACGGTAAGAGTTACCGGCGCATCGCCCGAGGCCTGCGCCTGGGTGAATGTCATGCTGACGCCCGGCACCGAAGAGAAGGTGTTGGATGCCTGCTGCATCAGCGTGCCGGTGCCTTGCGCGCCAAACCAGACACGGGCGTCACGGGCCTGGACCAGCGTGCTGGGGGTCGCGCTCAAGGCATCCTTGAGCGCGCTGTCGGGAAGCCCACTGGCATCAAGGGTGATGGCGCTGTTGGCGCCGGTCTCTCCCGCAGTCAGGACCAGCTTGGTCTGGCCGCCGGCATTGACCACCGTGGCAGACACCTTGCCCTGGTTGCCGTTGGCCTGGTTGATGGCGCGCGCGATTTCCGCCTGTGAAATCGTGCCGTTATTGTCGGAGTCCGCCGCATTGAGGTCTACCGTGAAGCTGGAGCCATCGGCTAGCTGCACCACTAGTGGCCCGCCCAACGCCACCGGTACGGCCGGCAGATCATCGAACGCGACCTGATTTGCTGCGGCAATCTGCTCAACGAAGAAGGCGTAGCTCCCAGGCTGAGCACTGGAGGTGGCCGTTGCCGTCCCTATGGATGAACCGGTGAAGCTCGCCGTATTCTGGGCAAGCCCCTTCTTCCCCGACAAACTTGCCACGGCATTGTCGAATGCGCGCAATGCGGACTGCAGCTTAGTCAGGGCTGTCGATGTCGCCTGTGCCGCCTGGGTTTTCTTGGTAAGCAGTGACTGTGCGGGCTGCACATAGGCGCTGGCCATCTGCGTGGCCTGCGTGACGGGATCGATATCAGCCATGATGAACTCCTTGGTGACGCGAAATGGGGCTTGCATAGGCGAAGGCGACCAGAATCGCCTCCGACTGAAATACAGCCCCGTCCCGCGCCTCCTGGACCTTCCCGATCGCATTCACACCGTTCCCCGATAGGGCGCCGCAGCTCATGTACGCCCCCTCCACCACATCTGGGACGCCAGCTCGTCATCTCGCTTTTGCTGCTGCACAGTCTGGGCGCGTGCGGCGTCCTGATGGCGCTGCTCCAGCACTTGGCCCAACACCTTCTTGTGCCGAGCGGCCACGATCAGCGCCTGCTGAGCAACAGCCATGTCCGCCTCGTGCAAGTCCAGGTCCTGCCGGTGAGCGTTCACTATCTGGAGCATGGCCTGCTTGTAGTCGGCGCAGTTGCCCGACTGGGCTAGCGGCAGGCTGCCGCTGGCGCCGCTGTCGCGCGCCAGGTGCTCCATGCGCTCTATGTTGCTGCGATAGCGCACGCGTATGGCCTGCTTTCCGGCCATATCGGCCGTCAGGCGATCAAGCTCGCGCCCACGCAGATCGACCAGCCGCCCGAGGCTGCGCAGCTTGTCCTGCTCGGTCATGCTGGCACTCCTTCTGCTGCAATCAATGCTTGGAGCTGCGCCACTGTGGCTTCCAGCGGTGCCGCCTCGCGCACGCCCTGGTGCAAGAAGGCCTCGATCCGAGGGTATAGCTTGACCGCACGATCCGTGGCCGGATCAGTCCCCGGCACATAGGCGCCCAACGGCAGCAGATCGCGCACCTGGGCATAACGCGCGGCCAGCGCCCTCAATTCCCTGGCGGCACGCTGGTGCGCCAGGTCAACCACCTGGGCCATGCAGCGACTCACCGAGGCGGCAATGTCAATGGCAGGATAGTGCCCACGCTCGGCCAGCGCCCGTGACATCACGATATGGCCATCCAGGATGGCTCGCGCCGTGTCCACCACCGGGTCCTGCTGGTCGTCGCCCTCTGCCAGCACCGTATAGATGGCGCTCATGCTGCCCTGGGGGTTCTCGCCGTTGCCCGCACCTTCCACCAACTGCGGCAGCAGGCTGAACACAGACGGCGGGTAGCCGCGCGTCGCAGGCGGCTCGCCCAATGCCAGGGCCACCTCCCGGCGGGCCATGGCATAGCGCGTGAGCGAATCCACCAGCAGCAGCACATGCTGCCCCTGGTCACGGTAATGCGCAGCGATGGCATGGCACAACTCGGTGGCGCGCAGGCGCATGAGCGGCGATTCATCGGCAGGGGCAATCACCACAACAGCCCGACGCAGGCCCTCAGCCCCCAACGACATGTCGATAAACTCTCGCACCTCACGGCTGCGCTCGCCAATCAGGCCAACCACCACCACATCAGCTACGGTCTGGCGCGTGATCAGCCCCAGCAGCACGCTTTTCCCTACCCCACTGCCGGCCATCAGCCCGACACGCTGACCGCGGCCCAGGGTCAGCAAGCCATTGATGGCGCGTACGCCGACGTCCAGCGGGTCGCCTACCGGCTGCTTGCGCAAAGGGTCCACACGCGGTGGATGAACGTCCAGCACATGCTCGCCCGTCAGGCGGCCCAGGCCATCGACTGGCTCACCCAACCCATTCACCACTCGCCCCAGCCAGGCGGGACCGATACGCAGGTCGCCACGCGCATGCAGGGGCAGCACCCGGGCACCGGTGGACAAGCCATCAGGCTTCTTGAGCGGCATGAGGAAGGAGACTTCTTCACGAAAGCCCACAACCTGCGCGTCGATCCAGGCGCCGGACGCCGTCTCTATGCTGCAGCGCTGGCCGGTGTGGAGCGGGCAGCCAACGCTTTCCAGCAACAGGCCCGATGCCCCCACCAGACGCCCGGTCGGTGTGGCCACCGGTACTGCGGTGACTTCCAGCTTGCGGATGGCTGACCCAATCACGGTGAGTTCTCCACGAACTCAGTAGCGCCAGCACTGGCCACCGTTCGGCGTGCACGCGGCTTCTTCGCGGCCACGGCCCTGGGAGGCATTACGGCTGACACGTCCTGCACGTCGAGTGCATCAACGGCCTTGTGCCCAGGCTCCAGCAATTGGGCACTGATCTGCCCCATGCAGGCCGCCAATCGCTGACTGCAGCCAGCGTCGGCCTCCTGGTGCCCGGCCTTGATCCGGCATTCGCCCGACTCCAGACGCGGATCATCTATCAGCGTCCAATCCTGGAGGCGATCGGGCGCAAGCTCCCGTATGCGCTGCAGGTCCCCCGGATTCAGAAAGACCTCGACGCCTTTCGGGGCTGGCGGCATCGTGGCCAACGTCTCATCCACGAGCGCCAACATCTGCACCGGCTGCAGGGCCAACTCGCAGCGTATGACCTGGCGTGCCACCTTGGCCACGAGGTCGATGACCTCCTTGCGCACTACGGTCTGGTATTCATCCTGCTGTGCCCGCAAGCCTGCCAGCACGGCGTCTATGGGCGCAGACAGGCGATCAAAGGCGGCGCGTGCCTCGACGTAGCCTTGCTGCACTCCTTGCCTCAAGCCTTCCCGATGACCCTCCGCATGACCGACTTCGCGCGCGACCTGCAGGCCGCTGGCATGGCCTTCCTGATAACCACGCTCCATACCTTTCTGGAAGCCCTCGACTTGCGACGTGCCCACGCCGCCCGGCTGAATCGTCTGGGACACCTGCTCCAGCGGTGGAAAGCGATGGGATCGCATAGGCAGCCTCATTCGACGACGGCCTCGGCAAACAGCTGGACTTCGATCTCACCGGCATCCACCAGGGCCTTGACCTCGGCCATGATCTCTTCGCGCGCCTGCTCGATCCGGCTACGTGGCATCGGACCGGTACGGCGCAGGGAGTCTTCGAAAGCCTGCGCCTGACGGCGCGGCATCGCCTGCAGCACGGCATTGCGCACCGGTGGCTCAGCCCCCTTGAGCGCAATCGCCCACTGCTCCATTGGTACCTGCTCAAGAAGGCGCGTGATGACAGCTTCGGACTGGCGCGACAGGATGAAGAAGTCGTACATGCTGACTTCGATCTCGGACACCACCTTGGGATCGCGCGCACGCAACTGCTCCATCATCTGCTGGCGGTTGGCCGGCAAGCGGTTGAGGATCTCTGCGACCTGACGTACCCCTTCGACGCTGGTGCCCTGCAGCCCCAAGGTCTCCAGACAGCGCTCCACCAGTTCATCAAGTTCCAGCAGCAGCTCGTGGTCCACCTCCTTCAACTGGGCCACGTGGTACACCAGCAAATCGCGCCCCTCGGTGGGCAATGCATCCAGCAGAGCACTCGCCATGACCGGCGGCAGAAAAGCCATGAACACCGCCTGCATGCGCACATGTTCGTGGGCAATGCGCTCGGCCAACCACTTGGGCGATGCCCATTGAAGCCGAGCCATCTTGGGCCGGATCGCATCGCCATAGATGCTATTGAGCACGCGGTCGGCGATGTCGTTGCCAAGCGCCAAGTCCAGCGATTTCTTCAAGTAGGAACGAGACGCGCCATGCACGCCGCTCTGTTCGCGATAGTCATCGAAGAACTTCTGCAGTGCGGTCTTGACCGTCTCGACCTTGATGCCGCTCATGCGCGACATGACCTGGGTCACCTGCAACAGTTCTTCGCGTGACAGGCAGCGCAGCACTGCGGCCGCAGGCTCCTCACCCATGCTCAACAGCACGATGGCCGCCTGCTCCAGCGAGGTCAATGCGCCGCCGTCGGACATGGCGATGTCGGAAGCGTTATCTTCAGGCATTTTTTTGCACCCACTGTTTGACCACCTCGGCCACGCGCTCGGACTCCTTGATGGACAGCACGCGCAAGTGCTCCACCATCACGTCAACCGGTGAGCCCGGTGGCGGCAAGTCATAGTTTTCGAGCAAGGGCACCACAGGCATTCCTGCTTGCCCACCAGCCGCGCCTCCCTGCAGGGCCAGGGCCGCCGCTGCCGACGGGGGCGCGCCTAATGCGGGCGTTGCATCCGACAGAGGCGGCACCAAGGACGCCTGCTGCGGAGCCCAGCGCTGCTGAGCCAGCCGCAGCAGTGGGCGCACCACCAGCAAGAAGACCAGCAGTAACGTGGCCGGATAGGCCAGCCATGAGGCAGCATCGGCTAGGTTGTCACGCTTCTGCCACCAGGGGAGTGACTCCACCATGGGAACAGAGGGGAAGGTCAGCGCAGATACCACCAGGCTGTCGCCGCGTGCCGCTGTGATGCCAACGCCGCCACGCAGCAGGCTTTCGATGTTGGCGATCTGCTCGGTACTCCATGCGCCATCAGCAGGTGCCGCCGCGTTGTTGAGCACCACAGCCACGCTGAGTTTGCTTAGCCGTCCGCGGCTGCGCTTGGTCTGCGTGACGGTGCGGTCGTAGGCGTACTGACGCGTGTTCGCGGTCTTTTGCGCCGTATTGGCCTCTGGCGGCGTTGCCCCGGCACCTGGCGGATTCGCCACCGGCACATTGACCGGCCGATTGCTCAGCGAGCCTGGCACGCCCAAGGCAATCTGGTCACGCGCCATCTCCTCGCGTGTCGCCTCATTGGTCACCCGAGGTGCATCGCCATACTGCTCCCGCGTTTCCTGGATGCGGTCGTTGTCCACATTGGCGGTGACACTGACCTTGTAGTTACCCTCACCCAGCACCGGCGACAGCAGGTCGCGCACACTCTGACGCGCCTGCTCCTCGTAGCGGCGACCGGCTTCGGCTCCCTGACCTGCCTCAAAGCCATCGCTCAGATCGACCCGGGCGGACAACAAGTGGCCGGCTTGGTCCACAACGCTAACGCGCTGCGGATCCATGCTGGCCACGCTGCCTGCCACCATGTTGATAACGGCGGCGATCTGTTCCGCTTCCAAAGTGCGGCCCGGCTTGAGCGCAATCACCACAGACGCAGAGCTCTTCTCTCCGTCGGTAGTTACAAAAGACGAGGAGCGTGCGATAGATAGATGTACCCGCGCCGTCTCCACGGCATTGAGCGCCATGATGCTCTGCGCCAATTCGCCCTCGAGGCCTCGGCGAAAGCGTACGTCCTGCACGAACTGGCTCACGCCCAGCGGATCGTTACGGTCCATGAGCTCCAGGCCCGCCGGTGGCCGGGCGATCACGCCTTTCGATGCCAGCAACATGCGGGTCTTGCCCAATGCCGACTCAGGCACCAGCACCTGGCCACTGTCAGGGTGCAGTCGATATGGAATTCCCTCGGCATCCAGTACCGCCATCATGTCGGCCGCGACGACCTTCTCTCGAGCGCCGAAGAGAGGCTTATAGGCCGCTTGATCACGCCAAAGATAGGCCAGGGCCAGCGCGGTCAACGCAACGGCCAGCACCAATACCGGAGCCAGATCCTTGAGCCCGCCCGCCGGCAGGCGGGGCATGGCCGCAGCAGGGCGCAGGCGCGCCAGAACGGAATTGAGCACTCCCATCTTCAGCCTTGCGTGCGCGAGGCGCTAGACCTGCAACTTGATGAGTTCATCCATCGCACCCACCACCTTGTTGCGGACCTGCATCAGCATAGAAAAGGACAGACTGGCCTCCTGACTGGCCAGCATGGCACCCACCAGGTCATCACTGCGCCCGCCATCCACATCCGCAATGCGGTCGCTTGCCATGCGCTCTTTGGCATCCACCCCTCGGACAGCCGCCTGCATGCTGGCCAGGAACCCGCCCTCGACACCGCGCGGCCATTGCCCATCCATGGCCGGCAACACGGGTGCGGCATACATGGCAGTAATGGATGAGGCACTGGCCTCCATGCGCATGACTGACGCATTTATGGACGCTGCCATTGAGTTTTCGTTTTCCATTTTCCCCCTGAGGCCAGGTTATGGACGACAGCGCATCTACACGAACCACAGCGCGCGGGCACGCCATATTCAATACGCAATGAAATCACGCGCAGAAACGCAATCGCCGATTATAAAAATCAGCAACTCAATATGAAATGGGATTTGATTTGTCTCTAGACGATAGTCATCCTGCACTTCAGAAGCACAACCGCGACTCATCGCCATCAAAAACCAGCACACCCGCACGCAAAGCACGGATTAGAAAATCACTAACAAGGAGACATAAGAAGGACCTTACAGACAAGCAACGACCGGCACACAGAGGCCAACCGCGCTTAGACAGGGTCGCTTTCGCCACACGAGCGAAATGAGAACGAACGAGCAGCCACCGATCCGCGTCGGCGCTACACCAGCCTTGAAAAGGCGCCCATCCTGCAGCCCCGCTATCGTAGTCAGATGACTTTAGACCGGAGGCTTTGCGACCCCGGCTTTCGCGCGGGTGTGCCCTTGTTTACTCGAAGATACACCGTGTATCTTTGTGCGTCAACAGCTCTCTTGCAAAATTTTTAAAAAGATCGCCCCACCCTCATTCACACACCTGAAACAGGAATGTGCACACTGAGCCCAGACTTATTTCCGCCAGAAACATCCGTATGGGGATTGGGAAAACCCGCCGCAGAAGCAATACCGAGCAATCCATTTAAATGCTGCTGCATAATTAAGCTCTCATTATGGTGAGGGTCCCTCGCTACTTCAGGAAAACTGCCACAGCCCCCGGGGATCGACACCCGGCCAGGGCACTGACCACACACCTTCACGAACGAAAATTCGCATGGCGAACCTTCTCCGCCCCGTCCACCAGAACCGCAATCGCTCCAGCAGACTGGCCAGCAGCATGCCGAGCGTGCTTGACACCCGCACCCTGGGCCGGCCGGTTCACCTATTGCCGGGCTTCGCCAGCAAATTGGGCGACGACCTCGCGGGTTTGTTCCTGGCACAGCTGAACCGCCGCTACCGGGCTTCGTTCTCGGTCGGCGAGGTCACCATCCGCCACACCGACCATGCAGGGCGCCCCCCCCTTCCCACACGATGGCAGGTTTACGCCTCCGACATCGGCCGCATGGGCGTGGCACTCGACCACAACATCGTGAGGACGGTATTCAGCTATCGCTACGGGCTACACCACGAGATCGCCGCAAGCAGCGGCGACAAGAACCCTGTCCAGGCGTCCTCCTACTCCCAGACCGAGGAGCGCCTCGCAGCAAGCCTGGGGCTGCTGTTGGCACGTGTGCTTGCGGACTGCATCGATGGCGCCGACGGCAGCGTCGCCGGCGCATCGCCGATCTCCAGTGGCGTCAGTCTGCTGCCGGCATCGACACCAGGAGCCGGTGAGTGGAACTTCCACGCCACCGTGCGCGAGGCCATTCACGGGGTAGAGGGGCCACTGTGGCTCTCGGTCGACGATGCCTGGATGGCCCGGCTGCTACAGAAGCTCGCCCCCAAACGACGTGCGCGCCCCACGCACGCCAACGCCAAGCAGGCGCCGCTGGCGCATGTGCTGCAACTCACGCTGCTGGCGCAGTTGCTGAAGAAGGAAATGCCACTGGGCAACCTGCTTGACCTGCAAGTGGGTGATGTGATTCCCGTAAGGCTGGGACCGACCGACGTCCTGGTCGATGAATCCCGGCTCTTCACCGCCGTGGTCGCCGAGCACAAGGGCAAGCTGTGCCTGACCTCTTTCGAAGATGCAGAGTGAATACGCCATGAATGACCACCCCCAAGACGAGCACGACATCGATGCCCTGCTGAACGACATGGCAGACGACGCCGAGACCCTGGAGGACGCATTGCCCGCACCAGCGCCTCGAACGCCGCGCAACGTACCGCAGATGATGCGCAAGATCCCCGTCACCGTGACACTGGAAGTCGGCGCAGCGCGCATCTCCCTGCATGACCTGGTGAACATCAGCCAGGACAGCGTGATCGAACTCGACACGCTGGCCGGCGAGCCTCTCATCATCAAAGTCAATGGCACGCCGATCGGACGGGCCGAAGTGGTGGTGTCCGGCGACAACTACGGCCTCAAGGTCGTGGAGTTGACCGACATCGACCTGGGCGGTCTGTCCTCATGACGGCCCTGCCACCGGCGCCCGGCGCTTGCCTGGCAACTGCCGGCGCGCGCATGCCCCGATGGCTACGGATGACCGCCGGCCTGCTGCTGTTGGCAGCATGGCTGGCACCAGACGCAGCCTGGTCTGCTCCGCTACAGATTCTCGGCACCAACAGCAACGGCGACAGCACGGAGTTCACGGTCAAGACGCAAGTCTTGATCATCATGACGCTGCTCGGGTTGCTGCCCACGCTGGTGCTGGCCATGACCAGCTTCACCCGCTTTGTGATCGTGCTCTCCCTGCTGCGCCAGGCACTGGGCCTGCAGCAAGGCCTGCCCACCCGCATCATCACAGGCGTGGCCCTGATTTTGACCCTGCTGGTCATGCGCCCCCTGGGTGAGCAGATATGGCAGCAGGCCTTCGTCCCCTATGACGATGGCAAGATCACCCTGACGCAGGCGCTGCAAGAAGCAGAAGCGCCGTTGTCGCGCTTCATGCTGGCGCAGACCAGCAAGAGCGCGCTGGCCCAGGTCTCCGCACTGGCCGGTGAGCCCCCGGTGGCCGAACCAAAGGACCACGCCTTTACCGTCAAGTTGGCCGCCTTCGTGCTCAGCGAACTGAAGACTGCCTTCCAGATCGGCTGCATGTTCTTCATCCCCTTCCTGGTCATCGACCTGGTGGTGTCCTCGGTGCTGATGGCCATGGGGATGATGATGCTTTCGCCACTGGTCATCTCCCTGCCGCTCAAGCTGCTGCTGTTCGTGCTGGTGGATGGCTGGACGCTGACCGTCAACACGCTGGTGACCAGCATACGCGCGGTGTAGAAGGACGAGATCGGCATGCTCACACCCGAAATCGCCGTCGACCTGGTCAGCGACAGCCTGCGCTTGGTGATGCTGCTGGTGGCGGTCCTCATCGCCCCAGGCCTGGTGGTCGGGCTGCTGGTCAGCCTGTTTCAGGCCGCGACGCAGATCAACGAGCAGACACTGAGCTTTCTGCCACGCCTGCTGGTGACGCTGCTAGCCATTACCCTGATGGGGCGCTGGCTGGCCAACACGCTGATGGACTATTGCGTCTCTATCTTCCAGCGTGCAGCGGCGCTGGTGGGTTAGGCCGCACGGCACGCCAGGTCACTTCGCCATGGAACAGGTGCTCATACACCAGGTGCTTGCCATGCTGATGGCGCTGTGGTGGCCCTTCTGCCGGGTCATGGCCATGCTCAGCGCCGCTCCCGTGATCGGCGAGAACATGGTGCCGATCACGGTCCGCGTGCTGCTGTCGCTGGTGCTGGCCGTGGTCATGCTGCCCGTGGCCCAGCCGGCGGAAGTCATCTCGCCCTTCTCACTTGGGGGCATCGTCGCCACGGCAGAGCAGGCCGTCATCGGCTTCATCCTCGGGCTTGCATTCCACCTGGTCATCGCCGCCATCATGGTGCTGGGCTATCTGGTGTCCTCCCAGATGGGCCTGGCCATGGCCTTCATGAACGACCCCATGAACGGCACCTCGTCGGACGTGGTGTCCGGCCTGCTCTCGGTGTTGGCCATGCTGGTGTTCTTTGCCGTTGACGGCCATTTGGTGATCACCGGCGTGGTGGGCGCGAGCTTTCGCGCCTGGCCGGTGGGCAGCGGCGTGAGCCAGCTCGCACTGCAAACGCTGCCTGCCGCCGTAGCCTGGGTGTTCAGCGCAGCCCTGCTGCTGGCAACCCCCATCATTTTCTCGACACTCGTCGTGCAGATAGGCATGGGTTTTCTCAATCGCGTGGCCCCCACGCTCAACCTGTTCTCGCTGGGCTTTTCGGTCATCACGGTGTTCGGTCTGTTCATGCTCGGGCAACTGGTGCGCACCGTTCCCGAACACTATGTGCACATGACGGGCCAGGTACTGGAGATGCTGCGCCGGATCATGCAGGCAGGACCGCATGGCTGATGACAGCTCTACCGGCGACAAGACCGAGAAGGCCTCGCCGCAAAAGCTACGCAAGTCCCGCGAGCAGGGACAGGTGGCGCGCTCGCGCGATCTGGCAACGGCCATCGGCATCCTGCTCTGCCTGAAGATGATCGTGCTGCTCACCCCAGGGTGGCTGGAGGATTTCCGCCAGCTGTTCATCCACGACATCGCCCCGCTTGATGGCGAGGGGGCGCTGGACAATCTGCACTCCACCGTCCTGACCGATGCCCTGGCGCTGATGGTGAAGATGGTGCTGCCGCTCTTCGTCATTCCCGCGGCGATTGCGCTCGGATCGCTGTTTCCCGGGGGCTGGGTCATGAGTGCCGCCAACCTGCGCCCACGCATGGACAAGCTCAACCCCCTGGGCTACTTCAAGCGCCTGTTCACGCCCCGCCATGCGATCGAGTTCCTGACCACTCTGCTTAAAGCCAGCACACTGCTGGCCGTGCTCTGGCACGTCTGCCGCACCGGCATTCCAGACTTCATGGCGCTGCAACGGCAGCCGCTCGACCAGGCCCTGCTACACGGTGCAGGCCAGTTGCTCGACGGCGTGATGGCGCTTTGCTCCGTTTTCGTGATCTTCGCGCTGATCGATCTGCCGGTGCAGCGCTTCGTCTTCCTTCGCGGCCAGCGCATGAGCAAGCGCGACGTCAAGGATGAGCACAAATCCAATGAGGGCCGCCCCGAGGTACGCCAGCGCATCCGCCGCCTGCAAACGCAGATGGCGCGCCGCGGTATCCGCAAAACCGTGCCAACGGCAGACGTGGTCATCGTCAACCCCGAGCACTATGCCGTGGCGCTCAAGTACGACGACAAGCGCGCCGAGGCGCCCTTCCTCTTGGCCAAGGGCCTGGACGAGATGGCGCTCTACATCCGCCGCGTGGCCGCTGAACATGGCGTGGAGGTGCTGGAGCTGCCTCCCCTTGCCCGCGCCATCTACAACACCAGTCAGGTCCACCAGCAAATTCCCGCACCGCTCTACAAAGCCGTGGCCCAGGTGCTGGGCTATGTGCTGCAGCTCAAGGCCTTCCAGGCCGGCCGGCGCCCCACACAACCCGCGCTGCCAAACGACCTGGCCGTGCCAGAACACCTGACCTAAGCCCCAATGGCCTACCTCACCCGACTGCTCGCCGAACTCCGGCGCCACCGTTTCGCCACCCCGCTGTTCGTGCTGGCGATTCTGGCGATGATCATCCTGCCGCTGCCACCTGCGGTGCTGGACATTCTGTTCACCTTCAACATCGTGCTGGCGCTGATCGTGATCCTGGTCAGCGTCAACAGCCGCAGGCCGTTGGACTTCTCGGTGTTCCCGATCGTGATCCTGGCCACCACGCTGATGCGGCTCACACTCAACGTAGCCTCGACGCGCGTAGTGCTGCTGCACGGCCACGAGGGCACGCATGCGGCGGGCCGGGTGATCGAGGCCTTTGGCAATGTGGTGATAGGCGGCAACTTCGTGGTCGGCCTGGTGGTGTTCGTGATCCTGATGATCATCAACTTCGTCGTGGTGACCAAGGGCGCAGAGCGCATATCGGAAGTGTCGGCGCGCTTCACGCTGGACGCGCTGCCGGGCAAGCAGATGGCCATCGACGCCGACCTCAACGCCGGCCTTATCAACCAGGAGAAGGCACAGGCGCGGCGCCATGAGGTGGCGTCCGAGGCCGACTTCTATGGCGCGATGGATGGCGCCTCGAAGTTCGTGCGCGGCGACGCCATTGCCAGCATCCTGATCCTGATCGTCAACCTCGTGGGCGGCGTGGCCATCGGCGCGCTGATGCACGACCTGTCCTTTGGCGACGCATTCCGCCAGTACGCGCTGCTGACCATAGGCGACGGCTTGGTCGCGCAGATCCCGGCCCTGCTGCTGTCCGCGGCGGCAGCCATCATCGTCACCCGCATCAGTGATTCAGGCCAGTTCGAGCAACAGGTGGGCTCGCAACTGCTGGCCTCGCCCACCGTGCTCTACGGCGCCGCCGGCTTGATGCTGGCACTGGGGCTAATCCCCGGCATGCCCTGGCCGACTTTCCTGTGCTTTGCCGGCGCTCTGGGCTATGTGGCCTGGCGCATGGGCCAGCACCTCAAGCGCCCGGCCGAGGCCGATACGGCTGCCGTCGAAGCCGCCCTCCTGGCCGCCCCGCCGCCCGACCTGGACTGGCGCAGCCTGCCTTTCGTGGAGCAGGTCACGGTCACGGTGGGCTACAAACTGGCCAGCTTGCTCGATACAGCACATGGCGCGCCACTGGCCAAGCGGCTCAAGGGCATAAGACAGAACCTGAGCGAGGCCATGGGCCTGCTGTTGCCACCGATCGGGCTGCGCGATGACCTTGCCCTCAAGCCGTCCCAGTACGCCGTGCTGCTAGGGGGCGCTGCCATTGCCCGGGGCGAGGTGTTCCAGGATCGGCTCATGGCCATTCCCTCGCCCAACGTCTATGGCCAGTTGGACGGCATCCCCGGCACGGAACCCGCCTATGCGCTGCCAGTGACCTGGATCGAGGCCGAGCACAAGGCCCATGCACTGGGCCTGGGCTACCAGGTGGTGGATGGGCCGAGCGTGATCGCCACCCATCTCTTCAAGCTGCTCCAGGATCACCTGTCAGAGCTGATACGGCACGAAGATGTTCCGGCACTCCTTGAGCGACTCGCAGCGCAGGCGCCCAAACTCTCGGCCGCGCTGGAGAAGGCGTTGACCCATAGCCAACTGCTCAAGGTGTTCCGCGTGCTGCTGGCCGAACTGGTACCGCTGCGCGACATCGTCCCCATTGCCACCACCTTGCTGGAGGCCTCGGAAACCACCAAGGACCCGATCCTGCTCGCGGCCGAAGTGCGCTGCACGCTGCGCCGGCAGATCGTCGCCGGCCTGTTCGGGCAGACCCAGGAGCTCAAGGCCTTCAACCTGAGCGGCGATCTGGAGAACCTGCTGCTTGGTGCGCTCAACCAGGCGCGCCAGACCGGCAAGGTGGCCCTGGACAACTACCCCATCGACCCTCACCTGCTGGCGCAGATGCAGCTCAACATGCCCGCCGCGCGCACCCAGATGAAGCAACAGGGCGCCGTGCCGCTGCTGCTGGTGATGCCACAGATCCGCCCCCTGCTGGCCCGCTATGCCCGGCTGTTCGCACCAGGCCTGCACGTGCTCTCCTACAACGAGATACCGGAGCAGCGCGACATCAACATCGTGGGCTCACTCGGCTAGCGGGCCGCGTCCTCCTGCGGCCAGTGCAGCACCAGCAGAGTCACTGCCTCGGATGCTGCGCGGAACACGTCGGATGTCAGCGCCATGGCGTCACCCCACGGCGGTGGCCGCACGGCCCAGCCATAGGCGGCCCCGACCGGCCCGGCGGACAGCCGGCAGCGCACCAACCGCAAGCCCGCACGCGCCAGCGCAACCACCAATGGTGACAGCGCCTGGCGCAGCAGCGGCAAAGCGGCCTCACTGTCCACGTGCAGCAGGAAGGCAATGGCACCCGGCGCTGGCGCATGCACCTGCATCAGCACATGCCCCAAACCGGCCAGCGACAGCTCCAGGCGTAGCACCACCAGGCCCAGGCGGCGCCGGCCCGGCGACCGGACCCAGCGCAAGGCATCCTGACCATGGGCCTCGAAGACACGCACCATCAGCGGCAGCCCGCCCCAGGCATAGACAGGAAACAGCCACGGCTTTACCAAGGCGCTCCCCATGAGCTCCAGTGCTTCAGGCTGCGCGGCGGTCGCAATCGGCACAAGGCCGCCAGCCCCGGTACTCGCGGTGGATTCATTGGAGCGCGGCACCTGCAGGCTCTGCCCATGGCGGCGCAGCAATGCCTGCCAGGTCGCAGCCAGCATGGCCGTGTCGGGCTTGTGTAGCGCCAGGCTCTGCATGCCCGCCTGGTCCCAGCGCATGGCAGCAGGCTCCTGCTCGCCCGCAGGCGGCTTGGCAGGCGCGCCCCCGCTCGGGGCCTGGCTCAGCAGTTCCACCTCCATGCGCGGCTCGGCCTTGAGAATGCGCACCAGCAGCACATCGCCCGGCGACAACGAGCGGCTCCAGGCGCCCGCCCCTGACAGCCACAGCGACAGGCCTTGCGCGGTATCGGCCCGCAAGGCCTCGCCCACCGCCTCGGCATAGCGCAATTGCATCGTCTCGCCCGCCGCCGGCCAGGGGCGAGGCTGTTCGGACTGGCCGGACGTGCGCGCATAGACGGACACGGCGGTTCCCGCACCGATCGGCTTTGACTGTTCCACTGCCATGAATGCGAACCTTCTGCTTGAATGCCGCCTGCCGCACAGCCATGCACAGCACCACCTTGAAAAAAAGCCAACCGCGCGAACGGTTGGCTCCTGGGGGCGGTGCACCTGCCTGCACCGCACTGGGACCGCCCAAGGCGGGCCGGAATTACTGCAGCAGCGACAGCACCAGTTGCGACAGGCTGTTGGCCTGCTTGAGCGAAGACGTGCCTGCTTGCAACTGCAACTGCTTGGCGGTGGAGTTGGTCGCTTCAGCGGCGTAGTCCACGTCCATGATGCGGCCACGGGCAGCATCGGTGTTGGAGCTCATGTTGCCCAGGTTGTTGTAGACGTGCTCGAGGCGGTTGGCCGAAGCGCCAAATTCCGCACGCAGCGTACCGACAGCCTTGATCGCATCATTGATTGTCCCGATGATGGCGTTGGTGCCGTTAAGCTCAGTACCAGCCGTACCGCCGTAGTCAGCACTGACTGCACCCAGTGCGGTAGCCAGGGCCGTCAGTGATGTACCGGTATCCACGACCATCGTTTCGCCCGTGGACGCACCGATTTGGAAGGTCAGGGTGGCGCTGGAGAGCAGACCAGCACTACCGTCAGTCGTGGTCCCATTGCTGAACAACTGCGTACCGCCAAAGGCGGTGTTTTTCATGATGTTGCCCAGTTCCTTGCCCAGCGCGCTGAACTCAGCCTGCAAGGCGGTGCGATCGTCTGCCGTGGCCGATGCCGTTGCCGACTCCGTAGCCAGATCCTTCATGCGCAGCAGGATGTTGTTGACTTCGTCCAAGCCACCATCGGCGACCTGCAGCATCGAGATGCCGTTTTGCGTGTTCTTCTGGGCCACGGCCATGCCGCGGCTTTGTGCCTGCAGGCGAGACGCGATCTGCAGGCCGGCGGCGTCGTCCTGCGACGAGTTGATGCGGTAGCCAGTACCCAGGCGGGTGAGCGAGGTGTTCAGAGCCTTCTGGGTAGCGCCCACGGCGTTCTGGGTCGAGAGGGATGCGGCATTGGTGTGCAGGCTGAGCATGTTTACTTACTCCTATTAGGTGGAAAGGAAGCAAACACATTGCCTCCCTCCCCGAAAGGCGACACATCCGGCGACATACTTAAATGATCCCGCGCGGAACATCGCGTGCCCCCTGGCGACCCATCCGGTAAACGTACAATTGCCAGTTGGATGGGGGCTTAGCTCATGCTTGGTTAGAGCAGCGGACTCATAATCCGTTGGTGCCGTGTTCGACTCACGGAGCCCCTACCAACCATCCCCGCACCAGGGACGGCAGCAGCTTACTTGTGGCTCAGTGCGTTGCTGACCAGCCTGGACGTGATGTCCACGATCTGGATCATGCGGTCATAAGGCATGCGGGTAGGGCCGATCACACCCAGGGTCCCAACGATCTGCCCATCGACCGTGTAGGGCGCGCTCACCACTGACAACTCCTCCACCGGCACGATCTGGCTCTCGCCGCCAATGTAGATGCGCACGCCCGCCGCCTGGCTGGACACATCCAGCAGGCGCATCAACTGCGTTTTCTGCTCGAACATCTCAAACGCCCGGCGCAGTTGGCCCATATCGCTGGAGAAGTCGGTCACGGCCAGCAGGTTGCGCTCGCCAGAGATGACCACATCGTCCTGCGACTGCGTCAGCGCTTCAGAACTGGCGTTGACCGCCGCCTGCATCAGCGCGGCGATTTCGCCCTGCAGCGCTTCTACCTCATGTTTGAGGCGCTCGCGCACCTGCTCGATCGCCAAACCCGCATAGTGCGCATTGAGGATATTGGAGGCCTCGATAAGCTGCGATTGCGCATAGTCGGTCTCAGTGAAGATGACCCGGTTCTGCACGTCGCCGTCAGGCGAGACGATGATGACCAATACCCGGCGCTCCGACAGCCGCAGGAACTCGATATGCCGGAACACCGAGGTGCGCCGCGGCGCCATCACCACCCCAACAAACTGCGACAGGCTCGACAGCATGTGGGCCGCGTTGGCAATCACCTTCTGCGGCTGGTCTGCGGCCAGGCGGGGTGCCGTCATTTCGGGGCGCTCGGCCGTCAGCATGGTGTCGACAAACAAGCGGTAGCCGCGAGCAGTGGGAATGCGCCCGGCCGAGGTGTGCGGGCTGGCGATCAGGCCCAGCTCTTCGAGGTCCGCCATGACGTTGCGGATGGTGGCCGGAGACAGCTCCAGCCCCGCCGCCCGGGATAGCGTGCGCGATCCCACCGGCTGGCCGTCGGCTATATAGCGTTCAACCAGCGCTTTGAGCAGCAACTTGGCGCGGTCATCGAGCATGTCATGATTTTAGTGATGTAATTTGTGAATGGAATCCCGCTTTCGTCATGTCGCCCTGATCGGCAAATACCATTTGCCGCTTTCTGGCGCTGCGGCTGATACCGCACGGGAGGCGCTGGCGGACATCGCCCGCTTCCTGGAACACCAGGGCTGCGAGGTTTCGCTGGAGCAAGACACCGCTGACGGCAGCGGCCTGCCCTATACGGCGCTGAGCAATGCCCAGATTGGCACCCACTGCGACCTGGCTCTGGTGGTGGGTGGCGACGGCACCATGCTGGGCATTGCGCGGCAACTGGCGTGTTACGACATTCCGCTGGTCGGCATCAACCAGGGCCGGCTCGGCTTCATTACCGACATCCGGCTGGACAACTACGCCGCCACGCTGGAGCCGATGCTGGCCGGCGCCTATGAACAAGACCCGCGCAGCCTGATGCAGGTTCAGGTCGTGCGCGACGGTCAATGTGTGTTTGACACCCTGGCCATGAACGATGTGGTGGTGAACCGCGGCGCCACCTCCGGCATGGTGGAGCTGCGGGTCGAGGTGGATGGCCGCTTCGTTGCCAGTCAGCGCGCGGATGGCCTGATCATCGCCTCGCCCACCGGCTCTACCGCCTATGCGCTGTCAGCGGGCGGCCCGATGCTGCACCCGTCTGTCGCCGGCTGGGTGCTGGTGCCCATCGCGCCGCATACCTTGTCCAATCGCCCGATCGTGCTCGCCGATTCGTCCGAGATTTCGATCGAGCTGGTGGCAGGGCGCGATGCCAGCGCCAATTTCGACATGCAGTCGTTGGCCTCGTTGCTGCATGGCGATCGGGTCGTGGTACGCCGGTCGCAATACGGTGTGCGCTTTTTGCACCCGCAGGGCTGGAGCTACTTCGACACGCTGCGCCAGAAGCTGCACTGGAACGAGGGAGGGTCCTAATACCGTGGCCCTGAAACGCATTGCGTTGCGCGATTTCGTGATCGTGCGCAAGCTGGAGCTGGATTTTGGCAGTGGCTTCAGTGCCCTGACAGGCGAAACCGGGGCCGGCAAATCCATTCTCATCGACGCCCTGCAACTGGCCCTTGGCAGCCGCGCGGACGCCACCGTGGTACGCGAGAAAACCGTCCGCGCGGAAATCAGCGTGGAGTTTGATGGAGTCGAGTCGCTTGCCTCCTGGCTGGAGCAGGCCGGCTTCGAGGTGTCCGACACCCTCTTGCTGCGGCGCACCATCGATGCCCAGGGCAAGAGCCGCGCCTGGATCAATGGCAGCCCCGCCACCGCCACGCAACTGCGCGAGGTTGGCGACCACCTGCTGGACATCCATGGGCAGCATGCCTGGCAAAGCCTGACCCGGCCCGAGGCCGTGCGCGGCCTGCTGGACGCCTATGCCGGCGTCGACACCAAGCCGCTGGCCTCCGCCTGGCAGGCCTGGCGCGCAGCCCGGCAAGCACTGGAGCAGGCCCGCAGCGCGCAAGACAGCCTGCAGCGCGAGCGCGAGCGCCTGCTCTGGCAGATCGGCGAGTTGGACAAGCTGGCGCCCCAGCCCGACGAGTGGGACGAGATCAACGCGCGCCACACGCGCCTGTCGCATGCGCAAGCCCTGCTCGACGGCGCCCAAGGCGCACTCACCGCGCTGGAGGAAGACGAGCTCGGCGCCACCGTGGGCCTGGCGCGTGCGCAGTCTTTGCTGGAGGATCAGCAGCATCTGGAGCCCGAGTTCGCAGCCATGGTCGAGGTACTGGCCTCTTGCCTGGCCCAGGCCGAGGACGCCGCCCACTCGCTGCACGCCTACCTGCGCAAGACCGACCCAGATCCGGAGCAGCTCGCCGCGCTGGATGAGCGCATGGGGCTCTGGATGTCCCTGGCACGCCGCTATCGCCGCCCCCCCGAAGAGTTGCCGCTGCTGCTCGCCGGCTGGCGCGATGAGCTGGCCCGTCTGGAGGCTGCCGCCAATCTGGCCGCCCTGGAAGCAGCAGAGCAGCAAGCCCTGCGCAGCTACCAGACCCATGCGGCCGCCCTATCCAAGGCACGCGCCAAGACCGCCCCCCGGCTGGCGCGCGCCATCACCTCTGCCATGCAGGGCCTGGGCATGCAGGGGGGCCGCTTCGAGGTGGCTCTACAGAAGAGCGAGACACCGGCGCAGCACGGCCTGGAAGACGCGGTGTTTCTGGTCGCAGGCCATGCGGGTAGCACCCCACGGCCGGTGGGCAAGGTCGCCTCGGGTGGTGAGCTGTCACGCATTGCGCTGGCAATTGCAGTCACCACCAGCGCCCTGGGCACGGCCCAGACCCTGATTTTTGACGAGGTGGATGCAGGCGTGGGTGGTGCAGTGGCCGAAACCGTCGGGCGCCTGATGCAGCAGTTAGGTCGCGACCGGCAGGTACTGGCCGTCACCCACCTGCCGCAAGTGGCCGCACGCGCGGACCACCACCTGCTGGTGGCCAAGCAGCGCGGGGAAGACGGCGTCACCACCAGTTCCGTCGCCGCCGTTGCTGGCGAAGTCCGGGTCGGCGAAATCTCACGCATGCTGGGCGGTGACCGGCCCTCCCCCACCAGTCTGGCCCACGCACGCGAGATGCTGGCCGGCGCCGCAGGAGGTGCCGCGTAATGCACGTCGGTAGCCCTTCCGCCGCGCCACCCAAAACCGAGGTGCTGGAGATCGCACTCATCACCGGCATGTCAGGCTCGGGCAAGTCGGTGGCACTGAATGCCCTGGAAGACGCAGGCTACTACTGCGTCGACAACCTGCCCCCTGAATTGCTGCTGCCCTTTGTCGCGCTGGAGCAGCGCCATGGCGCCACGCGCGTAGGCATTGCCATGGACGTGCGCAGCGCAGCATCGCTGCCGCTGGTGCCACAGCAGCTTGCGGTGCTGCGGGCCCAGGGCGTGCGCCTGCAATTGCTGTTCCTCGATGCAAGCACCGACACCCTGGTGCACCGCTACTCGGAGACAAGGCGCAGCCACCCCCTCTCACGCGCGGTGACGGCTGACCAGCAGCGTGCACTGGTGCAGGCAATCGAACTGGAGCGCGAACTGCTGTCGGACCTGCGCGAGCAGGCGCATGTGATCGACTCCAGCATCATGCGTGCGGCCCAGCTCCAGGCCTATGTCAAGGCGGTGATCTCCGCGCCTTCCACGCCGCTGCTGCTGGTGTTCCAGTCCTTCGCGTTCAAGCGAGGTGTGCCCGTGGACGCAGATTTTGTTTTCGATGTGCGCATGCTGCCCAACCCGCACTACGAGCCTGCACTGCGTCCCCTGACGGGCCGCGACGAGCCAGTGGCCGACTTCCTGCGGGCCGAGCGCGAGGTCACCCGCATGTTCGATGACATCGGCCAGTTCCTGTCGCGCTGGCTTGACACCCTGGCCCGCGACCATCGCAGCTATGTCACCGTGGGCATAGGCTGCACTGGTGGCCAACACCGCTCGGTTTACCTGGCAGAGCAACTGGCGGCCGAGTTCTCGAAGAAGTGGGTGACGCTCACCCGTCACCGCGAACTCGACGCGCGCTAGACGAACTGCTGCAGCAGCTTGCGCACCGGCGCCGGCAGACCCAGCGCCTCCCACTCCTGCGGCGAAGCCCAGCGCCCATCACCCGATGGCTGCGCGCCCAGCGGCAGCGGGACCAGCACTGGGTGCAGATGCAAATCCTTGTGCGTGAGTACATGCAGGAACACTGGCAGCTCCTGCGCCCGGTCTTGCGCCATTGGCGGCAGCGTGTCTTCCAGGTCCTGCCGCTGGCCATGCACCGGCAGGCAATGCAGGCCAGCCCAGATGCCCTTGGCGGGACGCCGTTCCAGCCAGACCCGGCCGTCCGGCTGGCGCGCCAGCAACAGCCACCAGGACTCACTGCTGCGCCGCAGCTTGCGCGTGCGCACCGGGTAGTCTTCCTGCCGCCCCTGCGCCTGGGCCACGCAGCCCTGCTGTACCGGGCACAAGAGGCAGGTAGGCTTGCGCGATAGACAGACCGTGGCGCCCAGATCCATCAGGCCCTGGGTATAGCGCGGCATGCTGGCGTGCAGCGACTGGGGAGAGCCTTCGGGCAGGAGGCGGGTAGCCTCGTCCCACAGCTCTCGCTCATGTACCGGGCGCGCCAGGTCGCCGGCAAACCCAAGCGCCCGCGTCAGCACCCGCTTGACGTTGGCGTCCAGGATCGCCACGCGCTCACCAAAGCAGAACGAGGCAATCGCCCCAGCCGTCGAACGGCCTATGCCCGGTAGCGTTTCCAACAGTGCCGCACTGTGCGGAAACTCACCGCCAAAGCGCTCGACCACCTGCTGCGCGCAACGATGCAGGTTGCGTGCGCGGCTGTAGTAACCCAGCCCGCTCCACAAGCCCAGCACCACATCGGCTGGTGCCTCTGCCAGCGCCCGGACATCCGGCAGCCGGGCCAGAAAACGCGGGAAGTAATCCAGCACCGTGGCCACCTGCGTCTGCTGCAACATGATCTCGGACAGCCACACCCGATAGGGATCGCGCGTGTTCTGCCAAGGCAGGCTGTTGCGGCCGTGCGTAGACTGCCACGCCACCACGCGGGCGGCAAAACCCTGCTCCGGTGGACTCATGCGGCGGCGAGCTCCGCCGGCTGGGCCAGATGCACCGGTGGTGTCGCAAAGGCCTGCACCCATGCTTGCACCTGGGTTTCCAGATGCGCCAGGTCGATGGTCTGCGCCTCCAGCTCGGCCATGCGCTCGCCCAGGCCGGATGCGGCCTGCTGAATGCGGTCGATGGCCTCGATGCGCCGCACAAAACCCTGGCGGCGCTCACGCAGCTGGGTGTCGACCGGCGCGGCTGCGGCGCGGCTCCAGTTTTCCAGCTCGCTGGCCGCGTCGTCGAGCACCACTTGCACCCGGCTGGCCAACGCCCGCACCAGCCGGCCAGCGAACTGCGGCTGGGACAGGCGCAGCGTGTTGCCCAGGCCCATGTAGTGCGCGTGCGACTGCCCGACGCCTTCGGCCTCCCTGATCTGCAAGCCCAGCGTGGGGGCTGGCGTCACCTGCAGCGAGAAGCCATGCTCGGTATTGAGCTGGCGAAAGCTCGCATCGAGCATGGCGTGAATTTCCTGTGCCGCCCCCTGCGCCTGCGCGATGCGGGCCGCCACGCCGGCAAACGCCTCGTCATAGGCGCGGCGGGCTCCAAGTTTGAGCCCCGGGCGCCCCAAGGCCTGCAGCAGCACGGCGAACTCCTGCGGTGGGCCGCCGCTGCCGCGCAGTGCGGCCACGGCCCCGCGCCGCATCCGCTGATGGATGGCACGCAGGGCCTGGATGCGCTTCTCGCTCGCGTCGAACTCGCGCTGCTCCTGCTCGACGCGCAGGCGCATGCCGGCGATCACGTTGGCATTCTTGCCACGCAGGCTGCGCAACTCCAGCGCCTGGTCGTCGATCTCGCGCCGGCGCATGGTCAACAGGCGCGCCGCCTCCGTGCGCATGCGGGCAATGCCCGCCGACACAGCAGCGTGCAAGATGGAATGCCGACGCTCAATGATGCCGTGCGCCAGCACTTCTTCCAGCACCGGCAGCCCGCTGGCCTGCAGCAGGGCATCGTCACCCTTGATGCGCGCGACCAGGCCTTTCTGCGCCGAGACCGGGATCACCCGCCCTGGCGGCAGGCCCAGCAGCGCTGCGGAGCTGGCGCGCTGCCGCTCGGTCTGGGCCTGGATATGCTGCGGCGTACTGAGCTCGTCCCACAGCACATCGACCTTGTTGAGCACCACCAGGTGTGAATGGCCGGCGTCCGGCAGTCCTTCGGCCGGCGCCAGATGGTCGCGCCACAGGGCAAGATCGGAGCGGGTGACGCCAGCGTCAGCCGCCAGCAGGAAAACGGTGGCGTGCGCCTCGGCCAGCAGGTTGACGGTCAACTCGGGCTCGGCGCCAATGGCGTTGAGCCCAGGCGTATCGAGCACCACCAAGCCACGCCGCAGCAGCGGGTGATCGATGTTGACCAGGGCATGGCGCCACATCGGCACCTCGACCAATCCGTCGGCCCCTGGCACCGGGTTTTCGTCGGCCAACTCATCGCTCCAGAAACCCAGCCCGCGCGCCGTGGCCTGCGATACGCGGCGCACCTGGGCCACGGTCTCCAGCGTGCGCGCCATCTGGTCGGCATCGGCCAAGTCGAGCGGCAGCTCCGTCCAGGCCTCGGGCACCGCGCGCCAATCGGCCAGCGGCCGAGGCTCAAGCCGCGTCTCTATGGGCAACAGGCGTACGCAGGGCACCAGGTCGGGATCGAAGGCCAGTTCGGTCGGGCACATCGTGGTGCGCCCGGCGCTGGCTGGCACGATGCGACGGCCATGCCCGGCAAAAAAGAGCGCATTGATCAGCTCGGACTTGCCGCGTGAGAACTCCGCCACGAAAGCCACCATGAGCCGATCGTGGCTCAGGCCGTCGGCCGTCTGCTCCAGCCGCGATGCGATCGGCCCATCCGCCAGCTCATGGCGAGTCAGCCAGGCGGCCAGGTCGCGCAGGCGCTGTGCCGTGGCCGCACGCCAGGCGCCATGCTGGTCTAGCTGTACTGTGAAATCGGAGGTCAAGGGTGGCCGCAGGGTGGAGCGAATGAATATACACCGCCCCCTGCTCTCAGGGCTTCTGACAGACCGGGCAGAAAAACGTCGAACGCTGCCCCTGGCGCAGGGTGCGCACGGCGCTCCCGCAGGCTCGGCAAGGCTGGCCGGCGCGGCCATACACCATGGCCTCGAGCTGGAAATAACCAGTCTTGCCCTCGGCGCTGGAGAAGTCACGCAGCGTGCTGCCGCCAGTGGCGACGGCACGCGCCAGCACATCACGCACGGCCACCCACAAGCGCATGGCCCGCGGCCGCGAGATGCGCGACGCCGGCACGGTCGGTCGAATGCCCGCAGCAAACAGCGCTTCGGATGCATAGATATTGCCCACGCCCACCACCAGGTCGCCGGCCAGCAGCACCTGTTTGACCGGTGCGCTGCGGCGCCGCAGCCCCTCGAAGAAGCGCTGCGGATCAAAAGCATCGCCCAGTGGCTCCATGCCCAGCCGGCCCAGCAGCTTCTGCGCGGTGGGCGCAGCTTCATCCTCGGCAAACACCACGGCGCCAAAACGGCGCGGATCGTGCAGCCGCAAGGTGCCGCGGTCGGTCACCAGGTCGAAATGGTCGTGCGTGCCCGGCAGCGGCAGGCCGGCCGCGAAAGCCAGGCTGCCCGACATGCCCAGGTGCACCAGCAGCAGACCAGCGTCAAGCTCCACCAGCAAATACTTGCCGCGCCGCCGCACCTGCAGCACCTGCCGCCCCTCTAGGTCGGAGGGCGCGCAGCCCAGCGCCCAGCGCAGGGGCTTGCCAATGCGTGCAGACAGCACGCGGGCACCTGCAATGCGCCCGGCAAAGCTGAGGCGGGTGACTTCGACTTCTGGCAGTTCGGGCATGCAGGGATGATGAAGGGGAGTAAAGACTCGTAAGTGCAACGCCAGGGCGCGGGCACGGGTCGGAGGGCTTGAATTATTATGGGCCGATGAAGTCCCTTCGCCTCGCAGCGGCCATTGCTGCAGCGCTTGCCGTACTTGCCGCGGCAGCACCCACCGTCCATGCCCAGGCGGTCCCCTCCATCGGCCCAGGACCGCGCCCGGCACCCGCAGAGCAAATCGAACGCAAGCCTGCCGCGCTAGACAGCGCGGACGCCGCCAGCACCGAACGCCGCGACGCCGAGCTGCTCTACGAGGTTCTGCTGGGCGAGATGAACGTGGGCTCTGGCGATGCCGGCACCGGCTTTGCACTGCTGCTCGACGCCGCACGCAAGACCAATGACCCCGAGCTGTACAAGCGCGCCATCGAAGTGGCGCTGCGCGCCAAGTCGGGTGACGCCGCCCTGCTCGCCGCCCGGGCCTGGAAGGAAGCCCAGCCGACCTCGCGCGATGCCAACCGCTATGTGCTGCAAATCCTGGTGGCGCTCAACCGGGTATCTGAAACAGCCGAACCCCTGGCCCGCGAGCTGGCCCTGACCGAGCCACGCTCGCGTGCCGCCACCTATGCCGCCATTCCACCGCTGTACGCGCGCGTTACCGACAAACGCGCGGCGCTGGAACTGGTGCAGACTGCCCTGGCCGGCGATCTGCAGAAGCCCGCAGTGCCGGCCGATGGAGCGGCCGCCTGGATCACCGTCGGCCGCATGCGGCTGGCCGCCGGCGACAACGCCGGCACGCTTGACGCCGCCGATCGCGCGCAGGCCCTGGACGCAAGCGCCGAAGGCCCCGCCATCCTCGCGCTGGAGCTGATGGACCCGAAGGAGCCACGCGCCGAACCCATCGTGCAGCGCTACCTGAACAGCGGCAAGCCCCAGCCCGAACTGCGGCTCGGCTACGCCCGCGCGCTGTCGGATGCACAGCGCAATACCGAGGCGGCCCAGCAACTCCAGCGCCTCACGGTCGAGCACCCCGAGTTCCCCGAAGGCTGGCTGCTGATCGGCGCCCAACAGGTCGAAGACAACCAGTACGACAAGGCCGGCCAGTCGGTCCAGACCTATCTTGATCTGCTGCGCGCCCAGATCCCCGACGGCGGCAAGCCCGACGAGATCCAGGCGCGCAGCCAGGCCCAGGCCTATCTGCTGATGTCGCAGATCGCCGAGAAGCGCGGCGACCTGCAGGCGGCCGGCGCCTGGCTCGACCGCATCGACAGCCCGCAGGCGCTGATCGCCGTGCAGACACGCAAGGCCGCGCTGCTGGCTCGCCAGGGGCGCATGGCCGAGGCGCGCCAACTGATCCAGCAAATACCCGAACGCGCGCCCAGCGATGCACGCCTGAAGCTGATGGCTGAAGTGCAACTGCTGCGCGACAACAACCAGCAGCAGCAGGCCTACACATTGCTGGCGCAAGGCCTCACCAAGACACCGGAAGATGCCGACCTGCGCTACGACCTCGCCATGAGTGCCGAGAAGCTCGGGCGCCCCGACGAGATGGAGCGCCTGCTGCGCCAGGTCATCGAGCAAAAGCCCGACTACTACCACGCCTACAACGCGCTCGGCTACTCCCTCGCGGATCGCGGCCAGCGCCTGCCCGAGGCACGCGAGCTGATCAAGAAGGCGCTGGAATTCGCACCGAACGACCCTTTCATCACCGACAGCCTGGGCTGGGTGGAATTCCGCGCCGGCAACCGCGAAGAAGCCGCACGCATCCTCGAAGGCGCCTTCAAGGCCCGGCCTGACCCGGAAATCGCTGCCCATCTCGGGGAAGTGCTCTGGAGCCTGGGCCGGCAAGACCAGGCCAAAAGCATCTGGAAGCAGGGACTTCAGCTCAATTCCCAGAACGACACCTTGCTGCAGACGCTCAAGCGGCTGCGCGTCACGCCGTGATGCAACAGGCCAAGCGCCGGCAAGCCTGCCTGGCGCTGGCGGCCTTTACTTCAATTTTTATAGCTGGATGCCAAGGACTGGCGCCGGCTAAGGCCACTTTTGGCCAAAAAACCGAAAACTGGAGCGGCCGGCTCGCACTGCAGGTCGATGGCTCGGAGACCCAGTCCTTCTCGGCATCCTTCGAACTGCGCGGCCGCGCCGAGGCAGGCGAGCTCTCGCTCTTCTCTCCCTTGGGCAGCACGCTGGCCGTATTGCAGTGGTCGCCCGGCAGCGCCACGCTGCGCAGCGGCAATGACAGCCGCGACTTCGGCTCGCTCGACACCCTGGCAGCCCAGGTCACCGGCACGGCGATCCCCGTCGCGGCGCTGTTCGACTGGCTGGCCGGCACGCCCACGCCGGTACCGGGCTGGCAGCCCGACCTGCGGCAGCAGGCAGAGGGGCGAATCAGCGCACGCCGCACCGATCCCCAGCCCGCAGCCACGCTGCGGGTGGTTTTCGAACGCTGATGCAAGCCCTCTACGACGTGCCGGCGCCGGCCAAGCTGAACCTCTTTTTGCACATCACGGGCCGGCGCCCCGATGGCTACCACCTGCTGCAGTCGGCCTTCATGCTGATCGACTGGAGCGACACCCTGCACTTCGAGCGCCGTGCCGACGGCCTGCTCAGCCGCGAAGACCTGACCACGCCCCTGCCAACCGACGATCTGGTGCTGCGCGCCGCCCGCGCATTGCAACAGGCCACCGGCGTCGACTACGGCGCCCACATCGGCGTAGCCAAGCAGATCCCGGCCCAGGCCGGCATGGGCGGCGGCTCTTCCGACGCGGCCAGTTGCCTGCTGGCGCTCAACCGGCTGTGGGAGCTGCACCTGCCGCTGGCCCAACTGGAGGAAATTGGCTTGGCACTGGGGGCTGACGTGCCGTTTTTCCTGCGGGGGCGCAATGCCTGGGTCGAAGGCGTGGGCGAACGCATTACCCCGCTGGAAGGCGCCAACGCCTTGCCGCGCCAGCGCTTTATCGTGGCCAAACCCGATGTCGGCATCGAAACGCACGCAATTTTTTCATCCGAACTGCTGGAACGCAATTTGGATAGTGCTAGAATCGATGGCTTAGTTGCAGACCACTACGGTTTTGGCCGAAACGTCCTACAACCTGTCGCAGAGGCACAATGCCCCGCGGTTACGCAAGCCATCAGCTGGCTCGCAGCCAAGGGACTGAATGCCAGAATGACAGGCTCCGGAAGTGCAGTGTTTGCAGCGGCATCACACGATGTGGATTTGCAGGATGCGCCCGGCGCATGGCAGGTCAGGCAATGTGATAATCTGGAAATTCACCCTCTGGCCGGGTGGGTATTCAGTGAAGATCAAGGGTAGGCAGCAATTGCGCTGCAGACCTGTGTAGGGGAGTCGCCAAGCTGGTTAAGGCACTGGATTTTGATTCCAGCATGCGAAGGTTCGAATCCTTCTTCCCCTGCCAAACCTCATGCGTCCGTCAAGGTACGCCCAGTCAGTTTTTCCACGATCGCCGGTATCCCACATGCAGGCTCAGCACCCTGATTTCCTCGTCTTCACCGGCAATGCCAACCCTGGCATGGCGTCCGAGATTGCGTCACACCTGGGAATCACCCTGGGCAGCGCGCAAATCGGCCGCTTCTCCGATGGCGAGATCACCGTCGAGATCAACCAGAACGTCCGCGCCCGCGACGTGTTCGTGGTGCAATCCACCTGCGCGCCGACCAACGACAACCTGATGGAACTGCTGATGATGGTCGACGCGCTCAAGCGCTCGTCGGCCGAACGCATCAGCGCCGTGATCCCCTACTTCGGCTATGCCCGCCAAGACCGCCGCCCGCGCTCCTCGCGCGTGCCGATCTCGGCCAAGGTCGTCGCCAACCTGCTGCAGACCGTGGGTGTGTCGCATGTCCTGACCATGGACCTGCATGCCGACCAGATCCAGGGCTTCTTCGATATCCCGGTCGACAACATCTACGCCTCGCCGGTGCTGCTGGGCGATCTGCGCCAGAAGAACTACGAAGACCTGATCGTGGTCTCGCCCGACGTCGGCGGCGTGGTGCGCGCACGCGCCCTGGCCAAGCAGCTCAACTGCGACCTCGCCATCATCGACAAGCGCCGGCCCAAGGCCAACGTGAGCGAAGTCATGCACGTGATCGGCGAGATCGACGGCCGCAACTGCGTGATCATGGACGACATGATCGACACTGCCGGCACGCTGGTGAAGGCAGCCGAAGTGCTCAAGGAGCGCGGCGCCAAGAAGGTCTACGCCTACTGCACGCACCCGGTGTTCTCCGGCCCGGCACTCGAGCGCATCGCCAGCGGCACCGCACTCGACGAAGTCGTCGTGACCAACACCATCCCGCTCGCCGACAACACGCGCGGCTGCACCAAGATTCGCCAACTGTCCGTGGCGCCGCTGATCGCAGAGACGATCCAGCGCATCGCCCGCGGCGAATCGGTGATGAGTCTTTTCTCGGACCAGGACAAACTGATCTGATCCGGGAATAACCGTGGGCCTTCCTCGTGAGGGCCCTTTTTGCAATCGGAGCCGCACTGGTCGCGGTCGGCTTCCACAGGAGTTAGCATGAAATTTGTCGCTTTTGAGCGCTCCAAGCAGGGCACGGGTGCGAGCCGCCGTCTCCGCATCTCGGGCAAGACGCCCGGTATCGTGTACGGTGGCGAAGGCCAGCCGCAACTGGTCGAGCTGGACCACAACGCCTTGTGGCATGCCCTGAAGAAGGAAGCGTTCCACGCCTCCATCCTCGAAATGGAACTCGCCGGCGCCACCAGCAAGGTTCTGCTGCGCGACGTGCAATACCACCCGTACAAGCAACTGGTGCTGCACATCGACTTCCAGCGCGTCGACGCCAAGACCCGCCTGCACATGAAGGTGCCGCTCCACTTCAAGGGTGAAGAAGAGTCCGAAGCCGTCAAGGTTGGCCACAACCTGATCACGCACGTCGTGAACGAACTGGAAGTCAGCTGCCTGCCAGCCGACCTGCCTGAGTTCATCGAGGTCGACCTGTCCGGCCTGAAGAACAACGCCACGCTGCACGTCAATGACCTGAAGCTGCCCAAGGGCGTGAAGTTCGTGAGCCACGGCAAGATCAACCCGGTTCTGGTTTCGGCCGTTGCACCGCGCGTTGAAGAAGAAGTGGCAGCTCCTGCCGCCGATGCAGCCGCAGCTCCCGCACCCGCCAAGGGCAAGGGCAAGAAGTAAGCTGTCGCAAGACACCGCTTACCAAGCCTGACGGCCCGCTTCGGCGGGCCGTTTTCATTGGTGCAGACACTAGATAATCCCGCCCCATGATCAAACTCTTCGTCGGCCTGGGCAACCCGGGCCCGGACTACGAGGCCACCCGCCACAACGCCGGCTTCTGGTGGATAGATGCGCTCGCCCGGGAATGGAAGCTGCAGCTCAACGTCGAGAAAGGCTACTGGGGCCTGATGGCGCGCACCACGATTGACGGGCAGCCGGTCTGGCTGCTGGAGCCGTTGACCTTCATGAATGCCTCGGGCAAGTCGGTGGCCGCGCTGGCGCGCTTCTTCAAGATCGCGCCTTCGGAAATCCTGGTCGCCCATGACGAGCTGGACATCGTGCCGGGCCAGGTCAAGCTCAAGCTCGGCGGCAGCCACGCCGGCCACAACGGCCTGCGCGACATCCATGCGCAACTGGGCAGCGCCGACTACTGGCGCCTGCGCCTGGGCATTGGCCACCCGGGCGTGAAGAGCGAGGTGATCCACTGGGTGCTGAAGAAGCCCTCGCCCGACCACCGCATTGCCATCGAGCAATGCATAGACCGCTCGCTCAAGGCGGTGCCGGCCATGCTGGCGGGCGACATGGAGAAGGCCACCATGCTGGTCCACACCGACAAGCCACCACGGCCGAAGCCGCCGCGGCCGGCGGACCTTTAATCTGAGATCGTGCCGGAAGCCGTCTGCAGCCGCAGGTACTTCTGGTACAGCGTCTCGCGGTCTTCTGTGTGCGCGGGGTTGACCGGAATGCAGGCCACCGGGCAGATCTGCACGCACTGCGGCTCGTCGAAGTGGCCTACGCATTCGGTGCAGCGCTTGGGGTCGATCTCGTAGATGCTCTCGCCCGGGTAGATGGCGTCGTTCGGGCACTCGGGCTCGCAGACGTCGCAGTTGATGCACTCGTCGGTGATCATCAGCGCCATGCCGCACCTCCGGCCACAGGCGGATGGGAAACGGGGATACGGGCGCAACGCATGACCGCGATTATCCCCGCCACGCGAAAGCCCCGGGCACGGTGCGGATGTGGTCATAATGCACTGCACAAAAGAAGGTCTTTCTTCTGCCGGTGCCGGATGCGGCAGGCCTGCTGCCCCACGATCCATGAGTGTTTTTCTAGCCAAACGCATCCTCACGCTGATCGCCACGCTGATCGGTGCCTCCGTCGTAGTTTTCCTGGTGCTGGAGATCCTGCCCGGCAATGCCGCCCAGATACTGCTGGGCCCGGATGCCGCACCAGACGCCGTGGCCGCACTGGCCACCAAGCTGGGCCTGGACCAAAGCGCCTGGACCCGTTACTGGCACTGGATCGGCGGCCTGCTCACCGGCAACCTGGGCGACAGCTACGCCTACGGCTCGCCGGTGCTGGACCTGATGCTGGAGCGGCTGCAACTCACCGTGCCGCTGGCGCTGCTGGCCATGCTGTTCACCACTGTGCTGGCCTTGGTCGTAGGCGTGACCGCCGCGGCGCGCCACAACGGCCTGGCCGACGTGGGCCTGATGGGTGTGACCCAGGTCGGCATTGCCATCCCTAATTTCTGGTTTGCGATTCTGCTGATCCTGGTGTTTTCGGTGAAGCTGCAGTGGTTCTCGGCTGGCGGCTTTGACGGCTGGGACGCGGGCATTTTGGCGGGCCTGAAATCGCTGCTGCTGCCGGCGCTGGCGCTGGCCGTGGTGCAGGCCGCGATCCTGGCGCGCATCACCCGTTCTGCCGTGCTGGAGGTGATGCGCGAAGACTTCGTGCGCACCGCGCGCGCCAAGGGCGTGACGCAGCGCGCCGTGCTCTGGACCCATGTGCTGCGCAATGCGCTGATCCCAGTGGTCACGGTGATGGGCATGCAGTTCTCCGAGCTGCTGGCCGGCACCATCGTGGTGGAGAACGTGTTCTACCTGCCCGGACTGGGCCGCCTGATCTTCCAGGCCATCAGCAACCGCGACCTGGCCGTGGTGCGCAATTGCGTGATGCTGCTGGCGGCGATGGTGGTGATCGTCAACTTCGTCGTCGATGTGCTGTATGCCGTGATCGACCCGCGTATCAAGGCAGGTGACGTATGAGCGCCTCCCTGCCCCTGGCCAACCCCGCCCCGGCCCTGCCCGGCTTCTGGCGCCGCGCGCTGCGGCACCGCAGCTTTGTGCTGGGCGGCGTGCTGACGCTGCTGCTGGTGCTGGCGGCGGCGCTGTCTTATGTGTGGACGCCCTGGTCGCCCTATGACATGGACCTGGCGGCCAAGCTGCAGAGCCCCTCTTTCTCGCACTGGCTGGGCACGGATGCGTTTGGCCGCGACGTGGCATCGCTGCTGCTGGTGGGGGCGCGCGCGTCCATCCTGGTGGGCGTAATCGCCGTGGGCATAGGCCTGCTGGTGGGCGTGGCGCTGGGGCTGCTGGCCTCGGCGCGGCGCGGCTGGGTGGAAGAGGCCATCATGCGGCTGTCGGATTTCTCGCTGGCCTTCCCGGCGATCCTGTCGGCCATCATGATGACGGCGGCTTTCGGGCCGGGCATCGTCAACGCCATCGTGGCGATTGGCATCTACAACATCCCGACCTTTGCGCGCATCACGCGCGCCTCGGCCAATTCGGTGTGGTCGCGCGAGTACGTGGCGGCCGCGCGCGCCTGCGGCAAGGGGCCGCTGGCGATCACGCTGCAGCATGTGCTGCCCAACATATCGGCGGTGCTGATCGTGCAGATCACCATCCGCTTTGCCATTGCCATCCTGGCCGAGGCGGCGCTGTCTTACCTGGGCCTGGGCACGCAGCCGCCGCAGCCTTCGTGGGGCCGCATGCTGAGCGAGGCGCAGACGCTGATGTTCCAGGCGCCGATGCTGGCCGTGTGGCCGGGCATGGCGATTGCGTTGGCGGTGCTGGGGCTGAACCTGTTGGGCGATGGGCTGCGCGATCTGCTTGACCCACGACTGGCGAGGGCACGATAGATGGCGTTGCTCGAAGTAAACGACCTGCGCATCCGCCTGCAGACCCAGCGCGGCCCGGCCGATGCGGTGCGCGGCATCGGTTTTTCTCTGGAGCGCGGCCAGACGCTGGGCATCGTCGGTGAATCGGGCTGCGGCAAATCGATCACCGTGCAGTCGCTGATGGGGCTGCTGCCATCCACGGCGCAGGTCACGGGCAGCATCCGCTTTGACGGACAAGAGCTGGTCGGCCTGCCCGAGCGCGCGATGTGCGAGGTGCGCGGCAACCGCATCGGCATGATTTTTCAGGAGCCGATGACGGCGCTGAACCCACTGCACACCATTGCCCGCCAGGTGGGCGAGCCGCTGCGCCTGCACCGCGGGCTGTCGCGCGCGGCGGCGCGGCAAGAGGCGCTGGCCTTGCTGGAGCGCGTGGGCATTCCGGATGCGGCCTCGCGGCTGGACGCTTACCCGCACCAATTCTCAGGCGGGCAGCGCCAGCGCATCGGCATTGCCATGGCGCTGGCCTGCGGGCCGGACCTGCTGATTGCCGACGAGCCCACTACCGCCCTGGACGTGACCATCCAGAAGCAGATCCTGGAACTGATCCAGGGCCTGGTGGCTGAGCGCGGGATGGCGCTAATTTTGATTTCGCACGACCTGGGCGTGATCGCGCAGAACGTATCGCGCATGCTGGTGATGTATGGCGGCAGCGTGGTCGAGAGCGGGCCGACCGCCGCCGTGTTTGCCGCGCGCGCCCACCCCTACACGCGCGGGCTGTTTGCCGCACGGCCAGCGCTGGGCGCGCCGCGCGGCACGCGCCTGGCGACCATTGCCGGCAGCGTGCCCGAGCTGGTAGACCTGCCGCCCGGCTGCCCGTTTGCGGGCCGCTGCCGCTACACGGTGGACGCCTGCCGCAGCACCGCGCCGCCAGCCACCCTGCTGCCGCACGGGCACCTGGTGCGCTGCCTGCGGCTGGACGAGATCGATGCAGAGGTAGCCACGGCATGAGTGATGATGCTACAAATTCAATAGCTAACAGCCCAGGTGCAGCAAGGGCTAGAGGCATATTTGAGCAAGAAACCACCCAAACACCGTTGCTGGAAGTCACGGATCTGGTGCGGCACTACCAATTGCCGCGCGAGTCGCTGTTCAAGCCGGCGCCGCAGGTGCGCGCGCTGAATGGCGTGAGCTTTCGCATCGAGGCCGGCAAGAGCCTGGGCATCGTCGGCGAGTCGGGCTCGGGCAAGTCCACGCTGGCACGCATCGTGATGGCGCTCGACGCGCCCAGCGCCGGCAGCGTGCGCCTGCTGGGGCGCGACCTGCATGCGCTGCCGCGTGCCGAGCTGCGCAGCGCGCGGCGCGACTTCCAGATGGTGTTCCAGGACCCGTATGGCTCGCTCGACCCGCGCCGCACCGTGGAGCGCATCGTGGCCGAGCCGCTGGAGGCGCTCGAAGGCCTGGGCCGCGCGGCGCAGCGCAGCCGCTCGGCCGAGGCGCTGGAGGCGGTGGGCCTGCGCAGCAGCGACCTGGGCAAGTACCCGCATGAGTTCTCGGGCGGGCAGCGCCAGCGCATTGCGATTGCACGCGCCCTCATCACCCGGCCCAAGCTGATCATTGCCGACGAGCCGGTGAGCGCGCTGGATGTGTCGGTGCAGGCCCAGGTGCTCAACCTGATGCAGGACCTGCAGCGCGAGTTCGGCATCAGCTACCTGCTGATCAGCCACGACCTGGCCGTGGTCAACCACCTGTGCGACGAGGTCTGCGTGCTGCACCGCGGCCTGGTGGTGGAGCGCGGCACGCCGCAGCGGCTGTTTGCCCATGCCGAACACCCCTACACCCAGGCACTGCTGGCCGCCGTGCCGCGCGCCGAGCCGGCGCAGTTGCTGTAACGTCTTTCCCTTCCCCCGTTTTTGCCGGAGCCCTCGACCATGTTGAACCGCCGCACCGTCCTTACCTCCACCGCCCTGGGCGCGCTCGCGGGCTCGCCGCTGGCGGCCCTGGCGCAGAGCCGCAAGAGCACGCTGGTACTGGGCATGACCCTGGAGCCGACCGGCCTGGACCCAACCGCTGCTGCCGCGTCGTCCATTGGCGAAGTCACGCTCTACAACATCTACGAGACGCTGACCAAAATCAACAGCGACGGCAGCGTGACGCCGCTGCTGGCCGAGCGCTGGGAGGTCTCGCCCGACCTGAAGACCTACACCTTCCACCTGCGCAAGGGCGTGAAGTTCCAGAACGGCGAGCCCTTCAATGCGCAGTCGGTCAAGTTCAGCTTTGAGCGCGCTGCAAGCGACAAAAGCACCAACAAGGACAAGCGCACCTTCCAGAACCTCACGGTGCAGCCGGTAGACGACTACACCGTGGTGCTGCTCAACAAAGAGATCGACCCGGACTTCCCCTTCCTGCTCGGCCAGGCGACGTCCATCATCGTCGAGCCCAAGAGCGTTGACAGCAACATCACCAAGCCGGTGGGCACCGGCCCGTATCGACTGGCCAGCTTTGCCAAGGGCTCTTCGCTCACGCTCGAAGCCTGGGACGGCTACCGCGACCCGGGCGCCATCAAGATCAAGAAGGCGACTTTCCGCTTCATCAGCGACGCGGCGGCCCAGGTGGCCGCCATGCTGGCCGGCGACGTGGACGTGTACGCCCGCTTCGTGCTGCGCAGCGTGCCGCAGTTCCAGGGCAACCCACGCTTCCAGGTGCTGGTGGGCGGCTCGCGCGCCAAGACCATAGTCGCCATCAACAACGCCAAGAAGCCGCTGGACGACGTGCGCGTGCGCCGCGCCATCTACGCCGCCATCGACCGCAAGGCCATGATCGAAGGTGCGGCCGAAGGCTATGGCGCGCCCATCGGCAGCCACTACGTGCCCGGCGCGCCCGGCTATGTCGACACCACCGGCATCAACCCCTACGACCCGGAGAAGGCCAAGCGCCTGCTGGCCGAGGCCGGCGTCAAGACGCCGCTGGAGCTGACCGTGACGCTGCCGCCCACGCCCTACGCGCGCCAGGGCGGCGAGATCCTGGTGGCCCAGTTGTCCAAGGTGGGCATCGTCGCCAAGCTGCAGAACGTGGAATGGGCGCAGTGGCTGTCAGGCACCTACGGCAACAAGAACTACGACCTCAGCATCGTCTCGCACGTAGAGCCCTTTGACCTGGGCAACTACGCCAAGGCGGACTACTACTGGGGCTACAAGTCGGCCAAGTTCGATGCCATCTACAACAAGATCAAGAACACCGGCGACGCCAAGGAGCGCGCCAAGCTGCTGGGCGACGCCCAGCGCGTGCTGGCCGAGGATGCAGCCAGCGCCTGGCTCTACCAGCCGCAGTGGGTCACGGTGGCCAACAAGAGCGTCAAGGGGCTGTGGAAAGACATGCCGATCTTCGTGAACGACCTGACCGCAATGTCCTGGGCTTGAGCATGGACGCTAGCACCGGCATGACACAGGACCTACACCAGCTCCCAGCCAGCGCACTGGGCACGGCCTACCGCAGCGGCGCGCTGTCGCCGGTAGAAGTCACGCAGGCGGTGCTGGACCACATCGCCCGCTGGGAGCCCCAGTTGCGGGCCACCTACCTGCTGCGCCCTGAGGCCGCACTGGCCCAGGCCCGCGCATCGGAGGCGCGCTGGCGCAGCGGCACGGCGCTGGGGCCGCTGGACGGCGTGCCGGCCACCATCAAGGAAAACATCGCCACCCAGGGCGACCCGCTGCCGCTGGGCACTGCCGCCACGGCGCTGGTGCCGGCTGCGGCCGACGCCCCACCGGCCGCGCGCCTGCGCGAGGCCGGCGCCGTCATCGTCAGCAAGACCACCATGCCGGACTACGGCATGTTGTCTTCCGGGCTGTCGTCCTTCCATGCGCTTACGCGCAACCCCTGGAACCTGGACAAGGGCCCGGGCGGCTCCAGCGCCGGCGCGGGCGCGGCGGCAGCCGCCGGCTACGGGCCGCTGCACCTGGGCACCGACATCGGCGGCTCGCTGCGCCTGCCGGCAGGCTGGTGCGGCATCTTCTCGCTCAAGCCCAGCCTGGGCCGCATCCCGATCGACCCGCCCACCATGGGCCGCGCCGCCGGCCCCATGACCCGCAGCGTGGCCGACTCCGCGCTGCTGATGCAGGTGCTGTCGCAGCCCGACGCGCGCGACACCATGAGCCTGCCGCCGCAGGACATTGCCTGGGACACGTTTGACGCCGGTGTCGAGAAACTGCGCGGCCTGAAGATCGGCCTGCTGATGGATGCCGGCTGCGGCCTGCCGGTAGAGACCGAAGTGCGCGAAGCCGTCGAGCGCGCCGCGCTGCTGCTGGAGCGCG
Organism: Xylophilus sp. GW821-FHT01B05; assembly: GCA_038961845.1. Lineage (NCBI taxonomy): Bacteria > Pseudomonadati > Pseudomonadota > Betaproteobacteria > Burkholderiales > Xylophilus > Xylophilus sp. GW821-FHT01B05. Next base: position 4,511,337 of record CP152408.1, read on the forward strand.
CCGGCGCCGTGGTCGAGCCCATGGCGCCCTTCATGACCCAGGCCATGCTGGACGGCATGGACCGCTTCTGGCGCATGCGCTCCAACGTGGACATGGCCGGCCTGCCGGCCGAGCGCCGCGCCCGCGTGCTGCCCTACATCCAGGCCTGGGCCGACAGCGCCGCCGGCATGGATGGCGCCGAGGTGTACCTGGCCTACCACCAGTTCCACCTGACCCGCGTGGCCACGGTGCGCGCCTGCGCCGCGTATGACTACGTCATCTCGCCCACGGCGCCCATGCCGGCCTTTGACGCCGCCCTGCCCTCGCCCACCAACGACCCGCTGCACCCGCTGGAACACATCGGCTTTACCGTGCCCTTCAACATGTCGGAGCAGCCGGCCGCCTCGATCAACTGCGGCTACACCCGCAGCGGGCTGCCCATAGGCCTGCAGATCGCCGGGCCGCGCTTTGACGACCTGGGCGTGCTGCAGGTGGCGCGCGCCTTTGAATTGATTCGGGACCCGCAAAGAGCATGGCCGGAGCCTGGCGGCGCCTGATCGATCAAGGCGGTCTTCTACGACCACGCTACGTTCGTTCGAGCACCAGCGCTCGGGCTGAACTTGTCGAAGCCGGGGAGCCCTTCGACAAGCTCAGGGCGAACGGTTTTCCCTTTGAGCGCAGCGCCGCATAACACCCGAGGCCAAGGCCCGCGGTACGGTTCTTGCACATTTCACGCCCTACGGCCAGATGGCCGCCCAGGTGCCCGCCATGCAAGTCGTCCCCAAGCCCCAAGCCACGCCGCTCAATCTGCGCCAGATCGAGGTGTTCCACGCCATCATGGTGACTGGATCGCTGAGCGAGGCCGGGCGCATGTTGTGCGTGTCGCAGCCCTCGGTCAGCCGGGTGCTGGCCACGGCAGAGAACCGGCTGCGCTTTCTGCTGTTCGAGCGTGTGCGCGGGCGCTTGCAGCCCACGCCCGAGGCGCGCCGCCTGTTTGCCGAGGTGGAGGGCATTGTGGCCGGCGTGAGCCAGTTCAATACCGTGGCGCGCAGCCTGGCGCAGGGCTCTGAGGGCAAGCTCTACCTGGTGTCCAGCCCGAGCTACGGCGAATGGCTGCTGCCGCGCGCCATCAGCCGCTTCTGCAGCCGGCACCCGGATGTGCATGTCAACTACCGGCCGCTGGCCTTCGACGCGCTGATCCCGCACGTGCTGCTGGGCCGGGCCGAGCTGTGCGTGTCGTCCATGGCGCCGCCGCCCAGCGCCAACCTGGTGGCCAAGGAGATTGGCGAGGGCCGCATCCTGTGCGCGCTGCCCAAGGGGCATCCGCTGGGCCGGGTCGATGTGGTGACGGCCGAGGCGCTGCGTGCCCACACCCTGATCGGCTACGGCGCCGACACGCCGTTTGGCCAGCTCACCAGCCGCTTTCTGGCGTCTGCGGGGGTAGTGCCGCATATCGAGATCCGCTCCACGCCCGAGGCGCTGGCCATGGTGCGGCAAGGCGTGGGCGTGGCGCTGGTCGAGTCCTTTGGCGTCACCTCCAATTGCGCAGAAGAGATCGAGCTCAAGCCGATCAGCCCCATGCTGGCCCACAAGATCTACCTGATCCACTCCCGGACCAGCCCGCTGTCCAACCTGGCCAAGGGTTTTCTGGCGACGCTGCGGCACCTGCTGGACAGCGACGAGTTGATAGAGGCGCCGCATGTGTTGGCGGCTTGAGGCCACGAGTTGTTGCTGCACCGTTCAGGCTGCGCTGGGCCTGTCCTGAGCTTGTCGAAGGGCCGAAGCCAGGGAGGAGCCCTTCAACAGGCTCAAGGCGAACGGCCCTGCCTCTGAGCGCCAAACCACCCGGGCTCTGCCGGCGGCGAGAGCCGAGCGCGCTTCCTGTGTGAAACTATCAAATAGATAGCTAATAGCCCAATCAGCACAAGGGCTAGAGGCATATTTCACCAATAAACCAGCATCTGCCGGGCAAGACCTTGGAGCGGACGGGCCCGCGCGCCCAACAAACGCCCCAAAACTCCATCGCAATTTGGCCGGCATCCATAGCTGGGCGCTATACACAAGGCCACTTCCCGCCGCCACAGCAGCCGGGAAAGTCGTTCCCCATCAATGACTTAGCCTTACCCGCAGGCTGCAGCATGGGCACATGGACCGCGTTCCCCAACGGGTTTACCGGGCGAAAAGGCCGCCGCATCATGGCCGCCATCACACCGTTTTGACGCCATCCTGACCATGTCCAACACCATCACCGTGGCCGCAGCGCAGCTGGGCCCATTGCAGAAATCCGAGGGGCGCGACGTCGCCGTGGCGCGCATGGTGCGCCTGCTCGACCAGGCCCATCACCGCGGCGCGCAAGTCGTGGTGTTTCCCGAGCTGGCGCTGACCACCTTCTTCCCGCGCTGGTACCACGAGGACCTGGACGAGGCCGATACCTGGTTCGAATCCACCCTGCCCTCGCCCGCCACGGCGCCGTTGTTTGACGCCATCCGCCGCCACGGTCTGACGGTGTACCTGGGCTATGCCGAGATCGCCCATGAGGCCGACGAGACCGGCGTGGTGCGCAAGCGCCGCTTCAACACCTCGGTGATCATTGCGCCCTCGGGCGAGATCATTCTCAAGTACCGCAAGATCCACCTGCCGGGCCACGTGGAGTACGCGCCGGCGCGCACCGTGCAGCACCTGGAGAAGCGCTACTTCGAGGTTGGCAACCTGGGCTTTCCGGTGGCGCGCGCGCCGGTGGGCGATGTGGCCGGCGTGAACATGGGCATGCTGATCTGCAATGACCGCCGCTGGCCCGAGGCCTGGCGCGTGCTGGGCCTGCAGCAGGTGGAGCTGGTCATGCTGGGCTACAACACGCCCAGCCTCAACATGGAAAACCGCGGCTTCGAGGCGCACCACCTGCGCGTCTTCCACTCGGAGCTGTCGGTGCAGGCCGGCTGCTACCAGAACGCCTGCTTTGCCGTGGCCGTGGCCAAGGCCGGCACCGAGGACGGCCATGAGCTGCAGGGCCACTCGGTCATCGTCAACCCGCAGGGCGAGGTCATGGCCCGCACCACGCGCTGGGACGACGAGCTGGCCGTGGCCGATTGCAAGCTGGACATGTGCCAGCTGGGCCGCTCGACCATCTTCAATTTCGCCGCGCACCGCCGCGTCGAGGCCTATGGCCGCATCACCGAGCAGACCGGCAGCGTCGCCCCGCCCGTCTGGACTCCCGCTGGTTGAAACAGCGCACCGCATCCCCGTCTGCCCCTCGTCCTCTCCCTGAAAAGGAACGCCCCATGTCTTCCCTCAAGAGTGCCGCCCTGCGGCTCGCGCAGCGCCTGGCCGTGCCTGCCGTCGCGCTGCTGTTCACCGCCCAGGCCTTTGCCGCCTACCCGGACCGGCCGATCACGCTGATCGTGCCCTTCAACGCCGGCACCACGCCCGACATCGTCTCGCGCATGCTGGCCGAGGCGGTGGGCCGCGACATCGGCCAGTCCGTTGTGGTCACCAACCGCGTGGGGGCCTCCGGCATCATCGGCACGCAGGCGCTGATCAACGCGCCGGCCGACGGCTACACCATTGCCTACGCCAACGTGGCCACGCTGGCGATCAACCAGTCGCTCTACAAGAAGCTGCCTTATGACGCCGACAAGCAACTCGCGCCCGTGGCCCTGACCGGCTTTGTGCAGAACGTGCTGGCCGTGCGCAAGGACCTGGGCGTGAAGAGCGTGGCCGAGCTGGTGGCGCTGGCCAAGAAAGATCCCGGCAAGCTCACCGTGGGCTCGGGCGGCAACGGCACCACCGGCCACCTGAGCGCGGAGATGTTCAAGTCCATGGCGGGCGTCTACATCACCCACGTGCCCTACAAGGGCGGCCTCGAAGCCGACCTGGCGCTGCTGCGCGGCGAGGTGGATTTGGTGTTTGAGAACATCACCTCCATCGCGCCCTACCTGCAGCGTGGCCAGGTCGTGCCATTGGCCGTCACCGGCAGCCAGCGCGACAACCGCCTGCCGCAACTGCCCACCATGGCCGAGAGCGGCCTGCACGGCTACCAGGCCGTGGCCTGGACGGGCTACATCGCCCCCGCCGCCACGCCGCCGCAGGTGTTGGACCTTTTGAACGCGGCCTTCAACAAGGCGCTGAACTCACCCGAGCTGAAGAGCCGACTGGCCCAGCAGGCCTACGAGATCCACGTGGGCCCGCGCAGCGACCTGTTTGATCTGGCGCACAAGGAGCGCCCCATTTGGGCCGACGTGATCAAGAAATCTGGCGCGGCTATTGATTGAACACCCCCAGGCTGCGCGCTTCGCGTCTTCGCCTTCCCCCTCAAGGGGGCACATCCTGCGGACTGGCAAAGCCAGATCCGCGGATGTTTTGGCATGGCCTGCTCCGCGGCCCTTTGTGTTGCATGCGCTGCCAATAACACGCAGCGCCAACGGAGACACCCATGGCTCACTTCGACCTGCTGATCCGCCACGGTACCGTGATCGATGGCACTGGCGCACCACGGCGGCGTGCCGATCTGGGCCTGCGGGGCCGCCGCATCGCGGCCCTGGGCGATCTGGGCGGTGACACGGCCGAGCAAGAGATAGACGCCACGGGCCGCATCGTCGCGCCCGGCTTCATCGACTCGCACACGCACGACGACCGCTACCTGCGGCAAGACCCGCTGATGCCGGCCAAGCTGAGCCAGGGCGTGACGACGGTCATCACCGGCAACTGCGGCATCAGCCTGGCGCCGTGGCAGCCAGCGGCCCGCCAGGCCGTGCCGCCACCGCTGAACCTGCTGGGCCACGACGCTGGCTACTTTCCGTTTGCGCGCTTTGCCGACTACCTGCACGACCTGGAGCAGCACCCGGCCGCCATCAACGCGGCCTGCCTGGTCGGCCACACCACCTTGCGCGTTGCCGTGATGGACGACCTGGGCCGCGCCGCCAGCGCGCCCGAGCTGGCCGCCATGCAGGCTCTGCTGCGCGAGGCGCTGGACAGCGGCGCCATCGGCCTATCGACCGGCGCCGCCTACCCCGCCGCCATGCCGGCCACCACGGCCGAGATGGCGGCGCTGGCGCAAACCCTGCGCGGCTACGGTGCCGTCTATGCCAGCCACATCCGCGACGAGGGCGACCACATCTTTGCCGCGCTGGACGAGGCCTTTGCCGTGGGCGCGGCAGGCGATGCGCCGGTGGTGGTGTCGCACCACAAGCTGATCGGGCCGGCCAACCACGGCCGCTCGCGCGAGACCCTGGCGCACATCGCCCACGCCATGGTGCACCAGCCCATCGCGCTGGACTGCTACCCCTACGCCGCGGGCTCCACCATATTGCGCAAAGACCGGCTGGCGGTGTCCAGCCGCGTGATCGTGACCCAGTCGCAGCCGCACCCCGAGTTCGCCGGGCAGGACCTGGACGTTATTGCCCGGCAGATGGGCCTGTCGCCCGAAGACGCGGTAGACGCCCTGCAGCCGGCCGGCGCCATCTACTTCCTGATGGACGAGCAGGACGTGCAGCGCATCCTGGCCTTCCCCCAGACCATGGTGGGCTCCGACGGCATACCGCACGACACCGCGCCGCACCCGCGCCTGTGGGGCACCTTCCCGCGCGTGCTGGGCCACTACTGCCGCGACGTCGGCCTGTTCACGCTGGAGCAGGCGGTGCACAAGATGACGGGTCTCACGGCGCGCCACTTTCGCCTGCCCGGCCGCGGCGTGCTGGCCGTGGGCGCCTGCGCCGACGTGACGGTGTTTGACGCCGGCGCCATCGCCGACGCCGCCACCTGGGACATGCCCACGCAGCCCGCGCGCGGCATAGACGCGGTGGTCGTCAACGGCGCCCTGGCCTGGCAAAACGGGCAGGCCACCGGCAGCCGTGACGGTGCGGTAATCCGTCTGGGCGATACGGTATTTTGCTAAAAAGTGGCTCTAGCCCAGGTCCCGCCTGGGCTTCTAGCTATCAATTTATTTATTGCGCTGCCACAGTGCAAAACCGGCCCGCAGCAGATGGAAGAAAATGACGCCCCGCAGGACCCCAGGCAGCGCCGGTTTTCCAAAAACCTCGTCGCCTGCAGGTTTTGAGACGCCCGCGCCGACTCGCTAAAGTGGCGGGTTGCGTGGGCGACTCGATGCCTTCGCCGCGAGCGATTCATTTACTTTTTTTCACTGGACTAGAAGTCGACAATGGCCACCGGAAAATCCACCATCATCTACACCCTGACGGACGAAGCGCCGCTGCTGGCAACCGCGTCCCTGCTGCCCGTCGTCCAGGCTTTCACTGCTCCGGCAGGCATTGACGTCGTCACCAGTGACATCTCGGTCGCGGCGCGCATCCTGGCCGAGTTCCCCGACCGCCTCACGCCCGAGCAGCGCGTGCCGGACAACCTGGCCGAGCTCGGCCGGCTCACCCAGCTGCCCGAGACCAACATCATCAAGCTGCCCAACATCAGCGCCTCGGTGCCCCAGCTGGTGGCGGCCATCCGCGAACTGCAGGGCCGCGGCTACAACATTCCCGACTTCCCGGAAGATCCCAAGACGGACGAGGACAAGGACGTGCTGGCCCGCTATTCCAAGGCCCTGGGCAGTGCCGTGAACCCGGTGCTGCGCGAAGGCAATTCGGATCGCCGCGCGCCCGCCGCCGTCAAGAACTACGCGCGCAAGCACCCGCACAGCATGGGCGAGTGGAGCATGGCCTCGCGCACCCATGTGGCGCACATGAAGCACGGCGACTTCTACCATGGCGAGAAGTCCATGACGCTGGACGGCGCGCGCGACGTCAAGATGGAGCTGGTCACCAAGAGCGGCAAGACCATCGTGCTCAAGCCCAAGGTGGCACTGAAGGCTGGCGAGATCATCGACAGCATGTTCATGAGCAAGAAGGCGCTGTGCGACTTCTATGAAACGCAGTTCGAGGACGCGCGCAAGACCGGCGTGATGCTGTCGCTGCACGTGAAGGCCACCATGATGAAGGTCTCGCACCCCATCGTGTTCGGCCACGCCGTCAAGATCTTCTACAAGGAAGCCTTCGAGAAGCACGGCAAGCTGTTTGACGAACTGGGCGTGAACGTCAACAACGGCCTGGTCAACCTGTACGAGAAGATCGAAACCCTGCCTTCGACCAAGAAGGAAGAGATCATCCGTGACCTGCACGCCTGCCACGAGCATCGCCCGTCGCTGGCCATGGTGGATTCGGCCAAGGGCATATCCAACCTGCACGCGCCCAACGACGTGATCGTGGATGCGTCCATGCCGGCCATGATCCGCATCGGCGGCAAGATGTGGGACGCCAACGGCAAGCCGCAAGACACCAAGGCCGTCATCCCCGAAAGCACCTTTGCCCGCATCTACCAGGAAGTCATCAACTTCTGCAAGACCAACGGCAACTTCGACCCGCGCACCATGGGCACCGTGCCCAACGTGGGCCTGATGGCGCAAAAGGCCGAAGAGTACGGCTCGCACGACAAGACCTTCGAGATCGCCGAAGACGGCGTGGCCAACATCGTCGACCTGGCCACTGGCGAAGTGCTGCTGTCGCAGAACGTCGAGCAAGGCGACATCTGGCGCATGTGCCAGGTCAAGGACGCGCCCATCCGCGACTGGGTCAAGCTGGCCGTCACGCGCGCCCGCAACTCCGGCATGCCGGCCGTGTTCTGGCTCGACCCGTACCGCCCGCACGAAGCCGAGGTCATCAAGAAGGTAGAGACCTACCTGAAGGACCACGACACCAAGGGCCTGGACATCCAGATCATGTCGCAGGTGCGCGCCATGCGCTACACGCTCGAGCGCGTGATCCGCGGCCTGGACACCATCTCGGTCACCGGCAACATCCTGCGCGACTACCTGACCGACCTGTTCCCCATCATGGAGCTGGGCACCAGCGCCAAGATGCTGTCCATCGTGCCCCTGATGGCCGGCGGCGGCATGTACGAGACCGGTGCGGGCGGCTCGGCCCCCAAGCACGTCAAGCAGCTGGTGGAAGAAAACCACCTGCGCTGGGACTCGCTGGGTGAGTTCCTGGCGCTGGCCGTGTCGCTGGAAGACGTGGGCATCAAGATCGGCAACAAGAAGGCGCAGATCCTGGGCAAGGCCCTGGATGCCGCCACCGGCACCCTGCTCGACAACAACAAGGGCCCATCCACCCGCACCGGCGAGCTGGACAACCGTGGCAGCCACTTCTACCTGGCGCTGTACTGGGCCCAGGCCCTGGCCGCCCAGACCGAAGACAAGGAGCTGCAAGCGCACTTCGCCCCGCTGGCCAAGGCACTGACCGAGAACGAGCAAAAGATCGTCGCCGAGCTGAAGGAAGTGCAAGGCAAGCCGGTCGACATCGGCGGCTACTTCCTGCCCGACGCCGCCAAGACCGCCGCCGTGATGCGGCCTAGCGCCACCTTCAACGCGGCATTGGCAGCCAGCGTTTGATGAGCTGTCGGCGCCCAGGCGCCGACTGAGCAATGCGCCTTGAAAACGGGGGCCGGGATTTTGTCCCGGCCCCCGTTTTCTTTTGTCAGATCGGCAACTGCGTAGTCGACAACACCTGCTTGAGCACCATGAAAGTCCGCACCTGCCGCACGCCTGGCAGGTAGAGCAGGTGCTCGGCGTGCAGGCGGTTGTAGCTCTCGTTGTCCTTCGTGCGCACAAGCATGAAATAGTCGAACTCGCCCATGACGACGTGGCACTCCATGCAGCCCGGAACCTTCTGCACCGCCTTCTCGAAGTCGGTGAAGGAGTCCGGCGTGGAGCGGTCCAGCACCACGCCGATCATGACCAGCGTGCCCGCGTCCAGCGCACGCGGATCGAGCAGCGCCACGATGCCCTTGATCAGGCCCAGCGCCTTCAAGCGCTCCACCCGCCGCAGGCAGGCGGGCGCGCTCAGATTCACCTTGGCGGCCAGCGCCACGTTGGAGACGGAGGCGTCGCGCTGCAGCGCACGCAGGATGGCGCGGTCGGTGCGATCCAGGCCGTCTTTTACGGAATCTGGAGTGGCGCTCTTCTTCTGCAATTTTGTTGTGGCCATGGCAATTCTTAATTAATAAAAAACCGTTAATTACCGCATTGGTACTTTTCAGGATCGAATCCTATAGAAACTTTGCAAGCATGTTTTGTCAGGTAATTCATAAGATGAGACCAACACAAGCCAACGCCCAGCAGTGCATGTTTCGTGCTTGCAGGCGTTGCGCCGGTCTTAACCACTGGAGCCTTTCACATGAATCTGCAGAAGTTCCCGCGCTACCCGCTGACCTTCGGCCCTACACCCATCCAGCCGCTGAAGCGGCTCAGCGCCCACCTGGGGGGCAAGGTCGATCTCTACGCCAAGCGTGAGGACTGCAACAGTGGCCTGGCCTTCGGTGGCAACAAGACACGCAAGCTCGAATACCTCATCCCCGAAGCACTGGAAGGCGGCTACGACACGCTGGTGTCCATCGGCGGCATCCAGTCCAACCAAACACGCCAGGTCGCGGCCGTGGCGGCGCACCTGGGCCTGAAGTGCGTGCTGGTGCAAGAGAACTGGGTGAACTACTCCGACGCGGTGTATGACCGTGTCGGCAACATCGAGCTGTCGCGCATCATGGGCGCCGACGTGCGCCTGGATGCGGCCGGTTTTGACATCGGCATCCGCGAAAGCTGGGAGCAGGCCATGCACGACGTGAAGGCCGCCGGCGGCAAGCCCTTCCCCATTCCTGCAGGCTGCTCCGAGCACCCGCGCGGCGGCCTGGGCTTTGTCTCTTTTGCCGAAGAGGTGCGCCAGCAAGAAGCCGAGCTGGGCTTCAAGTTCGACTACATCGTGACCTGCGCCGTCACCGGCAGCACGCAGGCCGGCATGGTGGTGGGCTTTGCCGCCGACGGCCGGGCCGACCGCGTGATTGGCATCGACGCCTCGGCCAAGCCAGAGAAGACCTTCGACCAGATCCTGCGCATCGCCAAAGGCACGGCCGAACTGGTCGAGCTGGGCCGCGACATCACCGACAAGGATGTGGTGCTGGACACGCGCTTTGGCGGCCCCGAGTACGGCCTGCCCAGCGACGGCACGCTGGAGGCGATCCGCCTGTGTGCGCGCATGGAAGGCATGCTGACCGACCCGGTCTACGAGGGCAAGTCCATGCACGGAATGATCGAGAAGGTGCGCCTGGGCGAATTCCCCGCGGGCTCCAAGGTGCTGTATGCGCACCTGGGCGGCGCACCAGCGCTCAGCGCCTACAGCTTCATCTTCCGCAACGGCTGAAGCGCGCGCGGCGTCAGGCCGCGCCCTCGCTTCCGTCGCAGTGCACCCGGTGTTTTCTCACTTCCATGATTGGAGTTTTCCCATGAGATCTAGCTGGAAAAAATCGGTGCGCTGGATGGCGCTATGGGCATTGCCCTTGATGGTGCTGGGTGGTGGCGGCGCCTATGCGCAGAGCTATCCCGTCAAGCCCGTGCAGCTGGTGGTGCCGTTCCCGCCGGGCGGCGCCACCGACATCGTCGGGCGCCTGGTGGCGCAGAAGCTGGGCGAGCGCATGGGCCAGCCGGTGGTGGTGGAGAACCGGGGCGGCGCCGGCACCATCATCGGCGCCAGCTATGTGGCCAAGGCCGCGCCCGATGGCTATACGCTGCTCATCAGCTCGGGCTCGACCTTCACGGTCAACCCGGCCATCAACCCGCACCTGCCCTACGACGCGGTCAAGAGCTTTGAGCCCATCGCGCTGGTGGCGCAGGTGCCCTTGCTGCTGGTGGCCAATGCGCAGGTGCCCGTCAACAACATTACGCAGTTGATCACCGCCGTGCGCGCGGAGCCAGGCAAGTATGTCTACGGCTCTTTTGGCACGGGCACCACCGGGCATTTCGCGGGCGAGCAGTTGCTGAGCGCCACTGGCCTCGCCATGCAGCACGTGCCCTACAAGGGCAGCACGCCGGCCATCACCGATTTGATTGGTGGGCAGATCCCGTTCTCTATCGACACCATTGCGGCCACGCTGCCGCACATCAAGTCCGGCAAGCTCAAAGCGATTGCCGTGACCGGGGCCAAGCGCTCCAGCCTGCTGCCCAACGTGCCCACCGTGGCAGAAAGCGGCTACCCCGATTTCGACGCGGATTCGTGGCTGGCCGTCGTTGCACCGCGCGGCATCCCCGATGAGGCCAAGAAGCGCCTGGAGAAGGCGCTGGCCGAGGCCATGGCCGAGCCCGAGGTCAAGGACAAGCTGCTGGCCAACGGCCTGGCGCCCAGCTATGCGCCGGCCGCCACGGTCGTCGGTCTGATCGACCGCGACCTGCCACGCATGCGGGCCATTGCCCAGCGCGCCAACATCCGTGCCGACTGAGCCGGCCATGGACACACGCAACCGCTTTGGCACGGTCGTCGAGCCCGACCGCATGGACCCGCAAGAGCTGAACGAATGGTGCGCGGCGCTGGATGGCCTGCTGGCGGCCTGGGGGCCGCAGCAGGGCGCCGAGCGCGTGCGCACCCTGCTGGATGCGCTGCTGGCGCATGCCCGGCGCAACCGGCTGTCGTGGCAGCCGGACCCGGTCACGCCTTACGTGAACACGGTGCCGGTCGAGGCCCAGCCGGCCTACCCGGGCGACCTGGACATGGAGCGGCGCCTGTCCGCCATTCTGCGCTGGAATGCGCTGGCCATGGTGGTGCGCGCCAATGCCGCGCACGGCGAGCTGGGCGGGCACATCGCCAGCTATGCCTCGGCGGCGGACCTGTTCGAGGTGGGCTTCCAGCACTTCTTTCACGGCCCGCAGGCCGAGCACGGGGCCGACCTGGTGTTCTTCCAGCCGCACTCGGCGCCCGGGGTGTACGCGCGCGCCTTTCTGGAGGGCCGCCTGGGCGAGGATTCGCTGTGCCACTACCGCCAGGAAATCATGGCGCAGGCCCAGGGCATACAGGGACTCAGCTCTTACCCGCACCCCTGGTTGATGCCCGACTTCTGGCAGTTCCCGACCGGCTCCATGGGCATAGGGCCGATCAACGCCATCTACCAGGCGCGCTTCATGCGCTACCTGGAGCACCGCGGCCTGCAGCAGACGGCGGGCCGGCGCGTGTGGGGCTTTTTTGGCGATGGCGAGATGGACGAGCCCGAGTCCATCGCCGCGCTCACACTGGCCGCACGCGAGCAGTTGGACAACTGCACCTTCGTCATCAACTGCAACCTGCAGCGGCTTGACGGGCCGGTGCGCGGCAACGGCCGCATCGGGGATGAGCTGGAATCGCTCTTTGCCGGCACCGGCTGGAATGTGGTCAAGTGCCTGTGGGGCTCGGAGTGGGATGCGCTGCTGGCGCGCGACCACGGGCACGCCATCACACGCGCCTTCGCGCAGACGGTGGATGGCGAATTCCAGACCCTGTCGGCCAATGACGGCGCCTTCAACCGCGCCAGCTTCTTCAGCAAGACGCCAGAGCTGCAGGCGCTGGTCGCGCACTTGTCCGACGAAGACATAGACCAGCTGCGCCGTGGCGGCCACGACCCGGCCAAGATCCACGCCGCCTTCGCGCAGGCCACGCAGACCCGTGGCCGTCCGAGCGTGGTGCTGGCCAAGACCATGAAGGGCTATGGCATGGGCGCGGTGGCCCAGGGCCGCATGACCACGCACCAGCAGAAGAAGCTCGACCGCGATGCGCTGCTGGCCTTTCGCGATCGTTTCCAGCTGCCGCTGTCCGATGCGCAGGTGGCCGCCGCGGCCTTCCACAAGCCGGACGACGACAGCCCCGAGATGCGCTACCTGCAGGCCCGCCGCGCGGCGCTGGGTGGCTACCTGCCGCAGCGCCGGCCCACGGCCCCCAGCCTGCCCGTGCCCACGGTGGAGCACAGCGCGGCCTTTGCGCTGCAGGCCGAGGGCAAGGCCATGAGCACCACCATGGCCTTTGTGCGGCAGTTGGGCAACCTGCTGAAAGACCCGGTGCTGGGCCCGCGCATCGTGCCCATCGTGGCAGATGAGGCACGCACCTTTGGCATGGCCAACCTGTTTCGCCAGGTCGGCATCTATGCGCCCTTTGGCCAGCTCTACCAGCCGGAAGACGCAGCCTCGATGCTGTCCTATCGCGAGGTAAAAGACGGCCAGATCCTGGAAGAAGGCATTACCGAGGCCGGCGCGCTGTCCTCGTGGACGGCGGCGGCCACCAGCTATTCCACCCACGGCCTGGCCATGCTGCCCTTCTACATCTACTACAGCATGTTCGGCTTCCAGCGGGTGGGCGACCTGATCTGGGCCGCGGCCGACCAGCGCGCACGCGGCTTTTTGATTGGCGCCACCTCGGGCCGCACCACGCTCGGCGGCGAAGGCCTGCAGCACCAGGACGGCAGCAGCCACCTGTCGGCCTCCACCATCGCCAACTGCCGCGCCTACGACCCGGCATTTGCCGGCGAGCTGGCGGTGATCGTCGACCACGGCGCGCGTCGCATGCTGACGGAGCAGGCCGACGAGTTCTACTACATCACCGTCACCAACGAGAACGTAGAGAACCCCAGCCTGCCGGCATCGGCCCACGCCGACGTGATCCGCGGCATGCACCTGCTGCGCCCTGGCCCGGCGCGGCCACGGCGGGTGCAGTTGCTGGGCAGCGGCGCCATCATGGGCGAGGTGCTGAAGGCCGCCGCGCAGCTGGAGGCCGAGCACGGCATTGCCGCCGACGTCTGGAGCGTCACCAGCTACATCGAGCTGGCACGCGAAGGCATCGAACAAGAGCGCGCCTGGCGCCAGGGCACGCGGGCCACGGTGGGCAGCTGGTTCGAGCAACAACTGGGGCCCACCGCCGGCCCGATCATCGCGGCCACCGACTATGTGCGGGCCTTGCCGGAGATGGTGCGCGCCTTCATCCCCGCCGGCCGCCGCTACCTCACACTGGGCACCGACGGCTTTGGCCGCAGCGATTCGCGCGCAGCCCTGCGCGCCTACTTCGAGGTCGACGCCGCCGCCATCGTGCAGGCCAGCCTGCGTGCCGAGCAGGAGCTGTCGTCTGCTCGGAGTGCTACCGAGCGGCGGGAGCTGGCGGAGGTGATGTCGTTGGCATCCATTTAGCACTTCCGTCTTTCATGAACCCGATTCGCTCCGCCGGAGCTGAAGGTATTCGTAGACGGCGCGGAGCACGAAGTAGAAGCGCTGAACCTGCCGACCTGAAGCGGCAGGCGGTATTACTTCAATAATCCTTCAGCACGCGCAGTGCTGAGTTAAAAAAGCGTTCGCCCAAAGACAAACACCCCCAATCTTTCGACTGGGGGTGTTTGAGGGCTGTAAGAGCCTGACGATGACCTACTTTCACACGGGAACCCGCACTATCATCGGCGCGGAGGCGTTTCACTGTCCTGTTCGGGATGGGAAGGAGTGGGACCACCTCGCTATGGTCATCAGGCATAACTGGGTGTCGTGCTGAACATGGTTCAACACAACGAATTCATAGAGTTTGGAATCAGCTTGAGTATTTTGAATGCGTCAACTTGGCATAACACCTTGATCTGCTGATCAAAGTTATAGGGTCAAGCCGCACGAGCAATTAGTATCAGTTAGCTTAACGCATTACTGCGCTTCCACACCTGACCTATCAACGTCCTGGTCTAGAACGACTCTTCAGGGGGCTCAAGGCCCCGGCAGATCTCATCTTGAAACGAGTTTCCCGCTTAGATGCTTTCAGCGGTTATCTCTTCCACACTTAGCTACTCGGCAATGCCACTGGCGTGACAACCGATACACCAGAGGTGTGTCCACTCCGGTCCTCTCGTACTAGGAGCAGGCTTCCTCAAATCTGCAGCGCCCACGGAAGATAGGGACCAAACTGTCTCACGACGTTTTAAACCCAGCTCACGTACCTCTTTAAATGGCGAACAGCCATACCCTTGGGACCGGCTACAGCCCCAGGATGAGATGAGCCGACATCGAGGTGCCAAACACCGCCGTCGATATGAACTCTTGGGCGGTATCAGCCTGTTATCCCCAGAGTACCTTTTATCCGTTGAGCGATGGCCCTTCCATACAGAACCACCGGATCACTATGTCCTGCTTTCGCATCTGCTCGACTTGTCAGTCTCGCAGTTAAGCACGCTTATGCCATTGCACTATTATCACGATGTCCGACCGTAACTAGCGTACCTTCGAACTCCTCCGTTACACTTTGGGAGGAGACCGCCCCAGTCAAACTGCCTACCATGCACTGTCCCCGATCCAGATAATGGACCTAGGTTAGAACCTCAAACGCACCAGGGTGGTATTTCAACGTTGGCTCCATGTGATCTAGCGACCACACTTCAAAGCCTCCCACCTATCCTACACAGATCCGTTCAAAGTCCAATACAAAGCTACAGTAAAGGTTCATGGGGTCTTTCCGTCTTTCCGCGGGGAGATTGCATCATCACAAACATTTCAACTTCGCTGAGTCTCAGGAGGAGACAGTGTGGCCATCGTTACGCCATTCGTGCAGGTCGGAACTTACCCGACAAGGAATTTCGCTACCTTAGGACCGTTATAGTTACGGCCGCCGTTTACTGGGACTTCAATCAAGAGCTTGCACCCCATCATTTAATCTTCCAGCACCGGGCAGGCGTCACACCCTATACGTCCACTTTCGTGTTTGCAGAGTGCTGTGTTTTTAATAAACAGTCGCAGCCACCGATTTTTTGCAACCTCATTGGGCTCCAGGAGTAAATCCCTTCACCTACTAAAGGCACACCTTCTTCCGAAGTTACGGTGTCAATTTGCCGAGTTCCTTCTCCTGAGTTCTCTCAAGCGCCTTAGAATACTCATCTCGCGCACCAGTGTCGGTTTGCGGTACGGTCGTGTGTAGCTGAAGCTTAGTGGCTTTTCCTGGAAGCAGGGTATCACTCACTTCGTCTGCAAGCAGACTCGTTATCACCCCTCATCTAAGCCCGGCGGATTTGCCTACCGGGCACGACTACAGGCTTGAACCAACATATCCAACAGTTGGCTGAGCTAACCTTCTCCGTCCCCACATCGCACTACACATCGGTACAGGAATATTGACCTGTTTCCCATCAGCTACGCATCTCTGCCTCGCCTTAGGGGCCGACTCACTCTACGCCGATGAACGTTGCGTAGAAAACCTTGCGCTTACGGCGAGGGGGCTTTTCACCCCCTTTAACGCTACTCATGTCAGCATTCGCACTTCTGATACCTCCAGCGCGCTTTACAACGCACCTTCACAGGCTTACAGAACGCTCTCCTACCACTTGCAATAAATTGCAAATCCGCAGCTTCGGTAACTGGCTTAGCCCCGTTACATCTTCCGCGCAGGACGACTCGATCAGTGAGCTATTACGCTTTCTTTAAATGATGGCTGCTTCTAAGCCAACATCCTGACTGTTTTAGCCTTCCCACTTCGTTTCCCACTTAGCCAATTTTAGGGACCTTAGCTGGCGGTCTGGGTTGTTTCCCTCTTGAGTCCGGACGTTAGCACCCGGTGCTCTGTCTCCCGCGCTGTACTCTTCGGTATTCGGAGTTTGCCTTGGTTTGGTAAGTCGCCATGACCCCCTAGCCAAAACAGTGCTCTACCCCCGAAGGTAATACGCGAGGCACTACCTAAATAGTTTTCGGAGAGAACCAGCTATTTCCAAGTTTGTTTAGCCTTTCACCCCTATCCACAGCTCATCCGCTAGTTTTGCAACACTAGTCGGTTCGGACCTCCAGTACCTGTTACGGCACCTTCATCCTGGCCATGGATAGATCACTTGGTTTCGGGTCTACACCCAGCGACTGGACGCCCTATTCGGACTCGATTTCTCTACGGCTTCCCTATTCGGTTAACCTTGCCACTGAATGTAAGTCGCTGACCCATTATACAAAAGGTACGCAGTCACCCCTTACGAGGCTCCTACTTTTTGTAAGCATGCGGTTTCAGGATCTATTTCACTCCCCTCCCGGGGTTCTTTTCGCCTTTCCCTCACGGTACTAGTTCACTATCGGTCAATGATGAGTATTTAGCCTTGGAGGATGGTCCCCCCATATTCAGACAGGATTACACGTGTCCCGCCCTACTTTTCGTTAGCTCAGTACCACACGTCTCTTTTCGCATACAGGGCTATCACCTGCTATGGCCGGCATTTCCAAACCGTTTTGCTAAGAGTCGTGCTATCACTAACAGGCTTTTCCGATTTCGCTCGCCACTACTTTCGGAATCTCGGTTGATGTCTTTTCCTCGAGCTACTGAGATGTTTCAGTTCACCCGGTTCGCCTCGCATACCTATGTATTCAGTATGCGATACCCTTTCAGGTGGGTTTCCCCATTCGGAAATCTCCGGATCAAAGCTAATTTGCCAGCTCCCCGAAGCTTATCGCAGGCTATCACGTCCTTCGTCGCCTATCATTGCCAAGGCATCCACCACATGCTCTTATTCACTTGACCCTATAACTTTGACTTCTCTTGCGAGACTCCAAAGCACATCAAGGAATTGCCAGGTCTTTCACCTGGCGCGTTATGCCGTATGAAGCTTTCGCTTCGATACTTGAATTTCAGACAAGTCTGATATTCGTTTTGACGCAATCAAAAATTCATGCTGCTAACGGCACGGTGGGCTTTCGCCCTTTCCGCTAGCAGCGCTGATTCGACTCTATGAATTTTTAAAGAACAGCCGATTGATTACACGATGGCAATCAACAACAAAGAAGCCTCATGCATTGCACAAAGCCGCTTTGGTGTTGAAACACAATAAGATAAAAACAAGATGTTGGTGGAGGATGACGGGATCGAACCGACGACCCCCTGCTTGCAAAGCAGGTGCTCTCCCAGCTGAGCTAATCCCCCAAGGATCGACGGAATGGTGGGTCTGGTTGGATTCGAACCAACGACCCCCGCCTTATCAAGACGGTGCTCTAACCAACTGAGCTACAGACCCAAGCCGGCCACTAGAGGCTCAGACTCGATCCAAGCCGCTGGCGACAACCTTTTCCAACAACCGATAAGTGTGGGCGTTCAAATTAGACCGCAGTTTCCAGAAAGGAGGTGATCCAGCCGCACCTTCCGATACGGCTACCTTGTTACGACTTCACCCCAGTCACGAACCCTGCCGTGGTAATCGCCCTCCTTGCGGTTAGGCTAACTACTTCTGGCAGAACCCGCTCCCATGGTGTGACGGGCGGTGTGTACAAGACCCGGGAACGTATTCACCGTGACATTCTGATCCACGATTACTAGCGATTCCGACTTCACGCAGTCGAGTTGCAGACTGCGATCCGGACTACGACTGGCTTTATGGGATTAGCTCCCCCTCGCGGGTTGGCAACCCTTTGTACCAGCCATTGTATGACGTGTGTAGCCCCACCTATAAGGGCCATGAGGACTTGACGTCATCCCCACCTTCCTCCGGTTTGTCACCGGCAGTCTCATTAGAGTGCCCAACTAAATGTAGCAACTAATGACAAGGGTTGCGCTCGTTGCGGGACTTAACCCAACATCTCACGACACGAGCTGACGACAGCCATGCAGCACCTGTGTTATGGCTCTCTTTCGAGCACTAAGCCATCTCTGGCAAATTCCATACATGTCAAAGGTGGGTAAGGTTTTTCGCGTTGCATCGAATTAAACCACATCATCCACCGCTTGTGCGGGTCCCCGTCAATTCCTTTGAGTTTCAACCTTGCGGCCGTACTCCCCAGGCGGTCAACTTCACGCGTTAGCTTCGTTACTGAGTCAGTGAAGACCCAACAACCAGTTGACATCGTTTAGGGCGTGGACTACCAGGGTATCTAATCCTGTTTGCTCCCCACGCTTTCGTGCATGAGCGTCAGTGCAGGCCCAGGGGATTGCCTTCGCCATCGGTGTTCCTCCGCATATCTACGCATTTCACTGCTACACGCGGAATTCCATCCCCCTCTGCCGCACTCCAGCGATGCAGTCACAAATGCAGTTCCCAGGTTGAGCCCGGGGATTTCACATCTGTCTTACATCACCGCCTGCGCACGCTTTACGCCCAGTAATTCCGATTAACGCTTGCACCCTACGTATTACCGCGGCTGCTGGCACGTAGTTAGCCGGTGCTTATTCTTACGGTACCGTCATGGACCCTCTTTATTAGAAAGAGTCTTTTCGTTCCGTACAAAAGCAGTTTACAACCCGAAGGCCTTCATCCTGCACGCGGCATGGCTGGATCAGGCTTGCGCCCATTGTCCAAAATTCCCCACTGCTGCCTCCCGTAGGAGTCTGGGCCGTGTCTCAGTCCCAGTGTGGCTGGTCGTCCTCTCAGACCAGCTACAGATCGTCGGCTTGGTGAGCCTTTACCCCACCAACTACCTAATCTGCCATCGGCCGCTCCGTCCGCGCAAGGTCTTGCGATCCCCTGCTTTCATCCGTAGATCGTATGCGGTATTAGCACAGCTTTCGCTGCGTTATCCCCCACGATCGGGCACGTTCCGATGTATTACTCACCCGTTCGCCACTCGTCAGCATCCGAAGACCTGTTACCGTTCGACTTGCATGTGTAAGGCATGCCGCCAGCGTTCAATCTGAGCCAGGATCAAACTCTACAGTTCGATCTTGATTTTTGCGTCCAACCTCGCGGTTGAACAAAACTCATAAAAAAAGAAATTGAAGTGAACTTCACTTCTATTCTCATGAGCGTTTAAAAGTCTTGCGACTTAGTTCCAAAGAACTTGGCAGTCACCTTCAAACGCCCACGCTTATCGGCTGTATATTTTTAATGATCCCAGAAAACAAACCAAAACACCTCAGCGTCTCAATCCATCTTCTTAACCTCGCTGCGATCAGCGAAGCCTTGAATTCTAGCACGGCTTTTTAAGTACCGTCAAACTTTTTCCTCAGCCACTTTCGATTCGCTTTGATCAGCGCCGCCTTGCAGCAACATCAATCAGCACTTGTCGTTTTTGGCTGAGCCTTCGATTCTAGCACGAGTTTTTCAACTCAACCACAATCTTTTCGCTCCGGCTTCTCAATCAATCCGCCTTGCAGCAATTAATCAATCCGCCGTTTTTAGCGCAGCCTTAGATTGTATGCGAAAAAAGGGAGCTCTGTCGATCAAGCGTTACCGAACTCATCTACACCGCTTCGAGGCCGCCCCTCGACGTCACAGAGGACGCCCCACCACATGACCCATTGCTGCCCCGCCCGGTACGGGCATTCAGTTGCTCCGGCTATCCCTTGCCTTGGGGGAGCCGAACAGCGCTGCGACGGACAGATAAGGCCTCAGCTCACCTTTCTTCTTTCTTTTGCCCCACTGCTCCTTTGCAAAGCAAGAGGCAGGCAAGCCCTCGGCTGCTGCTCCTGTCATCCGCAAGACAGAGCAGATCACGCGCCCCAGAAGGAGATGCAAACAGCGCCTAATCGGGCCGGCACAATGCCGCAATGACCCGCCCCACCGACAGCCTTGGCAACCCCGTAACGCTGGACGACCCCGCCAGCGTTACGGCGCTCAACCACTTCGTCGAAGGTTTTGTGTCTTGCGAAGCGCGTGCCGTCGATGTGCTGGCGGCCGCAGCTGACCTGAGCCCCATCGTGCAGGCCTGCTGCGCCGCGCTGCATATGTTTGCCGAGTCACGCGAGGCCGCGCACAACGCCCGCCCCTTCATTGAGCAAGCGCAGACCGGCCAGGCGCGTGCCACGCCGCGCGAGCGCCGCTTTGTTGCAGCGGTGGCGGCCTGGGTGGAGGGTGATCTGCCGCGTGCCATTGCGCTACACGAAGAGCAGGCGCATGAGTTCCCGCGCGACCTGGTGTCGGTCAAGCTGGGCCAGTACCACGCCTTCAACCGCGGCGACGCGCCGGCCATGCTGCGCCTGGCACTGGCCGCGCTGCCGGCCGCGGCCGATGTGCCCTATGTGCACGGCATGGCCGCCTTTGGCTGGGAGCAGTGCCACCTGATGCGCCAGGCCGAAGACGCCGCACGCCACGCCATCGACCTGTGCCGCAAGGAGCCCTGGGCCCACCACGCGCTGGCCCATGTGATGCTGACTGAAGGCCGCCTGCACGAGGGCCTGGGCTTTCTGCGCGAGGTGAGCGACAGTTGGACCGGCCTCAACTCCTTCATGCTCACCCACAACTGGTGGCACCTGGCGCTGTTCCTGCTGGAGCTGGAGCGCTACGACGAGGCCTTGCAGGTCTACGACACGCAGGTGTGGGGCGTGGCGCCCGACTACTCGCAGGACCAGGTCGGCGCGGTATCGCTGCTGGCGCGTTTTGAGTGCTGCGGCGTGGACGTGGGCGCGCGCTGGCAGGACGTGGCCGCGTGCATGGCCGGGCGCACGCAAGACCAAGTGCTGCCTTTTCTAGACCTGCAGTACCTCTACGGCCTGGCCCGTGCCGACCGGCCCGAGGCCGGGCAACTGCTGGCCCATATCCAGGCCCACGCCGCCAAGGTGCCCGAGGCCGACCGTGGCGCCTGGCAGCGCGCCGGACTGCCCACCGCGCAAGGCCTGTACGCCCACGCGCAGGGCGACTATGCAGGCGCCGTCTACCACTTGGCGCCAGCGCTGCCGGTGCTGCAGGACATAGGCGGCAGCCATGCGCAGCGCGACCTGTTCGCGCAGATCTACCTGGATGCCCTCATCAAGAGCGGCCGGCTGGCCGAGGCGCAGCAACTGCTGCAGCCGCAAGTCAATGCCCAGCCCGAGTCGCTACGGCTGGCGCGCCAGGTGGCCGCTGTCTATGCCGGCTTGGGAATATCCCGCGCCAGCCGGGCCTGGTCATAAACCGGCTGCGCCGGCAGGCCGACCAGGTGGTCGGTGTCGGCCCAGGCCAGGATCTGCAGCGCCTCGCCCTCCACGCGCACACGGCTGATGCCGGCATTGGGAATGGGTACCGTGCGCGGGCCGTCCAGGCTCAATGCACGCGCGGTGCGGTAAACCATGTCCAACACGCCACCATGCGTCACCACCAGCACGGTGCGGCCCGCATGCGCGGCGGCCACGCGGCGCAGGGCGCCGATCACACGCGCATGAAAGTCGCGCGTGGACTCGCCGCCCGGCATGGCGTTGTCGGCGCGAAACAGCGTCCAACGCTGCCATTCCTCGGGAAAATCGCGCTGGATATCGGCCACGCGCATGCCATCGACGGCGCCAAAGTTCTGCTCGCGTAGGCCGGCATCCGTTGCCAGCACCAGACCGGTCTGCGTAGCCACCGGCGTGGCGGTTTCGCGCGCGCGGGCCAGGTCGCTGGACCAGAGCAGATCGGGCGGCGCGCCCGCCACGCGCTCGGCCAGCCGCTGCGCCTGCAAATGGCCGGTGGCGTTGAGCGGGCGGTCGACCTGGCCCTGGAAGCGCAGCTCGCGATTGGCATCGGTTTCACCGTGGCGGACCAGGATCAGATCAGTGGGCATGGAGTCGGTGACAAGGGCGTAGGGAAAAAGTAAGTATCAGGATTTCTGCGGGCGCTTGAGGCCCTCGGCGCGGCCAAGGTCCAGCGACTTGACGGCACTGCGCACGGCGTCGATGTCGAGGTTGTCACCCTTGCCTTCGACCAGCAGGCCGTTGTCCAGGATCAGCAGGTACTCGCCGTGGCTCTTGTCCTTGCGGTAGTCCTCGCGCACGGTGCGCTTGCCGTCCTTGTAGACCTTCTCCACGCCGTCGGCGGTTTCGCGGTCCAGCGTGATCTGCGACCACGCGGTGGCCAGCGCGCCGGCAGCGCCGGCATCGGTCACGGCCAGTTCGATGCGTTGGTCGCCATTGCGGTAGGTGGCGCGCGCGGTGCTGCCGCCCAGGCCCATGGCGCCGCCGCTTTGCGCCTCGATCGATTCGCGCGGCAGGCCGCCCGCCGTCTCCGGCAGCAGCGCACGCAATTGGTCGGACGGGATCACCGTGCCACCGCCACCGGTCAGCGCCGCCATCATGTCGCCGGTGGCCTTGCTCACCGCAGCGCTGTCGCCCGAGGCCTGGGCCTGTTCCAGGCGTTTGCCGGCGTCTTCCATGCGGCGCGCGGCCTCTTGCATCTTGGAGGTGTCGATCGAGACCTGGCCGCCCGGCGTGTTCAGGCTCACGCTGCCCGCTGCACCCAGCACCGCATGCGAGGGCGTGAACAACGCCGACAGGCTGCCGATCACCACGGCCGCGACGATGCCGCAGATGGCCACCACGGCGGTATAGCCCACCGCCTTATCCTGCGGGCATTTCATGAGCACCGGCAGGCCGGTGTAGAGCAGGTAGAGCGAATACAGCGCCGCCAGCAGGCCCAGCACCGACAGCATGGGCAGCAGGCTGAAGATGCCGCCCACCAGCGCCGCAGTGCTGGCATAGACCACCAGCTTGAGCGCAGCGACGCGATTGCGCGTGCCGCCAAAGGTGGGCGCCAGCGCATCGACGATCAGCGCCAGCACGAACGTCATCACCAAGGTCAGCACATAGCCCAGCAGCAGCGACACCAGGCCGGAGACGATGGGAATGCGCACATGCACACCGAAGGCGCCCACACCGATCAGCGACAGACCGATGAAGCTGGCCAGCGCCGGGATCAGCGCCAACGGCATGAGGTAGCCCTTGTAGAGCGAGCCCGCGTCTGCCGGCTCGGCCTCTATCACCGGCCAGGTCTGTTTGGGCTTGAGCAGGATGTCCTGGACGCGCTGAACCAGATTCATGAAATTCCCCTTCTTGGTCTTGGACCGGTGCCCTCACGACACCGCAGCGCAGTCTATGCCAGCGCCATTGCGGCGCTGTTACCGATTCATCAACCCGTGCCGCTACAGGCGGATCACGCGCAGGACATGCCGGCAGCCGGCGTCGCGGTAGGGGCCGTCATCGCGCGCCCAGCCTTCGCCGGGCGAGGTCTGCGCGCAGACACGCGCGCCGTTGAGCAGGCTGCGCCACTGGTACCAGGGCGCCGGTGCGGCCGCTGCAGTACCAGCCAGCCACAGCACGGCAAGAAGGACAGCGAAGAAGCGCATTGCACGGGACATGCGGACATCCTACTGTGCGGCGAACGCTACACTAACTATAGCTATAACCCCAGGTGGGATATGGGGAAAAGGCATATTTCTCTTAAATTTCAGGCACTGACGATCCAGCCTTCCAGAGGATCAGTCCCGTCCGGCAGCCCGTAGCAGGCGGCGCCCTCGCCCTGCCGGCGCAAGGCCCAAGCCGCCTGCAGCAGGCACAGCACAGCGTCCAGTGCGTCGCCGCTGCCGTCGGCCACCAGCCGGTCGTGCTGCGCCGGGCTCAGCTTGAGCCGCAGCCCCAGGCGCAGCGGCCCGGCCGGGCCGACGCCACACTCCAGCGCGGCCAGCAGGTCTTTGCGCGCAATCAGGCGATCGGTCGTCTGCTTGGCGCGCGTGTCGCTCTTGTAGCTGCGCCGCGCGAGCACCTCGCGCGCCAGCAGACCGGGGTAAGCCTCCAGCGCAATCTTCTCGGCCTGGGCCTGGTGCGGCATCACGCCTGCCAAGTAGGCACCCGAGGCGCGCAGCAGCGGCACACCGGCTTGCAGCATGTAGGCGACCGGCGGGTTCACCCATTTCATCGACGGGCTGGCGCCGGCCGGCCCGTCTGTCACCCGGTGCGCAAACTTGGCGCCGACGGGCCGTGCCGCGCAGAAGGCGGCGAAGTGATCGCGTATGGCGGCGCGCGATAGACCTGCGTAGTGGTCCATGCATGCCGCCCAGTCGGTCGGCCAACCCAGCGTCTGCACCAGCTCGCGTGGCAAGCCAAAGGGCAGGTCAAAGCCGCCCAACCAGGGTTGGCCCGGCGTGGCCAGCCAGGCACCAAAGTCGGCCAGGGTTTCGAACGACTGCAAGCCCACAAGCTGTACCCGTGCGCCCGCCAGCCGCCCGAACGCCAGCACTATGGGCTTGCGCCGGCCGGGGCTCGAGGAGAAATCGCAGCCGAACAGCAGCGGCTCTGCGCTCACGGTGAGATCAGCCTAAAGCCAGTGCGGTGACGCCAGCGGCGATGCACAGCGCGCCAAACAGCCGCAGCACCCTGTCGCCCTCGCCCAGCAAATGCCCGCCGATCAGCGCGGCAAACAGCATCGACACCTCGCGCGCAGGCGCCACGTGCGACAGCGGCGCCGTCTGCATGGCGTACAACACCAGCACATAGGACACCGGGCTGATGACGCCCACTACCAGGGCGTACTTCCACTGGCGCCGCCACAGCACGAGTGCGGTCGACCGGTCCCGCAGCACGACGGGGGCCAGCACCGCCACCCGCACGAAGTTACCCAGGTAGTCCACCAGGATCGGCGACAGCAGCAGC